>NZ_CP166840.1:3595000-4280525 GCF_041346925.1 Agaribacterium sp. ZY112 | reverse complement strand
AAGAGCAAAGATCGAAGCTAAGCAAACCCAAAATAAAACGAGGTAGGCATTGTGGCCCGCCAAATAACAAAGCCTTCAACCCTCGCCAGCAAGCTGGCTGGACGTCCACTGCGTTGTTTCTTTTGTGCTATTCAGCTACGCTGGCACAAAATTAACAACTACGTTCCCGCCGGTTAAGGCAGGCGTTAGCTCTCAGGAATTATCGTGGAATTTACCCATAAACTGAACGCAGTAGAAAAAGAGTTTAGCTTAGAGGCTAGAGCATTAAGTGGTGTAAAGTCTTGGGTCAAACACGAAGAATTTGGTGTTAATAAAACAGTATCTGATAAATTTAATTACCACTTTAAGTCTCATAAGTTTTGTTTTAAACATTCAGATTTATCATATGAATATATTGAAACAACGTACGATATTGAGCACATGGGGGAGATTATTGGATACTACTCATTGTTTACTGATCTCAACGGCGAATCCGTAGATGATATACTGGTTATTACCGATGAAGAGTTTAGAAAGAGCTAACAAAACGTTTAAATACGCTCCGGCGCAAGCGCCTGCGCCGGACACAAATTACTGTGGTTCGCTTCGCTCACAATACCACAGCAATTTGTGCCGTTTAACTTGGCGTTATGTGTTGCTAGCGAGCATATTTTAAGAGGTAACTTTGGAGTGAGCGGGACGTGATCCAACGCTACTGTGAAAGTCAACGAACCGAAATAGTAGTAAGTAGTGAGCGTTCAGGGGGTTCAATTCCCCCTGGTAAAGAAAAAGTAATCTTGATTAACCAAACTCAGCGTTGTAAGGAGGTGAGCTATGACTAAAATCATCGTGAATCTTAATTTTCGTATCAAACGGGTAGCTTTGGTTTCACTGTCTTTGCCACTGGGTTTGTACGGTGTATTCCTCGCTCAGCCCAAAGTTACTTCAAAGCCATCAACCACCGCCCGCAAGCGGGCTGGACGCTCACTGCGTCGCTTAAAGTGCGCTTTAATAGCACACTTTAATCAACTCCGTTCCCGCCGGTTATGGCGGCGTTAGTTTCTATGAGCCACCTCGAAGATCTACTTCCATATCTAGCGATCTCGATCCTAGTCCCAATATCTTATAGGGTCTTGTTTATCCCGTTTGATATAGCCGTCTGGAAAGCTAGAAGAGAGCTCTACACGCCCCTAGAAATAAGTGTCGGCCTTAATGACAAGCAAGAGTTTGAAGTAGATAAGCTATTTGTCCAAAAAACTAAAGGACGCTTCTATACCGCTATTCGCGGCCTGCAAGGAATTTTGTTAACACCTGTATTCTTCGCAATAATGGCGGGCCTTGGAAAAGAGGAAGAGGACGGTGGAGAATCCATACGCCCAATATTCATGTATCCGATCATGTCTATTTTCTTTTGCGCGTTGTATTTCCTGTCTACTATTGAAAACTAACAATGCCATCAAAAATCGCCCGCAAGCGGGCTGGACCTCCGCTGCATTGCTCGTTTTGCGCTTTTTCGCTACGCTAGCGCAAAACAATCAATACAACTCCGGCCTTTTATGGCGGCGTTATGCATATCTCACATTTAGGCTCCGTGACATGAACTGGAAAAGAATCATAACCTTCCAAATATTGGCTCTCTTGAGTTCTTTTTCGTTGGCGCTCACTAACTCAATTCTAGACTGGGGAAATCCTAGCCATTACAGCTCAGCTATAAATTTGTATCTCGCTCTGTATTTACCAGTAATCACATTCGGCATTCTTTTTTACTGGTGGTTTTCTCACAATTTGAATAAATACAGGTATCTGCAATCTCTTGTTGTACTTTTGGGGGTAGCTGTAGTCGTGCATATCATGAATCGATTTCTACTTGGCTCATTCCTGATCACCAAATTGATGCTCATAGAGTTGATCATCTCAGCTATCGCTATGACGGTCGGCGTATACATTGGCAAGCTACGGCAGCCTGCCTCCGAAGTTCCTCAAAGTGCATAACAAAGCGCTCTTGGTTTGCACGCAAGCGTGCTGGACCTCCGCTCCGTTGCTTCGGTTGTGCTTTAACGCTACGCTAGCACAACCAAACCAACTCCACTCCGGCCCCAAAGCGCGGCGTTAACTGTATCTAGGGAATTATGCGAAATACTGAAAGAGTTAATTCAGAAAGATCGGAAAGCGCATTTGAGGGTGAGGTAGCATGGAGCCCTTTAAAATCAATTTGGTTTCTTTCAAATCTGTTCGCAACGCTTTGTGTGGCACCTTTCGTACTTTCTTTTTCTTCTCTCCTCATTTTTATCTTATTGACGTCGGTTACTCTTTGTCTTGGTCATTCCCTAGGAATGCATAGACTGCTAATTCATCGCTCGTATGAATGCCCTAAATGGATGGAATATGTGTTTGTCTATTTGGGTGTGTTGGTTGGTATGGCTGGGCCTATTGGAATGATGGTGCAGCACGATTTAAGAGACTGGGCGCAACGGCAGAAGAAGTGTCATGATTTTTTATTGCACGGATCAAAAATATTAAAAGATGGTTGGTGGCAGCTCAATTGTGATCTTAGCTTGAAATACCCACCTAAATTTACTATCGAAGAAGAAGTGTCAAAAAATAAGTTCTATCTATTTATCGAGAAATATTGGTTAGTTCAGCAATTAGTTATCGCAATCCCGTTATATCTATTGGGCGGTGTATCATGGCTGGTGTGGGGCGTATCTGTAAGGGTTGTCGTTTCTGTCGGCGGCCATTGGCTTATTGGTTACTTTGCTCATAATCACGGCCAGCGCACCTGGACTGTTGAAGGCGCTGCAGTTCAAGGTCACAATATCCGTATAGCAGGTTTTCTTTCAATGGGTGAGGCGTGGCACAACAACCATCACGCATTCCCAGGTTCGGCAATGCTTGGCTTATACAAAGATGAACCTGATCCGGGTTGGTGGGTGTTAAATGCACTTCATAATTTAGGCATTGTTAAAAACATTAAACTACCTAAAGAGTTGCCTCATCGTTCAGAGTTAGTCACAGAAGCTACAGATCTTGAACGTCGAGTGGAACGTGTCCCAAAAGAGTGTGAAATTGCAAATTTCATCAGAAGAAACAGTTAACAAACAGCTCAAACCGACCTCCACTGCGTTGCTCGTTTTGTGCTTTTCAGCTACGCTGGCACAAAACAATCAACTCCGTTCCGGCGGCTTAGCTGGGCGTTAGCCACTTAGTCATGAGTTTTTCGATAGATCAACAAGTTATATTTGCAGCTCGGTCTGGCAATCTTGAACTTCTTCAAGAAAGGGTTGAAGCGGGTGGCAATATAAACCATCAAGATCCAAGTCATGGCTCTGCTATCACTGTGGCAATAAACTCAAATAACCTTGAAGTTTTAGATTGGCTAATTGCCCAAGGGGCTGACCTAAACCAAGAAAATAGCCACGGCATCACCCCACTAGATCAAGCTCTAAGATTCCCTAACACACAGGTGGTGCGCCTGCTTGCATATAACGGGGCAAAGCTAGGCAAGACGGTGCGATCTCATTACAAAGCTCGTCTAGAGGAGTGCCTAAAACATGGCTAACAAGGCTATCAACCGGAGCTCCACTGCGTCGCTTAATATGTGCTTTAATGGCACATATTAATCAACTCCGTTCCGCCCGGTTATAGCGGCGTTAGATTTTCTACCTACCCACAAAAAGTGGACACCTCATTCCTATCTAATGAGGTCCAAAAATGACTAAGAAAACGAAGAACAAATACAACCATTACACCGAAGATTTCCGCCGAGAAGCCGTGCGTCGATCTGAAGGCCCAGATACGTCAGCCGCTGAAGTAGCGCGTGAGCTAGGCATTCACCCCGGCCAGATTTACAATTGGCGTCGACAATATAAGCGATTATCAGATAAGCAGTTTAATGCGGTGGATGGTGTGGATTATTCTAAGCAGGAAAGCGAAGAAGTACGCAAACTAAAGCGTCAAATCTCAGATCTTAAAGAAGAAAATGAATTCTTAAAAAAGGCGGCGGCGTACTTCAGCAAGCCAAATTGGTGAGGTACGCCTATATAGAGTCACTCCGGGCAGAGTTCTCAGTCGTAAAAATGTGTCGATGGCTCAAGGTTAGCCGTTCTGGATACTATAAATGGCGAGAGCGTGAACCAAGCTCCCAAGCTGTCTATCGTGAGCAGCTCAGACTAGCTGTTTTGCAAACATTTGAAGCCTTAAAAGCTCGTTACGGCGCACCGAGGCTTACGCTGGAGCTTCTTGATCAAGGATTTTTCTGCTCAGTCAACCATGTCGCTAAGCTCATGTCTGATGAGGGTTTGAGAGCCAGGAACGGTAAGTCGTTCAAGTACAGCCCCTCGGGGGCGGCAAGAAATAATATCGCTAAGAATCTATTAGATAGAGACTTTGTTGCAACCAAACCAAATGAGAAGTGGGTATCGGATATCACCTACATACCGGTTCGGGGTGGTCATGTTTATCTTGCAGTTGTTATGGATTTGTTCTCAAGAAAGGTTATTGGTTGGGCTTTGGATAAGACGATGACAACTGCGCTTATTTCAAATGCATTAAATATGGCTGTATCAAGCCGTAAATGTGAGCCCGGATTATTGCTGCATTCAGATCAAGGCGTTCAATATAGATCTGCTGATTATGTTTTGGCTATGCATGACGAAGGCATCACGCCGAGCATGAGTCGCAAAGGCAACTGCTGGGATAATGCCGCAATGGAGTCTTTCTTTTCCCGACTGAAAGTTGAAGAAGTGTTCGATCAATCATACGCTGATCTAAGCGAGGTATACTCGAGTGTGTTCGAATATATAGAAATGTTTTACAATCGAGTACGGAAGCACTCAGCAAATGATTACGCCAGTCCAGTTGAGTATGAAAATTATTATTACGAAGAGTGTGCTTAAGCTGGTGTCTACTTTTCGTGGGTAATATCAAGTGCAAAGAGAAAATATATGAATAAATTAATCCTTATAATGTGTCTGTTCTTGCCTCAAGTGGCTTTTTCCGAAAATGCGTCTCACAGAGACGCAGCACAAAGAGTAATTGAAGGTTTTGAAAATAAGCCGGTTGAACAACGAGCGATGGATTTGGTTAATGCTATTGAGAAAATGGGCATGGGAATGCCAAAGGAAAAAAAAGAGTTAGTTTCAATATTTACAGAAATGTTAGGTTCTGATGCTTTTAAGGCCGACATGCAAAATATATACATGGCTAACTTTACAGAAGTCGAGCTTGTTAGAATATCAGAATTACTTAATGACCCTGTGTTTCAAAAATTTATCGGTAGTAGAATGAAAGTATACGCAGATAGTCAGCAAGTGATGTCAAAATATATACAAAAAGCATTTGAGTAAATGTACTCTAACAAGCGACTGTGGTGTCAATAGTATTAAAAACTAATTAGCACACGATTCGCTATAACCTATAATCATTGAGTTCAAGGTAGTAATGAGTTTTCTCATGCACGCCGTTATCGCCACTTTTGAATGTTTCCCGTTTGCTTTGAGTTTCAAGTAGAACGATCTAATTACGGGGTTACATAAAGTGGCGCTGAGTGTTGCCATATAGTGTGTGGTGCTTATGTGTCCACCTATGATGCGTCCTTACCCCTAACTTTACCTCTATCTCGATTTAAGGGCACAACACCAAGGAGCTTGCCAAGTTGATTGTTCGTTAACGTTCCTATCTCAGTCAGATCGGGCAATATAGAGTAACTAGTGTTTTTCCAACGCTAGGAGCTGATAATAATATTTCTTCCCGCAGGTGTATGCCTTTCTCGTGGATATAGACGTACAGGTTAAACTTACTAATATCAACGCCGACGTTAACAGATGTTTTACTCGTTTTAAGGTTTGCCATAAGGCTCGCCCTTGCTGAGTTCGAGCTCGACGCTTTTATGTCTTTGAGTGCAACTAGGCTACGGGCTACACTTTGTTTTAAGTGAGTTGATAAGGACAATTATCCATGTAAATTTGTGCAGTTGACGTTTTGGTTGGAGCTTAATTTGGGGGGGGCTTCATCACGGATCGCTTTTTCCGGCCTTGACTCTCCCATTACAGGAGCGTTTACAGTTGTGTCTTGTTAAACATAGTTGTAGGAGAGTTAAGATGAAAAGCTTGTTTCCTGATATTTGCTCAAAAAATCTTCTTGAATCTAAAGCGTTTTATATTTCTTTACTGGGGTTTGAAGTGATCTTTGAGATTGATTGGTACATACAATTACAAAGCCCTAGGATAGAGCCTATTCAGATTGCCTTTGTTGATATTAACCATTCCAGTGTGCCCAAAGAGCATCAGAAGATACCTCAGGGAGTAGTCGTAACTGTTGAGCTGGATGATGTTGATGCGGTTTATCAGAAAGCTTTGGCTTTGAAATTACCAGTAATCGTCGAGTTGTGTGATGAAGAGTGGGGGCAGAGGCACTTTATGGTGGAAGACCCAAATGGCTTGCTGGTGGATGTTTATACAATGCTTGAGCCCACATATGAGTTTGCAGTAAAGTATGGTCTTACGTAAGGTTTGCCTTTCATTGTGCCCCAGTGTCTTCGGAAAAATTGGGGCTTAGAAAGGGATTATCTATGTTAGAAAACCTAATGCCGATAGGGCGCTTTTCTAAAAGCTGTCGCTTAACTATTAAGGCGTTACGCCACTATGATGAAATTGGTTTACTAAAACCTGTTTTTGTTGAACCAGAAACAGGGTATCGATACTACGCACAGCACCAAGCTAAAAGAGCGGTATTGATAAACATGTTGCGCTCTCTCGATATTGCTATTCCCGCCATTGATAAGTTACTAGAGGCCGATGAAGTAGAGTTAGGTTCTCTCCTTGAGATGGAACAGGCGCACATATTGCTTGAACTAAATCGTAAGCAGAGCATCCTGAAGTCGATAAAGCGCATTAGCCAAAGCGGAGTGCTTATTCCCTACGACATCTCGATACGAACTGAGCCGTCTTATATGGTTGCGAAATTATCATGCTCCTCAACCTTAGATCAGCTTGTTGAAGATGGCGCTAAGGTCATCTATCAATTGCATGGGATTCTAAATAAAGCAGGACGAGACTTTGAAGACCCTGTCATGTGTATCAACCGAGACCCAGATAAACAAGGTAATGTGCTTATCGATGGCTGTATTGGGATTAAAAAGCCATATCCTGAATTGGGTGCAGCAGAGATTGTCGATATATCAGGGGGGACTGTTGCGTGGTTAACTCACAAAGGGTGTTACAGTGAACTCGGTCTTGCCTATCACTCATTATTTGCTTGGAGTCAGGAGCATGGCTACCAGCAACGTGATGACATGCGAGAAATTTACAGAAATAACCCTGAAGAAGTTAAAGTCGAAGAGTTGATTACAGAAGTTTTATTGCCGATTGAATAATCTTAACAATAATGGCTGATAATTTACCTGTCTTTGCATCTGACTATAATGTCTACTTGCAAATTTCAACCTGTTTTATACTTTTTATTGGCTGATAAGCGGACTTTATCGAATAAAGAAACTTCAGCCCGCTATGTTTTTAAATTGTTTTCATTAAGCCTTCTATTTCACTACCAAGTTATGCGAAGTATGGATAAGCCAATTACAATTTGGCATATCCATCCAATTAAAAAAGTTATGGTTCTAAGGAGTGGCACTCTAAGTGAGTAAAGGGTGAAGTGAGCAAGTCTAGAAAAAAAGTAAATAGCGCATGCTAAGGCTGTAGTGTGTGATCCTATTTGTAATATTTCTACAGTTAGCACGAGAGTAGAGAATAAAACTAAGTTTTCGATGGCATTCTCATGGGCTTTCATCATACGCTCTGCCCATTGTGCTTTGGGTCTGGTATCTGGCTGTGGGTTATATAGCGCCGACCAAACTCCGTGTTCATACATTCTGTTTATAATATAGGGGACCCAGAATAGGGATGTCATTAGTATCGTTAATGTTAACCAAAAAATATCGGGGTTTAGATTTGTCATAACTGTTTCCTTAAATAACTGATTGTTAAGGAGGCAATTTATCAGAACGTTTAAACATACATAAGAATGCACAAATACTGCATATAGTGTCTTATTTGATACCGGAGTACTTTAATTATGCGTAAGCAACGCCATCAACAATACAATGACTGCCCTGTAGAAGCTGCCCTTGATGTTATTGGGGGGAAGTGGAAGTCCATTTTGCTTTTTCGTGTGATAGAGGAAACAAGGCGATTTAACGAATTACGTAGATTGATTCCGAATGTGACGCAAAGAACGTTAACTAATCAGTTAAGAGAACTTGAGCGTGACGGCTTAATCAGCAGAAAAGTATATGCAGAGGTGCCTCCTAGAGTCGAGTATTCTGCAACTGAGCTTGGCCTATCTTTGAGATCTGTTTTACAGGCTCTGACAGCTTGGTCTGAGGATCATCTATTGCCCTCTTTTAATAAAAAAGAAGTTGTTAATAATCAGTAGTATAGGATGTTTATCTCGTCATTTTATAGCCGCATTAAAAACTTATCCGTCTAAGAAGCTATGTCAAGTGTTAGTGGTTTTAATTATTGTTGCGTATGCAACCGTGGTTTGCTAGTATGGGCTTGCCTAATGTTGCTTGTGCAACTACTTTTGTTTTATTTGAATGTAATTTATGTTTGAGCGTTGTCTTTATTTTAATACTAATACATTAGCAAGAAAACTAAATGCGCGATGGGAAAAGGCCTTTGATCCTTTTGATCTAGCTCCTTCTCACGCTTATTTGCTTCGTTTAGTGCTTGATTCACCTGGGTTAACTCAGCAGGAGTTAACAACAGAGCTTCAACTTAATAAATCTACCGTAACCCGCTTTGTCTCAGCGTTAGAGAAGAAAAAACTCGTGTTAAGAAAGGAGGGAGGCGAAGATCAGCGTAGTAATTCTATATGGCCTTCACCTAAAGCAGTCGCGATTAAGCTAGAGTTAGAGCAGTTAGGCGATGAGCTTTATGCTTCTATGTGTAGCGCTATAGGCAAAAAAAATGCAGAGACTTTTGTGGAAATGGCTAGAAAAATCAATAATGAAATCTAAATAAGGAGACCACGGTGTGCCGTATGTAAATATAAAGGTAACTAATGAAGGCGTAAGTAAAGAACAAAAAGCAGCATTGGTTTTGGGGGCTACTGAACTGCTTCAGACTGTTTTAAATAAGAATCCTGAAAGGACTGTGGTTGTCATTGATGAGGTTGAAACAGACAATTGGGGTATAGCAGGAGAGCTAGTTACTGAGCGTAGGATTAGGGGGAGTTAGAAAGTCATTAAATAGCTGTAATTGACTTTATTCCCACAAAATCTTCATGTGTGCTCTAGCTATGTGTTGATAATATGCATCATTATAGCGCTTAACATTTCTTATCTATAAGAAGCTTCAACTACTTATGAATAATTCGGTGATTTATGCTTTTATAATGCTGTTAGCTGGGCTTGGTATTCCTGTAATGGCAGCATTAAATGGCGGGCTCGGGGCTAGGCTTCAAAGCCCAGTTCTTGCGGCTACTATCTTATTTAGCTTTGGTTTTTTTGTTGCAGCTTCTGTGCTTTTAATAACAGAGGGTATTCCATCTACCTTTACGACCAATGTATTTATTCCGTGGTATTTCTATTGTGGAGGGGCGTTTGTAGTTTTCTATGTGCTAAGTATTACTTGGGTTGCTCCTCGTTTTGGTGTCTCTAACGCGGTTTCATTTGTATTGTTAGGACAGTTATTGGCTATGACGGTTGTTGATCATTTTGCTTTTCTAGGTATGCCTCATTCCCCCTTAAACATCAAGCGGCTTTCAGGTCTAGTGCTTATGAGTTTAGGTGTATTCTTAGTGCTTAATAGGCCGAAGTATGTGTGATGTTCTACTGTGAATGTATTCTTCTTGTAACTAAGCAGTGATGATTACCGTGGTTGTTGTAATGTGAGCTGCTGAAAGGTACTTCGGGTGAGACTTTAATATCTTCACCGGTGACTTATAAGTAGCCATTTATAAACTGGATCGTAAATGGCTTGTCATTATACTTTGTTAAAAAAATAGGCTTAAAGTGATGACTTTAAGCCTATTTTTAATAACTAAAACTTATTGTTCATTCATTAAAGTGATTCATTGGCAATTTGTAGCTGCCAATTTGCATCGTAATAATAGGTTTGTGGTGCTTTAGTGCCGGTACCATTAAATGACCACCAGCTAGCAAATTTTACGGAACTATTACTCCAAGCGGTACTGTTACTGTAGTCACCAGGAACATTAAATAGGGTTGCATTGATACCGTAAGGATCAGTGGTTTGGAAGTTTGTTGCATTAGTATTACTAATAACAAGGTTGCGGTAGCCAATGGCTTGAATTACGTTTCGGCCGACACCGGTAACAGTATTACGGTCATAAGTGATATTGGTGGATGCTTGAGCAATATTCAATGGCGCGCCGTGATCATTGTAAGGTAATAGGGTAAATGCATTGGCAAAATTACCTGTTGTACTTACGTGGATTTGGTTGCTGCTTACACTGATGTTATTTGCGTTGTGCTCAATATTGATGCCTGAACTAAATTCGCCTTCGTTACCCCAAGTTGATACGTAGTTTCCTGATACGTAGAGGTTGCCAACGGTTGCCAGGGCAATACCAAATTCGCGAGCATTATAGATTTTATTGCTGTTGATTTTTGAGCCTTCATTGTAATAACTACGCTTATCTTTGATGTCTTTACGGATTTGGGCGTAGTGATCTGGGTAGCTAGGTGCTACGTGAGGGTAGCCATCGTTGCCGCCATCAATGGAAATACCAAGGCGAATGTTATTACCTTTAAATTCGTTGTTAGAGATATTTAGGCTACCTGCATAAAGGCGATCGCCTAGGTTCCAGTTTGCACGATAAATATCACGCAGTAACTCAACGCCACGGTTTACGCGATCAAAAGTATTCCATGCAATATTTAGATCACGTGGCAGCATGCCGATGGAGTTAATACCCACGGCACTATCGATAAGATTACAGTCGTAAATATTAAAGTAAGCTGGGTTAGAAGCAGTACTTGTTGTGGGGAGATATATAAGTGCGCTATTGGAGGAATCCCACTGGGCGTATTTAGCTAACTGAGTATTGGTGTTTTGGCCAACCCCTTGTAGTGTCAGGTTGTGGATAGTGACGCCAGAGTATTGGATGTTGAGCATTGGAGCTGCAAAGCTATAATTGTTACGCTTTAGTTTACTCTGACGGTACTGTGCGGCACCTTTGATCTCAACTTTAGATTTAATGTTAACGGTATTACTTAGGTAGATGGTTCCATTAACGATGATGGTGTCAAGTTCGTTTGGATTTACGTAAGCTCTGTTAAGTGCATCACGCAGTGAGTCTTCGTTGTTTACCCAATAAGTTGCGGCATTACTACTTAAACTGAAAAGAGCAGCTGCAAGGCTAAGTAGGGCGGGTAGAGCGAGCTTAACAGCAGAATAAATCTCGCGAGACTGTTGCATAAAAATATCCTTAATTAAAGAAAGTGGCTTTCATTAAAACTGATATCTTGCGTGCTAGGCACGTCATCAAAAATTAGGCGAAGTTGTCCCCAATTTTTGTAAACAAGTTACAGAAATAATGAAAATGGGAGCTACTTGATTAGAATTATGGCGAGCGGGTCAGTGTCAGCGCTATGGTATTCACTTTTGGTAGAGAATTTAAATGACTGTATGTGCGCTGTACATCTGAACGCGGAGGTTAGCGCTTTGTTGTTACATTTAGCAAGCGCTTTACTATGAAATTATTATTTTTTTGATAAAAGGTAGTACGTTTGATTACAAAGCGTGCGAGTTGAGTGGTTTTTTGTCGTTCCCTCTTATTTTGCACCTGTCTTTATTTGCATGGTATTTGAATGTTTATTTTCTGTGGCCATTGCTACTGCTTTTCATTGAAATACACTAGGTTGTGTTTGTTTTTTTAAGTGGCTATTGGTAGTAAGATTAAGAGGCTTATATATGACGGATGTTAAATTTTCTAAAGAAGAAACGGATCGTTTAGTGAACAAGCTTAAGGCGTATTTTGATAAGGAGTTCGATCAGGAAATCGGTGCTTTTGACGCTGAGTTTCTTCTTGATTTTATTGCAAAAGAACTTGAGCCTGTTTTTTATAACCGTGGCCTGGCAGATGCCCATTCGCTGTTCTCAGATAAAGTGGATGAACTAGGGTATTTGATTCAGGAGCTAGAGAAACCGGCCCTCTAATTCTCCTCATTTACATTTGAAACCGGTCTAGCTGTGCTTGCTAGTGCTTAAGCTCTTGTTGTAGTAGGCTTTTATTACCTCAATGACTTAACAGTTTTATGTTACGACACCAGTATCAATACAGGTCCTACCAATACGCTTTTACTCTAATTGAAATGTTAGCGGTGATCATTGTGGTGGGAGTATTAGCTAGTATTGCTGTCCCTAAGTTTTTAGATCTGCAGCGTTCAGCGACTATTGCTTCGATGCAAGGGTTGCAGGGGGCACTAAATAGTGCTGTTTCGTTAAGTTTTGCTCGCTCTGCCGCTGATGGTGTTCAAAATGAAGCTATGGCGACAATAACGGTAAACGGTCAGCTTATTGATGTTGTTTATGGCTTTCCTGCAGGCACTCAGAGTGGTATCGGGACGATGGTAGTCAGCCCGAGTAGTGATTGGCAGCAGCGTCCGAGCACCCATTTGGGAGCTTATGTTTATTGGCCTAGCAGGTTTGATGTTGATGCTTGGCCAGCACAATGTTTTATTCGTTACCGGCAGTCGACGGGGGTGGGTAATGCGCCTGTTATCGACTTTTATACTGGCAGTGCTTCTGGTTCGGGTTGTTAGTATTCTTGCTAAAGCTTGTTTGTTTTCACGTTTACTTCATTAAATTGACATATCGATGTGTATACATTGTTTGTTTTTTAAAGAACCGTACAATGCATGGTTCTGTTAACTACTTAAGGGAAGAGTATGAAAAAGTCACTCGTTGCGGTTATGGCCGTTTGTCTATTAGGTGCTGGTTGTGGCGCTTCTAATGAAACTAAAGATTCTATGGACTCTGCGGCCTCATCGTTGAGTGCTGGTAGTCTAGTTGGTACAGATTTGTTTAGCAGTATTAGCAGTTCTTTGGGTGTGACTGAGCAGCAAGCTCAAGGTGGTACAGGTGCGCTTTTAGCTTTGGCTAAGAATAAGCTCACGGATCAAGGTATGGGTATGATGGCTAAGGGTTTAAGTAGTGGTAGCAGTGAATATGCTTCTGCACTTAGTGGTATTAAGAGTATGGATTCTGTTGAAGCCATTTTCTCACAGCTAGGCATGGACCCAAGCATGGTGTCTAAATTTACTCCTATGCTGATGGATTATATCGGTGGCAAAGGTGGATCTGATTTAACTTCTGCGCTTGGTAAAATCTGGCAGCAATAGTCTAAGCTCAGATACAAAAAAGGCGTCTATTAAGACGCCTTTTTTGTATCTGGATATGGATAGCTAACGCATCTCAATGGCTTAACTATCCGCTGGCTTAATCTTTTGCTTAGCCCAGTTTATCGCTGGCTACATGATAGTCAGGGTCTTCTAAGTGGTTGACTTCACAGAGATCACCGGCTTTATCAAATAGTGCGACACATTCAGGGCTCAAGTGGCGAATATGCAGGGTTTTACCGAGAGCCTGATAGCGTTCAGCGAGGCCGTCTAGGGCTTCAATACCACTGTGGTCACTAATGCGAGAGCGTTGGAATTCGATGATAACGTCATCCGGATCTGACTCTGGTGTAAACAGCTCTTTAAAATTGGCGACGCTGCCAAAGAAAACTGGGCCGTGTATCTCGTAGATCTTCGAACCTTTGTCATCCGTTTTGATTTCGGCATGAATATGCTGAGCATGCTTCCAAGCAAATACCAAGGCTGAAACGATTACTCCAATAATGACCGCAATGGCTAAGTCGGCAATAACCGTAACGGCAGATACCAAGATCAAGATAAACGCATCACTTAACGGTATCTTGCGAAGTATGCGCAAGCTCGACCATTCGAAGGTGCCGAGTACAACCATAAACATGACACCAACAAGAGCTGCAAGAGGGATTTTTTCAATCAGTGAGGCACCAAAAAGAATAAAGGCAAGTAAGACAAGGGCTGCGGTAATACCGCTTAAACGGCCACGGCCACCACTGTTAATGTTGATCATACTCTGGCCGATCATGGCGCAGCCACCCATACCACCAAAGAAACCATTTGTGGTATTTGCGACACCTTGGCCGATGCATTCGCGGTTACCACGGCCTCGAGTACCAGTGATTTCATCAATAAGGGTTAAGGTAAGTAGTGATTCAATTAGGCCAATCGCGGCAATAATAAAGGCGGTTGGTAGAATGATTTTTAAGGTTTCAAGGTTAAACGGCACTATAGGAATAGCAAAACTAGGTAGCTCGCCCTTTAAGGTGGCGTTGACGGCTTCTTCTGCAGGCAGCATGTCTCTTACAAAATCGATTACTGTGCGTGCTTCTAAGCCTAAGAAAGGAACAGCTAAACTTACGCCCACAATAGCGACTAGAGAAGAGGGTACTGCTGTTGTTAACTTGGGTAGGAAATGAATAATCAGCATGGTGATGGCGATGAGTATGCCCATGGTATAAAGCATTTCACCTTGCATCCAAGTTTGCTCGCCGAGTTCGTTTTTAACGAGAAACTGCCCCATTTGAGCTAAGAAAATCACAATCGCAAGGCCATTTACAAAGCCGAGCATTACAGGGTGGGGCACCATACGTATGTATTTACCGAGCTTTAATAAGCCGGCGGCGATTTGAAATAGGCCCGCAAGAATGACGGCGGCAAATAAATATTGAACGCCGTGGGCTGCAACGAGGCTAACCATCACGACGGCAGTGGCACCGGTTGCGCCACTGATCATACCTGGGCGGCCACCGACAATAGAGGTGATCAAGCCCATCATAAAGGCAGCGTATAGGCCAACCATCGGTTCAAGGCCGGCGACAAAGGCAAAGGCTACGGCTTCGGGCACCAGCGCTAAAGCAACGGTAGTACCAGATAGAACGTCGTTTTTTACATTCGACGGTGTTTTGTATATCAGATTAAACATGGGCTTCCACACGTGAGGAAATAAGGGCAGAGCGCTGAACTTGGTTTTGCTTTAACACTCTGGGCTTAGGGGCGCGCATGGTAACAAGCCCCTTTGGGTCGTACAAATACTATGCAGCTTAGCAGCTACGCCGACACTATGATGACTCGCTTTAGCGTCTGTCTTAATAGTGTGGTGGGCGCTCATCAGCGGCATTGAAGCCAGCTGCACCTTCGCTAGACTGGCTTTCTTTAAGCAGTGCGGCGAGGTGTTGAGTTTGTAGCTGCAAGCGAGCGATCTCATTGTCTTGTTCGGCAATACGCGCATTCATAGCTTGTAGCCAATCTTCCTGATGAACCAAACGGCTTTGCAGATCGGTAATTTGTTGTTGAAGATCGCTCATGGTCTACCTTGTTTTGTTTGCTAGCTTATTCGTAAGTGCAAATGTAAACAGATTGAACTTCGGTTTTGACTAGGAAGCTCTGGTTAGCAGCAACATTAAAGTGGCTGCCGGCTGTAAAGGTTTGCCATTCGTCGCTGCCAGGTAGTTTTACAATTAGAGCTCCTGCAACGACGTTCATTACTTCATCTTGGCTGGTGCCAAATTCGTATTCACCAATGTCCATAACGCCAACAGTAGAAGGCAGCTTCTCACCTTGGAATGCGATAGATTTAACTTTGCCTTCAAAATATTCGTTGGAAGTTAGCATGCTTTAGTCTCATTTATATAGGGTGGATTAGAAAACGGCGCGGATTATAGCACGCTCGGCTAGGCAGATTTGCGACGACTGCTTTGGCACATTAGACTGGCAGCCCCAAATTATTTAGCAGCCCCCTTTTACAGGGGCTTGCCCATATAGGCAGAGCAATGAAAATCGAACGTAACTCGGTAGTAAGCATTCACTACACCCTTAAGGATGAAAATGGTGAGGTGATTGATACCTCGGATGGTCAAGAGCCTTTGAAGTACCTTGCTGGTGCTAACAACATTGTTCCGGGCCTTGAAAATGCTTTATTTGACTTAGAGGTTGGCGCTAAGAAAGAAGTGACGGTTGAGCCTAGTGAAGGTTATGGCGACTACAATGCTGAGTTGGTACAAAAGCTTCCTAAGGAAATGTTTAGTGGTATCGACACCATTGAGGTTGGTATGAGCTTTCAAGCCCCTGCGGAAAACGGCGCCGTTCACTATGTTGAAGTGACTAAAGTCGAAGACGACGGTGTTACCGTTGATGGTAACCACTTACTAGCAGGCAAGACTTTGTACTTTTCTGTCAGTATTGAAGACGTGCGTGAAGCGACTGAAACTGAGATTGCTCACGGCCATGTTCACTAAGCTTTTAATGCTTAAATGAATAGGAAAAGGAGCCGCGTGCTCCTTTTTTTGTGCCCAGAACCTTCTCGTCTTTGTTTGCGTGTGCGCTTCGCTTAACATAGGGATCAATAATAATTTTATGAACCCAACTCTGTAAGGAATATAGAGTGAAATGTTTTGTTGTTCTGCCCTCTTTTTTAGCTCTACCTTTGTTATTGGCATCGTGTACTGAGTCGCCTGTTCCAGAATCTACTCTAAATACCACAAGTGATGTAAAAGCTGAACAGATTTATCGCTGCGATCGAGGTGCTGAGCTCGCACTCACTTTTTCGGACGATGGTGAGCAGTTGAACTTGGTTGTTGAAGGGCAGTCGATGAGCCTAACGCGCCAAGTGGTCGCATCCGGCTTTCACTATACAAATGGCCACTACGATATTCGTGGCAAGGGTGATGAGCTGATGTATAGCGTAGGTCGTATGGCGCCGACTAAATGTATGGCTCTTACAGTTCTTGCAGAGGAGGCTTAACGTGAGGTCTTTAACTTTTGCAGCTGTAGGGTTTTTATCGGTCTTGTCTGTGTCGACTAGCGCGCTTACATCTGGCCCGCATCAGTTAGAGCTGGACGGTTATATTCGCCACTCTATGGGGGTGAGTAAATCAGGCCAGGAGCAAGTCAGCTTTCAGGCTCCTGGTGCCCAAGCTAAATATCGTTTTGGTAACGAGGCTGATACCTATGGTGAGTTGGCGGTGGATTACCACTACTTGCCGGAGGGGGGCGCCGAAGACGCTATGTCGTATCAGTTGTACTTTATGCAAAGCGCTTATCAAAAACATGGCGAGCCCGGAAACTTTACGTTTGATAATACCGAGCAGCTTTATCTTAAGTTGAATAATGTGCTTCCCGGTGGGGTAGACCTGTGGATGGGCAAGCGCTACTACGATCGGCATGATATTCATATGCTCGACTACTACTGGCTCAATACCGTTCAAGGTGCAGAGGGCGCATTAGGCTTAGAGGGGATGGCCTTGTGGGGTGGTGAAGCGAGTGCGACGTTGATACGTACGGCAGATGATGTAGAAGCGAGTGATGGTTCTACTGAACTTTTATATGCCACAGCTTTAGATATGCGTTTATTTGATGTGCAGCTTAGCGAGCGTAGTCGAATTAATTTTTGGGCTTTTTTCAATGAGCGCCACCAAAATGAAAAGTTACATCTGAATGCTAAGGCTGGTTGGGCTTTGGGTTCTTGGTTAGTGACGGATGATATTTTGTATGGAGAGTTATTAAATGGTTTAACTCTTCGCAGCGGAGCTGCGGTTCAGCAAAACCATTTTGGTGGGCCACAGCCTGTACGTACAAGTGATGACAGGGTGTACGAAGATAACTGGGCTTTGGAGTGGGTAAACCAACACACAATCGATGTTCACGGCGATTTTGCTGTACAGAGCGTGTTTTTATACGGCTTAGCTGACGGTGATGTACCGGGTAAAGATGGCTCAAAAGTCAGTTGGTTAAGTATGGGTTCACGGCCGATGTATCGTTTGAGTCAATATGGCATGGCATCGTTCGAACTTGGCTTAGATCATGTTCGCGATGAGTATAAAGATGAAGAAGGCTGGTTAAGTAAAACCACCTTGGCTTATGAGCTTAAGCCTAGATTCTCATTTTACGATCGGCCAACACTGCGTTTTTTTGCAACCTATGCTCATTGGTCTGATGCTTTTGTCGGACAGGTTGGGGGAGAGACCTACTTGGCCGATAACGAAGGCTGGACTTTAGGTACACAGTTGGAACACTGGTGGTAGTGAGGGCGATAATGGCATTGATTGCGTAATGATCAGTAATAAAAAAGGGGCTTTAAGCCCCTTTTTTATTACTCTATTTTATTGCTCGGGTTGTGTTTTTTAAGCGGCTAGTGCTTGTTTAACAGAGGCTAATTTAACGCAGCAAACAAAGACTTTCATGGCCTCATCGACTTGCTCTACCGTAGGTACAGTCGGTGCAATACGAATATTACTATTCTGAGGGTCCTGCCCATAAGGGAAGGTCGCTCCGGCTGGGGTTAATTTAACACCGGCTTCACTGGCTAGGCTGACGACTTCTTTAGCAAGGCCTGGCTGAGTATCAAAAGAGATAAAATAACCACCTTGAGCACTTTCCCACTGGCCAAGCTCGTTATTACCAAAGGCTGCTTGTAGATGGTTTAAGACACTTTCAAAGCGAGGGCGAATAATGGCAGCATGTTTGTTCATGTGCTCGGCTAAAGCATGGTCGCCGGCAAAGAATTTAACGTGTCGCAGTTGATTGACTTTGTCTGGGCCTATCGTCATAAAGCCAAGCGACTTTTTAAAGTCACTTAAGTTGGCATCGCTGGCTGCTAAGAAGGCAACGCCGGAGCCTGCAAATGTAATCTTAGAGGTCGAGGCAAATTGCAAAACACTGTCTTCAGTACCGGCCTCTTTACATGCTTGCCATATGTTAGCAAGTTGCGGTGCATCGTCACTTAAGGCGTGAACGGCGTAAGCGTTGTCCCAGAAAACGCGGAAGTTAGCATTGGCGATGTTGCCAAGCTTGGCAATACGCGCGACAACATCATCGCTGTAAACAACCCCTGTTGGGTTTGAGAAGCGAGGAACAGCCCACATGCCAACGATGCTGCTGTCTTCTTTAATGAGTTTTTCAACGGCATCCATATCTGGGCCGTTAGCGTCCATACCTACCGTTACCATGTTGATGCCAATGTGCTCACACACACCGTAGTGGCGGTCATAACCAGGTACAGGGCAGATGAAGGTGGCTTTTTCCTGTTTGTTCCAAGCGCTTTCGGGGCCATTTAAACCATAGTGATAAGCGACACTCATTGCTTGATGCATCAATGTAAGGCTTGAATTACCACCAGCCATGACATTACTTGCAGGTGCGCCGATAAGCTCAGCACCTAAGGCGCGAGCGCCAGCAATACCATCTAGGCCGCCGTAGTTACGGCAGTCTGTGCCAGCATCGTCGCTGTAATTTCCATCTAGGATTCCATCCATCGCGTTGCTGAGGCTAAGCTGCTCAGCAGAAGGTTTACCGCGGGTCAGATCGAGGCCAAGTTTCTGGGCTTTAATCGTCTCGTATTCGGCTTCAAGTTGTTGGGCCCATTGTTGGAGTTGATCTTTTGATGCGGCTTGCAGGTCCAAGGTTCTTACCTCACATGTGTTTGCTTGGATGGATAAGTTAGTGTGCGCTTGTGGCGCAGCGGGCGAATTATACCCGTATTAGTGAGGCAATTTGCAGTAGAATATTGAGCAAAGTGACGCATCTGCAAATTTAGATCAAAAATGGCCTTTTGCATTTCCATCCTTGGCGCTTAGTTCGCTTTGCTGCTGTACTAAGTTACTGTAGTACTGGTGTCGCGCGTCTATAGTGTGCTTGTGTTTTGTTTTTCTGGATATGAGAGTTTCATGATCGATCGATTTTCTTCAAGTGGCTATGTAGGCTTTGATGTCTTGCAACTAGCCAGTGGCGAAAGCTTGAATTTACGTCAGTTACCAGCCTTCTTACGGGTATTGCTGACGACCGATGGTACGGTCACAAAAATCTTGGAGAGCTATTTCTGGGAGCCTGTAAATGTGAATCGGCTTGCCCAGAGGCGTTTATTATTAGACTGCAAAAGTAATAACCTGAACTTAAATGCTGGTGATGAGGTGATCGAGCGTCGAGTGAGTTTAAGTGGTGGTAAGAGCACGCGCCTTTATGCTTTAGCTCGGTCCTTATTGAATCCCGAAGCCTTACCGGCAAATGTTGTTAAAGAGCTGGAAGGTGAGCAAGTAGGTATTGGCGAAGTATTACGAGAAAGTGGTTTAGAGACCTATAGAGAGCTGCTGTCGATTAGCCAAGATGGCACGAATATTAGTCGTACATACCGAATCTTATTGGCGGGGAAACCGTGTATGGAGATTTGTGAAAACTTCCCCCTGGAAATTTATAAGCAGAACTAAGCTAAGTATCAGAGGCTTAGATGCAGTAGTGCGACACAAGCCAAGCTATACAGTAGGCAGCTGAGGCTAAACACTACGAGTTGTTTTTTTTGTTTTGCATGAGCCTTGCTTGCGATTAGGTTTATAGGTAGTCGCATCATTGTTACTCCTATTTATTGCAGGCCGTGCAGCCTGCTATTCATTTAACAGCTCTTGTTTGCATACGCTGAGCTGTTACTTTTAAACCGTTGTATTCAGTTTCAAAGCTTTCCACTACGTCAAAGCCATATTCTTGATAGAGCTGTTTGGCCTTGTTATTACTTTGGGCAACAAAAAGCTCGGCAGGTTCCTTACAGCGTTTTAGCATGTGCTCCAACAGTCGGCGGCCTATGCCCAAACCGCGATAGTCTTGTAGAACATAGAGGCTGCGTATTTCATTATTCTTAAGAGCCCCAAATGCCACAATGGCGCCATTTTCCTGCCAAGTATAGATCTTGCTGGTGAATATGTAGTGGTGGCGTACGGGGTCGTTTTGCAGGGGGCATAGAAAGAAGGTTTGCGGCTCTTGTTTTAGCTCGTCGAGTTTGCAGGCCGCATAGACCTTAAGTACCTGCCTGTAATCGGATTCGCTATAGTTTTTTATGGGCATGTACTAGGTTTCGGTGTCGTTGTTGGCGCTTTTTCTGTACCTAGCAGGAGGCACTCCCACACTTTTTTTGAAGCGCTTAGCAAAGCTAAATAAGTCGTGGTAGCCGACTTGTTCGGCGATTTGGGCTAAAGGCCAAGCGGTGCTGTTTAATAGGTATTTAGCCCGTTCCATACGCATATGTATAACTTGTTGTAAGGGGCTGCGGCCAAAGCGTTTTTGGCAGAGCCTGTGTAAGTGCGGCGTGGAGTAATGAATCAATGTGGCCATCTCTTCTACGCTCCAAGGGTAGTGTAAGCGTTTTTCTACATCTCTAAAGAGCTGGTCTAAGCGCTGACTTTCTGTGCTTTGGCTGGTCGGTGCTTTAAGCGTTTCTAATAAATAGTGCTCTAGATAGTTTAAGCTTGGGCGGCGCAGGCTTTCGCTTTTTTCGTAATAGAGCGTGGCAATTGTATGAAAAATCTGTCGCCCACTCTGGCAGTATTCACTAGGGGAGCGGTTGCGGCACAATTCGCTCCAGCGTGCAGTATCCGCAAGATCTAACCATGACATAGTCCAGAATGGCGCTTGTAACTCAATCAGAAAGGGGCGGCCGGCGGGCAGAATGATGAGCTCGCTCTTCTCTACGGTTTGGCAGCCTTCGGGGGTGAAGAGCTCAATGGCTCCGTCAACACTGTAGAGCAGGGTGTTACACATCGGGGCTGAGCGGCCAACACGGTAGTTTCCCTCTAATTGGCTAAAGCCGCACAGTGGAATGGCAAGTTCTTTGAGTTCCGGCACACGCTGGCAATCCAAAAAGCGTTCATTACACTCTGGCCCAATTTCGAGCACGTCTTGCCATTTCCAGTCTTTATCTAACTTCATTTTACGTCTAGGATAGTTTTGGATAAAAACATGATAGGTTAATCCATAACCAAAAGCCAGTTGGCCGATTACACTGTGCAACATATTCTGATGAAGCAGAAAACGCTTTAAGAGCTTTTTGCTTCTCGCTGTTGAACCCTTAGCGGGTTAGATTATTTAGGAGAGATGATATGAGCAACCTTGAACTACTGGGCTTTGTAGCTGCTTTTGCAACCACGTCTTCTTTTTTGCCTCAGGCCTTTCAGGTATTAAAGACACGTGATACCGCGTCTTTGTCTCTGGCTATGTACAGTATTTTTACTGTTGGTGTAGCCCTTTGGTTAGGTTACGGCATCGTTAAGCAAGATATCGCTATGATAGCTGCCAACATGGTTACTTTTGTTCTAGCGGCCTCAATTTTAGCAGTGAAAGTGCATAACGAAATCAAAGCTCGTCGTGCACCTGAGCTTCCAAGCGACAGCAACGAGTGTGTTGCCTAGCGATGTAATCAAGACTTCCACATGCATTTGTTGTTGGTTCTACGAATGCTGCTTTACCCGGCTCCGTGCCGGGTTTTTTATGGCTAAGCCTTCGGCATTTTGTATCAGCTCCTTTCGCTCACATCCTTGTTAAGGGTTTGCTGTGTTGCATATCTTGTATGGCGATGGTGCTTATTTTGCCGCCGTCATCAGGGAAGATAAGCTCAATGCTATTGTTGGCTTTGAGTAGTTGGTAATCAAAGGGGATTTCGATCACGCCAAAGAAGCTTTCACGGGCGGTACCGGGCTCACCTGCGGCATTGTGGTATTGGTCGTAACCTCTGTAGTCATCAGGGATGGTTACACTGCTACCATTGATGCTTAGTTTAGGTTTTAGGCTTAAGCCAAAATCTCGGCCTACTCCCAGACGCAGAATGGCTTCACCTTGCTTGGCTGGATTTAAGCCATTGACTTGGAATCCAAGTTGCTTGTCTTTTTCAATATCGACAGTCATTTTTTTAGCAAAATAACGGCTTTCTTGATTGTTTTCTTTTTGTTTTATTTTCTTATTAAAGTCGACCACCAAAACGGCTGTGGCTTCGGTGTCTAAGGCTATGCTTTGGGGGATGTTTTTGCCAAGTTGTTTTTCTTCGTAATGAACTTGCTTATTGTCATCAAGGTAAAGATGGCGAAGTTCAACATTTTTGACTTTGGCTTTGTTCGTACCGAGTAATTCAAGGTCGAGTTCAATGTCTTTAAATTCAAGGCTGTTAAGAATTAGATATAAACGCTTATTATCTACATAAGCATCTACCTGTACATCGGGATCGGCTGCCCAAGTGTCGATACGCTTACCTTTGATGTCGTTCCAGAGGTCGTAAAAATAAATAAGGTCTGAATACACCCACTGTTCGCCTTTTTCACCTGGGCGTTCTTTTTTCTGAATCATTAAGCGCCAGTAATAAGGGATCTCCGGTGAAATTCGGCCCCATTCAGCTTTGAGCGGAGTAAAGGGCAGCGCTTGTTCAATTCGGTCGGGGCGCTCAAGAAACTGCATTAGCATCGCACTAAATGCTTTAACTTGTAACCAGTCGCGTTCACTTGTCCAGGGTTGGTTAAAGCTGCCTTGTAGCTGGGAGCCATATTCGCTGACGACAATGGGCTTCCTTTTTTCCCAGTTAATATCCATGTAGGCGTCGAGCATATCGAGGGTGGCTTCCATGTTGGAGCCTTTACGATACAGCTGACGCTTGACCGCACCATAGGGGATATTGGGGAAGTCATAGAGGTGGATGCTGATAAAATCCATGTTTTTACCAGCGATATCCATAAATAACTTATCGGTTGTTTCCCATTCTTCAAAGTTGTTGATTTCGTAGTTCGGAAATGCAACGGTATAACCACCGATAAGTACTTCTTTATCGTGTTTTCTGATTTGATCTGCAACGGTATTGTGCAGGCGCATTACTTGTTCGATCGTAGCGGGGCGATGGTCACCTGGGTATTCCACTAGTTCAAATAATGGCTCATTCATTACCTCAACATACATAGGTTTGAGCTGGCCGGGCCCTTTTCCTTTGCGTGGGCGGAAAAACTCACTGACATAAAGCCCCATAAAGTCACCCAGCGCTGAACCTAGAGGCTCGTCTTTAGTATCCGCTGATGAAAAGTACCAAGGCTTACCGCCATAAGCGCCAACTGGGTCTCCGCCGTCTGGCCAGTAGGGGCGTTGCTGGGCACCAATAATAAGGCGCGTATTTTTATCTTCGTATTTGCGCATGGCTTTGCCTTCAGCGCTTTTATTGTTGCTATACCACCAGCGTGTATCTTTACCGCTTTTCCTCATGACATCGGCGTCGGTCCAGCCTTTGCGTTTTGGGTCTTCTTTAATGTTGACTACTTGCCACTTCATACCACCGGTATCTCGGCCAAAATACACATCGCGTTTTACGATGATATCGTGCAGTAAGTCTTTGACTTCATTGGGCTGATTTAGACTTTGCGCATTGTTACCAAACCAGTCGTGCTCATTATGGGTGGCGTGCATGGTGATAAAACGGCTGCGGTCAAAGCTATCAAAATCTCCGACGCTATGTGCGACATCGGCGTTTACTTGAACCTTTACGCCAGCTTGGCTGTAGAAAGGCAAAAAAGTCATTACGACAACATAAAGGCGGATGAGTGGTTTGTTCATGAGCATAACAGCCCTCTTGGTCTAAAAAGCGTATAGGTTTGAGTATAGAAGAGCTTGTAGAGGGCGTGGTGCTTTAGGGCGCACGCCTGAGTTAGACATTTAAAGTGTGGGGAACTGTTGCAAACTTGCCGAGTCTGAGTTGCATATTTCATACCCCTTCTGCAGGATGCAGGCTTTGATAGACGATCATCAAACAGCTATTTATCAACGGCCTTGGTTTGTTGCGCTGCTTTTTTCGCTTGTTTTACACCTTGCCTTATTAAGCCTATTTCTTTTTTTTAATTCTTCTTTGGCTTTGCCGCATTTGGGTTCTGAGTACTCGTTCCCGCTTAAAATTAAGCTACTTAAAAGAGAAGAGAATAAAGCCGCTTATGTAGCAGAGCATATTGATATGTGGGGTGAAGGTAATGATCTTGTAGATAGCGATATAGATGCTTTGAATCGTGAAGCTCAATGGCAGCAAGATGGGAGCATAAGCGCTAGCAATGTTGTGAATATGCAGGCATCTGAAGGCGGCAATAAAAACAACAAGCTTGCTCCGCTTACGAATACTCCAAAAGCAGAGCTTGACTTAGACTTAAGAGCCAAGAAACCTGTACCGTTGAGTCAGCGTCAAGAGCTTAATAGCCGTGAATTACTAGACGCTTTATCTGCTTTTGATATAGACGAAAGCAATAGCTGGCCCGCTTCACTTGATAAGGATCCCGCTTTTAGGCCTTTTGATCCTCGTCAGCAGGAGCGATGGAATAAAGCACAAAAGCGTTCCAAAGCAATAAACGTTCATCAGGATTCTCAGTTTTATCTAGATGGGCAAGGGCAAAAGGTTGTTGAGCATAACGGGCGGTGTATGACCTTAAAAGAGGATGTCAGCACGGGGCAGTTTTGGTGGACATTACCTAGCTCTTGCTCGGCTACAGAGGCGGATCTTTTATTGCTTGATTTAAAACGTCGTTTGTCTCGTTAAGTCGGTCAGTATTTGTTTTTGTTTATTTAAGTGACAGCTTAATTTATTTTATTTTCCCTTCGAAAATGTCACATATATGCTTTTCAATGCCATTGGTTTTTACCTATTGGGAAAAAGACAAAATGTTGATATTTATCAGCTGACATCTATTATCTTGTCGATAAAAACTATTGTTTTGAATTTTTTAGATTGATTCACGTCAATGGATTTCAAGCTCTTACTGTTAATGTTTGATCAACTCCTGCACAGGTAAACAAGAAAAATGTTCGCTGCTTGCTCTGGCGCTAGGGGTCATACTAATAATTAACGAGGATGCTTCGATGGTAGCCCAAACAGATAAGATCAAGGCCTTTCTGGCTCAAGACCCAGTACCGTTTTATATAGACGGAAAATATGTAGTGAATTCCGATGGTAATGAAATCAAGGTAGAAGACCCTGCAGACCAGAGTGTCTTGGCTATGGCAAGTAAAGCCAGTCCTGATGATGCTGTTAAAGCTATTGAAGCTGCTGATATCGCCTTCCAAAGTTGGAAACAATTAAGTACGGCAGAGCGCGCTGAAAAAATAAATAAGTTTGCTGACTTATGTGAACGAGATACAGAAGAACTCGCCCAACTTGAAACCTTGGATGTAGGTAAGGTTATTGAAAATGCGCGTGGTTTTGATGTGCCTTTTGGCGTTGAAGCACTGCGTTATTATACCGATCTTGTTCAAAAGATCGAATTTGAAACGGTGCTTGAACTTGCGGATATGGACGCTAAAAGCGTACGTCTTCCCCACGGTGTTGTGGCTTTTGTATTTCCATGGAACTTCCCTTTAACGCTTTGTTTGTGGGGAATAGCTCCAGCGTTAGCAGCAGGTAATACTGTTGTTATTAAGCCCGCAGCACAAACGCCTTTAAGTACGGTTTACTTAGGTAAGTTGGCATCAGAGGCCGGTATACCCGATGGTGTTATCAATATTGTTCCAGGTGGTGGCCCAGATATGGGTGAGGTACTTAGCTCTCACCCAAAAGTGAAGTATTTAAGTTTTACTGGTTCAACTGCTGTGGGTAAAACCTTAGGCGCTGCATGTGGTGCAAATTTAAAGCCCGTAAAACTGGAACTCGGCGGCAAAGGCGCAGCTGTTATTTTTGATGATGCAGATCTTGATGCTGCGGCAGAAGGTTTAGCTGGTGCGATTACGTTAAATTCAGGCCAAGTTTGTTGTACGGCAACCCGTTGGATTATTCAAGAAAATGCGATGCCTAGCTTTATTGAAAAAGTCTTGGCAGTGCTTGCAAGTACGGTTATCGAGCCACCCATGAATGAAACCAGCCAAATGGGGCCGGTGGTGAGCCAAACACAATTAAACACCATCAAAAATTATATTAGCGAAGGCGTGAAGCAAGGCGCTGAGGTGCTTTGTGGTGGTAAACAGTTGGATGGTCCTGGTTACTTCTTTGGGCCAACTTTATTAAAAGGCAGTGAAGACAATATCTGTTTTAAAGAGGAGATCTTTGGCCCTGTTGCCTATTTAACTTCTTTTACTGATGAGGCCGATGCGATTCGACAGGTTAATAGTTTGGATTACGGTTTGGCAAACAGTGTATGGACTAAAGATGAGCCTCGAGCCGAGCGTGTTGCCAAAGCGATGGTCAGTGGTAATAGCTGGGTTAATGCACACAATGTCTTCGCTTATGGTTTGCCGTATGGTGGTGTTAACGCCAGTGGTGTGGGCGGTGGTGTAAACAGTCTAGATACCTTGCTTGATTACACCCGTTCTCTATCGATAGCTGAACCCAAGTAGGTTGATTGATGATTGATGTAGCTATCCTTGACACCCTGGTTAGCCAGGGTGTTTTAAGCTCAAAAAATGTTACTGCAAGCCCCCTCAGTGGGGGGGTTAGCTGTGAAATTATTTTACTTGAAAGCGACAACGAATCTGTTGTTGTTAAGCGCGCACTCGAAAAGCTAAAAGTTAAAGATGATTGGTTTGCAGATGTTGGGCGAAATAAAGTTGAGCAAAATTATTTACGTTATGTAGACGCCTTTTTGCCGGGTATTGTTCCTAAAATATATTACTGCGATGATGAGCAAAACTATTTTGTGATGGAGATGCTTGGTGGTGATTTAGAAAACTGGAAAACCCGTCTTTTAGATGACAAGTTTGATCAAGCATATGCAGTTGAGGCAGGTTCGGCGCTAGGAAAAATTCATGAGCACAGTTTGGGGGATCGAGATGCCCAAGCGATGTTTGCAACATTGGAAAACTTTAAGCAGTTGCGCCTAGAGCCTTATTTACTTAAGACCGCAGAGCGAAATCCTGAGTTGTCTGATTTGCTTATTAAAGAGGTTGAACGTTTAGCTTCGACGCAGCGTTGTTTGGTGCACGGTGACTATAGCCCTAAAAATATTTTAGTCTCCCCCGAGCGTTTGGGCGTTCTAGATTGTGAAGTGGCTTGGTATGGGGACCCCGTCTTTGATGTGGCTTTTTACTTAAATCACTTTTTATTAAAGGCTGCACTTAAACGCGATCACTGCGATGCATTGTTGGACTTAGCTGAGCAAGCTTGGCAAGCCTATTCAAGTGCCGCACCAAGCATAGTAAATGCTGAGTTTGAACAGCAGCTTTGTCATTTGCTGCCGATGCTTATGTTGGCACGTGTGGATGGCAAGTCTCCTGTTGAATATCTTAATTCAGATCAGCAAAAAATAGTTAAAGATTTTGTCTACGACATTCTACTTACGAAAAAACCTGTAACACTCTCTGCACTTCTAACATTTTGGCAAGGTGCTTTGAAAGGATAGTAAAAATGAAAATTTCCAATATTGATGCATACCAGATTTACGATAGCCGTGGCTTCCCTACTCTTGAAGTCGAAGTCGAACTAGAAAATGGCGTAAGTGCTTGTGGCTTAGTGCCTTCAGGTGCTTCTACTGGGCAGTTTGAGGCCCTTGAATTGCGAGATGGCGATAAGACTAAGTTCCGTGGTAAAAGTGTTTATAAGGCCATTACCAATGTAAAAGAAGAAATTGCTCCTGCACTGATTGGTAAAAGTGTGTTTGACCAGCAAAAAAATGATTTGTTGATGATTGAACTGGATGGTACTGAAAATAAAAGCCGTTTAGGTGCCAACGCCATTCTTGGTGTGTCTATGGCCATGGCGAAAGCGGCTGCAGCTGCACGTGGTGAAGCACTATTTGAATACCTTGGTAAAGGTGAGGGTAACTTAATTCCTTTAAATGAGATTCAGATCTTGGGTGGTGGTGCTCATGCAGGTTGGGCAACAGATATTCAGGATTACCTTGTTATAGCGGTGGGGGCGAAGACCTACGAAGAAACATTAGAGATGACTCACAATATTTATCATACTGCCGGTGAGCTTATGAAAAAGCTAGGTAAGTGTGTGGGTATTGCTGATGAGGGAGGCTGGTGGCCAGATTATAAGGATAATGAAGAGCCTTTTGAGGTTCTGATGGAGGCCATTAAATTAGCAGGTTACGAGCCCGGTAAAGATGTTGCTATATCTTTGGATATTGCTGCAAGTGATTTATATGATGGTGAACACTACCGGTTTAAGCTAGATAATAAAGTATTCACTCGTGATGAGTTTTACGATTTGATGTCGGCGTGGTGTAAGAAGTACCCCATTATTAGTATCGAAGATCCGTTTGCTGATACCGACTTTGAAAACTGGAAGCGACTGCAAGCGGAGTTGGGGCATAAAGTTCAGATTATTGGTGACGATTTATTCACCACTAATATTAAGCGTATTGAGCAAGGCATTGATCAAGGTTTAGCAAATTCTGTGTTGATTAAATTGAATCAAATTGGCAGCGTAAGTGAAACAATTGATGCTATTCGCTTAACTCAAAAAGCTGGCTGGTTACCTGTTGTCTCTGCTCGTTCCGGCGAGACCGAAGATGCCTTTATTAGCCATCTGGCTGTAGCAACCAATGCTGGTCAGCTGAAGGTTGGCTCTTTTGCTCGAAGTGAGCGGCAAGTGAAGTGGAATGAAAACCTGCGTATTCAGCGTAAGTTAGGTGATAAGGCTCGTTTTGTTGGTGCAGCCTTGTATAAAACCATTTTCAGTTAATGTTAATGCTTGAAAAAAACGGTATAGAAAAACCGTATCCAGATAGGCTGACGTGCCATCGTTAGCTAGTACTAAGCGGCCTTTTTATAGGCCGCTTTTTTTCTAGCTTGCAGTTAAAACGCTAAACCGAGTTGAAGCGCACCACCTGCATTGTTGTCTCCTCCTTGGGCGGCAAAGTCAAAGTGCACGGCCATTATATTAAAGCCTAGCCCAGCAGATATGCTTTGATCTGCGCTATTTTCTAAGTTCTCACGCAGACCTGCCCGTAAGCGCACAATCTTCATAATGTCCCACTCCGCACCTAGTGCTAAATATTGAGTATCGTCACCTAAAAATAAGGCGGAGTTTTTGGTTAAATCCAAATCCGCAGCGAGGGTAATGCCCATAGGGGCTTGCCATGCGATACCTGCGCGAGCCTGACGGTCAATGCTGTATTTCCCTGTGACACCATTTTCGGTCGTGGTTGTTGTGTAATCTTGCTCTATTAGATTTTTTATTACTAAACCTAGGGTGAGCGAGTCTCCCGCTAAGAAACTAGTGGCGATACCTAGGTCTGCATTAAAGCTATTTTCAGTTTTTTCGGAGTCTTTGAATTCGTCTTCAATTTCATAGTTCTCATCATCTAAATCTTGAACTGTAGGAACTGCCCAGTAGCTTGTTATCTTTTGGATTTTGGGCGTGATGCCAAAGCTAATTTTTTGGCTTCCAAACTCAAACTGTTTGGCAAGAGAAAGACCAAACTCTGTTGTTGTTACGCCAGCTACAATGACATGGCTCGCTAGATCATCGGTAGGGTCATACAGGGCAGGTGTTGCTGAGGCTTCGTCTAGAATAGACCTATCTTCTGTTTCACCTTCACATCGATAGCGAAATGGTGGAATGCCTGTGCGTAATGCTGTTTCAATGTCTTGCTCGTTCTGAACGTAATTTAGGAATTTAGTATATTCATCAAGGGTTGTTCTATCACAGCTATCGATAACAGGAGTCGTTTCTATTGTTGCATTACTGCTTATATAAGCCGACATTCCTGCAAAACGAGTGGGGAAGGCAATACTGGCAAAAGCGCCTGCGTTAATTCGAAAGGGCTTTTCACTTAGTACGCTAAGCTCGTCATCAAGCCCTTGGCTGGCATCAACAACTTGTTGTCTTGCAGCTAAAAACTCGTTGGTGTCCATTGTATTTATGCTGTTATTAATTCGATCAGAACCAGTGGTTATATTATCTATATAAGCTTGGTCTTCTATGTTTTCAAAAGCGTCAACGGCATCGGGGTCTGCAAATACATTAACGCCTACATTGGGAAGGATGATTTGTATATTTCCCTCTGGTTTTTCGGCCAGTAGAGCTGGGTTGAATATCGCTGCAGAGCTGGCTTTTGCAGAGGCCACACCAGTATCTCCCATCGCTAAAGAACGGGCTTCGGTGCTATTAAACGGTTGAGCAAAGCTGGCCGAGCTGGTGAAGAAAAAAATGTAGGAAATAAAAGAACTGAGAGATAAGGAAAAGCGAGCCATAAAAGACATCCTTGAAACTTTAAGCAAAACAAGAGCAAAAATACGTCATCAAATTAAGCTTAGTTCAGTCTTGTATTAATCAAGTTTGGCTAAGGGATTTCGGCTATATGTAATAGATATAATGAGGGGTGTTTAGGTAAGTTTTGGATCTATGGCTACAGCTATTATTAGTCTTTCTATGCTCTTCTTATTCTTATTGTGAACCTGCTTTGCTATAGCAGGTGTAGTACTTGCCTTTATGTACTCGCTTGTATCAACATCAAGTGCCGCCTACAATGGACGCCTTTGCCCCATTTCTTCTGACGGATTAATTTGATGTTGTTTGCTCGCACTCCTCTCGCCTCTAGTTTGATTGTAAAAATCACCGTTGCTACCGTGCTAAGTGTACTTACTGTGGTTTCGCGGGCAGGTGTTTATGTTGACGCGGATATTGCTTATGCAACCCCCTCATCCGATGTCGTTAGCGCTTCTGCTGGCCCTGCTTTTAGTGTGGGGGTGGGCACAGAGCTAAACTCTTGGTTTGCCCTAGAGCTTGATTATGTAAGGCTTGGTGGCTTTTCTGTGAGTGGTGCCGAAGCAATTGATGAAGATGATTTGGCTGTTATTGGTTTAGGGGCTGCATCAGATTTTAATATTTCTGGTGTTAACGCGAGTGCTTTGCTCAGCTGGAGACCCAATCGCTGGGATAATTTTTACCTGCGAGCAGGCTACATGGCGTGGAACAATGCCTTAGAGGTAAGATTAAACCGCGGGTCTCATTTTGTGGATCACACGTTTAATCTTGATGGCCAAGACCCGATGTTTGGGTTGGGTTATGCCTATTTGTTAGGCGGTAATATGGAAAGCTCAATTGAGTACAACCGCTATTTCGTCGGTGATGTCGACATTGATGTGCTTGCTCTGGGCTTGAATTATCATTTTTAAACCTTTCTTACCCATCTTCAAAAACCGGCCTTGGCCGGTTTTTTTATGCCTCTGCTTTGTAGTTGGGGGCTTCTACTTGCTTTAACTTTCGGATCTATCCCGTGCTAATACACCGAGACGAAGATCAGCCGCGAAGGTGCTTTTGACGCGCCGAACATCAGAATGTCTTTATCGGCAGTTATGGGGGGTATCTAATGAGCACTGATAGATAGCTTCTAACTGGCAAAACCTTGTGTCTTCAGCTTGACTGACTGTAGAGCCTAAATAAGGGTATTAACATTTTGATAATCAGCAAGGTCAAACATCATTGGCAGGCTTGGGGCATCGTCTCGTGTTTAGCTTTGTTGTTGGTATTGCTAGCACTCTATGCTTATCAGTCAGCAGAGAGGTCAAGCGAGCAAATACTCACATTCAATGAAAGTGAATTACCACTGTTTGATGAGATCCAATACCTTCGCACATCACTGGTTTCGATCGAATCTTCGGTTTACGAATACTATTTAACAACCGATAAAGCCGCCTTTGAAGAGCGATATTCAGCGCATCTTCGCCAGTTTGAATCGTCTTTGACGCGGCTTTCTGATGCCTTGGGAGCAACAAGTGAGCTTTCACGCTTGCAGCAAATCAATACCGAAATGCAAAGCACAACACGAGTTTTTATTGGGGTTATGTCTGATAAACCCATCGATTGGGATGCGTCTAGAGAAGTGCTAAGTTGGTTTTCTCCTTTAACGGATAGAGCAAACGAGGAGAGTGCGGTTTTAACTCAGTACATACGTCAGCGCGTGTTAGATTCGTCAGAGCGTTATAGCGCTGATACGCGCCGTACGGTCTCTCTGGTGGCTTTGTTGACCTTGATATCTATATTAGCCGGTGCTTGGTTGGCGCGTAGTAACCTTCGGCGTTTAAATGCGCTCAAAGAACAGCAGCGCCTCGCTTCTTTTCCAAGTAGTAACCCTCACCCAGTTTTGTCACTGAGTCGTGATGGCCGGGTTATGTATGCCAATGAGTCAGCTTATATAGTTGCTTTAGGTGCGGATGTTGATGAATTACTGCCCTCAGATCTTTTAGACTTTCTAGATGAAAAAGAAATCTATCGAGAATGGGAATACGAAAGAAATGGCCGTCATTTGCAAATAAGTCTTGGCTGGTTACCTCAATACAATGAGTATCACGCTTATTTGAGTGATATCACGGCGAGGAAAAAAGCTGAACAAGACTTGGAGTATCTTGCGTATCACGATGTCACTACAGGTCTTATTGAGCGAGAGCATTTTAACGCCTTTGTCGATCAGCGCTTACAGTTAGAGTCGCAAAGTGTACTGGTTGCTATTTTAGATCTAGATCTTATCGATACGGTACTGGAAGCTGCAGGAGTCGCCATCTCTGAGCAAATTGCACGTATGGCCGCAGAGCGGTTTAAAAGCACAGTATTTGAAGAGGGGCTAGTAGACGATAGCTGCCTGTCGTATATCGGTGGAGGCTTGTTTTGTTTTGCTTTACCTAACAACTCTGATGTAGCTGCTCATTTATTTTCACGCATGCAAAGCAGCTTTGAGCAGTCTTTTGATATAGAAGGTTATGAGTTTTATTTAAAGTTGGTCATTGGTGTTGTAACAGGGGAGTACCTAGTTGGTGTAAACAGTGAGGAAGCCTTGCGTTTGGCCGATGGCGCTTTAAACCAAGCGAAGCAGGTCACTGCGAATAACATTGTTTATTATGAAGCCGGTATAGAGCAGAGACAGCGTTTCCGCATGGCGGTTGAAGCTGGTTTGCGTCACGCAATTACCAATGATGAGCTGCTACTCTATTATCAGCCCAAAGTCAGCTTAATAGAAGGGCGCATCATTGGTGTTGAGGCTTTAGTTCGCTGGAAAACGGCTTCTGGTGACTGGATCAGCCCTGCTGATTTTATTCCTATTGCTGAAGATTCTGGACAAATTGTTGATATTGGCCAGTGGGTACTAGAAAGAGCCTGTGAAGACGTTAGCAAGTGGAATCAAGGCCGGCTTGATAATGTCAGTGTGGCGGTGAATGTGAGCGCCAAGCAGCTATTGCATTCGGATTTAAGCCACTCGGTCATGTCTGTATTAAAGCGCAATAAGGTTCCGGTAGATTGGATAGAGCTAGAGATCACGGAAACAGCGGCACTGACTGATTTCGAGCACGCTCTGGATAAGTTACATGAGTTAAGGCAGCACGGCATTAAGATATCGCTGGATGATTTTGGTACAGGTTACTCATCGCTGAGCTATTTACAGCGCTTACCTGTGCAAACTTTGAAAATTGACCAAAGTTTTATCCGCTCTCTTGTACCTGGTTCGAAGGATGAGGCTCTAGCTTCAACCATGGTCGAACTGGCTCATCAGCTAGAGATCGCCGTGGTTGCCGAGGGCGTGGAAACAGAAGAACAGCTGCAAATGCTACGTAATTGGGGGTGTGAGTTTGTGCAGGGTTATTTGATTGCTGCCCCCATGCCTTTAGAGCAGTTTATCGCCTTTAAGAATGAGTTTAATGAGCTTCCTAAGGCTCAGAATCAGTGCTAGTCCTTAATCTGTGAACCTAGCTGTTACTTTTTTTATCTATCTTTGTAAGAATCACTCGGCTTGTGCCTACTAAGTGCATAAGAGCTTAGGCTATGTGGCCTTGGAACACTTTTTGGTGCAGTCGGCTAAGGGCTGCGTTTATAACTCGATGGAGAGCTTCAATGAAAAAACAAACTCTAACTTCTTTAACGCTTGGTTCTGCTTTTGTACTTGGTGCTGCTATTTCTGGTCACGCAAGCGCGGCTGATAACCCTTTTTCTGCTAATCAACTTAAAAGTGGTTATGAAGTAGCCGCAGCGAAAGAGGGCAAGTGTGGTGAGGGCAAGTGCGGCGGCGAGAAAAAAGCTGATGGCAAATGCGGTGAAGGCAAGTGCGGCGGCGAGAAAAAGTCTGACGGTAAGTGTGGTGAAGGCAAGTGTGGCGGCGAGAAAAAGTCTGACGGTAAGTGTGGCGAAGGCAAGTGCGGCGGTGAGAAAAAGTCTGAAGGCAAATGCGGCGAAGGTAAGTGTGGCGGTAAGGGCTAGTCACTCAAGCTAGCTGATACTTCTTAACCACTTAGGCGTATTACTCGCTACTATCACGGGCTATTACTAGCACTGCGATAGCTACTAAGAATGTTAAGATCACTCTATATCACCGCTAAGCTGCAAAGCGAAGGCGGTGATTTTATTTGTGCCTTTATAAAAGTGGCCGTTATCAACATGGCCTTGATCAGTAAGAGCTTATATGAACAACAAGGTGTTACATGGAACTGGCTTGGGCTTTAGGCGTGAGCTGCTAAGTGATCTCAAACAAGCCGATATCAGTCAGATTGATTTTTTTGAGATAGCTCCTGAGAACTGGATGCAAGCCGGAGGTCGTTATGCTCGTGATTTGCGTCACTTTACCGAGCAAAAAACCTTTGCCTGCCATGGTTTGTCCTTGTCTATCGGCAGTGCTGAAGAGCTTGATTACAGCCTGCTAAAAAATATTAAAACCTTTTTAGACGAGCACGATATTAGTTTGTATACCGAGCATTTGAGTTGGTGCAGTGACGATGGTCATCTGTATGACTTATTACCTATTCCATGTACTGAAGAAGCTGTTTTTTGGGTTGCGGAGCGTATTCGCCGGGCTCAAGAAATACTGGAGCGTCAAATAGCATTTGAAAATGCCTCTTATTACTTCACCCCGCCTGGTGCACAAATGAGAGAGCAGGAGTTTATTAGTGCGGTCATTGCAGAGGCTGGTTGTTTATTGCACTTGGATGTCAATAATGTGTATGTAAATAGTCAAAACTTTAACTTTGACCCTATCGCTTATATGCAAGAGCTGCCTTTAGATAAAGTATGTTATTTGCATGTTGCAGGGCATTATGTAGAAGAAGATGGTTTAATTGTTGATACTCATGGGGCGGATGTGATTGATCCGGTGTGGTCTTTGTTAAAAACCAGTTATGAGCTCATTGGTGTTGATGCCGCCAGTTTACCTACCTGCCTAGAGAGGGATTTTAACTTTAATGGATTAGAGTCTCTTTTTAACGAGCTTGAGCATATCCGTTCTATTCAGAAAGCCTACAGATCGGCCCAGGCAGCTGTGGTTGTAAGGCAGGGTGGCGTATGAACGATAGCAGCGATAATGTATCTGTAGCACCTAGTTCTCTGCGTGAATTTCAACTTAGCTTTGGTTGCTATTTACGTGATCCTCAAAATCAAAGTCGCCCAGACGGGGTGCCTGAAAGGCAAAGTCGTGTTTACGAAGAATTGCTTTTTAACAATATCTCCGGTTTTATTGATAATTGTTTCCCGGTAGCTAAAACCTTATTTAGTGAATTGGATTGGGTCGCTCTACAACGCCAATTCTTCTCACTTTGGCGTTGTCATACCCCTATCTTCAGCCAAATTCCCTTAGAGTTTGTTCACTTTACGCATGAGCATGCAGACGATATTAGTGCACCTCACTATTTTGTTGAACTATTGCACTATGAGTGGATGGAGCTCGAGGTCGATCTTGATGAACACCCGTGGCCGGAAGAGCTTGAGGACGTCTTAACACTTAATCCGTCAGCTCGCTTACTTGCGTATCAGTGGCCGGTGCATACTGCCAGCGCTGATAATAAGGACTTAGCCAAAGAGCCAAGTTTTCTTGCTATATGGCGAACACAAAAGTTCAATGTAAGTTTCAGTGAGTTAAATGCGACTACTTATATGTTATTAGAACTTCTAAAAGAAGAGCCTATAACACTCGCTTTACTTATTGAAAAAGTGGCGCAGCAGCTTGAACGTAATGATATTGACGCATTAAGCGCTTTTGCTGTGCCTTTATTAAACGAATTTATAGATGCTGAATTGATCGTTGGGTCCTGTTGAAGCATTAATAAGATTACATGGAATAATTATGAAACTTTTATGCCGTTTGTTTTCTGGTGTTAGCTCTGTGCTTAATGCTAGCCAGAAAGCGGATTTTATTGCGCCTTTATTATTGCGTGTATTTTTAGCTCCCATTTTTATTATGGCAGGCTGGGGAAAGCTAAGTGATTTAGATAGCACGGCTTATTATTTTGGTGAATATCTAGGTATGCCTTTACCTGAATTAATGGCCTTTTTGGCTGGTGCAACAGAATTTTTTGGCGGTTGGTTTATTTTATTAGGTTTTGCTGTTCGCTTGAGTGCTATTCCTTTGGCGATAACGATGGCCGTTGCGGCGCTAACCGCCCATTGGCAATTTGGTTGGCATGCTTTACCAGAGCAAACGCTAACTATGCCTTGGGAGTGGCGTACCGACTTGATTGATGCAGGAGCATTAAGAAAAGAACGTGCCGTTGCTCTGTTGCAAGAGCATGGGAATTACTCATGGTTAAGTGAGGCAGGCTCTTTTACTGTGCTTAAAAACGGAATTGAATTTGCGGCAACCTATTTTATTATGCTTATAGCCTTGTTTTTTACTGGAGGCGGTCGCTGGGTCAGTATTGATTGGTACATTGATCGCTATTTAAAAAGATTTGAATCGTAGTTTTTCTCAGCTGTTTTTTCGCTTTAGCTGAGACCTTCGTTAAAAGGCGGCATATCTCGACACAGTGCAGCGATATGTTCGCCTTTCCCAGTTCTAATTTCATCAAGGCTAAGCCCCTCTAGCTCATGAGGGAATACCAGCCAGTCATTGGTTTCATGTAAGAAAAAGTCGGGCACACGCTTAGTGATATTTCGCTTAGGCTTAAACCAAGGACAGGCGACTTTAATGGTTAAGGGGACTTGCTTACCGCAAGCGTGATGTAAAGCCTGAATGATGGCTTCGATCGAGCGCCCCGTATCAAATACGTCATCTACGATCAGTAACTTGTCTTGGGTCGTTAGTTGCTGAACAACGTAATCTAAGCCAAAGACTTTCACCTCTTTGTTTTGCTGGTTTATGCCGTAATAAGAGGCTGCCCGTATTGCAGCATGGTCACACTTTATGCCTGCTAAGCTTAAGTACTCTTGAATAGCGATACCGGTAGGCGTGCCGCCACGCCATACACCAATAACAAAGTCGGGTCTAAAATTGCTTTTTACGATGTCTTTTGCCAGCGTGAATGAGTCTGATAGCAGCTCGTTGGCATCAATAAAATATTTTTGCATAAGTTATTTGGGCTTGTAGATATGAGGGAAGAGGCTAATTAGTTGGGCCTCAGTTAAGGCATGAACACACTGTATATTACGCTCGTAAATACCCTCGGGGTCTTCATAAGTACTCAGAACATGTTCTAAGCTGGCTTCTCTAATGATATGGAAAATAGGCAGTGGTGCACGGTTGGTGAGATTATCTTTATCGTCTGGCGCGGTGTGTGCAAACTGATAACCGGGATGGAAGCTAGCTAGTTGAAAGTGGCCAGACCAGCCTTCTTGCTCTAAATAGAGATTGGCTAAGCCTAAGAAATCATTGTATTCAATAAAGTCACTAAGGGCATGACTAAGGCAAATTAAACTGGTTTCAACATAGTTGGCAGCATTTCTATCTTGTGTGTAAAGGCGCTGGCATTCGTTTGTTAGTGCATTTAGCAGTTTCTCGTCAGCATTGCCCTCATAGATTTCAATGTGTACTTGGTCTTGTTGGTGGGGGTAGGCAGCAAATGGACAAAGGCCTAACCCTATAACGACTTCCTCGAGCCATTGTTCAACTTTATTTTGAGCTTGTTTGAGCTTATTCATGAATCTCTCATTTGTTGCTGTAAGCCCTTATGACCTGCCTTTGTAGATGGCCTGCAGGGCTTGCGAAACTAGTGGGCTCAGCTAGGGTAATAGAGTGAGCCTTCTTTGGGCTTAAGGACGTATTGTTCACGGAGTCAGATACCATGCTTGCCTCTTTCAAGCTCTATTTGCTTAATGCCCCTCTATCTAAAAAAATCAACCTAACCATTGTACCGCCAATGGTATTGGTGCTTGCTGTTGTGCTGCTGATCATTACTCAAAACGTAGAGAAAATACGGGCCGCTAGTATAACCGAAGATGTGATCGAGCTTGTCTTGATATTAGATGGGGTGGCTCATCAACATGCTGTAGAGAGGGGATTAACAGCTGGCTTTTTGGCTAGTAAAGGGCAGGTTGGGAAACGCAAACTCGTTGAGCAGCGCAAGCGCGCAGATACGGCCGCCGCAGCTTTTAAAAAGGCTCTGACGGCTGATTTTACTTTGACTTTAGGGGAGGATTTACAGGAGCATCTAAGGGATTTAGGCAGTGAGCTAGCGTCAGTGGCAAGCCTGCGTGAAGAGGTTGATCAGCTAGATACAAGTAGCAAGCCTTTCGCTCGCTACTCTGAGATTAATAAAGCTGCCTTAGATGGTATTGATGAGTTAAGTGCTTTGATAGGCGAAAGTTCTGTACTGAAAGGCCTGCATAGTTTGACAGGTTTACTCTGGCTGAAAGAGCGCTCCGGTCAGGAGCGTGGTGCTCTAAACGGCATTTTTGCCAGCGGTCAATATACAACCGCCAAACTTCTTTCTGTAAGCCAATATATTAATGAGCAAAATGATCAGCTCGACTTTATCTCTCGAAATATGCCTGCTCAAGACTTTTCCGTGCTTGTTGAAGGAATGGCGAGTGATGCGAATACTGAAGTATTGGCGATTCGTCAGCAATTCTTTGAGGCCATAGAGGGAAGGGCTGATATTCCTCGTAATTCGCAGCATTGGTTTGCTGTGAGCACAGAGAGAATCAAGCATATTAAAGCTGTCGCAGATGCCTTGAGTGAAAACTTGAGTCTTGCGGCTGCAGCTAAGGCGCGCAATGCGCTAATCACTCTTGTTGCTTTAGTACTTGTTACGGTTTTAATCTGCTGGTCTATTTTTAGCTTAAGTCAGATGGTTAGCCGACAAATTCGCACGCGGGTTGGAGAGCTGACAAGCATGCTCAATGCGGTGGCTCAGTGTAAGGATTTTAATTCTAGATTAAATGCGTCATATCAAGATGAGCTGGGGCAGGCTGCCAATGCTTTTAATGCCTTGTTAGAAGAACTTCAACTCGCCATTCATGCTGCAACCGATACGGTCTCTGCTGTGGCTTCAGGGAAATTTGATGCGCGTATTAGCCAGCACTTTGATGGGGATTTAAAACACCTTAAAGATGGGGTGAATCAAAGCTCGGAGAAAGTAGAAAAAACCATGAGCGCCTTGGCTGATGTGATGTCGGCTTTAGCGAGAGGCGATTTTAGTGCGCGTATGGATAGCCAAGTTGAGGGTGGTTTTAAACAAAAAGTAGATGGTGCCATGCAGGCAACTGAGTCGGCAATAAATGCGGTATCCAGTGTGATCTCAGCAATGAGCGCGGGGGATTTCTCTGCTCGTATCCAAGTTGAGTTACCTGGTAAGTTAAATGAACTTAAATACAGTGTGAATACTTCTCTGGAGAACATTAGTTCAGCCATGGATGATATTAATCAGTGTGTTCAGGCTCAGAAAAAAGCTGAATTTAGCTGGCGAATTTCATCGGATTACAGCGGTGATTTGCAGGTCTTAAAAAATGGCATTAATGACAGTATGCAAAGTATTGATGAGGCTATTAAAGATTTAAATCGTATATTTAGGCACATAAAGCGTGGTGATTACACTCTACGTATTGAGCGTGAGATGAGCGGCGATTTAGCCGAAATGAAGCTTGGTATAAACACATCGCTTAATGAGTTGGATTCGGCTGTTAGTGAGATTGTAAGTGTTGCCGCTGCTCAACAGAAGGGCTTGTTAGATGTTCGCATTGAAGGTCAATACCAAGGGCAGCTTGCGGAGTTAAAGACTAGCCTTAATGGTTCTGGGCAAGCATTAAACATAACCTTGAGTTTAATCTCAGATCTAATGCTTAAAATGAAAAATGGCGATTTTAGTGGTCGAATTGATCAGGCAATGGATGGGGTGTTTAACGAGTTAAAAAATGCAGTGAATGAATCTTTAATTGCATTGCAGCACGCTGTTAGCGATTTGACTCGTATAGCAAGTGCTCAGAAAAAAGGTGAGTTGTTTAAAAGAATGGAAGATAGCCACCGTGGAGAACTTGCGAATATTAGCAGCGCTGTAAATGAGTCGATGCATAATTTGGGGGACATTGTGCAGAAGGTGCAGCAGAGTTCTACTCATACCCTAGCAATGACCGGTGAACAAAGTACCGCTACATTTGAGATGTCTAAGCGAACAGAGGGGCAAGCTGCTGCGCTTGAAGAAATTGCGGCAAGCATGGAGGAGATCGCAGCAGCAACTGATCACGCTGAAAAACGCTGCTCTGCAATTAGCCTTCAAGTTAATAAGGCAATGCAAGTGGGTGAACAGTCGTTAGCTACCGTTGAAAGTACGGTGGAGTCGATGGCTTTGATGCGTGAATCGAGCCAGAAAATTGCCAGTATCACATCTATGATTGATGAAATTTCCTTTCAAACTAATTTACTTGCTTTAAATGCTGCTGTCGAAGCTGCACGAGCAGGGGAGCAAGGGCGTGGTTTTGCTGTTGTGGCATCAGAGGTAAGAAATTTGGCTCAGCGCTCAAGTGAAGCTGCACGTAGTATTAAAGAATTAATTGAAGAGAATGTGACTAAGGTTGATAGTGCCTGGGAATTAAGTCAAAAATCAAAAGATAACCTAAAACATATCGCGCAAATGTTATCCGACTCCCACCAGCTTACTATCGAGGTCTCAGCGGCGGCGAGTGAGCAAAACCAAGGTGTGCAAGAAGTTAATGCTGCTATTTCCTCTTTGGATGCCATGACACAAGAAAATGCAGCGATGGTTGAAGAGACAAAAGCCGCAACCAAAAATGTTGAAGAGCAAAGTGCGAGTATGCATAAGCTACTGGGCTTTTTCTCTTTGGCTGATAAAGTGAGCTAAGTGGGTTGCACAAGTTTAGGTGCATAAGTCACTTCTCCTTCAGGGAGGTTGTTGGAGAAACTCTGAGCCAATAAACGAGCATTACTTAAGCTTTGTAAATACATTTTTGCTGTTGGCTTGAAATTAAATCGTTTATAGAAATGACTATTACCAAGTACGATGCAGCCTGCTGCACCTTGGCGTTGCAAGAGTTTTAGACCTGATTTTATTATGGCGCTAGCTATGCCTTGACCTTGTTTTTCGGGGAGTACGGCGATCGCTCCTAAGCGATACCAACCTTGGCTGCCATCACTAATCCGTATTTCAGAAAATCCTAGGTGAGCTAATACTTTTCCTTGCTCTAAAGCGACAAGAGAAGGGCTTAGGGTTTTGTGATGACTGGCCCTACACAGTTTGTTGCTTTTGCTTTGTTGAGGCTCTTTGCATGCGAGCTTGTGTAGCTCTTCTACTTCTGTGTTGTCGTCAGCTTGTTCAAAACGTATATACACAATTACCACTCATGTTGCTGATTATTAGCCGCTGAGGTTTAGACGTTTAAAAGTGTAATTAGTTTCTGTTTTTGCCGATTTTATAGCAGGGCTTTGATATGAGCTCTTATTCTTGATGTTTATTGCGATGAGTGAATTAATGGGCGTGATAACGGTTTGTCGTTTATCTCGCCCTATATTTAGGTCTGCCTGCTTTGAGATATACCTACTCTTTACGTTGTTTAAACTGTGTCATTGCAGCTCTGAGAGAGCCTAAGTTGTTGTTGAAGCGTTTGCACTTTTTACACATAAGTAAATGAAATTTAAGGCTTATCTTTTCGCCTAGGCTTAAAGGTCGTTCTTGTGCAAGTGATAATAGGCGAGTGACTTCTTTACAGCTAAGCATTTTTATCTCCCTCACTGAACCAACGAAGCTCTAAACATTTTTGTAGGCGCATGCGAGCGCGATACAGGATGACATGAAGGTTGCTGACACTTAGTTCTTCGCCTTCACATATCTCATCTGAATCTAAACCGATAAACTCTCTCATCATAAATACTTTTGCTTGGCGCTCGGGTAATTCATGTAGGCAGGTTTCAAACACCACCCAGAATTGATCATCTTTAAAGCTTGCTTCTGGGTTGCCCCAGTCTGCAGGCCCCATTCCTCTAGACCAGTGACCGCGTTCATCAAATAGGTTTGAGAAATCTTCATCTTCACTCGCACTGTTACCTGATAAATTTGTAAGCTCAACGGTGCGGTGCCGCTTGCGAAGAATATCGGCTATTTTATTTTTTAAAATAGCAAATACCCACGTTTTATAAGCGCTCTTGCCCGCAAAGGACTTGGTATTCTTCATTGCGCCAATCAATGCTTCTTGTACGGCGTCCTCAGCAAGTTGATGATCACGTAGCTGTAAATTGGCAAATTTAAGCATTTGCGCCTGCAGCTCCTGCATATAAGCAGCATCGTTAAAATGTGCTAATCCTGCATTTGGATCGCTTTGCGTAGAGGTCGTATTAGTATTCATTGCTCGGGCCCAGCTTAAGTTGGTCGCCCATTCTACCTGAACTGTCACGTGTATCTACAAAGCATGTTTTAATATTCTCTTCTTTAGTAGTCGTTTGGTTCGAGGTTTTCTTACGTTTATGTTGCATTCAAGCTTTCCACCCTTGTATCAGGAGAGCACTGAGATATTGGTATTGGGCTCTATGCCAGGTCAGGTGTCTTTAGATGCGCAGCAATATTATGCTAATCGGCAAAATCTGTTTTGGAGTTTTGTCTTTGCCTGCCCTCGGGCGGAGCTGCCTAATTGCTACGATCAGCGTATTAAGGTCTTGTTTGATAGGCATATTGGGCTCTGGGATGTGCTAAAGCATTGCCATAGGGAAGGTAGCTTGGACAGTGCTATTTCACGCAGTAGTGAGGTAGCAAATGACCTCGAGGTTCTTGTACAAAGCATGCCTAGGCTTAAGCGCCTTTGTTTTAATGGTAAGAAAGCCAGGCAGCTCTTTGATCGCCATATTCTTAAGGCAGGTAGCTTCCCTGTTGCACGCTATGAGCTTGTTGATTTGCCCTCTACGAGCCCCGCAAATGCTGCAATGAGTTTTGAGACGAAAGCGCTGCGGTGGCGTCAGGCTTTATCTATTTAGCCTGCAGCCATTCCTGATAGTAGCTTTCTAGTAACTCAAAGCTTTGACTGAAGTTTTTTGCCATAAGCTGGGCAAGCGCTTCAGCTTGTGTTTGTTGCTGCTCGTGCAGCTCCCGCTCTTGTTTGATCACTTCAATGACCCACTGTGCGTCATTGCTCGCGTGGCTACGACGTTGAAAATGTAAGCTATAAGCAGCGCCTTGATCATTGGCGATTAAATCGAGTGTTCCACCCCCGTTCTGGCCAAAGGCTTTGAGAGTACTCTCATCAAAACTATCATCAAAGACGGCGCGGGTGGTTTGATTATGTAAGTTTGTGGGCATCGCAATCTCCTGTGAATTCGCCTCAATTGGCGCGTTACTTGGAGAACTGTCTGAAGGCTTGGTTCAATTGCGTGTGGCTGCACTTGGTTTTTTTATTGATGTAACGCAAGAACTGGATTTCCTTCAACATACAAACCGAAGGGCATAAAAAAGGCCGACAAGCAAGCTTATCGGCCTTTTAAATATGGTAGCTAGAGGCAGGGTTGAACTGCCGACCTCAGCATTATGAGTGCTGCGCTCTAACCAGCTGAGCTATCTAGCCATTTTTTCTTGCGGACCTCAGTCTGCGAGAGGGGCGGTATTTTGCTTATCAAGCCCCTCGAAGTCAAGCCTCTTAATGAAGTTTTAGACGTTAAATCTGAAGTGAACGACGTCGCCGTCTTTACAGATGTAATCTTTGCCTTCTAAACGCCATTTTCCAGCGTCTTTTGCGCCACCTTCACCGTTAAATTCGATGTAATCGTCATAGGCGACAACTTCGGCTCGGATAAAGCCTTTTTCGAAGTCAGTATGGATTTTACCGGCAGCTTGAGGTGCCGTTGCGCCAACGGGGATGGTCCAGGCTCTTACTTCTTTCACGCCAGCGGTAAAATAAGTGTGTAAACCCAGTAGATCGTATCCGCCGCGAATAACTCGGTTTAAGCCCGGCTCTTCTAGGCCTAGGTCTTGTAAAAACTCGGTTTTTTCGTCGTCTTCTAATTCGGCAATTTCAGCTTCTAGCTTGTTGCACACAGGAACAACAATGGCGCCTTCTGCTGCTGCAATTTCGCGAACTTGGTCAAGCAGGGCGTTGTCTTCAAAGCCATCTTCTTCGACATTAGCGATATACATGGTCGGTTTAAGGGTCATCAAACTCAGTTTTGAATTTAGCTCTGCTAGTTCTTCTTCATTTAACTCAAAGCTGCGTAAGGGCTTGGCTTCGTTTAGATGAGGCAATACCTTTTCGCACAGCGCCTTAATCTTCATGGCTTCTTTGTCTTGGCCTTTGGCGGCTTTAGCAAAGCGCTGAATGGCTTTTTCTACCGCTTCAAGGTCAGCTAGGGCAAGCTCTGTGTTGATAACGTCGATGTCGCTGGCAGGGTTTACCTTGCCGTCAACGTGGATGACGTTCGGGTCATCAAAGCAGCGAACTACATGGGCAATAGCGTCGGTTTCACGGATATTGGCCAAAAACTGATTGCCGAGGCCTTCACCTTTGGATGCGCCCGCAACAAGGCCTGCGATATCAACAAACTCCATGGTGGTCGGAATCACTTTCTCTGGCTTGACGATCTCTGCGAGTTTGTCTTGACGGGGATCAGGCACAGGTACGATGCCACTGTTGGGCTCGATGGTGCAAAACGGAAAGTTCTCGGCGTCGATGCCGGCCTTGGTCAAGGCATTGAACAGGGTGCTTTTACCGACGTTGGGTAGGCCAACGATACCGCATTTAAAACCCATGAGCGTGTTCCTATCTTAATGTTGTGAACTGAAGTCTCTCAGTTACTTTGTTCGTGAATGCAGTTCGCGCGTGGCTTTGTCCCAGTCGGCCGCGACAACGTCGTCGAGCACTCTGAGGCTCTCATCAATGGCGTTGTCTATCTGCTGCTGGTCTTGGGCGCTGGCGCGTTTTAATACGTAGTTGGCAACGGCGCTGGCGTGACCCGGATGGCCAATGCCTAGGCGCAGGCGCGCAAACTGTTTGTTGTTGCCCAGCGCGCTAATAATATCGCGCAGGCCATTGTGACCACCGTGACCGCCACCAATTTTAAGGCGTGCAACACCGGGAGCTAGATCGAGCTCGTCGTGCACAACCAGTATGGCTTCGGCTTCGATTTTATAGAATTTGGCGAGTGCGCCAACAGCTTGGCCGCTGCGATTCATATAGGTGGTCGGTACCAGCAGATGCACATCGCTGTTAGCAATGCGCGCTTTTGCGCTGAAACCAAAAAATTTGGGGGAGGAGGCGAGCTGGGTGCCCGCCTGTCGCGCCAGCAATTCAACCAAGTCTTGGCCGGCATTGTGGCGCGTTCTGTCGTATTCAGAGCCTGGATTTCCAAGCCCCACAATCATACGAACAGGCACAGCAGCAGATTTCATAGTTCATTCACCTGCGCTGCGATATCACTCTTACTCTGCTGCGTCTTCTGCAGCTTCACCTTCAGAGGCTTCGTCTTCACCCATGCCGCGAGGCTTGATGATAGCAGCAACACTCTGATCGTGGTCAGCGCCGTGGCTCAATGCAACAGACTCAACACCTTTAGGTAGTTTAAGGTCTGAGATGTGAACTGATTGGCCAACTTCTAGTTCAGCAAGATCCACTTCGATGAACTCAGGGATATCAGCTGGTAGACAGCTAATTTCAAGTTCAGTCATCTGGTGGTTTACGATGCCGCCCTGTTGCTTAACGCCAACAGAACTTGCTTCGTTGATGAAGTGGATTGGTGCACTCATCTTAAGCTTCTTAGTTTTGCTAACACGCAAGAAATCAGCGTGGTAGATCACTGGCTTAGAAGGGTGGCGTTGTAGATCTTTCAAAATAACGTTTTCAGCTTTGCCGTCAACGTTAAGTTCGATCAAGTGTGAGTAGAACGCTTCGTTTTCAAGGTGCTTGATAAGCTCCTTGTATACGATGCTAATGTTCTGAGGCTTCTTGCGACCACCGTATACGATGGCAGGCACAAGGCCTTCTTCGCGACGGAGGCGGCGGCTCGCACCTTTCCCTGCGTCATCGCGAGCAATAACGTCTAGTTTAAAATCTTCAGCAGACATAGTCTTTTCTCTGTTTCGTAAATAAAAATAAACCCCGATAACCCGCGACCAGGACTATCAGGGACAGATCACTGCCGAGGCAGTGGGCTCTAGTGCTTGTTTAACCTTCGTTAAACATCGCGCTAAGAGATTCTTCATTGCTGATGCGACGCATCGCTTCAGCGAGCATGTCAGCCAAGCTAAGTTGGCGAACTGCCTGACAATTTTTCGCTTCTTCTGAAAGGGGGATAGAATCAGTAACAACCAGTTCATCGAGTTCACTGTTGTTTAGGCGTTCTATCGCAGGTCCGCTCAGTACTGCGTGTGTGGCGTAAGCCACTACTTTTTTCGCGCCATGCTCTTTAAGAGCGAGAGCTGCGTTGCAAAGTGTGCCTGCGGTATCAACCATGTCATCGACCAGCAAGCAGGTGCGACCTTCGATCTCACCAATAATGTTCATGATCTCTGCGACGTTCGCCGTTGGGCGGCGTTTATCGATAATCGCAAGTTCAATGCCTAGTTGTTTAGCAACGGCACGGGCGCGAACAACACCGCCAATGTCAGGGGAGACAACCACTAGGTCTTCAAAATGTTGTTTGCGAATGTCTTCAAGCAATACTGGTGAACCATAGACATTATCAACAGGCACATCAAAAAAGCCTTGGATTTGCTCACAGTGAAGGTCAACGGTGAGCACTCGGTCAACACCAACGGTGACCATCATGTCTGCAACTACTTTGGCTGTAATAGGGACACGCGCCGAACGCACGCGTCGGTCTTGGCGGGCGTAGCCAAAATAAGGTACTACCGCAGTGATTCGTCCCGCAGATGCTCGTCTGAGTGCATCGATAATGACCAGCAGTTCCATGACGTTGTCATTGGTGGGAACACAGGTCGGTTGAATAACAAAGACGTCGCGCCCGCGCACATTCTCATTGAGCTCAACGCGTATCTCACCGTCTGAGAACTTGTCGACCATAATGTCGCCAAGAGGTACATTAAGCTTGTCTCCAATGCTCGCTGCAAGTTCAGGGTTTGCATTACCGGTGAAAACCATTAAATCAGCCACGTAGAGACCTCTTTATACTACCAATTGTTTGGAGACTAATGAGTGTGGCGTGAGCGAGAAGAAATGGCTGGGGTGGAAGGATTTGAACCTTCGCATGACGGGATCAAAACCCGCTGCCTTACCGCTTGGCTACACCCCAGTAAAACTCGCTTGGGGAGGCATCATAATCACTTAGTGATTAAGTCCTCGAGTATATAAACAACTGTTTATCTACCATCGTCGAAACTCTTGTTTTGCCTTGGCAAAAGCTAGAAGTCTCAGCCCCCCTCGAGGAAGGCGCGTACTTTAATAGCGCTTTAAGACGATGTCAAACCTTTGTTTCGATTTTTTTTATGCTTTTTTATTTTTGGTTAGTGGCGGTGAAAGTTTAGGCTATTTGTGGGTTTGGGAGCCACTTACATGCTTGCCCCAGTTCTTAATGGCGAGCTTGATCTGAAACTCGCCGGTGCCTGCACGCAGTTTGTAGGGCAGGCGTAATTGTTCAATTGCGTTGTAGCGGCTAGGCTCGACAACCCAGCCGAGCTGTTCGAAGTAAATAAGGTCGCCATTCTCGGAGTAGCGTTGTTGGCTGACACTTGCATCTGGGCTTGGTAAGCCTCTTATCCACCAGCGGAGCATGTCGACTGGCATGGCAAGACCTGACATGCGCTCTAATAATTCTCGAGCGCTGTTTGCGTGGTATTCACCATTAGAGTTGCGCAGGGTGGCGCTGTGACTGTTGCCTTCAAGTTCGATAGCACCGCTGCCAAGTGGTCCGTTAAGGCGGATTTCATACTGATCTTGTTTTTGATTCCAGCTTAGGTTTGCACTGTGCCCTTCGTTAGGGGTTTTAAGTGCAATTTTGCCCTTGATACTCCATTGCTGCAGTTGCCCAGGGCTTTGGGCTGTGAATACCGTTTGCTGAGAGGTGCAAGCGGCTAAGGCTAAGCAGTAGCAGAGTACGTAAATACGCAAGCTGGGCTTCACAGTTCTACCTCAAGTCGTTTGAGTGTTTGTTTTAAGGTTTCACTATTGGGCCAATTATTAATTGCTTCTTTCCAGATTTTACGTGCTCGCCGCTGATCACCCTGTTGCCAAAGCACTTCTCCAAGGTGGGCTGCAATCTCATGATCCTTGGTTTGCTTATAGGCCTGTTCTAGTAGCTCTTGTGCTTGTTTGTAATTCCCTTGTTTGAATGCGAGCCAGCCCATACTGTCGATGATTGCGGCATCATTGGGCTTAAGGGCGTAGGCTCTTTCTATATAGACGGCAGCATCAGCAAGGCGGTTTGTTTGGTCTAGCAAGGTATAGCCTAAGGCATTGAGTGTGGCGGCATTATTAGGCGATTGCATTAAAACAATTAAGAAGTCTTGCTCTGCTTTATCTGGGTTGCGCCTAGCTGCGTAATACATGGCTCGGCTGTAATGCAGTATTACGCTCTCTGGGAATTCGTTTAAACCCTGTCTGTAAACTGAGATGGCGCGAGCGTCTTGTTGGGTGCTGCTGAGGGTTTCAGCTTCTACTTGATACAGCGATTCTTTGTGTCCTGGCGTATCAGCTTGCTCTCGCCTTGCGCTTAAAAAGGCTAGGGCGTTTGAAAATGTCTCATTGCGAGCAATCAACTCTGCTGCGCGTGATGAGGCTTCGACATAGCGCGTGCCACTCTTTACTTGGATGTAGTGGTTTATTGCGTCGTTTTTCCGGCCTTCACGCTCGGCCATGTCGCCGAGGTTGAAATGAGCAATGCCCGTATATTGGTTGCGGCTTAGCAGGTTATTAAATGTGTTTTTGGCCGCTGGGATATTGCCTTGGCTGTATTCTAATAGTGCTAAATTGAGTAGCACGTCGGCATCTTGTGGTGTTTGCTCGTGAAGGATTTGGTACTGCTCAAGGGCCATGCCTAAGTCGTAACCAATGAGGAGCTGAGCGTAGCGGTTACGTAGTTGTGGGTTCTGCGGCTGTAGTTCAACCATTTTGCCATAGGCTGTAATAGCCTCGTCGGTACGCTGCATGGCAGTCAGTACACGAAACTCTTGGAAGCGTGCTCGAGAGTTGTTTTTATCGAGTTTGTTGGCTTTTTTGATCGCTTTTAACGCGGGTTCTAGCTCGCCTTTGGTTTGCAATAAAATACTGTAACCAACAAGTAGTTCGGTGTTTTTAGGGTATTGCTTTAGTAGGTTGGAGTAGGCTTGAGTGAGTTCATCGTTCTTGCTGTAGTTCTTTTGAGCTGCATCGATAGCGATGTCTTCAAACCCTGAGCTATGTCCGGCAGCAAGTAAACGCTGGGATTCGGCAAATGCCTCTTCAAAGCGTTCTGCATAAATGTATTCTGAAATGAGAATGAAGCGGGCTTCATAACTGCCTGGATCAAGCTCCCGCCACTGTTCAGCGAGCATTAGGGTTTCACTATGGTTTTTGAGGATACGGGCTATTTGTGTTGCGCGAGCGGTGACATTGACGTCGCGGCTTTCTATCGCTTCTTCTACGTAGTTGTCTAGGCCGACATCATAGCGCTCTCGTACTAGAGCCAGTTCTGCAGTTAACAAGCGATAAAGGCTATCCTGCTGGAAGTGCAGACTCGGCTCAATCTCTACCTTGGGTAGGGGGGTTGCAGCTTGTTTGGCTGGGGTTGAGCTACAGGCACTTAAGCCTAGCGCTGCTGAGACGGTAAAAAAGGCTGCCAAAACACAATGCTTGGGCCTTTTGCAAAACAACATTCAAACTCCTGACTCTGTTCTCGCTGGTGTAAGCGCCTGTATCCTTTGGCGAGTTCTATCGTCGGCACTATAGCGTTTTTCTGATGCTTGCAGCTAGCTGTAGCTGCGTATAAATGCCTCTAAATGAAAAAAGCTGCGTCGCTTTATCACTTTTGGCTTGCTCCTAGGGCTAGTTGCACCGAAAATGCACGGTTTTATCTAATGGCGGCCTAGGCGGCGAATGACTCTTTTTGCTCTTGGAATTAATCACACTACGGCAACGGTCGATGTACGTGAGAATCTGGCATTTTCGTCGGATGACGTACGTCGCGCCTTAGCTGAGGCGCGTGAGCAGGGCATTGTTTTGGAGCTGGCTTTATTAAGCACCTGTAATCGTACAGAGCTTTATGCAATTTCTGAGCAGCCTTTACTTGTGATTCAGCAGTGGTTGGCCGAATTTAAAGCTATTTCACTAGAGCAGCTTTGTAGTTGTAGTTATGTATACCGTAATTCTGAAGCGGTAAGCCATATGATGAAGGTGGCTTCAGGTCTAGATTCTTTAGTGCTGGGTGAGCCACAGATTCTAGGACAGATGAAAAGTTGTTACGCCTTGTCGGGTGAGCACGGAGCTATCGATTCTCAATTACACAACTGCTTTCAGCAGGTTTTTGCCACGGCAAAGAGGGTGCGTTCGGAAACCGCCATTGGCGAGAATCCGGTATCAGTCGCTTACGCTGCAGTGAGTCTTGCTCAACAAATCTTTTCGGATTTACGCAAAGATACGGCTTTGTTGGTGGGGGCTGGTGAGACAATAGAACTGGTCGCTAGGCATCTGCGAGAGCAGGGCATTAAGCGTTTATTGATTGCCAATCGAACTCTAGAGAATGCGAGGCGCTTAGGTGCAGAGGTAGATGCAGAGCCTTTGCTAATATCTGACATCCCTCATTATTTGGCAGAAGCTGATATTGTTATCTCGTCGACGGCAGCACCTTTGCCTCTTATCGGTAAGGGCATGGTGGAGGACGCCTTAAAGAAGCGTCGCCATAAGATGATGTTTATGGTCGATATTGCTGTTCCTAGAGATATCGAGGCCCAAGTTGGCGAGTTAAATGATGTCTTTTTATATACGGTGGATGACCTTACTGAGGTGATCGATGAGAATCGGCGCTCTCGGCAAGCAGCCGCTGAGCTTGCTCAAGATATTGTTAATGAGGGGGTTCGCAAGTTTGAAACTGAACATCGAGCCCTGAGTGCGGTTGGCAGTATTCGTACTTTTCGCTCTCAAGTAGGAAGTCTTACTGAACTTGAACTTGAAAAAGCACTGAAAAATTTACGTTCCGGTCAAGATGCTGAGCAAGTGCTTGAACGCTTTGCTGCAAGCTTGAGTAATAAGTTTATGCACGGCCCCAGTGCCGTAATGAAAAAAGCAGCAGGTGATGAAGATCTCGCTTTTTTACGCCATATTAAAAAATTATTTTCTTTAGTTGATGTCGACGACTGACATCTGAGTACTCAATATTATGAAACAGAGCATATTAGATAAGCTTTCTTTGTTAGCTGAGCGCTATCAAGAAGTTGGCCACCTTCTCGGTGATGCCGATGTGATTGCGGATCAAAACCGTTTTCGCGAGCTAGGCAAAGAATACGCGGAGCTTGAGCCGGTGGTACAAGCTTTTGAAGCTTATCAGCAGCTATTAGACAACATCGAAGAGGCAAAGCTACTTGCTGCCGACGATGATGCCGATATGCGAGCAATGGCGCAGGAAGAATTAAAAGAAAGTGAAGCGCAGTTAGAGCCTATTGAATTAAATCTGCAAAAATTATTACTACCTAAGGACCCAAGCGATGATAAGAACGTGTTTCTTGAAATACGTGCGGGGACCGGAGGTGATGAGGCTGCGATTTTCTCTGGTGATTTATTTCGCATGTACAGTCGTTACGCTGAGTCACGTGGTTGGCGTATAGAGTTAATTAGTGAAAGCCTAGGTGATCATGGTGGTTATAAAGAAATTATTACCCGTGTTGTAGGGCAGGGCGCTTATTCTCAGCTTAAATTTGAAAGTGGCGCTCATAGAGTGCAGCGTGTTCCGGAAACGGAAAGCCAAGGCCGCATTCACACTTCGGCGTGTACCGTTGCCATTATGCCTGAGGCAGATGAGCTTGATGCCATTGAAATTAATAAGGCAGATTTAAAAGTGGATACCTTCCGCGCTTCCGGAGCAGGTGGTCAGCACGTTAACAAAACCGATTCCGCAATTCGTTTAACCCACATCCCAACAGGCGTGGTTGTTGAGTGTCAGGATGAGCGTTCACAGCATAAAAACCGTGCAAAAGCGATGGCTTTATTAGCCTCTCGCTTAACTCAGGCTCAAGAGGAAAGAGCTGCAGCCTCTCATAGTGATCAGCGTAAATCTTTGGTTGGTAGTGGCGATCGCTCTGAGCGTATTCGCACCTACAACTACCCTCAAGGTCGAGTAACAGATCACCGTATTAACCTTACTTTATATAAGCTGGCAGAAATTATGGAAGGCCGCTTGGGTGAGGTTATTCAACCCTTGGTGAATGAGCATCAGGCCGATCAGCTTGCAGCTTTAAGTGAGTAACATGATCAGTATTGCTTGCTGTCTTAAACGCGCAGCTGAACTAACAGAAAGTGATACGGCGCGTTTGGATGTCGAGTTATTATTGGCCAAGTGCTTAAATAAAAATCGCAGTTATTTATTTACATGGCCCGAACGAGAATTGGATGAACAGCAAACACAAGCATTCTCTAGCTTATTTGAGCGTCGCCTTAACGGGGAACCAATTGCCTATATATTGGGCCAACAGGACTTTTGGTCTTTAGATTTAAAGGTTAGCCCTGCGACTTTAATTCCTAGACCTGAAACCGAGTTGTTGGTTGAGTTAGCCCTAGATCGAGGCTTTAATGATGCGCGTATATTAGATTTGGGAACGGGTACAGGAGCAGTGGCTTTAGCCTTGGCTAGTGAGTTCACTGCAGCTCATGTTGAGGCGGTTGATTATAGTGCGGATGCCGTCGCTCTTGCCGCAGAAAATGCGAAAGCCTTGGGTTTGGAGCGTGTATTGGTATCGCAGAGCGACTGGTACAGCAATGTGAGTGGTTGTTTTGATCTGATCGTGTCTAACCCTCCTTATATAGATGCAGGGGATAGGCATTTATCACAAGGCGATGTTCGTTTTGAGCCCTTAAGTGCTTTGGTGAGTGAGAACTCTGGCCTCGCCGATTTAGAAAAAATTATTTCGGGAGCGCCTACGTTTTTATTTGAATCAGCCTGGTTGCTGGTAGAGCACGGCTGGCAGCAAGCCGAATTCGTTCGCTTGCTGTTTTTAAAATATGGCTTTAAGCAGGTTGCTAGCCATAGAGATTTGGCTGGGCATGAGCGAATTACACTTGGCCAATTTATCTGATTGTTTCTTGCTTATCTAAATCTTGATAATTAGTAGCCATCAACTTTATCTATTTTAAATTCATTAATATATTCATTGAGTTTATGGCCGCTACTAGTTAGTGCTTGGGTAGCTTCTACCGTGGTATTGGCTCGTGTTGCCGCCATCTCTGAGTCATCTCGAACGGCTACTATTCTTTCGCTGATTTCGTTGGACACTGAAGCCTGTTCTTCTGCCGCTGTAGCGATTTGAACCGCCATTTGAGTGATTTTATCCAGCTCCTCTTTCATGATTTCTACAGTCGCAGCGCTGTCGACCACCACGCTTACGGCTTTGCTGCCTTCTTCTTGCAAGCTTTGCATGTTCGATGTTGCTGCTTGGGCGCCTTGTTGTAAGCTTTCAATTTGAGCGCGAATTTGCTCAGTGCTTTCTTGTGTTTGCTTGGCAAGACTGCGAACTTCATCAGCAACAACGGCAAAGCCTCGGCCTTGTTCGCCTGCGCGTGCAGCTTCAATGGCCGCGTTTAATGCCAGTAGATTGGTTTGCTCGGCGATACCTTGAATTACATTCAGTATGTTGCTGATCAGGGTGCTTTCTTCATGCAATTTATTAACGACGTCACTTGTCGAACCTAGCTCTTGGGTTAGGCGCTCCATCATCGAGCGGCTTAATGATGCGTTATCCGCATTTTTAACCGAAATGTCTCCTGCATTTTGTACTGCTTTTGAGGTGTTTTTAGTCATCTCGTTTATTTGTTCGATGGTTGTGGTCATTTCTGTAACCGCAACGCTTATGCTGTCTGTTGCGCCAAGTTGATTGTCACTCAGAGCGAGGCTTTGATTCATCGAGTCGGCCACATCTGAGCTGATGTCGTTCATAACTTGGGCCTGTGTTTGTACCCCTTGCAAAGTGCTGTTGAAACTGGAAACAAGTTGGTTAAATGTTTGACTTAACTCAGCTAGCTCATCTTTACCATTCTCATCTAAGTGAGTGCGCATATCCTTATCTTTGGCCAGTTGTTTCATTGAATAAACAAGCCTTTTTAATGGCTTGTTTATGCTGTAGCCGATAAAGTAGGACATCGTGGCGATTAAGCCAAAGACCCCTAGTGTGAGTAGCAGGGTGCTGATTAAACTGGTGGATGCGGCTCCCAATTCTTTGTCTTTTTCTGCCATAAGCTCATCTAGTACTTCTTCAATGGTTCCTTGGTAAGCGCTAAAAACCTCTTTTGTAAGGTAAGACCAGTCTAGGCCTTTTAAGTCTATACGCTGGTTGATTAAACGATCACCGCTTGCACGGACTTCCGTGATGAACTTTTCAGCTTTTTGAAAGTTGTTATTGTTATTTAATCTCTGCTCATAGATGTTCCTGGCTTTGGGGCTAGCAAAGGCGTTAAATAAATCTAAAAACTCTCTTTCTTTAGTTTGTACTCGGAATATTTGTGCGTATACATAAGGTTCCAGTCCTTTTTCATTGTAAGCAGCAGCAAAGATAAAACTATTTGCTGCTGCTGATTCGGCGCTGGCAACAACAAGGTTATAAAACGCATTAGACATTAGGCCAAGTGTTTTATTTTCTGAGGCGATAATAACTACTTCGCTTAGGGAAACGACGAGTAATCTAATCAGTCGGCGCATTTCGTATATGGTGTGAACATCGTAGCCAAAGGCAGCTTTATTGGATGTGTCAACATGGCTTTTTTTGTCTGCGGCGGCACGGACATGGTGATACTTTGAAAGTACGTTTTGTAATACCTCGATACGATTGTTGAGAGAGGGGAATAAGGCTAGGCGGGTTTGATTTTTTTCTATGAATGTTAGGTATTGCTCGATATATCTGTCACTTGTATTTCGAAGCGACATCATCTTGGCGCGTGCTGCTGAAGCTTTCTCTTCTGAGCTGTCGATATAGAGACGGGTGTATAAGGACTCTTCAATGGAAGCATTGATAAGCGGTGATGCATTTTTTACATAAAGTAGTACCGTGTCTAAGGCTTCCATGCTCTTTTTCTGCTGCCAGGCGTCACTCATTCGTTCAAAAGAGAAGAGGAAGATCGCGGCCAGTGGTACGAGTGTCAGAATTAAGATTCGGGTGCGGATTTTTATTTGATTCAAAACCTGCATAAGTCTTTGCTCTCTTGTGTGTATGCGCCTTGCTTCATATGTCGGTTCGACAGCCCTTGTACCGCCTTGTTTTGTGGTGGTATAGGCTTCGCCCCCCCGTTAATAGTGGTGTTTTTTTTAGTCTAGTTGCAAAGCGGGCTTCGCGCCATTGAGAGGGCGGCGCTGCATTTAAGCGGGTTTGATCTGCGGTTTAGAGGACGCGAGGGCGCCCTCTGGAGGGTATTGAGTTATTGTAGAGGGAGTTAGAGTTTTTCACCTTCTTCATTGAGCTCCGTGATGGGGTAGCCAAGCTGTTGAAGCTTAGTGAATACGCTTTCTTTATCACCTACAACGACAATTATCATATTGTTGATGCGCAAATGCTTTTGAGCCAGTTCGTCGATACGCTCTTTGCTGATATTGTTGATAATTTGTTTTTGTGTATCGACATAGGTGCTATCGAGCCCATAGCGTTGCATAGTTGCTAGAAAGCCCGACTTTTGTCTATTGCTTTCATATTTTAACGCGTCACCTTGGGCAACTGAGCTTTTCATAAAGCGCATTTCGTCATCATGAATGCCTTGCTCGCGCATCAGCTCAAGTTCTTTCATTATTTCACTGATAGCAAGTGTGGTGCCGTCTTGCTTTACTGAAGTTGATACAGTAAAGCGCCCGGGTAATTCGCTGGCTTGGAACCAGCTGCGAGCACCATAGGTAATGGCTTTATCTTCGCGTAAGTTTAGGTTGATGCGGCTGTTAAAGGCACCCCCAAGTGGGAAGTTCATTAAGTAGCGTTCAAAGTATTCACCTGTTGGGTCATAGAGCAAATCACTTAAATAACCAATTCGTATTTCACTTTGAGCTGCGCCTGTTTTATTCACAAAAAACAACTGGGTGTGGTCATAGCTTGGTGTTTTGGGCAGGGTGGGCTTGGATGGTTCTTTGCCCTGCCAGTTGAATAAAAAGTCTAGTTTTTTAAGTGCGCTTTGTTGATCGATATCACCGACAATGACAAGTTCTGCATCTTTAGGGCTAAAGTGTTGTTGGTAGAACTGACGGCTGTCATCAACTGTAATATTGGGTAGGGTATTGACTAGGTCGGTTTCAGGAGCCCCTGAAAAATGGCTTGGGCCGAATATTTGTCGACGATATACCAGTTCGGCAATGCCGCTTGCTTGAGTGGTTGTTGCTTTAGCACTTTCAATTTGTTGTTGTTGCAGGCGAGCAAAATCTTCTTCTAGAAAGGCCGGTTTAAAGAGTTTTTCTTTTAATAGCTCTAGAGTGCGGTCTAAGTTTTTACTGAGGCTGCTTACATAAATATTAAAGCGCTGGCTGCTGGGCTGAAAGTGAATAGAGCTGCCAATAAGCGCAAGCTCATCGGCAATGGCTTTCTCGCTGTAATTCTCAGTGCTGGTATTTAGCATAAAAGTGCTGATACCGGCCAAGCCGCGTTGCTCCATGTTGAGGCTGTCGAGGATAAAGCCGCCGCGTAAACTTAGCTGAATATTGATCAGTGGAAGGTCGTGGCTTTCGCTACCGATAATATGAATGCCGTTGTCACTTTTGGTGCGCCAGTTCTTAGGTACGCTTACTAATTTGGCGGGGCCAGCTTGGGGTTGAATACTGCGATCAAAATTATCTTTTGCTTTTTTGTAGCTTAAGCCGCTGTAGTCAGTGTGCGGATATGGGTTGTTACCCGAGCTAGGAATTTGGTAGTTGTCAGCTTGCGCCGGTAAGCCATCCGGGCTTGCTAATATACTTAGGATCAGAGCCGGTTGGTCTTTTATGTACTTGCGATAGACTCGCATAATATCGTCTTTGCTTAAGCTGAGATGGGCTTCAAGCTCCGTGTTGAAGTAGGCTGGATCGTTGGCAAAGGTATTGTAATAAGCGAGTTGGCTGACCTTGCCAGATACCGTCTCAAGGCCGTGTACAAATGAGCTTTCATAAGCTGCTTTGTATTTAGCCAGGTCATTATCACTTGGGCCGTTTTGCTCGAAGTTATCGAGGGCGGTGCGTAGCTCTTGTTCGAATTCACTTAGGTTTGCTCCTGGAAAGGGCAGTACAAACATAAAGAACTGGCCGGCGAGCTCACTGCTCATTTGCGAGGCTGACGCCTCTAGGGCTTTTCGGCTAGCAATCAAGTTCTGATATAAATAGCTGCTTTTACCGCCGCCAAGAATCGATGCTAGGCATTGCAGGGCGGCGGCATCCGGATGAAACTTCTCAACGGTCGGGAAGCTCATGGTGACAGCCGGAAAGCGGATTTTGTCGTCGTAATAGCTGAGGTAGCGGTCTTGTTCAAGGCTAAAGCCCATTGCTTCTGCGTCTTTAACTTCAGGTCCTTTGGCTATGCCGCCAAAATATTTTTCTACTAAGGCCATAACCTCGTCTGAGTTTACATCTCCGCCGATAGTGAGGGTTGCGTTATTTGGGCCATACCAGCGCAAGAAAAAGTTGCGCAAGTCTTCGGCAGTGACGCGGTCTAGGTCTTCAATATCGCCTATTGTGAGCCAGCTATAAGGGTGGCCATAGGGGTAAAGTCCTTTATTGATAAGCTCAAAGGCTCGGCCATAGGCGCGATTGTCGTAGTTTTGTTGTTTTTCGTTCTTAACCGTTGAGCGTTGAACTTCGAATTTCTCTTGGGTGATGCCCTCAAGAAAAAAGCCCATGCGGTCAGCTTCTAACCAAAGCATGGTCTCTAGATAGTTAGAGGGCACGGTTTCAAAGTAGTTGGTTCGGTCTTGGTTGGTGGTGCCATTCATCGTGCCGCCAGCTTCGGTGACGATTTTGAAGTGCTCTTCATCGGCAACATTTTCTGAGCCTTGGAACATCATGTGCTCAAAAAGGTGAGCAAATCCGCTTTTCCCAAGCTCTTCCCGTGCGGAGCCAACATGATAAGTGACATCAACATGCACGAGCGGATCACTGTGGTCTTCGTGAATAAGAACTGTCAGGCCATTAGCGAGCACATGGCGCTCGTAGGGGATCTGCAGTTCTTCTTGCGCTTGTTGTGAGGTTTGTTTGGCTTCTTGGCTGCAAGCACTTAAAAATAAAGCTGTCAGGCTTAGAATAAAAAGCGTAGGGCTCAGGGCTTTCATCGTTATATCGTCCGTAGTTGATGAAGGGCTAGAATGGGGTGCAACCCTAGCAAAGCTTGAGCTATTTGTCTGTTTTGCCTCTACTGGCTTGGCTTCTTTATGTTTTTTTTATGCTTTAGCGGTTTTTATTCAGGCTCTGACTATACTGGAGGAAGTACTATATACGGAGCTTGAGTTAAAACGAATGAGCATGCCGCTGCTGATCTGCGATGACTCCAACATGGCGAGGAAACAGGTTGCTAAGTCTCTACCCGAACACTGGGAGGCGGAGGTGACCTTTGCCTGCAATGGTGTGGAGGGTTTAAAGGCTATTCGTGAGGGTAAGGGGGAGATCGTATTTCTCGATCTGACCATGCCTGAAATGGACGGCTATCACGTGCTGGAGTCGGTGCGTGAGGAAAATCTTAAGGCTATGATCATCGTGATTTCTGGGGATATTCAACCCGAAGCTCAAGATCGAGTGAAAAAGCTTGGAGCTTTAGCGTTCATAAAAAAACCCATTAATAAAGATAAGCTTGCAGCGACTTTGCAAGAATATGGTTTGTATTAATTTGCCGTTTAGGTGTACTGGTGTGATCAATATGCGCGAAGCACTTAAAAGGGTATGCTAGGCCGTTATCTTTTAAGTAGTTCAGTGCATGTCTTACCCTAGTTTATTCGCTCAGCGCCTGGCTTCAGGTTCTGGTATTGTCGATCTGATGGCTGATCTCGGCGAGGCGCTAAATGTAAATCCGTCGATGTTATTTCTTGGTGGCGGTAATCCTGCCCGTATTCCTGAGTTTGAGGCTTTGATGGCGCAAGAGCTCAAACAGTTGGCCGGTGATGAAGAGGCTGTGCACCGCTTGTTAGGTGTATATCAAAGCCCTCAGGGTTCAGAGGCCTTAATTTCCGAGCTCAGTGCTTTTTTTCAAGGCTTGGCATGGCCGGTGACGGAGCAGAATATTTGTTTGAGTTCGGGCTCGCAGTCTGCTTTTTTTATGTTATTCAACTTGCTTGCAGGACCGGAGGCGCATGCCGAGGGTAAAAAAATCCTGCTACCTATGCTGCCCGAGTACTTGGGCTACGCTCAACAGGGCTTAGCTGAGCATATGTTTGAGGCGTGTGCGCCGCTTATAGAAGAGCAGCCTGGGCAGCGCTTCAGTTATCATTGTGATTTTGAGGCAGTTGAGTCTCGTTTGGCTGTAGGTGATATTGCTGCTTTGTGTGTCTCTCGCCCTACCAATCCTAGTGGTAATGTTCACTCTGTCCAGACGATGGAGTGCTTAGGTAGGCTTGCAGATAAGTACCAAATCCCATTAATTGTTGACGCCGCTTATGGCGACCCTTTTCCAGGGGTGGTTTATGATGCAGAGCCTATCGCGTGGAAGCCTAATCGTATTTTTGTTTTAAGTTTGAGTAAATTGGGGCTGCCCGGCGTGCGTACAGGTATTGTTGTTGCTGATACGTCGCTGATTGAAAAATTGAGCGCGATCAATACCGTATTAAGCTTAGCTAATGGTAATCTCGGCCCAGCTTTATTCGAATCACTGTTAAAGGCCAAAAAATTAAAACCTTTGTGTAGCGATTTAATACAACCTTTCTATGAGCGTAAGCGTAACTATATGCAAGCGCTTATCGATACTCATTTACAGTCGCTACCGTATCGCTTACATCAGGCGCAGGGTGCTTTTTTTCTTTGGTTGTGGTTAAAAGATTTACCGCTTACTTCGTTTGAGCTTTATGAGCGTTTAAAAAAGCGCTCTTTGTTGGTTATGGATGGCAGTCACTTTTTCTTCGGTTCGCAAGTGCTGGGTTCCCATCAACATGAATGTTTAAGGTTATCTTATTGTGCTGAGGATGCTGTGCTTGAGCAGGCGGTTATTCTATTGGCTGATGAACTTAAGCAGCTCTATGCTGTTTAAGGCTAGGAAAGTGTATAAATCTAAGGAGTGCTCATGGCGCTAAGTGGCAGTGAAATACTTAATAATCCTCGTTTAAATAAAGGCACAGCGTTTACTCCCACAGAGCGAGGCGCGCTTGGTTTAACGGGATTGTTACCGCCTTTTGTTTCCACTCTTGAGCAGCAAGTTCAGCGTGCGTTAGCGAATGTGCGTCGTCAGAGTAGTGATATTGATAGGTATATTTATTTAAGTTCTTTGCAAAAGCGAAATGAGCGTTTATTTTTTCGTTTGTTGATTGATCATATTCAAGAACTCATGCCTTTGGTTTATACCCCAACCGTAGGTCAGGCTTGTGAAGAATTTGCCGCTAACTTTAGAGATACAGCCGGTTTTTATGTGTCGATAGAAGATAAAGGCAGTGTTTCTTCTGTGCTTTCGCATTGGCCAGAAAAAGATGTTCGTCTCATTGTTGTCACCGATGGTGAGCGCATATTGGGTTTGGGAGACCAGGGTGCCAACGGTATGGGCATTCCTATTGGTAAGCTAGCCTTGTATTGCGCTTGTGCGGGGGTGGATCCAGCCCATTGTTTACCCATTATGTTGGACGTAGGCACGGAGAATGAGGTGTATGTGAATGACCCTTTGTATTTGGGCTTGCGTCAGCAGCGTGCCCGAGGCCAAGAATACGATGAGTTTATGGATGAGTTTATTGAGTCTGTTAAGCAGCGCTTCCCTAAAGCTTTATTGCAGTTTGAAGATTTTGCTACGGATAATGCCGTAGCCTTGTTGGAGCGTTATCGCGAACGCTTACTTTGCTTTAATGATGATATTCAGGGTACGGCGGGGGTCGCGGTTGCGGGTCTGATAGCATCTACAAGGTTAACGGGTAAAAAATTAAGCGAACAGAAATTCTTGTTTTTAGGCGCGGGTTCAGCCTCAACAGGTATCGGCGCTTTGTTGGTCAAAGTTCTGGAGCATGAAGGCTTGAGTGAGCAGGAGGCTTTGGATCGGTTATTCTATGTTAATCGCAGTGGTCTTGTTGTTGAAGAACCGGGGCAGGTCTTTGGGGCGCATCTTGCGCCGTTTGTTAAATCGATGCCAGCGATGAGCTTTGGGCAGGCTGTTGATACTATTAAACCTGATGTGCTTATTGGTGCAAGTGGAACGCCTAAAGTATTTACTCAGGATATTATTGAGTTTATGGCGCAGCATAACGAGCACCCAGTTATTTTTGCATTATCGAACCCGACATCTAAGGCTGAGTGTAGTGCTGAAGATGCCTATTTGTGGAGTGGTGGTCGTGCTATTTTTGCCAGTGGTAGCCCATTTGGCCCAGTGCATGTTAACGGAGAGATTAAAGTTCCGGGGCAGGGCAATAATGCTTATATCTTCCCAGGTTTAGGTTTGGGGGCTTTGCATGGAGGTTTAACGCGCATAGATGATGAACTGCTTATTTGTGCTGCTCAGACCTTGGCAAATACAGTAACGGATAAAGAGTTGGCTCAGGGTTGCTTGTACCCGCCTTTACATAATATTCGTAGTGTTAGTGTCGCTATTGCTAGCGCTGTCGCTCAAAAAGCGGAAGAGTTGGGGGATGTGCGCAGGCCTTTGGTGGGGGATTTTGGTGAGCGTTTGCGGGCCTCCCTATACGATCCGCGCTACTAACTGCTCTATCGCCTTTGAAGGTGTTTGTGCCGTATAGACTAAGTGCGGTGCAAATACTGGAAATTCCTGCCTGCCTTTGTTTAGATGCGTTTTTTAATAAAGCGGCCCTCAGATGTCCTTTTCTACTAGCCAATACACAATTGACTTAAATGCGGTTGCAGCCAATTGGTGCAAGTTGAGCTCCTACGCAGGTTCCGCTGAATGTGCTGCGGTGGTTAAAGCCGACGCTTATGGGCTAGGGCTTGAGGCGGTAGCGCAAAAGTTATACCTGCAAGGATGTCGGCATTTTTTTGTTGCCAATATCCTTGAGGCTGAGCAGTTAGCCCTGATTCTACCTGCCGGCTCTGTGCGAATTTATATTTTGACGGGCATCCGCAGTGGAGAGGAGCTGCGCTGCCAGCAGGCTGGCTTGATTCCTGTATTGAACTCTTTGGCCATGCTGAGGCGCTGGCTGGCTTCCTGCGGCCCTACACCTAAGCCTGCTGCATTGAAGGTGGACACTGGCATGGGGCGGCTGGGTTTGGGGGTGCAAGAGTTGGCCGAATTAGTGGCAGAGCCGGGCTTGTTGAAAGCTGCTGGTATTGAGTGGGTTATAAGCCACCTTGCATGTGCTGATGAGCCAGAGCATCCGCAGAATGCACTTCAACTCAAGCGTTTTAATGATATTCGTCAGCAGCTATTAAGCCTCGCCCCCTCTCTGAAGTTTAGTCTTGCTAACTCCGCAGGGGCGCTGCTTGGCTCTGCCTACCATTTTGATTTAATCCGCCCCGGTATTGCTCTATATGGGTCTAATGCTTTTATCGACAGTGACTTACATTTTTCTCCTGTATTGGAGCTTCGCTTGAAGGTATTGCAGTTGCGTCGTATCGAGGAGGCTTGTTACTTGGGCTATGGGGCTAGCTATCAGGCCAGTCCTGGTCAGCTTGTTGCTGTGACTCAAGGAGGTTATGCGGATGGATTATTTCGCTCTCTAGAGTCCGCTGCGCAAGCATGGGTGGGCAACAAACCTTCTGCATTGCTGGGGCGTGTTTCGATGGATAGTTGCTTATTTGATGTCACTAACTGTGCAGAGGCGTTTACCTGCGCTGAACATGAATGGCCTGCTTTAATGTTGGTGGGAGAGCAACAAAGTATAGATGATCTGGCTAAGGCCGCTGGAACCATAGCGTATGAATTACTTACCTCCTTGGGGGAGCGCTTTGCGCGCAAGTACTTAGATGATGAGGAGATAGTTTAGTGGCCGTTTTAAGTGATGGCGTTTGGCGTTTATTACAGCTGCTGGCCGATGCGCAATGGCACAGCGGAGAGGAATTGGGGGATGAGCTTGGTATTAGTCGAGCTGCCATAAGTAAGCGTTTAAAGCAGCTGGAAGAACTAAACCTACCGATAGAGTCTGTGGCAGGTCGTGGCTACCGTCTACTTTCTCCTTTGGATTTACTTTCAAGTGAGGGGGTAAGCGCTTGCTTATCTGAAGAGCCTTTTTTAAAAGGTTTACAGCTTATATTGCACCGACGAATTCCCTCAACCAATGCTGAGCTTATGCGTCTTCAGCGGCAGCGTTCAATTCATGGGTTGGTTTGTGTTGCCGAGCAGCAAAATGCTGGGCGAGGTCGTCGTGGTCGTGTATGGCATAGCCCCTTTGCCCAAAATTTATACCTATCTGTTGGTTGGCACTTTCAGGGGGGGATTGCTGCTCTTGAGGGGTTGAGTCTAGCAGTTGGTGTTGTCTTGTGTGACGCCTTGGTAGAGCTGGGTGTTGAGTCTGCTCAGTTGAAGTGGCCAAACGATGTGCTTGCTTTGGGCAAGAAGCTGGGTGGGGTGCTCATTGAGCTCGCCGGCGATATGGATTCAGAGTGTGTGGTGGTGCTTGGTGTCGGTTTGAATGTGTTAATGAGTGAGGCCGAGGCTATTGATCAGCCATGGCTTGCTTTGCAAGAGTTGGGTTATAGAGGAAGTCGAAATCAATTATTGGCGATAGTTCTCAAGCACCTTTTTCGTTTGCTTGATAGTTATGAGCGGGATGGCTTTGTGGCTTATCGGCAGCGCTGGAATCAATTAGATGCTTTTGCTGGCAGCGTAGTCACCTTAACTTCGCCCTCTAAGGCATATTCGGGGATTATGCGTGGAGTTGATGGCGATGGTGCCGTTCTTATTGAGCAGGATGAAGGTTTGCAGAGGTATATTGGTGGTGAGCTGAGCCTAAGGGTTAGCGAGTGATCTTGGATCTTGATCAGGGTAATACGGCACTTAAGTGGCGAATCACAGATAAAGGGCGGTGCTTGAAAGAGGGTGTTGGTCAACTTGATCTGCTTGCGCGTGATATTGCAGGAATGAGTTTTTCTGCGGTCTATTTGGCTAATGTAGCCGGTATTGAGCGTGAGGCTGAATTAAGGACGCTTTTAGCTGGTTCGCTGTCGGCAATTTATTCTGATGGTGTGTGTGTTGCCAAGGTGGTTGATGGTTTGCACGGCCTTGAGCTTGCTTATGCTGATGTGTCGAGCTTGGGGGTTGATCGCTGGTTGATAATGCTGGCTCTATGGCGAGAGCTGGCCTCAGCATTCACAGTGGTTTCTTGTGGTACAGCAGTTACTGTTGATCGTGTTAATGCTCTCGGGCGGCACGAGGGTGGCATGATCGCGCCGGGTTGGTCTTTGCTTGAGCGTGCAGTAAGCGATGGCATGGCTAATATTGATGTTGGTGTAAACCTTGCCGAGAAGAAACAGGTTTGGGGTGTTAGTACCAGTGAGTGTGTTGGTCTTGGTGTTACTTGCATGTACCAATCTTTTATTACGAGCATTATGTCGGGTTTTAAATCGGATGAATCCGCTATCATCATGTGTGGCGGTGGTGTTGATAGTGTTAAGCACTTGTTGCCAGCGTCAGGGCAATTGCGTTCCAACTTGGTATTAGATGGTTTGGCTCTGCTTCGGCTGGGAGCTGATTGATTGTTGGGTGGCGGGGCTTGTGACTGTAATAGTTGTGGTTTTGGTTCGGCGGTTGTGGCAGGTGGCTTCAGCTTGGGTTAAGGATAAGCTTTATGAGATATATTTTTATAAGCCTTCTATTGGTCAATATTGCGTTGGCTGTATGGGGTTTTAGTGGGGTTGCTGAGACAAAAGTCTCTCCGTCTAGTCCGGGTGTATTAGCGCCAGTACTTAAAACAATGTCGCAGGAAATAGTGCCGCGTAGTGATGCGCCGGACCCGGCTGAGGCATCGCCTGAAATGTGTGAGCTGGTAGGCCCTTTTGATCAGGGAGGGGAGGCAGAAGCCTTTGTTGAGCGCTTGCAGTCGGTTGAAATCGAGGCGGTCATAAAGCAGATAGAGCTTCCTGCTGGGCAGAGTTATTGGGTGCATCTACCACCAGAAGATAGTGAGACGACAGCGTATCGAAAATTGGCAGCTTTACAGGGGCAGGGGATCGAGAGTTACGTTATTGCTCAAGGTGAGTTGAAAAATGCAGTTTCATTGGGGGTGTTTACCTATCCCGAGTTGGCGGATAAGCGAGTCGATACCGCAAAAGCGATGGGTCTTGATGCTCAAGTTACTATTGTTGAAAGAACCCAGATTGAGACATGGGTGTCCATTCGTCCTGAATTCGTTGAAAAAATGAGCGATTTGACATGGTCTCGCATGCTTGAGGGCATGGGGGAGCAAGAAAGAAGACAAAATTTCTGTTTACCTGTTGCATCCTGAAAAATGTTTCTCTAGAATCCGCGTCCTCATTTGAGCAAAGGCCCGAATGAACAGAGAGCTGATGTAGCTCAGTTGGTAGAGCAGCTGACTTGTAATCAGCAGGTCGTAGGTTCGACTCCTATCATCAGCTCCATTTATTTGCAGTAATCGATCAGTCGTTTATTGCCTTGTTTGTGAAGCAAGTAAAATTTCGCAGGGGTTCCCGAGTGGCCAAAGGGATCAGACTGTAAATCTGACGCGCAAGCTTCGGTGGTTCGAATCCACCCCCCTGCACCATATTCAAATTGCCTTAGGGTGATTTAGGACGGTCGGTGTAAGTCGATCTGCTCTTTGTGAGCATGGTGGGATCCTGCGGTCGCACCGCCCGAAAGGGTTTGATAAGCGGGCGTAGTTTAGTGGTAGAACCTCAGCCTTCCAAGCTGATGATGCGGGTTCGATTCCCGCCGCCCGCTCCAGGTCTTGACTCGGCTACGGGTCAGTAGTTTGGCTCTTGTAGCTCAGTTGGTAGAGCACACCCTTGGTAAGGGTGAGGTCAGCGGTTCAAATCCGCTCAAGAGCTCCATTTTTATAGCCATCAGGGGTGTCTCTGGTGGTGTTTTTGTATGTATAGGTCCCAATTGAGGAGACGTTAGCGATGGCTAAGGAAACTTTTGAACGTACGAAACCCCACGTTAACGTGGGTACTATTGGTCACGTTGACCACGGTAAAACAACTCTAACTGCTGCGCTTACTCGTGTTTGTGCTGAAGTTTGGGGTGGTGAAGCGATTGACTTTGCTGGTATCGATAATGCTCCTGAAGAGCGCGAGCGTGGTATCACCATCGCAACTTCGCATGTTGAGTACGATAGCCCGACTCGTCACTACGCCCACGTAGATTGCCCAGGTCACGCCGACTACGTTAAAAACATGATTACTGGTGCTGCTCAGATGGACGGCGCTATCCTTGTTTGTGGTGCGACTGATGGTCCTATGCCTCAGACTCGTGAGCATATCTTGCTTTCACGTCAGGTTGGTGTTCCTTACATCGTAGTATTCCTTAACAAGGCTGACCTTCTTGCTGAAGACTGTGGCGGCGTTGATTCTGAAGAATACGCTGAGATGCTTGAGTTGGTAGACATGGAAATCCGTGATCTTCTATCTACTTATGAGTTCCCTGGTGATGACACGCCTATCATTGCAGGTTCTGCATTGATGGCTCTTAACGGTGAAGATGACAATGAGTTGGGTACTTCTGCTGTTAAGAAGTTGGTTGAGACTCTTGATGAGTACATCCCAGAGCCTGAGCGTGCAATTGATCAGCCTTTCCTAATGCCAATTGAAGACGTATTCTCGATCTCTGGTCGTGGTACTGTTGTTACCGGTCGTGTTGAGCGCGGTATCATCAATGTTGGTAACGAAATTGAAATTATCGGCATCAAAGAAACAACCACTACTACTTGTACTGGTGTTGAGATGTTCCGTAAGTTGCTTGACGAAGGTCGTGCAGGTGAGAACGTTGGTGTTCTTCTTCGTGGTACTAAGCGTGATGAAGTTGAGCGTGGTCAGGTTCTTGCGATCCCTGGTTCAATCACTCCTCACACCAAGTTCGAAGGCGAAGTTTACGTGTTGTCTAAAGATGAGGGTGGTCGTCACACTCCATTCTTCAAAGGCTACCGTCCTCAGTTCTACTTCCGTACTACTGACGTAACTGGTGCTTGTGAGCTTCCAGAAGGTGTTGAAATGGTAATGCCTGGTGACAACATTCAAATGTCTGTTACCTTGATCTGTCCAATCGCGATGGAAGAAGGTTTACGCTTCGCTATCCGTGAGGGTGGTCGTACTGTTGGTGCGGGCGTTGTTGCTAAAATTATTGAATAATATTAGCTCTTGATTCAAAGGGCTGGCTGTCCGCCAGCTTTTTTGTCTACCGGGTTGATCACCCGGTTTGATACAGGCCAGTAGTTCAATTGGTAGAGCGTCGGTCTCCAAAACCGAAAGTTGGGGGTTCGAGTCCCTCCTGGCCTGCCATTATTTCGCATTACAGTCTTCGGGCTGTTTTGTTCGTTTGTGAGTACGTCGTTCATGAGTACTAAAGTCGAAGAAAAACAATACCGCCTTGACCCGTTGAAGTGGTTGGTAGCTGTCGCCCTTGTAATTGGTGGTGCGGTTGCATTCTCATATTTTGAGGAGCAGTATGCCCTGCTAATACGTGTTGTAGCGGTAAGTGCCGTTATTGTATTTGCAGCTTTTGTTGCGGCAAATACAGCAAAGGGTGCTGCATTTTGGTCTTTATTAAAGGCCGCTCAAGTTGAGGTTCGGAAGGTTGTATGGCCTTCGCGTCAAGAAGTGACGCAGACTACATTGATTGTGCTTGTGGTTGTGTTGATTGCGGCGCTAATCCTATGGGGGCTTGATACCATCATAGGTTGGTTAGCTTCGTTAGTAATTGCTTAGGTAAAAGTTCATGGCGAAAAACTGGTACGTCGTACATGCCTACTCTGGCTATGAGAAAAAAGTAGCCGCTGCTCTACTAGAGCGTATTGAGTTGCACGGCATGCAGGATATCTTTGGTGATGTGCTTGTTCCCACTGAAGAGGTGGTTGAGATTCGCGGTGGCCAAAAGCGTAAGTCGGAGCGCAAGTTTTTCCCGGGTTATGTTCTAGTGCAGATGGAGTTGAATGACGACAGCTGGCACTTGGTAAAAGAAACTCCTCGCGTAATGGGTTTTATTGGTGGTAAAGCGGATAAGCCTGCGCCAATTACCCAGAAAGAAGCAGATTTAATTCTGCAGCGTATGGATGACAGTGCAGATAAGCCCAAGCCTAAGACTCTGTTTGAGCCAGGTGAGATGGTTCGTGTTACTGATGGTCCATTCAATGACTTTAATGGTGTTGTTGAAGAAGTAAATTATGAGAAGAATCGCCTGCAAGTGGCTGTTCTGATCTTTGGCCGATCAACTCCGGTGGAATTGGAGTTTGGTCAGGTTGAAAAAGTTTAACCGAGCTTAATCGGTTTTTGATAATCGGGGAGCCTTTGATTTATCAGCCCTCCAGCTGTTAATAGGCAGTTAACCCAAACTAGGAGGCCACATGGCTAAGAAAGTTGAATCATATATCAAGCTGCAAATTGCAGCTGGTAAAGCAAATCCAAGTCCACCGGTAGGTCCTGCTCTAGGTCAGCACGGTGTGAACATCATGGAATTCTGTAAGGCGTTTAACGCTGCTACTCAGAGTCAAGAGCCTGGCGCTCCTGTTCCTGTAGTGATCTCTGTTTACAGTGATCGCAGCTTCACCTTTACAATGAAAACTCCTCCTGCTTCTTACTTGCTGAAAAAAGCAGCTGGTATTAAGAGTGGTAGTGGTCGTCCAAATACTGAGAAGGTGGGCAAAGTTAGCCGTGCTCAGTTAGAAGAAATTGCAACAGCTAAAGATCCAGATCTTACTGCTGCAGATATGGATGCTGCTGTGCGTACCATTGCTGGTTCTGCACGTGCCATGGGTCTTGAGACTGAGGGTGTAATCTAAGATGGCTAAATTAAGCAAACGTCAAAAGTTGATTGCTGAGAAAGTTGAGTTGGGTAAGCAGTACTCAATCGATGAAGCAGTTGCTCTATTAAAAGAATTCTCAACTGTTAAGTTTAGCGAGACAGTTGATGCAGCGATTAATCTAGGTATTGATCCTCGTAAATCTGATCAAGCTGTTCGGGGGGCTTCTAGCTTACCTCACGGTACAGGTAAAGAAGTTCGTGTTGCCGTATTTACCTCTGGTGCTAACGCTGATGCTGCTAAAGAAGCTGGTGCTGATCTGGTTGGCATGGAAGATCTTGCAGCACAAGTTAAAGCTGGTGAGATGAACTTTGATGTTGTTATCGCTGACCCTGCTGCAATGCGTGTTGTTGGTACTTTAGGTCAGGTGCTTGGTCCTCGTGGTCTTATGCCCAATCCTAAAACTGGTACTGTAACTCCTAATGTTGCCGCTGCAGTTAAAAATGCTAAAGCTGGTCAGGTTCGTTTCCGTGCTGACAAAGGTGGTGTTATCCACGGCGGTATTGGCAAGATCAGTTTCGACGTTAACGCGATTAAGGAAAACCTTGAAGCGCTTATCGTCGACTTGAAGAAGGCGAAGCCTGCTTCAGCAAAAGGTATTTACCTTAAGAAGATCAGCTTGAGCACCACTATGGGCCCAGGCTTAGCAATCGACATCGCTTCAATCGAAGCGTAATCGACGGCATCAGAGGAGGCTTCTAGCTGAGCCTCGCGTCACACGACGTGACGCCATTCGTGAAACGAATGCGAGCATCAAAAATCAAGGAGTCCCACGCGACCCCGTTAAGATTTTTTATGCGACTAAAAGCTAAAGCCAGAAGCTTTAGCTTTTTAAAAAAAGAACTTTGTGGTCTGTGTGAATTAAGTTGTATCACGTAGGCCGTTAAAGACCGTAGGCGTTCTGAGAAATGTTTTCCCGTCTTTATGAGATGGGTTTTCAAAGAGCTTAAATCACCAGCCTACGCAAACGGTGTGACCCAATCCAGATTTTTGATGGACTGATCACCGCTTAACTGGCTAGTCAAGCAATGGTGCTTGATTAGCTTAACCTTCAAATCCAGGAGATTTATTAAAATGGCTATTGGACTTGAAGATAAGAAAGCGATTGTTGCTGACGTTAATGAAACAGCCGCCAATGCTTTGTCATTGGTAGTAGCTGATGCTCGTGGTGTTACCGCGGGCGCCATGGATAGCTTGCGTAAGCAAGCCCGTGAGAACGGTGTTCGTCTTCGTGTTGTTCGCAACACTTTGGCGAAACGCGCAATGCAAGGTACTGAATTTGAGTGTGTTGAAGATGCACTTGTTGGTCCAAGCATTTTTGGTTTCTCAATGGAAGATCCAGGTGCAGCTGCGCGTCTTTTCAAAGACTTCGCAAAAGAGCAAGAAAAGTTCGAAGTAAAGGCCCTTTCCGTTGGTGGAAAAGCGTTGGAAGCAAGTCAATTAGACGCGCTAGCATCGTTGCCTACACTTGAGCAAGCTCTTGGTCAGCTAGCTTCTGTCATGATTGCACCAGTTACCAAACTGGTTCGTACCTTCAACGAAGTGCCTACTAAGGTTACTCGTGTTGTTGCTGCGGTTCGCGATCAGAAACAAGACGCTGCATAACCCGCTTTTTTTATTTTTAAATAGTTTTAACCGGAGATTAATATAATGGCTCTGTCAAAAGATGACATTTTGAATGCAATTGCTGAAATGAGCGTAATGGAAGTTGTTGAGCTTGTTGAAGCAATGGAAGAGAAGTTCGGCGTATCTGCCGCTGCTGCTGTTGCTGTTGCTGGTCCTGCTGCTGGCGGCGACGCTCCAGCTGCTGCTGAGCAAACTGAGTTTGACGTAGTTTTGACTGCTGTTGGCGATAAGAAAGTTAACGTAATTAAAGCTGTACGTGAACTTACTGGTCTTGGCTTGAAAGAAGCTAAAGGTCTTGTAGATGGCGTTCCATCTGCAATTAAAGAAGCGGCTTCTAAAGACGACGCTGAAGAAGCTAAAGCTAAGCTAGAAGAAGCAGGTGCTTCTGTAGAGCTTAAGTAATTGCTTCTTAAGGCTTAACTCGCCTTAAAGCGAGGGCTGGTGGATCTTTGGTCTGCCGGCCCTTTCGTGCTTGTGGGAAAGTGATCTATATTGACTTCCTATTAGCAACGGTTTTAGCTCTAAACCCATCATTATTGGTTAGAGCAAGACCAGCCAAGTTGGAATGGCTGGTTGCCCCGCTCAGGGGATCAGCAGTACAGGCTGTTGATGTGAAATGGGGCCGCCGCAAAGCAGTCAGAGCAACTGCTTTGGGCAACTATCCTTAAACAAGCTGAGGAATACCACGCGAATGGCTTACTCGTACACAGAAAAAAAGCGTATCCGTAAGGATTTTGGCAAGCTGCCACATGTCATGGACATCCCGCACTTGCTGTCGATTCAGTTGGACTCTTACCGACAATTCGCACAGGCTGCAAAGCCGGCGGGCGAAAGAAAAGACATCGGTCTGCAAGCCGCCTTCAAATCAGTATTCCCAATAGCTTCGTATTCGGGCAGTGCTGCTCTTGAATACGTAAGCTACAACCTCGGCAAGCCCGTGTTTGACGAGAAAGAGTGTATGTTGCGTGGTGCAACGTTTGCTGTACCTCTTCGCGTGAAAGTTCGCTTGATTATTTACGATAAAGAATCGTCGACTAAAGCGATCAAAGATATTAAAGAGCAAGAAGTTTACATGGGCGAGATTCCGCTCATGACTGATCATGGTACCTTCATTATTAATGGTACTGAGCGCGTTATTGTAAGCCAGTTACATCGCTCTCCAGGTGTATTCTTTGAGCACGACAAAGGTAAGACTCATAGTTCTGGTAAGTTACTTTATAGTGCGCGTGTCATTCCTTACCGTGGTTCTTGGTTGGACTTTGAGTTCGACCCTAAAGATCTTGTTTACGTTCGTATCGATCGTCGCCGCAAGCTTCCAGCGACAATTTTATTGCGCTCGCTTGGTTATACCAATGAGCAGATTCTTGATATGTTCTTCGAGACCAGCAGCTTTGAGTTAAACGGTGATGAGATCAAGCTTGAGCTTGAACCTTCACGTTTACGAGGTGAAATTGCGAGCTTCGATATCAAAGATGGCGAAGGCAATATCGTTGTTGAAGAAGGTCGTCGAGTGACGGCTCGTCACATTGGCAAGTTAGAGAAGGCCGGCGTGAATCAGTTGGTCGTACCTGCTGATTATGTACTGGGCTTAGCGCTTGCTAAAGATGTTGTTGATACCAACACCGGCGAAGTATTGCTTGAGTGTAATACTGAGATTACGGAAGAGGTTCTCGAAACCCTTAAAGAGGGTGGTGTTGCAGCGATTGAGACTCTCTATACCAACGATCTCGATTGTGGTTCATTTATTTCTGATACCTTGCGTATAGATCCAAGTCGCACTGAGCTAGAAGCTCTGGTAGAAATCTACCGCATGATGCGCCCTGGTGAGCCGCCTACGAAAGAAAGTGCCGAAGCTCTATTTGAGAACTTGTTCTTCAGTTATGAGCGTTATGACTTAAGTGCTGTTGGTCGTATGAAGTTCAACCGTCGTTTAGGTCGTGACGAAGAGACCGGCGAAGGCATCCTTTCTAAAGAAGATATTGTTGATGTTCTTAAGACATTGATCTCTATTCGTAACGGTCAAGGCACCGTGGATGATATTGATCACCTTGGTAACCGTCGTGTTCGTTCGGTTGGTGAGATGGCTGAGAACCAATTCCGTGTTGGTCTGGTTCGTGTTGAGCGTGCTGTTAAGGAGCGCTTGAGTATGGCTGAATCTGAGGGCTTGATGCCTCAGGATTTGATCAACGCAAAACCTGTAGCAGCTGCTGTCAAAGAGTTCTTTGGCTCGTCGCAGTTGTCGCAGTTTATGGATCAGAACAACCCGCTTTCAGAAGTAACTCACAAACGTCGAGTTTCTGCCTTAGGCCCCGGTGGTCTAACGCGTGAGCGTGCGGGTTTTGAGGTTCGAGATGTACACGCGACTCACTACGGTCGTGTATGTCCTATTGAAACACCGGAAGGTCCAAACATTGGTTTGATCAACTCACTAGCGACTTATGCTCGCACGAACAACTACGGTTTCCTTGAGAGCCCTGTTCGTAAAGTGGTTGATGGTAAGGCAACCGATGAAATCGAATACTTAAGTGCCATTAACGAAGCTCACTTCGTTATCGCTCAGGCTTCAGCAACACTTGATGACAACAACATGTTGACTGATGAGCTAGTTAGCTCTCGTCACATGGGTGAATTCACCCTCAAGACGCCATCCGATGTTGAATACATGGACGTGAGCCCTCGTCAGGTTGTATCGGTTGCAGCGTCTTTGATTCCTTTCCTTGAGCACGATGATGCTAACCGTGCATTGATGGGATCGAACATGCAGCGTCAAGCTGTTCCTACTCTTAAGGCTCAGAAGCCGTTGGTAGGTACTGGTATTGAGCGTCGAGTCGCTTCTGACTCCGGTGTGTGTGAAGTTGCACGTCGTGGCGGTACTGTCGAGCGTGTTGATGCTGGTCGTATCGTTATTAAGGTACACGATGCAGAGATTGAGGCCGGCGAAGCTGGTGTTGATATCTACAACTTGACTAAGTACACCCGTTCTAACCAGAACACCTGTATTAATCAGAAGCCTCTAGTGCGTATGGGCGACACAGTTGCTCGTGGCGATATTCTAGCTGACGGTCCTTCTATTGATTTGGGTGAATTGGCTCTGGGTCAGAATATGCGTATCGCATTTATGACTTGGAATGGTTACAACTTTGAGGATTCGATCCTTGTAAGTGAAAAAGTTGTTCAGGAAGATCGTTTTACTTCTATCCACATTCAAGAGCTTACTTGTATTGCTCGTGATACTAAGTTGGGTAGCGAAGAAATCACTGCTGATATTCCTAACGTAGGTGAGGGTGCGCTTTCTAAACTTGATGAGAGCGGTATCGTTTACGTTGGTGCGGAAGTCATTGCTGGCGATATCCTCGTTGGTAAAGTAACGCCTAAAGGTGAAACTCAGCTAACGCCAGAAGAAAAGCTTCTACGTGCCATCTTTGGTGAGAAAGCGTCTGACGTTAAAGATACCTCATTGCGTGTGCCTTCAAGTGTTAAAGGTACCGTTATTGATGTTCAGGTCTTTACTCGCGATGGTTTAGAAAAAGATCAGCGCTCTAAAGAAATTGAAGAGATGATGCTGGGCGAGGTTCGTAAAGACCTCAATGAAGAGTACCGCATCATCCAAGAGGCTACTTTTGAGCGTCTTAAGCGTGCTCTAGTAGGGCAAAAAGCGTCTAACAACGCCGGCGTAACTAAAGGTTCTGAGGTTACGGCTGAGCAATTGGATGCGCTTGAGTTTACTGAGTGGTTCAAGATTCGCATGGATGATGACGCTCTAAACGATCAGCTTGATCGTGCTGAAGAGCATCTTGAAGAGTCGCGTAAAGAACTTGATGCACGTCTTGAAGATAAGCGTGGCAAGTTAGAAAGTGGTGATGATTTAGCTCCTGGTGTGCTTAAGATTGTTAAGGTCTATCTTGCTATTAAGCGTCGCATTCAGCCAGGTGATAAAATGGCGGGTCGTCACGGTAACAAGGGTGTAATTTCTACCATTGTTCCTGTTGAAGATATGCCTTGTGATGAAAATGGTCGTCCTATTGATATCGTCTTGAATCCGCTTGGTGTTCCTTCTCGAATGAACGTAGGTCAGGTTCTTGAGATGCACTTGGGTCTTGCGGCTAGAACACTGGGTGAAAAAGTTGATGCTATGGTCAAACAGCAGCGCCAAGTGGCCGAGCTGCGTGAGTTCCTAGGCAAGATTTACAATCACAGTGATGAAGTGAAGCAAGAGCAACTTGATAGCTTTAGTGACGCTGAAATTTTAGAGTTGTGTAAGAATCTAGCAGGTGGTGTGCCAATGGCTACACCAGTATTTGATGGCGCCAAAGAAAGCGAAATCAAAGAGCTGCTTAAGTTGGCTGATTTGCCTGAAAGTGGTCAGATGACGCTGTTTGATGGCCGTACCGGTGATCCGTTCATGCGTCCTACAACTGTAGGCTATATGTACATGCTGAAGTTGAATCACCTTGTTGATGACAAGATGCACGCCCGTTCTACCGGTTCGTACTCGCTTGTTACTCAGCAGCCTCTGGGTGGTAAAGCTCAGTTCGGTGGTCAGCGATTTGGTGAGATGGAAGTTTGGGCTCTTGAAGCATACGGTGCAGCATATACCTTGCAGGAGATGCTCACGGTTAAGTCGGATGACGTTGCTGGTCGTACTAAGATGTACAAAAACGTTGTTGATGGCGATCACCGCATGGAGCCAGGTATGCCGGAATCCTTTAACGTACTTGTTAAAGAAATCCGCTCACTTGGTATTAATATCGAGCTCGAATAATCCATTTGTATTTGACTTAAGGTGGGCTGCAGCTTTTTAGCAGCCCGATAATCAGCGTTAAGCTAGAGGACTTACCTTGAAAGACTTACTGAATCTAATTAAAAACCAGGGTCAAACGATGGAATTCGACGGAATTCGCATCGGCCTGGCTTCACCAGAAATGATCCGCTCTTGGTCTTTTGGTGAAGTAAAAAAGCCTGAAACTATTAACTACCGTACCTTCAAGCCTGAGCGTGACGGCCTGTTTTGCGCCAAGATTTTTGGTCCTGTAAAAGACTATGAATGTTTGTGTGGCAAATACAAGCGCATGAAGCATCGCGGTATTATTTGTGAAAAATGTGGCGTTGAAGTTACTTTAACAAAAGTTCGTCGTGACCGTATGGGCCACATCGAGCTTGCCAGCCCTGTTGCTCACATTTGGTTTTTGAAGTCACTGCCTAGCCGTATTGGTTTGTTGCTAGATATGACTTTACGCTCAATTGAGCGTGTCTTATATTTTGAAAGCTACGTGGTTACCGAGCCGGGTATGACTACCCTAGAGCGCGGTCAGTTACTGACAGATGAGCAGTACTACGAAGCGATGGAAGAGTTTGGCGACGAGTTTGAAGCCAAGATGGGTGCTGAGGCAATTAAAGCACTTATTATGGATATTCACTTAGAGAGTGAAGTTCAGCGCCTGCGTGAAGAGATTCCACAAACTAACTCAGAAACTAAAATCAAGAAATTGAGTAAGCGTTTGAAGTTGCTTGAAGCCTTTTTCTTGAGTGGCAATAAGCCTGAGTGGATGGTACTTGAAGTGCTTCCTGTGCTTCCGCCTGATCTTCGTCCATTGGTTCCACTAGATGGTGGTCGTTTTGCGACTTCGGATCTAAATGATCTTTACCGTCGTGTGATTAACCGTAATAACCGTTTGAAGCGTCTTCTTGACCTTAATGCGCCTGATATCATCGTGCGCAATGAAAAGCGTATGTTGCAAGAGTCGGTTGATGCCTTGCTTGATAACGGCCGCCGCGGTCGTGCAATTACTGGTTCTAACAAGCGCCCTTTAAAATCACTTGCCGATATGATCAAGGGTAAGCAAGGTCGTTTCCGTCAAAACCTACTTGGTAAGCGTGTTGACTACTCGGGTCGTACTGTAATTGTATCTGGTCCTGAATTGCGCCTACATCAGTGTGGTCTTCCTAAGAAGATGGCATTAGAGCTATTTAAACCCTTTATCTTTTCTAAGTTAGAGCATCGAGGCTTGGCGACTACGATTAAAGCCGCTAAGAAAATGGTCGAGCGTGAAGAGGCCATCGTATGGGATATCCTCGATGAGGTGATTCGTGAGCATCCTGTATTGCTTAACCGTGCACCAACTCTTCACCGTTTGGGTATTCAGGCGTTTGAGCCGGTTTTGATTGAAGGTAAAGCGCTACAGCTTCACCCACTCGTTTGTGCGGCGTATAACGCTGACTTCGATGGTGACCAAATGGCTGTTCACGTACCGTTGACACTGGAAGCTCAGTTGGAAGCGCGTGCATTGATGATGTCGACTAACAACATCTTATCCCCTGCATCGGGTGAACCAATTATTGTGCCGTCACAGGACGTTGTACTTGGTTTGTACTGGATGAGCCGTGATCGTATTAATGATCTTGGTGAAGGCATGATGTTTTCTGATGCAAACGAAGTAAGCCGTGCTTACTACGGTGGTCAGGTTGGTCTGCAAGCTAAAATTAAATGTCGTATCACCGAATACAGTATTCGTGAAGATGGCGAAAAAGACGAAATCACCCGTGTTGTAGATACAACAGTAGGTCGTGTTCTTTTCTGGGAAATTGTACCGGCTGGTATCCCTTTTGACATGGTTAACAAGGACCTTGTTAAGAAGGCGGTCTCAGGTCTAATTAACTTCTGTTATCGTCAAGTTGGCCTTAAAGAAACGGTTATCTTTGCTGACCAATTGATGTACATGGGTTACGCCTTCTCAACTAAGTCAGGCTCATCGATTGGTGTTAATGACTTTGAGATTCCAGCTGAAAAAACCCAGATTATCGACAGTGCTGAAGGTGAAGTTAAAGAGATCGAAAGTCAGTTTGCTTCAGGTCTTGTAACTCAGGGTGAGAAATACAACAAGGTTATCGATATTTGGTCGCGTGCCAATGACCTTGTCACCAAGTCAATGATGGAAGGTATTTCTAAAGAAGCCGTTATACAAAAAGACGGTACTGAGGGTGAGCAAGCGTCATTCAACTCGGTATTTATGTACGCTGATTCTGGTGCTCGTGGTTCACAAGCTCAGATTCGTCAGCTGGCTGGTATGCGTGGTCTAATGGCTCGTCCAGACGGCTCAATTATTGAAACGCCAATCGTTGCAAATTTCCGTGAAGGTTTGAACGTACTTCAGTACTTCATCTCGACTCACGGTGCTCGTAAAGGTTTGGCGGATACCGCACTTAAAACAGCGAATTCGGGTTATCTAACTCGACGTCTTGTTGATGTTGCTCAGGATTTGGTTGTTACCTCTGTTGATTGTGGCACTGATGCAGGTATGACCATGACGCCTGTGATCGAGGGTGGTGACATCATTGAAACCTTGGGTGATCGTATCCTTGGTCGTGTTGTTGCACGTGACATCGTTAAAAACGATTCTGATGAAATTCTTATTCCAGCGGGCACTCTTATCGATGAAGCATGGGTTGAGCGCTTCGAAGAGATGGCGGTTGATGAGGTTGTCGTACGCTCTCCTGTAACTTGTGAAGCAAAATACGGTATTTGTTCTCAGTGTTACGGCCGTGATTTGGCTCGTGGTCACCGTGTTAACCAAGGTGAAGCTGTGGGTGTTATTGCTGCTCAATCAATTGGTGAGCCGGGTACACAGCTTACTATGCGTACCTTCCACATTGGTGGTGCGGCATCACGAGCGTCTGCGGCAGATAGCGTAGAAGTGCGTCAAGACGGTAAAGTTCGTTTGCACAACATCAAAACGGTGACTCGTGCAGATGGTTGCCTAGTAGCGGTTAGCCGTTCTGGTGAATTGAGTGTTGCTGATAGTGCAGGTCGTGAGCGTGAGCGTTATAAGCTTCCTTATGGTGCTGTAATTTCAGTACAAGACGGTCAAGAAGTGACTGGTGGCTCTATTGTTGCTAAGTGGGATCCACATACGCATCCAATCGTAACGGAAGTGGATGGTCGAGTAGCCTTAAGTGGTGCTGAAGATGGCTTGTCTGTGCGTAAGCAAACGGATGACTTAACTGGTTTAAGCTCGCTTGAAGTTATGGATACTGGTGAGCGTCCCGCGGCAGGTAAAGATTTGAAACCAGCTGTGACCTTGGTAGATGCAAACGGTAATGAGGTGACCTTGGGTAATACCAAGCAGCCTGCTCACTACTTATTGCCACCTAAGGCAATCTTAATGTTGAGCGATGGTGACGACATTAAAATTGGTGACGTAATTGCGCGTATTCCTCAGGAAGGTTCTAAGACACGAGACATCACAGGTGGTCTACCACGCGTAGCTGACTTGTTTGAAGCTCGTAAGCCTAAAGAGCCAAGTATTCTTGCTGAAGTCTCGGGTATCGTAAGTTTTGGTAAGGAAACAAAAGGTAAGCGTCGTTTGGTTATCACTCCTGCTGATGGTCAGCCTTTGGCAGATGGTAGCACTCATTACGAAGTGCTGATTCCTAAACATCGTCAGTTGACTGTGTTTGAGGGTGAGACGGTAACTAAGGGTGAGGTAGTATCTGAGGGGCCTAGTAATCCTCATGATATCTTGCGCTTGAAAGGTGTCGAGGCGCTTACTAACTACATTGTTAATGAAATCCAAGATGTTTACCGTCTACAGGGTGTAAAAATTAACGATAAGCACATTGAAGTTATTGTTCGTCAGATGCTACGTAAAGCTGAAATCACCTCTATGGGTGACAGTGAGTTTGTTAAAGGTGAGCAGGTTGAGTACGCCAAGGTTCTTGGTGCTAACGAAAAGCTGCGTGTTGACGGCAATGCCCCAGCCACTTTTGATCGTCAATTACTTGGTATTACCAAGGCGTCATTGGCGACAGAGAGCTTTATCTCTGCGGCATCATTCCAGGAGACCACTCGCGTATTAACCGAGGCTGCGGTAACTGGGCGTATTGATAACTTACGTGGCCTGAAAGAGAACGTAGTTGTTGGTCGTTTGATCCCAGCAGGTACCGGTTTGGCTTATCATAATGAGCGTCGTGCGAAAGCAGAGGCTCAGGTTCCTTCGACTGACACCGTTAGTGCAGAAGAAATCGAACACGCTCTAACTGCTGCACTTAAATCTAGCAGTTAAGCGAAACCAACTAATAGACCTTGGTGAACTAGCGTCTATTAGTTGACTCGTTTGGGTGGCATCTATACAATGCGCCACCCGTTTCCTACGGCTTTTGCGTCTTCACGCTAAGTTTAAAGAAAACGTAATCTTGAAACCTGCCTTGTGAAAGGCAAATTGGAGTAATCATTTAATGGCAACGATCAATCAGTTGGTCCGTAAGCCGCGCAAACGTGTTGTGAAGAAGAGCACCGTTCCTGCGTTGGAGGCTTGCCCTCAGCGTCGTGGTGTTTGTACTCGCGTTTACACTACTACCCCTAAAAAGCCTAACTCGGCTTTGCGTAAGGTATGTCGTGTGCGTTTGACCAGTGGTTTTGAAGTCACTTCCTATATCGGTGGTGAAGGTCACAACCTACAAGAGCACAGTGTTGTTCTTATTCGCGGTGGACGTGTGAAGGATTTGCCTGGTGTGCGTTACCACACTGTGCGCGGTTCATTAGACACCTCTGGTGTTGCAGACCGTCGTCAGCGTCGTTCTAAGTACGGTGCCAAGCGTCCTAAGTAAAAATTATTTTCAGTAAGGCTGAGCAAGCTTGGCTGGGGTCTTAGGCTCCTGATCAAGACGTCTCAGAGTAACCTGAATAGAGAGAGCAGATATGCCTAGAAGAAGAGTTGTCGCGAAACGCGAAATTCTGCCAGATCCGAAGTTTAACAACGTGACTCTGGCGAAATTTATGAACCACGTAATGATTAGTGGTAAGAAATCTGTAGCAGAGCGCATTGTATATGGTGCACTTGATTTAGTTGCGCAGAAGCAAGATAAAGAAGCGCTTGAAGTGTTTGCAGAGGCTTTGGAAAATATTGCTCCATTGGTTGAGGTTAAATCTCGCCGTGTGGGTGGTGCAACTTACCAAGTTCCTGTTGAGGTTCGTCCTTCACGTCGTGAAGCGCTAGCCATGCGTTGGTTGGTTGAATACGCTCGCGGTCGTGGTGAGAAATCAATGGCCCAGCGTCTGGCTGGTGAGCTTGTTGATGCAGCGCAAAGCAAAGGCGGCGCTGTTAAGAAAAGAGAAGATGTGCATCGTATGGCAGAAGCCAACAAGGCCTTCTCTCACTTCCGTTTCTAATACAGTTTACTGTGTTGGTACTAAAAGGCAGCCACTGGCTGCCTTTTAGCGTTTTAAGGAGCGGCTTTTATTTTCAAAACACGTGTTCTTGAGTTCTAAAAAAGGCTGAGGATAAGTGTTCTGAAAGTGAATGTTCTGAGTGTCAGCGCTCGTGCAAATTTATTTAATAGGGTGTTGTTAAATTGCCTTATTGAACTAACTCTGTGATCAAGGATTATTAACGTGGCTCGCAAGACCCCAATCTCTCGCTATCGCAATATTGGCATTTGTGCTCACGTAGATGCTGGTAAAACCACAACTACCGAGCGTGTGCTGTTCTATACCGGCTTATCTCACAAGATTGGTGAGGTGCATGACGGGGCGGCAACTATGGATTGGATGGAGCAGGAGCAGGAGCGGGGTATTACGATTACATCGGCTGCGACAACCTGTTTTTGGTCGGGTATGCAGCAGCAGTTTGATCAGCACCGTATTAATATCATCGATACCCCTGGGCATGTTGATTTTACCATTGAGGTAGAGCGCTCTTTACGTGTGCTTGATGGTGCGGTTGTTGTCTTGTGTGGTTCTTCCGGTGTTCAGCCGCAGACAGAAACTGTTTGGCGTCAGGCAAATAAGTATGAAGTGCCGCGCATGGTTTTTGTAAATAAAATGGATAGGGCGGGCGCTGATTTTATCAGTGTTATTGAGCAGTTGAAGGATAGGCTTGGGGCTAATCCTGTTGCTTTGCAAATGACTATTGGTGCTGAAGAAGAATTTAAGGGTGTGGTTGATCTGATTAAGCAAAAAGCTATTTTGTGGAATGAATCAGATCAGGGTATGACTTTTGAGTACGCAGACATTCCTGCTGATATGGCTGATGAGTGTGAGCTTATGTATGAGCAGGTGGTAGAGGCTGCTGCAGAAGCCAATGATGAGCTTATGGATAAGTACCTTGAAGAGGGTGAGCTTAGCGAGGAAGAGATAAAGGCTGGAATACGTGCGCGCACATTGGCGAGTGAAATTGTGCCGGTGCTGGGTGGCTCTGCGTTCAAGAATAAGGGTGTGCAGGCCGTGCTTGATGCTGTTGTTGAGTACTTGCCATCGCCTACTGAGGTTAAGGCTATCGAGGGGCATCTTGAGGGCTCGGAAGAGCTTGCTACTCGCGAAGCCGATGATAAAGCCCCGTTCTCTGCTTTGGCCTTTAAGATTGCAACTGATCCTTTTGTGGGGACCTTAACTTTCTTCCGTGTTTATTCGGGTAAGCTTGAGACGGGTACGGCGGTGTATAACTCGGTGAAAGGCAAGAAGGAGCGTGTTGGTCGTATGGTGCAAATGCATGCGAACAGCCGAGAAGAGATTAAAGAGGTGTTGGCAGGTGATATTGCTGCTGCAATCGGTCTTAAAGATGTCACGACAGGTGATACGCTTTGTGCTGAAAACGGCAAGATTGTGCTTGAGCGAATGGAGTTTCCGGAGCCTGTTATTTCCGTGGCGGTGGAGCCAAGAACAACTGCAGATCAGGAAAAAATGAGTGTTGCGTTAGGTAAGCTTGCGCAAGAAGATCCGTCTTTCAAGGTGAAGACCGATGAAGAGACTGGTCAGTGCATCATTTCGGGTATGGGGGAGCTTCACCTTGATATCCTTGTCGATCGCATGCGTCGTGAGTTTAGTGTTGAGGCGAATATTGGTAAGCCTCAGGTGGCTTATCGCGAGCGAATCACGGCTGTCAGTGAGATTGAAGGCAAGTTTATTCGTCAGAGTGGTGGTAAAGGGCAGTATGGTCATGTATGCATTAAGTTTGAGCCGGCAGAGGATCAGAATGCAGAAGGGCTTGAGTTTGTAAATGAAATTGTCGGTGGTTCTGTGCCTAAAGAGTTTATCCCCGCTGTAGAAAAGGGGATTGAGGGGCAGATGGATAATGGGGTGTTGGCAGGCTTTCCATTGTTGGGGTTAAAGGCAACTTTATACGATGGAAGCTTTCATGATGTTGACTCTAACGAGATGGCCTTTAAAATTGCCGCCTCGATGGCAACTAAAAAGCTTGCTGATGAGGGTAGTGCCGTTTTGCTTGAGCCGATGATGAAGGTTGAGGTGGTAACGCCGGAAGAAAATATGGGTGATGTCGTGGGTGACTTAAATCGTCGTCGCGGCCTCATTCAGGGTATGGACGAAAACCCTAGTGGTCGTGTCGTCAATGCTGAAGTACCGCTTGCTGAGATGTTTGGTTACGCAACTGACTTGCGTTCCGCTACTCAGGGGCGTGCAACCTTTACGATGGAGTTTGAGCGTTATGCTGAGGCTCCGGCAAAAGTCGCAAATGATATTATTAGCCGTCACGGCGGTTAAGACTTTGTAATCCCAGCCTAACAAACGTGGGGCTGTTTTTTTTGAGGAAGCTATAATGGCTAAAGAAACTTTTGAACGTACGAAACCCCACGTTAACGTGGGTACTATTGGTCACGTTGACCACGGTAAAACAACTCTAACTGCTGCGCTTACTCGTGTTTGTGCTGAAGTTTGGGGTGGTGAAGCGATTGACTTTGCTGGTATCGATAATGCTCCTGAAGAGCGCGAGCGTGGTATCACCATCGCAACTTCGCATGTTGAGTACGATAGCCCGACTCGTCACTACGCCCACGTAGATTGCCCAGGTCACGCCGACTACGTTAAAAACATGATTACTGGTGCTGCTCAGATGGATGGCGCTATCCTTGTTTGTGGTGCGACTGATGGTCCTATGCCTCAGACTCGTGAGCACATCTTGCTTTCACGTCAGGTTGGTGTTCCTTACATCGTAGTATTCCTTAACAAGGCTGACCTTCTTGCTGAAGACTGTGGCGGCGTTGATTCTGAAGAATACGCTGAGATGCTTGAGTTGGTAGACATGGAAATCCGTGATCTTCTATCTACTTATGAGTTCCCTGGTGATGACACGCCTATCATTGCAGGTTCTGCATTGATGGCTCTTAACGGTGAAGATGACAATGAGTTGGGTACTTCTGCTGTTAAGAAGTTGGTTGAGACTCTTGATGAGTACATCCCAGAGCCTGAGCGTGCAATTGATCAGCCTTTCCTAATGCCAATTGAAGACGTATTCTCGATCTCTGGTCGTGGTACTGTTGTTACCGGTCGTGTTGAGCGCGGTATCATCAATGTTGGTAACGAAATTGAAATTATCGGCATCAAAGAAACAACCACTACTACTTGTACTGGTGTTGAGATGTTCCGTAAGTTGCTTGACGAAGGTCGTGCAGGTGAGAACGTTGGTGTTCTTCTTCGTGGTACTAAGCGTGATGAAGTTGAGCGTGGTCAGGTTCTTGCGATCCCTGGTTCAATCACTCCTCACACCAAGTTCGAAGGCGAAGTTTACGTGTTGTCTAAAGATGAGGGTGGTCGTCACACTCCATTCTTCAAAGGCTACCGTCCTCAGTTCTACTTCCGTACTACTGATGTAACTGGTGCTTGTGAACTTCCAGAAGGTGTTGAAATGGTAATGCCTGGTGACAACATTCAAATGTCTGTTACCTTGATCTGTCCAATCGCGATGGAAGAAGGTTTACGCTTCGCTATCCGTGAGGGTGGTCGTACTGTTGGTGCGGGCGTTGTTGCTAAGATTCTTGACTAATCTCGGCATCTGATGCGTAAAAAGGCCGCTTAAAGCGGCCTTTTTTGTACCTGTCGTCGAGCTTGTTGGGTTCGATTGTTTGGTCTGTTTTCATGTTGTGCTAATTGTGTACGAATTAAGCTTGACAGGCTTATGTTTGATCAATAGAATGCGCCCCTCATTTCGCCCTGCCTGTATTTGTTTTTTGTGCAGAGGTGATTGTTCTTTAAAGAATTTTGGAGTTTAGCTTAGATGCAAAATCAGCGTATCAGGATCCGTCTGAAAGCTTTTGATCACAAATTGATTGACGCTTCCACTCAGGAAATTGTAGATACTGCCAAGCGTACTGGTGCACAGGTTCGTGGTCCTATTCCACTGCCTACACGTAAAGAGCGTTATACAGTGTTGGTTTCGCCTCATGTAAACAAAGATGCGCGCGATCAGTATGAGATTCGCACGTACAAGCGCTTGCTAGACATCGTAGAGCCTACTGAGAAAACTGTAGATGCTCTTATGAAGTTGGATCTAGCAGCTGGTGTAGAGGTTCAGATTAGTCTGGGTTAAATTCCGTGGTGTAACGCTCTGAGATGGGCGGCCATAGCGGGTCCCGGATTGATGGGGGAAAGCCCCGTACACGAAGAGGTTAAAAAATGGCTATCGGTTTAGTCGGCCGCAAAAGCGGTATGACACGTATTTTTACTGACGAAGGTCAGTCTATCCCTGTAACGGTTATTGAAGTTGAAGCTAACCGTGTGACACAAGTAAAAACAGTTGATGTTGATGGCTATGATGCTATCCAAGTTACTGTTGGCGAGCGTCGTGCTTCTCGCGTAGTTAAAGCGGCTGCAGGCCACTTTGCTAAAGCTGAGACCGAAGCTGGTCGTGGTCTATGGGAATTTCGAAATGAAGCAGGTGAGTCTTTTGAGTCAGGTTCTGCGCTAACTGTTGAGCGCTTTGAGTCTGGTCAGAAGGTTGATGTAACTGGTACTTCTAAAGGTGCTGGTTTCGCGGGTGGTGTTAAGCGTTGGAATTTCCATATGCAAGACGCAACTCACGGTAACTCACTTTCTCATCGTGCCCCTGGTTCGATTGGTCAATGTCAAACGCCTGGTCGCGTTTTTAAAGGCAAGAAGATGGCTGGTCACATGGGTGCAGAGCGCACAACTGTTCAAAATCTTGAGGTTGTTCGCGTAGATGCTGAGCGCGGCTTGTTGTTGGTTAAAGGTGCGGTACCTGGTGCACCTGGTGGCGACGTTATCGTTCGTCCAGCCGTTAAGTTGAAAAACGCCTAGTCGGGCTCAAGTAAAGATTTCGTGTTCTAGGAGTTAACCATGGAACTCAATATAGCTACACCGCAGGGTCAAAACGGTACAGTTACTGTATCTGATGAAGCCTTCGGTAAAGAGTTTAATCAAGACCTGGTGCATCAAGCAGTTGTTGCTTATGCGGCAGGCGCGCGTCAGGGTAGCAAGGCTCAAAAGTCTCGCTCAGACGTAAGTGGTGGTGGTAAAAAGCCATGGCGTCAAAAAGGTACTGGTCGTGCTCGTGCTGGTACTATTCGCAGTCCATTGTGGCGTAGTGGTGGTGTTACATTTGCTGCTGCACCTCGTGACTTTAGTCAGAAGCTAAATAAGAAAATGTATCGCGCAGCATTGCGCAGTATTTTTTCTGAGCTTGCTCGTCAAGAGCGTTTGGTTGTTGTGGAAGAGTTCGCTCTTGAAGAAGCAAAAACCAAGGTTCTTGTGCAGAAGCTTGCTGATTACGATCTTAGCGATGTGTTGATTGTTGCAGAAGAAGTACAAGAAAACTTGTATCTAGCTGCTCGCAACCTTCACAAAGTTGATGTTCGTGATATTCAGGGTGTTGATCCAGTTAGCTTGATCGGTTTTGACAAGGTGTTGGTGACTGTTGCTGCCCTTAAGAAACTTGAGGAGGCTTTGGTATGAGTCAGGCACGTCTGTTTAAGATAATTCTTGCGCCGGTTGTTTCTGAGAAAACAACTCGAGTTGCTGAGCTAGCCAATCAGGTTGTGTTCAAAGTAGCTAAAGACGCAAACAAACAAGAAGTTCGCGCAGCTGTAGAGCTTATGTTTGACGTAAAAGTTGAACAGGTTCGTGTGTTGAACGTTAAAGGTAAAACCAAGCGTACGCGTTTTGGTTTGGGTCGTCGCAGCGACTGGAAAAAAGCATATGTCAGCTTGGCCGAAGGTCAAGAGATTGACTTTGCAGTGGCTGAGTAAGGAGAGCAAAAGTGGCAATTGTAAAACGTAAACCTACGTCTCCTGGTCGTCGTGCTGTTGTATCTGTAGTTCATACAGATTTGCATAAAGGCGCACCTTATGGTCCTTTGCTCGACAGCGCTCCTAAGAGTGGCGGTCGTAACAACTTGGGTCGTATCACTACCCGTCATCGTGGTGGTGGTCACAAGCAGCGTTACCGTATTGTTGACTTTAAGCGCAATAAAGATGGTATCCCTGCAAAAGTAGAGCGTATTGAGTACGATCCTAATCGTACGGCGCACATCGCTTTGATTTGTTACCTTGATGGTGAGCGTCGTTATATTATCGCTCCAAAAGGTCTTAAAGCTGGTGATACCGTAATTAGCGGTAACGCAGCTGATATCAAAGTAGGCAACACCTTGCCTTTGCGCAATATGCCTGTTGGTAGCACGATTCACTGTGTAGAGCTTAAGCCTGGTAAAGGTGCTCAAATTGCACGTTCGGCAGGTACTTCTGTACAGCTAGTGGCTCGTGAAGGTCGTCATGCAACCCTGCGTCTTCGCAGTGGTGAAATGCGTCGAGTTTTATCTGACTGTCGTGCGACACTTGGTGAAGTAAGCAACAGTGAGCACAGTCTTCGCTCTTTGGGTAAGGCAGGTGCAACTCGCTGGCGTGGTATTCGTCCTACCGTTCGCGGTGTTGCGATGAACCCGGTAGATCACCCACATGGTGGTGGTGAAGGCCGTACTTCTGGTGGTCGTCATCCAGTGTCTCCTTGGGGTACACCGGCTAAGGGTTATAAGACTCGTAAGAACAAGCGTACAGATAGCATGATCGTACGCCGTCGAAATAAAAAGTAAGCGTCTTACGCTAAAGGTTAAGAGGGTATTCTAGTGCCACGTTCGCTGAAAAAAGGTCCGTTTATTGATCACCACTTGCTAGCTAAAGTGGAAACGGCAGCTGAAAAAAATGATCGCCGTCCGATTAAGACTTGGTCTCGTCGTTCCATGATTCTTCCAAACATGGTTGGCTTGACTCTTTCTGTACACAACGGCCGTCAGCATGTGCCTGTGCTTGTCTCTGAAGAGATGGTCGGACACAAACTGGGCGAGTTTGCCCCAACCCGCACTTATCGCGGTCACGTGGCTGATAAAAAAGCCAAGCGTTAATAGATAATTCGGAGTAGAACGATGGAAGTAGCAGCAGTATTACGCGGCGCTCGATTGTCGGCTCAAAAGGCACGCCTGGTTGCAGACCAAATTCGCGGCAAGTCCGTTGAAGAAGCGCTGGATATTCTTTCTTTCAGCACTAAAAAAGGCGCGCACCTAGTTAAGAAAGTTTTGGAGTCTGCAATTGCAAACGCCGAGCATAACGATGGTGCAGATGTTGATGAGCTGAAAGTTTCAACCATTTTTGTTGATGAGGGCTTCACTATGAAGCGCATCAAACCACGTGCAAAAGGGCGCGCAGATCGAATTTTGAAGCGCACTTGTCACATTACTGTGAAAGTAGCGGAATAAGAGAGAGCGGACTATGGGTCAGAAAGTACATCCTACAGGTATTCGTCTTGGTATTGTTAAGCGTCACCGTTCTACTTGGTACGCCGGCAAGAAAGAATACGCGGACAAGCTCAATACAGATTTAAAAGTACGTAAATTTGTAGAAGAGAAGCTCGCTCACGCTTCAGTAAGCCGAATCGATATCGAGCGTCCTGCGAACACTGCTCGTGTGACTATTCACACTGCACGTCCAGGTATTGTTATTGGTAAGAAAGGTGAAGATGTTGAGAAGTTGCGCGCTGAAATCTCTAAAGAGATGGGCGTACCTGTTCACATCAATATTGAAGAAATTCGTAAGCCTGATCTCGACGCTGCTCTTGTAGCGCAGAGTGTTGCTCAGCAGCTTGAACGTCGTGTTATGTTCCGTCGCGCTATGAAGCGCGCAGTACAAAACGCAATGCGTCAAGGCGCTGAAGGTGTGAAGGTACAAGTTGGTGGTCGTTTAGGTGGTGCTGAGATTGCACGCTCTGAATGGTACCGTGAAGGTCGTGTACCTCTTCATACTTTACGTGCTGATATTGACTACGCAACAGCAGAAGGTCTTACTACTTACGGCATTATCGGCGTAAAAGTATGGATCTTTAAAGGCGAAGTTATCGGTGGCGTAGAAGAGCAAGAAGCTTCCAAGCCGCAAAAGAAAAAATCTAAAAAGTAAACCTGTCTAGTTATCTAGCAGGCGAAACAAGATTTAAGAATTGAGAAAGGGTTAGCCAACAATGTTGCAGCCAAAACGTACAAAATTCAGAAAACAACAGACGGGTCGTAACCGCGGTTTAGCGCTACGTGGCTCGAAAGTTAGTTTTGGTGAATTCGGACTAAAAGCCGTCGCACGCGGTCGTATTACTGCTCGTCAAATCGAAGCCGCTCGTCGTGCTATGACTCGTCACGTTAAACGTGGCGGTAAAATCTGGATCCGTGTGTTTCCTGATAAGCCAATCACAGAGAAGCCTCTTGAGGTTCGTCAGGGTAAAGGTAAGGGTAATGTTGAATACTGGGTTTGCCAGATTCAGCCAGGCCGTGTCCTTTATGAAATGGAAGGTGTCACAGAAGAGCTTGCTCGTGAAGCATTTGCTCTTGCTGCTGCAAAACTTCCTTTTAAGACCACTTTTGTTAAACGGACGGTAATGTAATGAGTACTAAAAATTACAGCGAATTGACCGTTGAAGAGCTTAAAGCTGAGTTGTTATCGCAGTTGGATGCACAGTTTAAATTGCGCATGCAAAAGTCGACTGGCCAGTTGAATCAAACTCATCTGGTTAAGCAAACACGTCGTGATATTGCTCGAGTTAAAACAGCACTTCGTCAAAAGGCAGGTAACTAATAATGACTGAAGCTAAGAAATTGGTCCGTACGCTTAAAGGCCTGGTCGTTAGCGATAAAATGGATAAGTCCATTGTCGTTAAAGTCGAGCGCAAAGTTAAGCACCCTGTTTACGGCAAGTACGTTCTTAAATCGTCGAAGCTTAAAGCTCACGATGAGAACAACGATTGTAAAACAGGCGATACCGTAACTATTGCTGAAACCCGTCCTTTGTCTAAGTCAAAGTCATGGGCTCTGCAGTCAGTCGACGAACGCGCTAAAGAAATTTAACGCCGCGGCGTAACATTTGGAGAATAAGTAGTGATTCAAACAGAAAGCTATTTGGATGTTGCTGACAACAGCGGTGCACGTCGTGTTATGTGTATCAAAGTGCTGGGTGGTTCGCATCGTCGTTACGCCCGCATCGGCGACATTATCAAGGTGACCGTTAAGGAAGCAATTCCTCGTGGTCGCGTTAAGAAAGGTCAAGTAATGAATGCAGTTGTGGTGCGTACCAAAAAAGGTATTCGTCGCCAGGACGGTTCATTGATTAAGTTCGATCAGAATGCAGCTGTTCTTTTGAACACACAAGACGCACCGGTCGGTACTCGTATCTTTGGCCCTGTAACCCGCGAACTTCGCTCAGAGAAGTTCATGAAGATTATTTCTCTGGCACCAGAGGTGCTATAAGCATCCGCCGGTCAAGAGGAAAGAGTTTATGAAAAAATTAAAAAAGAATGACGAAGTTATCGTTACCACCGGTCGTGATAAAGGCAAGCGTGGCAAGATTAACCGTGTACTAGATGATGGTCGTTTGATCGTTAGCGGTATTCAAATGGTTAAGAAGCATACCAAGCCGAATCCACAACTAGGTGTTCAAGGTGGCATCGTAGAAAAAGAAGCGCCAATTGACCCTTCTAATGTAGCGATCTTTAACTCAGCAACTCAAAAAGCTGACAAAGTAGCTATCAAAGTAGAAGGCGAAAAGAAGATTCGCGTATTTAAATCAAATGGCGAAGCGGTAGACGGCTAAGACCGATCGTTTCGTGTTCGATAATTAAGCAGAGTAAAAGTCATGGCCCGCTTAAAAGAGTTTTACAACAACGAAGTTAAAGCCAAGCTTAAAGAAGAGCTGAAGCTAGACAACGTTATGGAAGTGCCTAAGATCACCAAAATCACCATCAACATGGGTGTAGGTGAAGCACTTACCGATAAAAAAGTTTTAGAGAATGCACAAGCTGACCTGGAAAAGATTGCCGGTCAAAAACCTATCGTAACCAAAGCGCGTAAATCTATCGCGGGCTTTAAGGTTCGTGAAGAATGGCCCATCGGCACAAAAGTTACTCTGCGTAGCGAAAAAATGTACGAATTCTTGGATCGCTTGATTAACATCTCGATTCCTCGTATTCGCGACTTCCGTGGTATTAGCCCTAAGCAATTCGACGGTCGTGGTAACTTTTCAATGGGTGTGACTGAGCAAATCATCTTCCCAGAGATTGATTACGATAAAGTCGATAAACTGCGCGGTTTGGACATTTGTATTACTACAAGTGCTCGCACTAACGACGAAGGTCGTGCGCTGTTGAAAGCATTTAACTTCCCATTCAAAGGCTAGGGTAGAAAGAATATGGCTAAGAAATCGATGATCGCTCGCGAAGTTAAGCGCACCAAAGCGGTTGAAAAATTCGGAGCGAAACGCGAAGCGTTAAAAGCAATCATTGCTAACCCTCAGTCTTCTGAAGATGAAGTTTGGGAAGCAGTTATTAAATTGCAAAAATTACCTCGCGACTCAAGCGCCGCTCGTCGTCAGCGTCGTTGTCGTGTAACTGGTCGCCCTCACGCGGTATACCGTAAATTCGGCCTCTGCCGTAACAAGTTGCGTGAAGCAGCTATGCGTGGCGATGTACCTGGTCTGGTTAAAGCCAGCTGGTAATTGGGTAGAGTAATAGGAGTAATCACATGAGTATGCAAGATACCGTTGCAGATATGTTGACTCGCATCCGCAATGCCCAAGCAGTTGGCAAAGCGAACGTAGTCATCCCTTCTTCAACTTTAAAAGTAGAAATCGCACGAGTTCTTCTTGAAGAAGGTTACATCAGCGGCTACGACGTAGCTGGTGAAGTTAAAAAAGATTTAACTGTTGAATTGAAGTACTTTGAAGGCAAGCCTGTAATCGCCGAACTTCAGCGCAGCAGCCGTCCTGGTCTACGTAACTACGTAAGCAATAAAGATTTGCCAAGCGTACGTGCGGGGCTAGGTGTAGCGATCGTAACCACCTCTAAAGGTGTTATGACTGATCGCGCTGCACGTAGTGCAGGAATTGGTGGCGAAGTTCTTTGCACCGTATTCTAATTAATAGTTAAAAGATTTAGGAAACAGCAATGTCACGTATAGCTAACGCCCCGGTTGAACTGCCTTCAGCAGTTAAAATCGACCTTAAAGGGCAAGACTTACAGGTTTCCGGCAAGAACGGTAAATTGAGCCTGGTTGTTCACGATAAAGTAACTGTTCAGCAAGAAGAAAATGTGCTGAAGTTCGCTGCATCGGAAAACAGCAAAGAAGCTAAAGCGCTCGCCGGTACCATGCGCGCACTCGTTAACAATATGGTTAGCGGTGTCGATAAAGGTTTTGAAAAGAAACTGATCCTGAACGGCGTAGGTTACCGTGCTAAGGCATCAGGTAAGACTATCAACTTGGCGTTGGGCTTGTCTCACCCAGTTGACTATAGCTTGCCAGAAGGTGTTACGGCAGAAACCCCAAGCCAAACCGAAATCGTATTGAAAAGTGCTGACAAGCAACTTCTTGGTCAGGCAGCCGCTGAAATTCGCGCCTTCCGTCCACCTGAGCCTTATAAAGGTAAAGGTATTCGTTATGGTGACGAGCATGTTCGCCGTAAAGAAGCTAAGAAGAAGTAGGGTCTGACAGGTAAACGATTATGAACGACAAAAAAGCATCAAGACTCCGTCGCGCACGTCGCTCGCGCGCGAAAATTCGTGAGTTAAAAATTGCACGTTTGTGTGTAAATCGCACTCCACGCCACATCTACGCTCAGATCATTGACGGTGAAGGTGCTAAGGTTCTGGCCAGTGCATCAACAGTTGAGAAAGATCTTAAAGCAGGCGCTACCGGTAATGCCGAAGCTGCCACTAAAGTAGGTGCTCTGATTGCTGAGCGCGCCAAGGCTGCCGGTATTGAAAAAGTTGCGTTTGATCGCAGCGGCTTCAAATATCACGGTCGTATCAAAGCGTTGGCTGATGCAGCGCGTGAAGCTGGTTTAGATTTCTAAGGGTAACGTTATGTCACAACAAAATAACCGTGATGACGCCAATGCAGAAGGCATGCGCGAGAAGCTGGTTCAAGTTAACCGCGTTGCCAAAACTGTAAAAGGTGGTCGTATTTTCGGCTTTACCGCACTAACTGTTGTTGGTGATGGTGAAGGTCGTGTTGGCTTCGGTCGTGGTAAGGCTCGTGAAGTGCCTATCGCCATCCAGAAGGCAATGGAAAACGCTCGTCGTAACATGATTCAAGTTGAGTTGAATGGCGATACCATTCAATACCCAACTAAAGGTCGCCACGGCGCCTCACACGTTTACATGCAGCCTGCATCGCAGGGTACTGGTGTAATTGCTGGTGGTGCTATGCGTGCTGTGCTAGAAATGGCTGGCGTACAAAACGTATTAGGCAAATGTTACGGTTCTACTAACCCCGTTAACGTAGTGCGTGCAACTTTTGAAGCATTGCGCTCAATGGCTTCTCCTGATCAGGTAGCAGCTAAACGCGGTAAGTCAGTAGAAGATATTCGATAAGTCATGCTCCGGCCTTCGGGTCGGGCAACTGGTGAGCACCATGGCAAAGAAAACTCTAAAAGTTACTCAAATTAAAAGCACTGCGGGTCGTCTTAAAGCGCACATCGCATGTGTAAAAGGTCTTGGTCTACGTCGCATTCGTCACACTGTTGAAGTAGAAGATACTCCTTCAGTACGCGGCATGATCAACAAAGCACATTACTTGCTACAGGTTGAGGGTGAATAAGATGCGTCTGAATACTTTAAGTCCTGCACCTGGTCGTGTAAAAGAAGCAAAACGCGCTGGTCGCGGTATGGGTAGTGGTCTTGGTAAGACTGCTGGTCGCGGTCACAAAGGTCAAAAGTCTCGTTCAGGCGGCAGTGTTCGTCCTGGTTTCGAGGGTGGTCAAATGCCTTTGCAGAAACGTTTGCCTAAATATGGTTTTACTAGCCGTATTGCACTTGTTACTGCTGAGATTCGCACTTCTGAGCTCAATAGTGTTGAAGCTGAAGTGGTAGATCTAGAAACGTTAAAAGCAGCTGGTTTAATTAATGCTGGTATTAAGCGCGTCAAGGTTTTCCTCTCTGGTGACGTAACTAAAGCCGTTACTTTGAAAGGCTTATCCGTTACTAAAGGCGCCCAGGCTGCAATTGAAGCCGCTGGTGGTAAGATCGAAGAGTAATTTTGCTCTTGTGGTAAGACACAGCTAAGAGAGAATAAGAATGGCAACGCAGGGTAGTTTACCTCTAGCGAATCAAAAAGGATTAGGCGAGCTCTGGGCTCGCCTTAAGTTTTTATTGCTCGCTATTTTAATTTATCGCGTCGGAACCCACATTCCAGTTCCTGGAATTGATCCCGAGCAAGTCGCTAATTTATTCGAACAAAACTCAGGCACTATCTTAGGCATGGTAAACATGTTCTCAGGTGGTGCTTTTGAGCGTATGAGTATTTTAGCCTTGGGGATTATGCCTTATATCTCTGCATCAATTATTATGCAGATGATGACGGCAGTGACTCCTTCGTTAGAAGCTTTAAAGAAAGAAGGCGAAGCAGGTCGTCGTAAAATTAGCCAATATACTCGCTGGTTAACTGTCGCACTTGCACTAGTGCAAGCTGTTGTGACTGTTGCTGGTATGGCTGGTAGCGGCTATGCATACTCTGGTTTGCATCCAATGAGCTTTCATATCATTGCGGTCACATCACTAGTGACTGGTGCAGTATTTATGATGTGGTTGGGTGAGCAGATTACAGAACGTGGTATTGGTAACGGTATCTCTATGCTGATCTTTGCAGGTATTGTTGCTGGTTTACCTAGTGCAATTGGCCAGGCTTTTGAAAGTACGCGTCAGGGTGACCTTCATCCATTAATGTTACTGCTTCTTGGCTTTGCTGCTACTGGTATTGTTTGGTTCGTAGTTAGAATGGAGCGTGGTCAACGCCGCATTACTATTCAGTACGCGCGTAAGCAAGTTGGCCGTCAGGGACATGTTGCGCAAAATACCAGTCACTTACCGCTTAAGGTCAATATGGCGGGTGTGATTCCGGTAATCTTTGCTTCAAGTATTTTGCTTTTCCCAGCTTCAATTGCTCAGTGGAGTGGTTCAGCTAGTGAAGGTAAGACTGGTGAAATCTTACAGGATTTGGCTTTGATGATTGGTCCTGGCCAGCCTTTGAATTACGTAATCTTTGCTGTGTTGATTATTGCTTTCTGCTTTATCTATACCGCAATGATTTACAACCCTAAAGAAGTTGCTGATAACTTGAAAAAGGGTGGTGCGTATATTCCGGGTATTCGCCCTGGAGAGCAAAGTGCTCGTTATATCGACAACATTCTTACTCGTTTGACTGTTGTGGGTTCACTGTATATTGCTGCGGTTGCATTGCTTCCTCAGATTCTTATTTACAGCGCTGATATTCCGGTCTTGCTTGGTGGTACCTCATTACTGATTGTTGTTGTAGTTGTGATGGATTTTATGGCTCAAGTACAGAGTCATTTAATGAGTCATCAATACGATTCAGTATTGAAAAAGGCCAACTTACAAAGTTACGGTCGCCGCTAGATTTAACTAATAAACGGTCAAGAGCTATATCTTTTTATGATGTAGCTCTTGACTTTTTTTCTGCTGTGGATAGAATCCACGGCCTTTCATATAGAGGTAAGACGATGAAAGTTCGTGCATCTGTTAAAAAAACATGCCGTAACTGCAAAATCGTACGCCGCAAAGGTACTGTTCGTGTAATCTGCAGTGCTGAGCCGCGTCATAAGCAGCGTCAAGGCTAAGTATGTACTTGGGCGAGGGGTAAGTCTCTGGCCTTTCAATCCGCTAGGTTTGATAAACTCACGGTATTAACTGTCGTCCGACTTGTCGGGCTAATCAAGCGCAGTCTCCAATAGGGTAAGAACCTGAACGACTGCCGTTAATGCTGAAATATATCTAAAATTGGAGTGCTTTAAATGGCTCGTATCGCTGGTGTCAATATTCCTGACAACAAGCATGCTGTCATCTCCCTGACCTATGTATATGGGGTCGGTCGCACCTCTGCTAAGCAGATTTGTGCAGCCGTTGGCATTGAAGAATCTACAAAGATCGGTTCTCTCGACGAAGCTAAAATGGACGAAATTCGTAACGAAGTCGCCAAGCTTACTGTTGAAGGTGACCTGCGTCGTGAAGTGTCTATGAACATCAAGCGTTTGATGGACCTAGGCTGTTTCCGTGGCTTGCGCCACCGTCGTAACCTACCTCTTCGCGGTCAACGTACCAAGACCAATGCGCGTACGCGTAAAGGTCCTCGTAAGCCGATTAAGAAGTAAGAGATTGCCACCCAAATATAGGGGAATGATGAATTATGGCTAAGCCAAGCGGAAAGACCGCGAAGAAAAAAGTCAAAAAGACGGTAGTTGACGGCGTTGCGCACATTCACGCTTCGTTCAACAATACTATCGTTACGATTACCGATCGTCAGGGCAATGCCTTGAGCTGGGCCACTGCAGGTGGTTCTGGTTTCCGTGGTTCTCGTAAATCAACTCCGTTTGCTGCACAGGTTGCTGCTGAGCGTGCTGGTCAAGCCGCTCAAGAATACGGATTGAAAAACCTCGATGTTGAAGTTAAGGGTCCTGGCCCTGGTCGTGAATCAGCTGTTCGCGCACTAAATAACATCGGCTACAAAATCACCAATATCACGGATACGACTCCAGTGCCTCATAACGGCTGTCGTCCTCCGAAGAAACGTCGTGTATAAGGGGGTTTAGTAATGGCTCGTTATCTTGGACCTACTTGTAAATTAGCTCGTCGTGAAGGAACAGATTTGTTCCTGAAGAGCGGCGTTCGTGCTCTTGAGAGCAAGTGTAAAGCAGAAACAATTCCTGGTGTGCACGGTGCACGTCGTGGACGTCTTTCTGATTACGGTGTTCAGCTTCGTGAGAAGCAGAAAGTTCGTCGTCTTTACGGTGTACTTGAGAAGCAATTCCGTAACTACTATAAAGAAGCTGCTCGAATCAAAGGTGCGACAGGTGAAAACTTGCTTCAGCTTTTAGAGCGTCGTCTTGATAATGTGGTTTACCGCATGGGTTTTGGTGCTACTCGCGCCGAATCTCGTCAGTTGGTATCTCACAAAGCAATTCTCGTTAATGGCCAGACTGTTAATGTTGCATCCTACCGTGTGCAGGAAGGTGATGTTGTAGCTGTTCGCGAAAAAGCTAAAAACCAGTTGCGCATTCAAAACGCGCTTAACGTTTCTGCTCAGCGTGCTGAAGTAGAGTGGGTTGATGTAAGTGCTGAGAAAAAAGAAGGCGTATTTAAGCGCGTTCCAGATCGTGAAGATCTTCCAGCTCACATCAACGAAAACTTGATTGTTGAGCTGTACTCAAAATAATCGCGTTTGACGTTAATCTAGACGAAACCTAAACGGATAAACACTGAAAGGGTGGTATATGCAGAGTGCTGTAAACGAACTTTTGACACCTCGCAACATTGATGTCACTGAGTTGGCGCCTACGCACGCTAAGGTGGTTCTTGAACCTCTAGAGCGTGGCTTTGGTCATACATTGGGTAATGCGCTTCGTCGTATCCTGCTTTCTTCAATGCCTGGTTGTGCCATTGTTGAATGTGAGATCGATGGCGTACAGCACGAATACAGTGCGATCGAAGGTGTGCAAGAAGATGTCGTAGAAATCTTGCTCAACCTCAAAAACGTAGCTGTCATCATGCATGGCAAAGACCAAGTAGTTCTTAATCTGAGCAAAAAAGGCCCAGGTCCAGTTACTGCTGGTGATATTCAACTTGAGCACGATGTCGAGATTGTTAATCCAGACCTAGTTTTGGCTCACATTAACAACGACAGCGAGTTAAACATGCGTTTGACTGTTGCCCGTGGCCGTGGCTACGAGCCTGCAGATGCTCGTCGTCAAGATGAAGAGGAAACTCGTTCAATCGGGCGCCTGCAGTTGGATGCTTCTTATAGCCCTGTTCGCCGTGTGGCTTACAAGGTTGAGAGTGCTCGTGTTGAGCAACGTACTGACCTTGATAAGTTGGTGTTGGACTTAGAGACCAACGGGACTCTTGATCCTGAAGATGCAATTCGTCGTGCAGCGACCATTTTGCAGCAGCAATTGGCCGTATTTGTCGACCTTGAAGGTGAAAAAGCCGCTGAGCCGGAAGAGAAAGAAGAGCAGATTGATCCAATCCTCTTGCGTCCGGTTGATGATCTTGAGCTTACTGTTCGTTCAGCGAACTGTTTAAAAGCCGAGAATATCTACTACATCGGTGATCTGATTCAGCGTACTGAAGTTGAGCTGTTAAAAACGCCTAATCTTGGTAAGAAGTCTCTTACTGAAATTAAGGATGTGCTTGCTTCACGTGGTCTGTCTTTGGGTATGCGTCTTGAGAACTGGCCACCAGCCAGTCTTAAAAACGACTAATTACCTTCGGGTAGTTAGTTAAAGAATTGAATTCGCGCTTGCGCGTTAAATAAGTGTAAAGGTTGTAGCTATGCGTCATCGTCACAGTGGCCGTCAACTCAACAGAAACAGCTCTCACCGCAAGGCCATGTTTAAAAACATGGTAGCGTCTCTTGTTGAGCACGAAATCATCAAAACTACTTTGCCTAAGGCAAAGGAACTGCGTCGTTTTGCCGAGCCGTTGATTACATTGTCTAAGGTAGACAGTGTCGCCAACCGCCGTTTGGCTTTCGATCGCACTCGCAATAAAGCGACCGTTGGTAAACTATTCAGCGAAATCGGCCCTCGTTATGAAGGTCGTCCTGGTGGTTACTTGCGTATCATGAAGTGCGGCTATCGTACTGGCGACAAGGCTCCTATGGCCTATGTTGAGCTAGTTGATCGCCCTGCTCCTATTGCGGATGAAGAAGTGGTTGAAGCTGAAGATTAATTTCTGAATGCTTCTGCGAAAAAACCGAGCTTTGGCTCGGTTTTTTTTTGCCTAAAGAAACTGAGCAGTATCAAGCTGTCGTAGGCTGGTCTATTTTGGCGCTCGCAACCTAGGCGAATCCTGCTAATATGGTTGAGCTATAGCTGTCAGTACGAGTAGCGTATGCATAGTCGCACTGACCAAGGAAGTTAACTTTAAGCAAAGGGGGCTTAGGCCGCTTAAATGAGTGATTTGGATAGGTTGTTGTATTGGCGTGGCGTTGCGGCTGATTTCTATAATTATCGCGGAGAGCTGACTCAAGTCCCGCTAGAAAATCGTTTGCAGTTACTCGCTGCTATGGGGGTAGAAACCAATAACCCAGAAGCGATTGCTCAAGAAGCCTATGAGTTAGACATTAAGCCTTGGCTAAGTTGGCTACCAAAGCTTGAGGTGGTCGATGCACAAAGTGCCTTTGCAGATTTAAACTTCCAACCGGAAGAGCTCTCTCAAGAAATCACTTGGAGCCTTGATCGCAAAGGTGCATCAGTCTCCGCATCTGTCTTTATTCCAGAGCAATTAGAAGAGGTCGGCGATTATTTACACGGCGGCAAGCGCTACAGTCGCCGGCGTTTAGCTCTAGGTCAATTAGAACCAGATTATTATCAACTTAGTCTTAAGTCTAACTCGAAAAAAACGACTTGTACTATAGCTGCAGTACCGGCGACAGCGTGGTTACCTGAATGGTCGAAAAATGAAGGCGCGAACCCTTGGGGTTTATTATTGCAGCTTTATACCCTGCGCTCTAAAACCAATTGGGGCATTGGCGACTTCAGCGATTTATTACAGTTGATTGAGCACTCGGCTAAAGCCGGTGTTGACGTTATTGGTCTCAACCCTTTCCATGCACTGCAAGTGAATCTCAAACACGATTACAGCCCCTACAATCCTTCAGATCGTCGTTTTTTAAATGCCCTCTATATTGATGTAACAGCTGTTGATGGTTTTAACGAGAGCTTTGTCGATCAGGCTGACATCAGTCTCTTGCGTGATGCCGCAGTTGTTGATTTTGAAGCGCAGCGTGCTTTGAAATACAGTGCATTGTGGCAGTGTTTTAATGCTTCTCTAAGCTCGGGTGATTTGACCGGCCTCGTTGATTATGTACAAGAGGCAGATGAAAGTTTATTTGATTTTGTAAATTATCAGCTTGCTAATAATTGGGCTCCTGAAGAGCAGGAGCGTCGTAGTGGCGAGCGCTCGTCTTTACTAAGCTGGCTAGGCGATACAGAGCGCCCTAGCGAATTAATGCTATTTGCTTTTTATACCTACATTCAATGGCATGCCGATACTCAATTTGAGTTATGCCAGCAAGTGGCCAATAAACAAGGGATGAAGCTTGGTCTAGTCAGGGACCTAGCCGTGGGAGCTAACGGAGGTGGAGCGGAAGTTCAGACTAGTGGGCGTTTGTTTTGCCACGATGCGTCCGTTGGGGCACCGCCCGACCCACTTGCTCTTTCTGGTCAAAATTGGGGCTTGCCGCCAATGGACCCCGCTGAATTACGCCATACTGGATTTGCCCATTTTATTAATTTGTTGCGCAGTAATATGACTCATTGTGGTGCCTTACGCATAGATCATGCGATGAGTTTATATCGACTCTGGTGGTGTCCTCCAGGTGCTACAGCCGATAAGGGTGCCTATGTTTATTACCCATTCCGGGAGCTTCTAGGTTTATTGTGCTTAGAAAGTTATTTGCATAAATGTGTCGTTATTGCTGAAGATTTAGGCATTGTGCCAGAGGAATTTAGCCGCGAGATGCAGCGCTGTGGTCTTTATAGCAATAAAGTTTTTTATTTTGAGAAATACAGTGACACGCAATTTAAACATCCACGTGATTACACTAGGCATGCCTTAGCCATGCTTAATAACCATGATGTGCCAACCATTGTCAGCTGGTGGAATGGAAGTGATTTGATTTTGCGTGACAGCCTCAATTTGCTTGGGGATAACAACACACTTGAGGCGGCACAAAGCTTGCGTCAAGCAGAGCGTAAGCACCTATTGGAATTGCTAGAGGGCGACGCGTATTTACCCGAAGGCTGGCAACTTGAAGATATCAATAGACAGGCGGATGAGACTTTAGTTGATGCCTTATTGTTGTTCGCTAGTCAGGCTGCTTCACAGTTTTTTATGCTTCAGCTTGAAGACCTGATGATGATGGATGCTCCCGTTAATGTGCCTGGTACCTACCTTGAGCACGATAATTGGAGTCGTAAACTACTAGTCGATTTAGAAGATGTTTTTGCGACTGAACGTTTACAAAAATTATTCGCTGAAATTAGCGAGAAACGGAATAGTTTGTAAAAGGGCACAAGATTCATGGCAGCACAGCTTAGTAATGAAGTGATTCAATCAGTAATTGATTCACGCAGTAACGACGTTTTTTCTGTTTTAGGAATGCATGAGCTAGAGGACGGCGGTTATTGTGTTCGCGCTTACGTTCCGGGTATTAAAAACATAGAACTCTGGACCTACGATGGCCTAGAAATGCTAGCGCCTATGGAGTGCCTACATGCAAACGGTTTGTACGAAGGTGTTCTACCCGGTAAAAACCCTGATAAATATTTGTTGAAGATTTATGGTGACTGGGGTGAGCAATTAATAGAAGACTGTTATCGCTTTGCTTCTCTTATTGATGAGCAAGACACCTATCTATTTGCTGAAGGTAATAATGAAAAAGCCTATGAGTTTTTAGGCGCGCATTTAATGACTGTTGATGGTGTTGATGGATGTCGATTTGCTGTCTGGGCTCCAAATGCATCGCGAGTCTCTGTTGTAGGCGATTTTAATATGTGGGATGGTCGCCGCCACGTGATGCGTAAATTAGTGCCTTCTGGTATTTGGGAAATCTTTATTCCCGAAATTACTGAAGGGGAAAAGTACAAGTTTGAATTAAAAGACAGTCACGGTAATTTACTTCCTCATAAGGCTGACCCTTACGGCTTCGCTGCCGAGCAGCCTCCTCAGCAAGCTTCCGTTGTAGTCGATCAGAATGCCTACGAATGGGGTGATGCACAGTGGCAAGATCAGCGAGGTTGGCGCACTAAAATAGACAGTGCTATTTCGGTATATGAAGTACACCTAGGCTCATGGAAGCGTGTGCCAGAAGAAGGTAATCGTTATCTTAGTTATCGTGAATTAGCCGCTCAACTTATTCCTTATGTCAAAGCCATGGGTTTTACCCACATCCAGTTAATGCCTGTTAGTGAATACCCGTTTGATGGAAGCTGGGGCTATCAACCCGTTGGTTTGTTTGCTGCAACCAGTCGTTACGGAAGTATCGATGACTTTAAGTATTTTGTAGATCAGTGCCATCAAAGTGAATTGGCTGTGTTGATTGATTGGGTGCCAGGCCACTTCCCAACGGACGCTCATGGCCTTGGTCGTTTTGATGGTACGCCTTTGTATGAGCACGCAGATCATCGTCAGGGGTTTCATCCTGATTGGAATACCTATATTTATAATTACGGTCGCAGTGAAGTCTCAGGTTTCTTAATGAGCAACGCTTTATTCTGGCTTGATAAATACCATATTGATGGCCTGCGGGTGGATGCAGTCGCGTCGATGCTCTATCTCGATTACAGTCGAGAAGATGGTGAGTGGGTTGCTAATCGTTTTGGCGGTAGAGAGAATTTAGAAGCGATTGATTTCTTAAAAAACACTAATGAGCGCGTGTATAAGAATTTCCCCGATACCATGATGGTTGCTGAAGAAAGTACGGCGTGGCCGGGTGTGAGTAAACCTATTTATGCCGGTGGTTTAGGCTTTGGTTTTAAATGGAATATGGGCTGGATGAATGACAGCCTTGAGTACATGAGCAAGGAACCTATTCACCGTAAATTCCATCATCACAACATGACCTTCTCTTTACTTTATGCTTTTAGTGAAAATTTTGTATTACCTCTAAGTCATGATGAGGTTGTGCACGGTAAGGGTTCTATTTTAGATAGGATGCCCGGTGACGGTTGGCAGAAGTTCGCTAATTTACGTGCCTATTACGCTTTTATGTGGACGCATCCAGGAAAAAAACTCATGTTTATGGGCTGTGAGTTTGGTCAGGGCCCAGAGTGGGATCATGACGGCAGCTTGTGTTGGCATCAACTTGATTTAAAAGAGCATCAAGGTGTTCAGAATTTAATTCGTGATTTAAACCACTTATATGTCGCTTCACCAGCTCTTTATGACAACGACTGTGAGCCAGAAGGTTTTGAGTGGGTTGAAGCTGATGATAGGCACAACAGTGTGTTTGCCTTTTTAAGAAAATCAATCAAAGGCAATGGTTCGCAAGTGGTAATTACCAATATGACGCCCGTGCCACGTGAAGATTATCGTGTGGGTGTGGATCTTGCGGGTAATTATCGTGAAAAATTAAATACCGATGCCGATATTTACGGTGGCTCTAATATGGGCAATGCTGGTGTGGTAGAAAGTATTGAGCAAAGCTGGCAGGGGCGCGAGAGAAGTATTGTTGTCACTGTTCCTCCTCTGGCTACGGTTATATTTGAGTACGAGGCTGACTAATGAGTGATTATGGCTGCCTACCGGGTAAAGCATGGCCCTTGGGGGCCACGCCGGATGAAGAGGGGGTTAACTTTTCTTTATTCAGTGAGCACGCTAAGGGTGTAGAGCTTTGTTTGTTTGATGATATTGGTCAGCAGCAAATACAAAGTATTCAGCTTAGTAAAGGTGAAAACCACTGCTGGCACGTTTATGTGCAAGGCCTAAAAGCGGGGGTTAAATATGGCTACCGAGTAGATGGGCCTTATTTACCTGAGCAAGGCCTGCGTTTTAATCGCAATAAATTGCTAATTGATCCTTATGCTAAAGAGCTTGATAGGGATTTTTGTTGGGATAAGAACCTCTTTCCTTACGATAGTAAAAGCCCACAAAAAGATTTAAGTATCAGCGACAGTGACAGCTCTGCGATGATGCCTAAAGGCATTGTTTGTGAGTTAAGTAGCGTAGACGAGATCGCTGCAATTGAAGCTGCCAAGCCTAAAATACCGTGGTCTGATACGGTTATTTATGAATGCCATGTTCGCGGCTTTAGCCAGTTAAACCTTGATGTGCCTGCGAATATTCGTGGAAGCTTTGCCGGTTTAGCCCACCCCGAAAGTATTAATTATCTTAAATCTTTAGGTGTGACCGCCGTTGAGTTGTTGCCGGTCCACAGTTTTATCGATGAAGAGTTTTTAGTTCAGCAGGGTTTGAGTAATTACTGGGGTTATAACACCTTAAATTTTTTCTGTGTTCACCGAGACTACCTAAGTAGCGGTAAGCGTGAAGAATTTAAACTTATGGTTAAAGCTTTGCACGAAGCTGGGCTCGAAGTCATCATGGATGTGGTCTATAACCACACTGCCGAATCGAATCAATTTGGGCCCTTGCTCAGCTTTAGAGGCATTGATAATCGCAGTTATTATCGCTTAGAGAGTGGTAATGAACGCTATTATGTTAACGATACAGGTTGCGGCAATACGGTAAGGGTTGAGCACCCTCGAGTAATGCAATTGGTGCTCGATAGCCTTAGGTATTGGGCAATTGAAATGGGGGTAGATGGTTTTCGCTTTGATTTGGCAAGTATTCTTGGGCGAAATGAAAGTGGCTTTAGTCAATCAGCGGCATTTTTCCAAGCGGTTTCTCAAGATCCTCAGCTCTCAGATACGAAGTTTATAGCAGAGCCTTGGGATATCGGTCCGGGTGGTTATCAGCTTGGCGCTTTCCCTTCACAATGGTCAGAGTGGAATGACAAATATCGCGATATTTGCCGGCGCTTTTGGCTTAACGAACCGGGAGTTCTGCCCGAGTTTGCTAAGCGCATACATGGTTCTTCAGATCTGTTTGAGTACGCAGCACGAGGCCCTCGCGCAAGTTTGAACTTTATTTGCAGTCACGATGGTTTTTCCTTGCGTGATCTTGTTAGCTATCGAGAGCGTAATAATTTAGCAAATAAAGAAAATAACCGTGATGGTCATCACGCTAACTTCAGTGATAACTACGGTGTTGAAGGTCCAAGTGACGACGCCCAAATTGAGTGCGTGCGTCGGCGTCAACAGCGCAACTTTATTGCAACGCTTATGTTTAGCCAAGGCACACCCATGCTACTTGGTGGTGATGAGCTTGGCCGCAGTCAAGGTGGTAATAACAACGCCTACTGCCAAGATAACGAAATAAATTGGTTTGCTTGGCCAGAGCTCGATGATAAAGCCAAAACATTAAAAGCATTTACCGCGCGTTGTATCGCTTTGAGATCGGAGCTGCAGTTACTTCGCTCTGAAAAATATCTGCATAAGCCTAAAGATATGTCGGTTGAAGGTCAGTGCTCGCATTGGGTTAATTGCTTTGGTAATGCGATGGCGCATGACGATTGGCACCAAGGCCACAATCAAATCGGCTGGATGCTAGAAAGCAGCCTTGATGGTAAGCGTAATATACTTTTGTTGGCTTTTAATGCTCACAGTGAGGCTCTAGATTTCAGGCTACCCGAAGCTGACGGTGTTGAGCAGTGGCAGTGTTTGCTCGATACCCAAAATGAAAATGGCGATGCAAAACAAGATTATTTATCTGTAGGGCAGGCTAGCCCTATGGCGGCACGATCCGTGCAATTACTTAAGGCAGTATTTGTTTAGCGAGAACTCTAGGAGTGAGCACAGCTATGACAGTGAAAGCAGTAAGTCGAGAAAAAGAGAGCAAACCTAGTAAAGAGGTTAATGTGGATGCTCAAATAGCTAGTGGGGCAGATAGTGAGGTGCTTGATGGAATACGGCGTCACCTGCTTTACAGTTTGGGCCGATTCGATGATCGCAGTACCGCGCATGAGTGGGGTAAGGCCTTAGAGCTTACAGTCCGTGATCAGTTAATGAAAAATTGGCAAAAAACACGTTTAGCCGAACGCTCTTATGAAAACAAGCGTGGTTTTTATTTGTCGCTTGAGTTTTTACTTGGGCGCAGCATGAATAATGCAATTTTAAATATGGGCTTAGAAGGGCCGACTGCGGAGGCATTAAAACAGCTGGGCCTGAATTATGAAGAACTCGAAGAGGAAGAGCGTGATGCTGGCCTCGGTAATGGTGGTCTAGGCCGTTTAGCGGCTTGTTTTATGGATAGCTGTGCCAATCTAGGATTACCCGTGCGCGGTTATGGAATTCGCTATGAATACGGTATGTTCCACCAAAGTATTCGAGAAGGACGTCAAGTAGAAAACCCTGACCACTGGTTGATGGCAGGTAATCCCTGGGAGATCGAGCAGCCAGATCGAACATGTAAAGTTAAATTCTATGGTCGTTCAGAGCATTACAGTAATGATGCTGGGCGCATGTGTGTCCGCTGGGTCGATACGCATGATGTCTTAGCCGTGCCTTTTGATATGCCTATTCCTGGTTATAAAAATGGTGTGGTGAATACACTACGCTTATGGAAGGCATCTGCGACAGATGAATTTAATTTAAAAGATTTTAACGATGGTGATTATGCTGATGCCGTTGCTCAGAAAAACCTTGCTGAGCAAATTACCATGGTGCTTTACCCTAATGATGCCAGTGAAAATGGCAAAGAGTTACGTTTAAGGCAGCAGTACTTTTTAGCATCAGCTAGCTTGCAGGATGTCATTCAAGACTGGACCTTAAAGTTTGGTCCTAATTTTGACCGCTTTGCTGAGTTTCACTGTTTTCAATTAAACGATACCCATCCTACTTTGGCTGTTGCTGAACTTATGCGCTTATTAGTCGATGAGCAGGGTTTAAATTGGGAAAAGGCTTGGTCGATCACTACAAGTACCATGGCTTATACCAATCACACCTTGTTACCAGAAGCGTTAGAGCGTTGGTCTGTGCGTTTATTAGGTGAGTTACTGCCTCGTCTGCTTGATATCATTTATGAGATTAATGCGCGTTTTCTTGTTGAAGTTGCACATTGCTGGCCTGGCGATGTTGAGCGTCAGCGACGAATGTCCATTATTGAAGAAGGCCATGAACCACATGTGCGTATGGCGTATCTAGGTATTGTTGGTAGTTTCTCGGTTAATGGTGTTGCGGCTTTACATTCTGATTTATTAACTCGTGGTTTGTTTAAAGATTTTTACGCCTTGTGGCCTAATAAGTTTAATAATAAAACTAACGGAGTGACTCCGCGCCGCTGGTTGGCTCATTGTAATCCTGATTTAAAATCCTTAATTGATGAGAAAATTGGCACTGAGTGGATCTGTGAATTAGAGCAATTGTCGCAATTAAAAAGCTATGTAAGTGATAGCGCTTTTCAGAAAAAATGGGCTGCAGTAAAGCATTATAATAAGCAGCGCCTCTCTCAATTGGTTCAAGATAAATGTGGCGTTGAGTTTGACCCAAATTTTATTTTCGATGTTCAGGTTAAGCGTATTCATGAATACAAACGTCAGTTACTAAACGTTCTACACGTTATACACCTGTACGATAAGATTACCCGGGGTGAGGCCGATCAGGTTGTACCTCGCTGTGTGCTTATTGGTGGTAAAGCCGCTCCAGGTTATTTTCTTGCTAAATTATTGATTAAGTTAATTAACAATGTTGCAGAAGTAATCAACAGTGATGAACGTGTTAGTGAGCGCCTGCGCTTGGCTTTTTTACCCAACTACAATGTCAGTGCAATGGAAGTCATTTGCCCTGCTGCTGATCTCAGTGAGCAGATTAGTACCGCCGGTAAGGAAGCTTCAGGTACGGGCAATATGAAGTTTATGATGAATGGCGCTTTAACCATTGGTACTTACGATGGCGCGAATATTGAGATCCTTGATGCTGTTGGTGAAGAGCATTTCTTCTTGTTTGGCTTAAAAGAAGATGAAATTGTTCAGCATCGAATATCACACAAACCTGAACATATTGTTGAGTCAGACCCTGATCTTGCTCGCGTGATGGGCTTGTTGCAATGTGGGCACTTTAGTATGTTCGAAGAGGGTATATTTCAGCCCTTAATTGACTCCGTACTTAATCCACATGATCCGTGGATGGTTGCCGCTGATTTTAGATCGTATGTCGATGCTCAAAACCGAGCAGCATCGGCTTATAAAAATAAAGAGCTGTGGACCCAGAGCAGCATATTAAATACCGCTACTAGCGGAAAGTTTTCCAGTGATCGCACGATTCGGGAGTACGCGCAAGATATCTGGAAGCTTCTATAAAACCAATGGAGTAGAACTATGTTAGATCCTAATTCACGCTATGTAAGTCGTCTGACGCGTGACACTGTTGCGGTTATTCTCGCTGGTGGGCGAGGCAGTCGTCTGCATGAGTTGACGGATTGGCGTGCCAAGCCGGCTCTGCACTTTGGTGGGAAGTTTCGTATTATCGACTTTCCATTATCAAACTGCGTGAACTCAGGTATTCGCCGTGTTGGCATCCTCACTCAATATAAAGCGCACTCCCTTATTCGACATATTCAAGCGGGTTGGAGTCACTTTAAGAAAGAACTGGGGGAGTATGTTGAAATACTTCCTGCATCGCAGCGCTATTCACCAAACTGGTATCAAGGCACTGCCGATGCTATTTACCAAAATATGGATATTCTGGCGGAGCAAAGCCCTAAATACGTGATTGTTTTAAGTGGTGATCATGTTTATCAAATGGATTATGGTTCGATGTTGGCTGCTCATGTAGAGAGTGGCGCAGATCTAACGGTTAGCTGCATAGAAGTTCCTATCGAGGAGGCTGCAGGTGAATTTGGGGTGATGACGGTCGATGGTGATAACCGTATTGTTCGTTTTGATGAAAAGCCAGCTCACCCAACTGAGCTTGCCGATAAGCCCGGCCACACCTTAGCGTCGATGGGTAACTATATTTTTAATGCCGACTTCTTATTTAATCAGCTAAGAGAAGACGCGTCTGAAGACGACAGTGAACATGATTTTGGTAAAAATATCATTCCTAAAATCATCGACAACCAAAAGGTCTGCGCTTATCGTTTCCGTGATCACGATACGGGCGAACAGTCGTACTGGCGTGATGTCGGTACCTTGGATAGCTTCTGGCAAGCAAATATGGAGTTAGTGGAGCCGAGTCCGGCTTTAAACCTTTATAATCATGATTGGCCTATTTGGACCTTTCAGAAACAATTGCCACCTGCGAAATTTGTTTTTGATGACGATGAACGTCGCGGTTCAGCAGTTGATTCTATGGTTAGTGGTGGTTGTATTATTAGTGGCGGAACCGTACGTAAGTCTTTGTTATTTTCTGATGTTCGTGTGAACTCTTATGCCGAAGTCGAAGAAAGCGTGGTACTGCCAGAAGTAGAAATTGGCCGAGGGGCAAAAGTCCGTAAGGCTATTATTGATGCCGGTTGTAAAATTCCCGAGAATACGGTTATTGGTTATGATCACGAGCACGATCAAGCTCGTGGCTTCCGTGTAAGTAAAAAAGGCGTTGTGCTCGTCACACGTAAAATGCTTGGTCAGCAAGAAGCTTTCTAAGTGCTGAGGGAGGCTTGTCTTTGAGTCTCCCTTTAATATCTGCAAAAAGCACTGTTATATAAGGTTTAATAAGCAGTAATGGAAAATAAAAAAATACTCATGGTCGCGGCTGAAAACGATGCGCTTCCAGGTGCTAAGGTTGGTGGTGTTGGTGATGTTATTCGTGATCTTCCCAAAGCTTTAGTTGAACAAGGCTACTCTGTACAAACCATTATTCCCTCTTACGGTATGCTCTCACGTTTACCTCAAGCTAAAGTGGCCGGTGAAATCAAGGTTGATTTTGCAGGTGCGTCTCACCGTGTTCTTTTTTACCGCTATCAGCATAGCGGTGTGGATGCTTGGATTGTTCACCACACACGCTTTTCTCCTCAAGGGGAGACAGTGTATTGCCATGACGGTGCCGATGCTCCTTTTGCTACAGATGCGACTAAATTTGCTTTTTTCTGTATGGCCATTGCCGAAGCCTTAGAGCAGGGGGTAATTGAGCGTCCTGATATTATTCATGCCCACGATTGGCACGCCGCGTTTTTATTGATACTAATGCGCTTGGCACCACAGTTTGCCAACTTAAACTCTATACGTACGGTGTACAGTATTCACAATTTGGCGATGCAAGGTGTTAGGCCGTTTCGTGGACACGAGTCTTCATTTGAGCAGTGGTTCCCCCAGCTAGTACTCGATCCTCGTGGTATTGCAGACCCAGATTATCCGCACTGTATTAACCCAATGCGTGCAGGTATTGTCATTGCAGATAAAGTTCATACCGTTTCGCCGACCTACGCTGAGGAAATTCAGCAAGCTTCGAACCATGCTGCGGGTATTTATGGTGGCGAAGGTTTAGAAGCAGATTTACAGATGCGAGCAGAACAAGGTGCTTTATTTGGTATCTTGAACGGCTGTGATTACAATGCAGTCAAAAAAGTAAAACCACTCGCTAAAGTCTCATTTGTAAAGTTGGCGCAAGCAACTCTACTTAGTTGGGCGGCGAAAGAGGCATCGTTAAAAACGGCGCACTGGCTAGCCGAAAAACGCTTAGCGTCTTGGGCCGCCTCTCGCAAAGCTAAAATGATCTTAAGTTCTGTTGGTCGTGTGACTGAACAAAAAATGCGTTTGTTGTGTGCAAGTACAAGCACGGGTGAAACGGTATTATCAGCGATGCTCAAACACGCAGGTAATGACGCCTTGTTATTGATGGTCGGTAGTGGTGATACGCAACTTGAGCAGCAGCTGGTACAGATAAGTGCAGAGCATGAGAACTTTGTGTTCTTAAATGGTTTCTCACCTGCACTTGCGGATCAGCTTTATAGCCAAGGTGACTTATTCTTAATGCCCAGCTCATTTGAGCCCTGTGGGATCAGTCAGTTATTGGCTATGCGTGCCGGCCAGCCTTGTTTGGTCAATCGCGTTGGTGGCTTAAAAGACACGGTAGCCCATCTGGAAACCGGCTTTTGCTTTGAGGGACACGATGAGCATAGCCAAGCTGAGGCCATGCTGAATTGCTTTAAAGACAGTTTGGCGTTGTTTAAAAACGATAAAACGGCCTTTGAAAAAATTGCCCAAAACGCCGAAGCGGTGCGTTTTAGTTGGGATAGTGTCATTTCTGAATACAAAGCTAAGTTATATAACTAACTTGGCATTAAGTCCAAAGCATGAGTCTGGGAGTTGGCTCATGTTTTCTCTGCTCTTTTTATTTCTAAGCTTGGTCTGCGTTGTCTTGTTGGTATAATTAGTGGTTTAGCCATTCCAGTTGCGATAATAATAAAATGGATTCCAAAGATAGCACAGAGACTAGCTCTGAATTAGGTCTTGAAACTAATAGCCCTTCTGCTTCTCAAACGCTTTTGTCCAATGAGCAGGAGTTTGGCGTAGAGGCAAGAAGTGATAAGCAAAACCCAAGTGAGCAAGCCGATTCTGTTAGTGACCTAGCCGGTGAGTCTGCCGAAGTTAAAGATATCACACGTGATGATGCGCCTTATTTTGATACTGCAGTGAATATCCCTCAAATTACGCCAAGTGTTATTAGTGCCAGTGAGGCTGCATTAATGCGCTCACGAGTGATGAAAGACGAGGGCCTTATCGCTCGCTCACAGTGGCTGAAGATATATCTTGTAGCGGCGCTGTTGTTTAATCTATTGGCTTTATTTTTATCGGGACATCTAAGCGACATGACCTTTTGGTCAAACTGGACCAAACAGTTGGCCGGGGGAGGTTATAAGGCGTTTCATGGAGACTACCCCCCTATTTATATTCACTGGCTGTGGCTGGTTTCTAAGTTTTACCTTGCCACAGAGTCGTTTATTGCAACAAATTTACAGTTAAAGTTCTTTGCCCAGCTTCCGATTGCTCTTTCGCATTGCGTGTTAATTTCTGTTGTTTATAAACTTTTAAATCATGAAAAAAGTTCTAAGGTTCAATTCCACTCGGTATTACTATTTACGGTATTTAACCCAGCATTGTTATTGGATGGGCCTATATGGGGGCAGGTTGATGTCTTCCCTACAACAATAGCGCTGATATCCATTCTCTTAGGGATGGATAAGCGTTGGGCTGTAGCAGCTGTACCCTTATATTGTTTAGCGTTGTTAACTAAGTTCCAGATGATTTGTTTTGCTCCTGTATTTGCAATTTTATTCTTCACAAGACCGAAAGTGCATATCATCGGTTGTTTACTAGCGATCCCTGTCTTTTTACTCGGTTTTGCTCCTTTTATTCTGGTTGGAGAGTTTAAAAGTGCCTTTGAGCATGCGTATATCAATACCTTGGGGCAATATCCTTACGGTTCACTAAATGCTGCAAATTTGCCGCTATTGTTGTTTGGCAATATGGGGGCAGATTCAGATCCAATACTGCAGTCGATTCAAGATCCGACCTTGCGTAATGTCTTGAGTGTTAAGCATGTGGGGATGTTGTCGTTTGCGTTGTTTTGCTGTGTAATTTTTGTACATGGTCTTTTTGATTTAATCAAGCAGAAGCACCTAGGTTTTGAGCGTGATTTTCAAGTTTATATCCTGCGGGTAGCGATGCTCTGTGCTTTGGGCTTTTTTACCTTACTACCAGCTATGCACGAGCGCTATATCATGCCTAGCGTGATTATCGCTCTTGCTTATGTCGGTTTAGCTCGAACTCACTATTTTTACGCCATTATGCTTACGCTGATAGCGTACTTAAATATCGATATTATTTTGCGTCATCACAGCTTAAATATATTTCCATCATTGGCTTTAATGACAAGCCTAACTTTTGCTTATGCCTTTGTAGATCATATGAGCCAGGGGCGTTTAAACAACGTCGTTGTGATGGGGCTAAGCAGGCTTATCAAATCGCCAAAGCTTGCATTAGTGGCAATGCCGCTAATGCTTTTATTTATGGCTTATTACCTTACCTTTGGAGGGCGACCAGACACGCTCACCCTAGATAAAGAGCAGCTTCTTTTAAGCAAGCTTGAGCCTCTCTATAGTCGTCAAGATCACGGTAAACTACATGTCGATCGAAGTTATGATGGTAATTTTTTAAGCCTTGATGGACAGCGCTACGGGGACGGTTTAGGTACCCATTCTAATTCTGTTATACGTTATAAATTACCGGATCAAGCTCAGCGTTTTAGTTTTATCGCCGGTATTGATGATGAGGTTGGCAAAGCCGGTGCGGTGGTGTTTGTTGTGCGAGCAGATAACAAAGAGATATGGCGCTCGCAGAGAATATCGGGCTCAGGCGCTGCGGTCAGCGCAGATTTGGATGTGAGTGGTACCAATATGCTCGAGCTTAAAGTGCTGTCGGTCGGTTCACCCAATAGTGATCACGCGAACTGGGTAAATCCAATCATAACACTTGATACTGAAGCGCCTGAATTGAACGCGGTTGATGCGGATAAAGAAGTAATTGTGCGTTAGACAGAGGCCGGCTATTTATCGTGCCGGCCCTTAGTGTTGTTTCTATTTGTCTTTTTCTTAGGCGCTTTATTCTTAAGTTGCCCTTGCCTAGCTTAAGATGTGATAAACAAGGTTCAGTCAGACTGATGTTTATTGCTGAGTGAGCTTAGCGGGTTTTGAGCTCTTTATTTGCGTTTTGGCTCTTTTCTATATGAAAGCGTGGGCGCCTTTTTACTTCATCAAAGATTTTAGCTAGATACTCACCAATAATACCAAGGCTGACTAGCTGTACACTGCCAATAAAGAGTAGGGGTAATAAGATGGATGCCCAGCCGGGTAGGGCGCTATCGGTAAATACTCGAGTTAGCAGCACCCAACATAGAATACTAATCGATACTAAGCTGGAGAAAAAACCAAGGACGGTAATTGCACGTAAGGGCGCTGTAGAAAAGGCACTAATGCCTTCCCAAGCAAAGCTAAGCATCTTGCGTAGAGGGTATTTACTTTCGCCAGCAACACGTTCTTCACGTTTATAGCTAACCGTTGAGCTTGCGAAGCCTAGCTCTCGAACGAGGCCGCGCAAAAACAGGTTGTGCTCGGGGTAGCTTAATAGGGCATCGAGTGCTTGGCGCGAAAGCAAGCGGTAGTCGGCATGATTAAATACCAAGTCTACGCCCATCTTACGCATCATGAGGTAATAGCCCTCGGCGCTCAGGCGTTTAAAGGCGGTATCTTTTTTTCGCTCTTCGCGCACACCATAAACCACATCTTTACCTTCTAAGAAGTGCTGCATCATTTGCTCTATGCAGTCTGGGTCATCTTGAAGGTCGGCATCAATACTGACAACAGCGTCTTCGGTTGTTGCGCATAAGCCTGCATAAAGGGCGTTTTGGTGGCCTCGGTTATGGCTTAATTTAAGAGCGCATACGTAGTCGTGCTCATCGGCAAGCTGGCTTAACGTTGCCCATGTTTGATCTGCGCTGCCATCATCAACAAAGTAAAGTTTGGAGCTGGAACTGATTAACTTGCTCGTAACAAGGCGTTCGCGTAAGGCATTCAATCTGGCAAAGCTAAATTCAAGAGCCTCTTCTTCGTTATAACAAGGCACAACGATTGCGAGGCTTTTATGTTCTTCTGTCATTGTATTATCACTTGTATTGATACGGGGCTTTAAGGTAGTGATGGCTTAAGGTGCTCCATCATAAGTGCAATAGAAGTATTTGTCGCTGGGAGGAAAGTCGTATTCACTCACAATTTTGATGATTGGAAAGTTTGAATTAGATCTGTCTGCGCTAGGAGAGTCGGTGAAATATGTTAGTATCCGCGCTCTGTTTTTAAGCATAGATAGTGCGTAGATACTCATGGCTAAGAAGAATAAACATAAGAATACGGGCCGTAGCTCAACACCCGAAATGCAAGATGTACAAGCGTCGTCGGCGGTTATTGCCAATCCTGTAGCGCAGGGGCTCGACTGGGGCTTATTGCTCAATGGTCGCCGCTATTGGGTTATTCTTGGGCTACTGACTTTTGTGGCTGCTGTGATCCGCTTTTGGACTCTATCGCGCTTTGATTCGATGGTCTTTGATGAAGTCTACTTCTCACAATACGCTTATAACTATCTGACCGATGTTACCTTCTTTGATGCCCACCCGCCCTTAAGTAAGTACATTATTGGTACGGGAATCTGGCTCTACAATTTGATGCCCTTTACCGAAACCTATGAACTCACTCAGGTCGAGTTGGCGGAGTTATCCCCTACGGCAAGGCGCTGGGTAAATGCGGTTACCGGGACTTTATTAGTACCTATCGCTGCTAGAACGGTATATGCACTTTGGCCAAACCGTCTCGCGTCCTTGGTCATGGCCTTTTTGGTGTGCTTTGAAGGTTTATTAATTGTTGAGTCGCGCTATGGCTTAAACAATATTTATATTGCCACCTTTGGTATGTCGGCGCTCTACTTTCTAGGTAAAGTGACGACGGCTGAGTCCCATAAGAAACTTTATTTCCTTGCCGCTTGCTCAGCAATGTTGGGCCTGACTTACAGTATTAAGTGGAATGGTCTTGGCTTCTCTGCCGTGGTTTGGGGTGCATGTGTACTGAGTTACATCTTGTATTTACGCTCTAAATACCTAGGTTTGGATCTAACTGCGAAACCCTTGGCGGTGTTTAAAGCCATTGTAAAAATAAACCCGTTTTTATTAATCCCCATTCTGCTGGTGCCGGGGTTCGTGCTGTATTGTTTGTTGTGGATTCCCCATATCAGCATGATTCCTGATTATGGTTTTGCTGAGGTTCACCACCAAATCTTTGCGTATCATGGCCGAGTAGAGGCGGATGCCCACCCTTATTGTTCCAGCTGGTACGGCTGGCCTGTTATGGCAAGGCCCATGAGTTACCTCTTTGAAAAAGAGGTGGTTGATGGTGTGAAGATGTTTACCGACGTACACCTAATGGGGAATCCGGCCATTATTTGGTTGGGTGCTGCAAGTGTCTTATTGATGTTACCGGTCTGGGATTACCACCTTCAGCGCGCTTTGCGTAAAGGCGTCATCCATTCTGAATTGATGTTTATGTCGATTTGTATTGGCGGATATGCTGCGAATTTCCTACCTTGGGCCTTTGTAAGTCGCTGCCTCTTTTATTACCACTATATTCCAGCGTCGTTGTTCTCTTTATTGGCTTTGGCTTGGGTAATTACGCATCTTTTAAGTGGGCGGCCATTGCTTGATCTTTGTAAAGGGTGGATATCACGTGGCTTAGGTATTTTTATTGTCTCGCTTATATTGGCCGCCTTTATTTACTGGCTACCGATTTATTTGGGTATTACAACAACTGCCGATGGTTTTTATCAGCGTATGTGGTTTACCAGTTGGATTTAATAGCTTGTTTGATTTGTAGACAGTAAGCGAACTTATTTACTTGTTACATTAGCCCTTATTTGATTGGTTACTGGTTAAATAAACGGCTTACAAAGCGCCCGTGTGGAAGGTCTTCATACGGGCGTTTTTAGTTGTGATTATTGTTGTCCACTGCGTTTTTTGGTGAAGCGAGTCGCTTGAGCTTGCACAGGATCATCTGGCCAAGGGTGTTTGGGGTAACGACCTCTCATTTCTTTTTTTACTTGCTCGTAGCTGTTTTGCCAAAAGCCAACGAGGTCTTGCGTAATTTGCAGGGGGCGTTGGGCGGGGCTCAACAAGTGCAACATCAAAGGCAGTTGGCCTTTTAAGATACTGGGGCCCTGCTGCCAGCCAAACATCTCTTGTAATTTACAGGCGAGTACGGGAGGTGACTGGCTGTAATCAATACTGTATTGGTTACCTGAGGCAACGCCGATGCGCTCTGGGCACAGTTCATTTAAGGCGCTTTGCTGGGCCCAATTAAGTCGTTGTTTTAATAGCGGCTCAAGCTTTATTTTTTTGAGTTCACTTAGGCGCTTTACCTTAGTAAGACTTGGCGCGAGCCAAAGCTCAAGCTCTTGTAATAAATCACTTTCAGTAAAACTAGGCCAGTCTTTACTTTCAAGCTGAAACGCGGCAAGCAAAGAGGCTTTATGTTTAAGCAGTTCGGCACGGGCTTGCAGGTTGATACAGCCGTCATCCCAATTAAGTATGTGTAAGCCTTGCTTGCGAATAAAATTAAGTAGCGCTTCACGGCGCTGCTCATCACTTACCTTCTTTTGCTGCTCACTGCCGATTAACAAAGCCCCTACATAAGATTCTTTTAAAGCAATAAAGCGGTCTTGATCGGCCTGCCATTCAAAGCGGTGCTGTTTGTGACAGAGCGCTTTAAGTTCGTTTTTTAATAAAAGCTCTGGCAGTTCAATCGCAGCGTAGATACGGTCAACGCTTTGTTCAGCATGACCGCCAAGTTCAGCAATAACGATATAGGGGCTGGCACTTAAGGCTTCGTTAGTGGCTAAGCTTGCTCGTCTTCCATTACTTAGCTTGTAGCTGCCTTGCTCAAGGTTTTGCAGCTTGGCGATTCGGTCAGGAAACGCACAGGCGAGCAGAAATGCCATGGCTTCTATGGGTTTGTCATACTCAGCTTGCATGCCTTTGCATAAGGATATAAAGCGTTTTTGCTGCTGCTTGATCTGATACCTAAAGCCTTGTATTTGCTTGTTAGCCGCTTGTTTCTTGCTATGCGTGCTGGCAGGCAGCTGCAGCTCGTTAAGTAGGGCTTGTAGATCGGCGCCTGCAAAGTTTGGGCGACGGTTTTCACTTAATACGGCTGCCAATAAAGCAGCTTCAGATAGGCATTGGTGCTGAGCTGCACGCAGCAACATATAGGCAAAGCGGGGGTGGCAGGGTAGCTTGGCCATGGTTTGGCCTTGGGGAGTAAGCTTGTTGTGCTCATCAATGGCTTCAAGTTTTTGTAGTAAATCGACAGCTTGCTGAAACATACCTTCGCGGGGCTGGTCGAGTAACTCTAACTCGCTTGGGCTTTGTAGCCCCCAGCTAAAGAGCTGCAAGGCAAAGTTACACAAATCGGCCTGTAATATTTCGGCTTGGCTGTGCTCGACTAGGCTGCTTTGTTCGTCTTCGGGCCATAAGCGCCAACAGCTTCCCGGGCCGAGGCGGCCTGCTCGTCCCGCTCGCTGTATCGCTGATGCCTTGCTAATACGTTGGGTGTGCAAACGGCTCATGGCGTTGCGAGCATCGTATTGGGCGCTGCGATGTAAGCCGCTGTCGATAACAAGGCTGATGCCATCAATGGTTAAGCTGGTTTCAGCTATATCCGTTGCCAAAACAACTTTGCGTAAGCTTTGTTGAGCTTGCTGGCTTAAAGGTTCAATAGCTCGCCGCTGCTCCTCTAAGCTTAAACCGCCATGCAGCGGTAATAGTTCAAAACCGCTGGCCATATTTTTACTTTGCAGCAAGCTATTGAGTGCGCTTAAGCAATCGCGAATTTCTCGCTGTCCAGGTAAAAAAACAAGGCAGTTGCCCTCGTTTTTAGATAGGGCTTCAAAGCAGGCCTGGGCAATAGCTTCTGCAAAACCATAAGTTCGTTTAATCGTGTGAGGATAATAATGGATCTCAACAGGATAGCTGCGCCCTTGGCTCTGCACCGTGGGGGCATCGTTTAAAAAGTGGCTAAGTACTTGGCTATTTAGGGTGGCCGACATTAACAGTAATTTAAGCGCAGGACCTTCATCACGAAGCAGGCTTTGACACTGTAAGCTCAAGGCAAGGCCAAGGTCGCTCTCTAGGTTGCGCTCATGGAACTCATCGAAGATGACAAGGCCAACACCTTCTAAGCTCGGGTCTTGTTGTAGCCAGCGAGTCAATACGCCCTCTGTTACAACAAGTATGCGAGTACTTACACTGCTACGGTTTTCTTGGCGAATACGATAGCCAACCTGCTGGCCACAGGGCTCGTTTAAGCTAGCAGCCATACGTTCGGCGGCGGCACGTGCGGCCACCCGCCTAGGTTCAAGCATGACAATAAGTTGTTCTTCGAGCCACTCTTCTTGCATGAGCTCTAGCGGCACAACCGTGGTTTTACCGGCCCCAGGTTCAGCTTCAAGGATGACTTTATCGCTGCTGTTGAGCTTGTGTTTTAGCTCATCAATAACGCCATAGATAGGCAGTTCATTCATGGCTTATGGTCTTAATCAAACTGAAAACGCAACTTGGCATCAGTGAGTTTTAAGTCGGCCTCAAAGAGTTGCACGCCGTTTTCTGCAGAGGCTTTGGCGTACCATAGTGTATCGCGCCAATCACCGAGTACTAATCGAGTTTGTGCCTGTTGTTGATGTAAATTGGGCAGGTGGGTATGGCCCATAATAATCGTATTAATCGGACTGTATTTATTGAACCATTGTTGGATTAAGCCGGCATTGGCATCGTAACTGCGGTTACCACCGCGTTTGTGTGCGGCAATGCTATTAGCTCGAATCTTGTTGGCGATGTTTTTGCGGCGGCTACTTGGCAGGCATTTAAACAAGAACTGGAATAGCTTGTTACGGCTGATGCGGCGAAAACGACGATAGCCTACTTCATCAGTGCAGAACCAGTCTCCATGAGTTAACAAAGCCTCTTGGCCGTTAGGAAGTACCCACTTAGTTGGATCGTTTATAAGCTTGCAGCCAGTTCGTTTGGCAAAGGCAGGGCCTAGCATAAAGTCGCGATTGCCATGCATTAAGAAGAGCTTTACGCCACGCTGAGTAAGCGCTAACAACTGCTCTTCAATTGCTACATCACTTGGGCGGGCAAGATCATCCCCGATCCAAATTTCAAAAATATCACCAAGTAAGAGCAGGCTATCACCAGCTTTAGGCAGCTGACACAGGCGCGTAAATGCATCGATATGCTCGGGGCGGCTTTCACAGAAGTGGGTATCGGCAACAAACCAATGTGTTGGAACTGTACTCATAAATGCGTTACTGACTTTTATGGACCCAGTATTTACTGGCAAAGAAGTTATAGATAAACACCAAACCGGTCGCGCCGATCTGGGCGATTAGGTAATGAATAAAAGAATTTAAATAAGCCAAGGCAATGGCGTTGATCAACAGTCCCCCGCCGATCATAAGTACATAGCGTAGGCCGGCGTGTTTCCAAGGCGCCTTGCTATCAAAAACCAAGTAACGAGCGAGTAGGAAGTTCACAACCGCTGAGCAAATAAAGCCAATGCTACTGGCTAGCCAAGTTGGCCGCATTCCGAGTTCTACTAACCAAATCATAAGGGCGTAGTGAATAGCTGTTGCACCAAGGCCGCTAAGAAAGAAGCGTTGGAACTCTTTGTATATTTGATGCTGGCGCAGGCGGCTAAACCAGTGAGAGCCGCTTGAATCACTTGTCATAAACGTTAGATAAAAGGCTTTTGAGATAAAGCTTGCAGCATAACACAGAGCTGCAGCATAAGATGGGCAGGGATATAAAAGGCGGGCAGCAGAAATCTGTTGCCCAATCGATCAAGGGGGGGATTAAGTTTTAGGGTCTAATCAGCTCTAAAGCTAGTCCCACTCTAGGCCCCCTGCTTGGTATTCGGTGACGCGAGTTTCAAAGAAATTTTTCTCTTTGCGAATATTGGCTTGCTCATCGAGCCAAGGTAGAGCGCATTTTGCTCCAGGGAAAGGCTCAGGCAGGCCAAGTTGTTTGGCGCGGCGGTTGGCAATGTAGCGGAATTGTTCAATATGGTCTTCTGCGTTGTAACCAAAAACACCTTGTCGGCATATATAGTTGCCGTAGACTTTTTCTGCTGCTTCGGCTTCATCCCACATTTCTCTGATGGCCTGCATATCGAGTTCAATGTCATTCTCTATGAGGATCTGGCTGACAACACGAATACCAAAACCGGCATGTAGAATTTCATCACGCATAATGTATTGAAGTTGTTCGGCAGTGCCCTTCATCATGCCACGGCGCTGCAAACTGAAAATAGGGCTGAAACCGTTGTAGAACCAACAGCCCTCAAAGATCGCGGCAAAGAACATATAAGCCAAGACAAAATTGTGTAGTTCGTCTTTATCAGTCAGATCAATATCTGATCGCAAGACACTATGCAGGCGACGGTTGGCAATTTGAATCTTTTGGTTGATCTCAGGCACAACGCGGTAGCGGTTGTAAATCTCACTTTGGTCTAAGTTCAGTGTCTCGATACAGTGTTGGTAGGTCCATGTGTGTAAGCTTTCTTCATAGACTTGCCGGGCCTGATAAATTTGTAGCTCAGGCGCAGTCATTTTTTCCATCACCGCAAGGCCGACATTGCGCATGGCAAGAATATCTGAGGTGGTTAAGTACGAGAGTACGTTCTCATACATATGTCGTTCGGCATCATTGAGCTTGTGGTGATAGTCGTACACGTCTTGTGACATGTTGATATCAAGTGGGGTCCAGTGGTTTTTATTGGCGTTTAAAAAATATTCCCACGCCCAAGGGTAGGCAAAAGGAGCAAGTTGGTTGACGTCACTGACGCCATTGATAACACGCTTATCCGAGGCTTTTACTGCCTGCTGTGCCGTTCCCGCTTTTGCCCCGTTTTTTTGTTTTTCAGCTTCACGAAATTCTTTCGCAAGCGCTTCAGTATTGTCGCAGTCCCAATCTAGCACGGTGACTTTTCCCCATTCTCTGTTCATCTCAAGCCGAGCAATGTAGCGGGGTGGTTAAGGGGGCTCTTGATGTGGGTCAGTTAGCGGGGAATGTTACTTAGAACTTTCTGTGAACGCGTTATTCAGCACCTGCCAATCTCGTACCCATAGTGGCGCCGAGCCAATAAAATCTTCCACATCCATTGTTTGGTGAAGCTGTTCTAAACCTTGGTTGATAGCTTGCAGTATAAGCTCCGCTTGAAGGTGTTGTTTATCGATAAGGAAGTGGCGAGTACCCATGAGTTGCACTTTGACTCCTTTTAACGGTAGGTAACGCTGGCCGTGGATATCGATACTGAGATCTTGGCTTTGGGGGAACTTAAATAAAGTAAAGTCAGCACGTCCAGCAACAAGCATATTGTGTAAATTATCAAAAGCGGCAGCACTGTAGCTGAGCGGAGTAATGTCTTCGAGGGCTTTACGATCGGTTTTCCAGAAATCCACCGTGATGCCTCGTAGACCTTGAACGCTTTGAGCATCTTGAACTTGTTGTTGGGCGGGGTGCTCGGCCTTGGTGTAGAGGCCTTTTTCGAGCTTGCCTAAGCGAATCACGGCAGAGCTGATCAGTACTTCATTTGGATTGGCGTTACGCAACCATGTTGTTTCACCTAATATGTCCGCCGCGCCAGACTCAACCATGCGTATGGCACGGGCGTGGCTCGGTGTATCGACAATCTCTATTTTAAACTCTGCGCCAGCAGTATGTAGGGCGCGGCACAAAATCATCACCTCTAAAAAGCCTCTAGTGAGGTTGTGTTGAACAGGGGGCTGGTATTCGTAGCAAGCTTGTGTGGCGGTCGCGGCTTGCCACAGTGCTTTGCTTTTATGTACTGCAACCTTCAGAACGTGCTGTTGAGTCTCGGCTCGTTGATGCTGCTGGGGCTTGATTAAGCCTTCAATACTGATGCTTTGCGTATGGCCTGTTGATGCGAGCACAAGGCCAAAAAGCCAGCTGCTGAGAAGGTTTTTAGCCCACAGGTATTGGCGCTTCTGACTTAGTTGGTTTCGGCGGCGATTCATGGCCTTAGTATAGATGGCCTAATTCAAACAGTGTGTAACACTTATAACCAGCGTCTTACGCTGCGTTGATAACCTCGAAAGGCTTCATAAAAGCGTTCTTTTAAGGCCCGTTCTTCGGCTCGAATCTGAAATAAATCGATATAGATAACAAAAGCTAATGCAATGCCAAAACCGAGCACAGAGCGGAAGAATATAGCGGATGCTACCAGCAATAGAGCCATGCCTAAATACATCGGATTACGACTGAAACTAAATACGCCATGTGTGACTAGGCAGCGGCTGTTTTCAGGTCGCAAAGGGTTGATGGTGGTGTGGGCTTTGCTGAATTGGTATTTGGCAATCAGCATCAACGATATAGCAAGTGAGCCCAAAAGCAGGGCAGAGATTTTGGCTGCTTTCTCGGAAATGGCTAAAAAAGAGCCATTAAAAATGTAACTTAAAGGCGTGAGCGCCAAGCACAATAAGAACGGCGGAATAGGGTTTCGCATAAAACTGATCCATAGTTACATGCTAGTTAAATAGGGTCTATAAGGTAAGTAAGTACTTAACTTGGCTGCTTGCTTTAGACCTGAAGTAACTACTATAACCAATCGCCTTTTGAGTACAAACAACAAAATAGCACAAGCTACTGACGCCTTAACTTTTTATGGCTAGAATGCGCCACAAATAGCCAAGTCCTCAACTTGAGTATCAACAATGATAAATACTATTTCAGACCTATTTGGGCGCTCTCCTATTAAGCCCATTCAACAACATATGGCTTCTTCTGTCGCTGCCGCAGCCTTACTTCCTGATTATTTTAAAGCGGGTAGAGCTGGCGATTGGGAGCAAGCAAAAAGTGTCTATGATGAGATTACCAAGCTTGAGCATAAAGCAGATGAGCTTAAAGTAGAGATTCGTTTACACCTGCCCAAGAGCTTGTTTTTACCTGTGCCACGTCAAGACTTACTTGAACTGCTTACCGTACAGGACAAAGTCGCTAATACCGCTCGTGATATTGCCGGTTTAATGCTTGGCCGCAAGATGTGCTTTCCTGAAACCTTACAAGATGCAGTTGATGCTTACGTTGCTTCGGCTGTAGCCACGGCTAACGCGGCACTTAAAGCGGTTAATGAGCTAGATGAATTACTCGAGTTTGGCTTCAAAGGTAAAGAACTTGGCATCGTTGAATCGCTAGTCTCTGAGCTTAACGCTCAAGAGCATATTGCTGATGAGCATGAGCGTTCTTTGCGTTCCGCGCTATTTGCAGTAGAAACCGAACTGCCACCGGTTGAGGTTATGTTCCTCTACCGTGTGATTGAACAAATTGGGGCACTTGCAGACCGTGCTGAACGCGTAGGTAGCCGTTTGTTGTTGCTTGTTGCTCGTTAATTTTCTTTTATTTAGGTATTCATCATGACTGTTCTGGCTGATTACGGCACGATTTTATTAGTGCTGGCCTGTGTTTTTGGGATTTTCATGGCCTGGGGTGTGGGCGCAAATGACGTGGCTAATGCCATGGGAACATCCGTGGGTGCAGGCGCACTGACCGTTAAACAAGCGATTATTATTGCTATGATCTTCGAGTTTGCCGGCGCTTATTTAGCCGGTGGTGAAGTCACGGCAACTGTACGTAAAGGTATTATTGATCCGGCGGTGATGGCCGGAACACCGGAATTACTGGTTTACGGCATGCTCTCCGCACTATTGGCTGCGGGTACTTGGCTTTTAATTGCCTCGATGATGGGCTGGCCTGTTTCAACCACGCACAGCATTGTTGGCGCTATTGTTGGTTTTGCCGCTGTAGGCGTATCGTTCTCTGCTGTTGCTTGGGCTAAGGTGGGCACCATTGCGGCGAGTTGGGTGGTTTCACCTATCTTGGCGGGTACGATGTCTTTCGCTTTGTTTGTCAGTGTGCAAAAGCTGGTATTTAACAATAAGAACCCTTTAGCGGCTGCACGCCGTTATATTCCTGTTTATATGTTTGCCGTTGGTTTCCTCATCTCTATGGTAACCATGATCAAGGGCTTAAAGCATGTATTTAAAGCTGAAGGCGTAAATATTAGCTTTTTCCAAAGTGCCGGTGTTGCCGTTATTGGTGGTCTGATTGTGGCGGCGATTGGTGTCTATATGCTTAAACGTGTGAAACTAGATGCCGATACTGATGACAGTCGTTATGCCAATATTGAGAAAATCTTTGGTGTATTAATGATCTTCACCGCTTGTGCGATGGCCTTTGCTCACGGTTCCAACGATGTCGCTAACGCGGTTGGACCTCTTGCTGCGGTTGTTAGCACGATTCAAAGTGGTGCTATTGGTGCTAAATCTGCCCTACCAGGCTGGATCCTTCTCTTAGGTGGTGCCGGTATTGTGCTTGGTCTGGCGACTTATGGCTTTAAGGTGATGGCCACGATCGGTAAAAAGATTACCGAGCTGACTCCAAGTCGTGGTTTTGCTGCTGAGCTTGGTGCTGCGGCAACCGTGGTGCTCGCATCGGGGGTTGGTCTACCTATCTCTACTACTCACACCTTAGTGGGAGCTGTATTGGGCGTAGGCATGGCGCGAGGTATTGCGGCATTGAACTTGCGAGTTGTCGGCTCTATCTTTTTAAGTTGGATTGTAACGTTACCAGCCGGTGCGATTTTAGCAATTATCTTCTTTTATATCTTTAAGGCCATTTTCGGCGCTTAATCTGAGTGCGCGCTGGGCTTAACTGGCGCGCTTTTACATCTGCTAGTATCATGAATATATGGTACCTCAGCCCCACTCTATACATATCTCTAAGTTACGAGCCATATCTGGCTTCTCTCTGGTCGAAATACTTGCCGTTATGCTTGTCCTTGTTGCGCTGGCTGTGGTCGCGATTCCTAAGTTCGTCGAGTTAAGCAGTGCCTCTAGAAACAGCGCCTTAGAGGTGATTAATGGCGCCGCACAGTCAGCTAATGCCCTTGTGAAAGCCAAAGTATATGGGGGGGCTGATACCCGAGAGGTCCCCTCTCGAGATGATTTATTGGATGTCGATATGACCGGCGACGGCAACTATGATACCCGCCTAAAGTGGGGTTGGTTGGATAATACCGACATTCATAAATGGATAAACCTTTCTGATGACTTTGGACGCAATACCCAAGGCATCGATAAAACCTTTATCGGCTACGACTTAGATAACAATGGCACGGTGATAAATGATCGTTGTTACTTTCTTTATACTCAAGCCTCGGGTGCGGGGCGTTCTCCTGGTTATGAGGTTGTGGCGGATGGCTGCTAAGTTTTTTAGCCCTATAAGCTCAGCCTCAGCTGCTATACCAGCGCCAAACCAAAATACATTGTCAGTGCGCTTAGTACATTATCTACTGCAACTGATGCGAGAATTAAACCCATTACACGGCTAATGACACTTGCGCCGCCATCGCCTATTAAATTCTGCACGGCTTTTGATAAGCACAATAAAACAAGACTGATCAGTAAAATGCAAATAACGATACTGGTGGTCACCAATTGCTCTTTAAGCGAGTAGATATGATTATCTGTCTGCATGACCACCGCAAGCATGGCGCCGGGGGATGCCAAAGACGGTATCGCGATGGGGTAGACGGCGAGTTGGTAAGCATCGCTATCGGTGATCTGTTTCTTTTCTTCCCCGGGCTTGCCATCACCAAAGATCATTGTTAAAGCAAATAGAAACAATACCACGCCACCGGCTATTTGGAATGCGGCGAGTGAGATACCCATAGCGCCAAGTAATAGCTGGCCAAAAGCGACAAAACCAATCAGTGTAAGGCTTGCGATTAAGGTCGCTTTTAGTGCGATTTTTCGTTGCACCGTCGCTGACAGGCCGATGGTTGCGGCAATAAAAACAGGAATGGTACCAATAGGGTCGATCACAACCCAAAGAGAGACAAACTCTTTAATAATATCTTGCCAGTGAATCACAAAAGGTCCTTAGTGGTGGCTAGAACAAACAGTGAATCATAGCAGCAAAGTGTTACAACAGCTTCCGTTCAGTACCTGTTACTTTTACAAACGGTCTATGTCGCCCTAAGCTATTCGAACGAGTAATTTATGACGCAGATCATACTCTTTGCTTTGTTCTATAAAGCTTAGAATCATAGCCACGTATGATGATATTTTTTAAATGCATGAGGACGGACCAGCATGAAGCTTGAGTCTATTGCTTTACATCACGGCTATGAATCTGAAAGCAGTACCAAGGCTGCGGCAGTGCCCATTTATCAGACGACTTCCTACACCTTTGACAATACTCAGCACGGTGCAGACCTATTTGACTTAAAAGTGCCTGGTAATATTTACACTCGCATTATGAACCCAACTACGGATGTGCTAGAGCAGAGAGTAGCAGCGATGGAAGGTGGCATTGCTGCCTTGGCTTTAGCCTCAGGTATGGCTGCTATTACTTATGCCATTCAATGTTTGTGCGAGGTAGGGGATAACATTGTTAGTACCAGTGAGCTTTATGGTGGCACTTATAATTTATTTGCCCACACCTTGCCTAAGCAGGGTATAGAAGCACGACTGATTTCACACGATGATTTCAGTGGTTTTGAACAAGCGATTGATGATAAGACCAAGGCGGTGTTTTGTGAGTCGATAGGCAATCCTGCTGGTAATATTGTTGATATTCAGCGCTTAGCCAGCATTGCTCATAAACACGGCGTGCCATTAATTGTTGATAACACCGTAGCCACACCTATTTTGTGTCGACCGTTTGAGTTAGGAGCGGATATCGTTGTGCACTCACTCACCAAGTATATTGGTGGACACGGTACTTCGATAGGTGGTGCGATTGTTGACTCTGGGAAATTCGATTGGGCTGCAAGTAAAGCGCGTTTTCCTGTGTTTAATCAGCCAGACCCTTCCTATCACGGTGTTGTATATGTGGATGCTTTTGGTCCGGCGGCTTTTATTGGGCGTTGTCGTGTGGTGCCCTTACGTAATATGGGGGCGGCAATCTCTCCGCTGAATGCATTTCAGATTTTGCAGGGGCTAGAAACCTTAGCCTTACGTATAGAGCGCCACTGTGAAAATGCCGAAAAGCTTGCTCAGTTTTTACAACAGCACCCCAAGGTTAGCTGGGTTAATTATGCTGCTTTAGTAGATAGTGAGTATTATCAAAATTGTCAAAAAATCACGGGCGGCAAAGCATCGGGGATCTTGAGCTTTGGAATTTCGGGTGGGGCAGAAGCGGGCGCACGTTTTATTGATGCCTTAGTCATGATTTTACGCCTAGTAAACATTGGTGATGCGAAATCACTGGCTTGTCACCCCGCATCGACAACACATAGGCAGTTAAGCGAAAAAGAATTAAAAGAGGCGGGTGTGAGCCCGGACTTGGTAAGAATCTCTGTGGGGATTGAACATATTGACGATATCATTGCTGATGTAAGCCAGGCTTTAGATAAAGCCTAATAGTCTGAGATAAGAAACGATAAGCATAAGCTTTGCAATGAAACGCTTGCAGGTATGCGAACCTTGATACTCTGTACCTGCTTGTAAAATCGATTCCGCAGGCGGCTATGTTGTTTCTCTTTATCGTGTTGTATTTGATTTTGCATGTCTTTGTCAGAGCATGCTTCGGCTTGACTTTGGTTTAAAGGCGATAGTTTGTAGTAGGTCTCGTTTTTATATTTAACAATGTGCGTAGTTAACATAATTAAGCACGTTAAATAAGCCTTGCTTGTTGCAATAACAGGCTTTGTTATGATCAATGTACTCTTGTTGTCTAGACTTTCGCAGTAGTTTTTATGTCTTTTTGCTCTTTTATTTCTGTTTTTCGTTTTACGCGGCCCTTTTTTGTCTTGCTATTGTTACTCTTACCTACTTATAGCATTGCTCAAAATCAGGTTGATATTCAGCTGAATATGCAGCGGTTTATTGGTGGTGAGTCAGCACTTAGTCGAGAGAAATACTTTAATTTGCACTCCAATTGGTCTGAGAATCAAGTTACCTTAGATGAGTTGGAATATATCACGACAGAATTGAATGTAGGTTACGGGAGAAACTTCTGGGGGCCTTATTCTGTTCATAGTGGGGGAGCGCCTTACCCCAGTGAAAGTGACGCTATGACCAACGGTGCCGCTAATATTAGTAGCATTAAAAGACATAATAATTATCCCTATTTTAGTAAACGCAATGTGATTACCCAGCACCCTAGGGATGCCTATATTGCCAATGAGGATCCAGTGCAAAGAGCTGCTTGGGCTGCGCTGTATTTTAAATACTACTTTGATGATGAGACCCGGCCTGAATTTTATGAGCCAATTAATGAACCCTTTGTGCATGCTGGCGAATTTGGTATTGATGCAGACGAAGCTCGGGCTCAAATAACTCAACTGTTTAAAGAAATAGGTAAAGCATTTGATGAGCAGGATATTCCCGTTAAGGTTATTGGTTTTGCTAGCGCTTGGCCTTCATTAGAGTTGTGGGATTTTCGTCATTTTAATGAGCGTTTAAAAATGTTTATGGATGAGGCCGGCCCTTATATGGATGCGATCTCTGTTCATTTATATGATGGCATTAATGTAACAGGCTCAAATTCTCAGCGTTCTGGCTCTAATCTTGAAGCTATTATAGATTTACTGGAAACCTATAGTTACTTTAAGTGGGATTTTGTTAAACCATTAAGCATTAGTGAATACGGTGGTATTGAGCGTGGTTATGGTGATGATTACAGTGATATTAAGCATGTTCAAAGTGTGCGTTCAATCAATAACATGCTGTTTCAATTGCTTGAACGCCAAGACCGCATGTTGACCTCTATTCCTTTTATTACCGGTAAAGCTGCTTGGTATTATAGTGCTGAAAATAATTGGCAGCCTTATGGTGCGACTTTATTTCGACCCGACCCAGATTCTATTGTTAATGGGCGTCCGACACGGTTCTTCTACACTCCTCGAGTGTATTTCTATCAGCTTTGGTCCGATGTGAGTGGTCAGCGTGTTGCATATTCAAGCACAAATGAAGATATTCAAGTGCAGGTCTTTGTTGAAGGGAATAAGGCTTATATTGCACTTAATAGCCTTTCAGAAGTTGATGAAATGATCAGTCTTAATATTCATCAGCAGGCAGAACCCCCCTCAACCGTTAGACGTAAAGCTCTGAAGATTTATCCAAATGAATCCCCTATTTATAGCGATGAAATGCTTGATCAAATACCATCGAGTGTTCGCTTGGAGGCCGGTGAAACGGTTATTTATTCTTTATCTTACGAGAAGCCTCTTGCTTTTGATTCACGTCGTGATCTGAAACACTATTATGCTGATGAGCATTTATTAAGTATTCATGCCGATCAGACCTTGGACTTTCATTTTAACGGTTTGCAAACGGGAACCGGACGCTCGTTGTTAAAGCTCGGTATTGGCCGCGCTCACGACAAATCTAAAGTGCCTGAGTTACGTTTAAATGGCCATGAGTTAGCTGCGCCTACTAATTGGAAAGGTGGTGATCAAGCTACGCGTGATTCTTTTTTTGGCGCCTTACATGTTGAATTTGATAATTCTATCTTGCAGGAAAATAACCTACTGACAGTGACTTTCCCCGATAATGGTGGGCGAGTAAGTTCGGCTGTATTACAAGTTAATATCGATACTGTAGAGTCTGCTCCGGCATCCGATAGCATCGCATTTGTAAACTTGGCTACTAGTTTATTGTATGATGGAGCGTTTAATTTAAGTGTTGATTATGACGCTGCCCAAACTCGAGATATTGTGTTTGAACTGTGGAAGTCTGGCACTTGGTTGCATACTCACACTCTGAGTGTTGAGGCGGGGGCTGCTCGGGCTGACATTCAATTGGTATTAGAAAACACGCCTGTTGCCGCGGCTGATTACCAATTAAAATTATCGATTAGACCGACAGGGGCCGGCTGGGAAGACAATTTAGAGCTTGTGACTCAAGATAATGTTGAGATACGTCTGCCAAGCCCAAGCCCAAGCCCAAGCCCAAGCCCAAGCCCAAGCCCAAGCCCAAGCCCAAGCCCTGAGCCGACTTCTGAACCCAGTCCAGAGCCTAGTATTGAGCCCAGTCCAGTACCTAGTCCGGTATTCAGTTCACAAGTGATTCCTGCGCCTAGCCCTGAGCCTAGTCCAGATTCCAGTTTAGAGGCCGGAGTGAGTGTTGACGAAGCCCTTAGTGGTGGCGGTGGTTCGATATCTGGCGGGCTTGTGTTTATGCTTCTGATGCTCTTAGTGGCTAGTTTTAATGCTAGGCGAGGCCAGTTACATTTAAACTGACTAATAGCTTATAGCCGTCAAAAGCTAAACGGTGGGGGTGTTCTGTTTATTGGTTTATTTTAGGGAACGTAGTATTTAAAAAGCCCTGCGCTAAGGCAGGGCTTTTTTGTTTAAGCGCGTTTACTGAAACTTAAACTGTTGGTTGTTGCCATTGCCACAAGCCCACTGCTGAATATTACCGCCATTCGCTGTTGATGAGCCTTGCACCGTTAAACATTTATTACTGTGCTTGGCCTGCAGTTGAAACCAGCCGTTACTTTTATCAACCAGTTTGAATTTTTGGTTATCGCCGTTGTAGCAATTCCATTGCAGCACATTGGCACCGTTGGTGGTTTGTTTTCCACCGATATCGACGCATTTGTTGTGCTTGGTTTTAACAAGGTAATAACCGCCGCCTGCAGACTGGAAAGTAAAGTCTTGGTTGGTGTTATTGCCATTACAACCCCACTGCTGAATATTCGCGCCGTTGGCACTGCTGCCCGCTGCTAGGTCTAAACAACGATTGCTGCTACGGCTTTTCATTGAGGTTTTACCACTAGGCGCTGTTAGGTCACCGCCACTGTTGCCACCGTCATTTCCACCATTATTACCCCCTGAATTAACGGGCTTATAAACGCGAATCCAGTCAACAAAAAAGATACTCTTATTACTGTCGTTTAGCTCAGCCGTGGTTGGGCGAACATCACGCCAGTCTTGGTGCTCCATATCAATAATGATGTGCATGGCTTTGTTTAAGCCAGTGCCGTTAGTAAAGTCATTGGGGTCAATCATGGCTTTACCAGAAACACTTCGAACTTTTACGCCGTCAATGTAGTAGTCCAAGTTCCACGGATCTTTCCAATGAACACCATAGCGTTTCATGCCCGAGCGATAGCTTTCACCGCCATTATAAACCCAAGAACCTGCATCTTTAGGTTGGTAATCTTGAAAAGGGTCGCGAATAAATACGTGATGACTTACATGCATACGCTGGTCGTACCACTCTTGGCCTGGGCGATCACTACCGTAAGACTCCATTGCATCAATTTCTTGAGTCGAATCTGGACTAAGTAACCAAACTGCATTGGCCATCGTGTTGTTAGTAGGTTTAACTCTTGCCTCCATATAAAGAGGGTAGGTAAAGGTTTGTTTTGAAGAAATAATTCCCGCATAGATCTTATTGGTGCCGGCTTTAGCAGAGGCTTGAAGGCCTAAAGAGCCGCCGGTGGTATAAGAGTGACCTGGATTAAATTCTGTATCGCCCGGCCCTTTCCAAGCATTGATAAAACTATCCTTCCAGCGATTAGTAAACTGAGAGGGTTTGTTAGTGGGGCTTGCGGAGTAATTAAAATCATCGGAGACTGATTGTAGCTGCCATGTTTTACCAGAGCCTGCCGAGGCGGGAATAGAGATACCATCCCAGTCGGCTGCATGTGCTGAAGCACAGACAAGTAGGGCGCTTGCGCATAAAGAAAGTTTTTTTATCATTATTACTATCCTTTTATCGTATTGGATTAATGTACACCGCACACTAGTCATGAGCTTAAGCAGCTGCATGGCTGTAAGGCGAGTTGTTACAACAATCAGCGATACAGCAAAAGAACCTCGCTAATCTAGGGGGGTGTTCTGTGCCTTGGGCTCTTAGCCAAGGATCACTGATACGGAGCTCATATGGTTAAATTAGAGCTGTATCGCTTTTATATCGTTCTGCATTAGGGGCTAACTCTTCTTCAGCCTGCATCGATAGCGAAGAGAACTTAAATCACCGTCTTGTTGTTTATAGCTCCAAGCCAAGATTGGCTGAACTAGGAACTGTTAGATTTATTCTTACAAGTATCGGGCTTATGAACTTCTAAAAAGAAAGCTAACACTTACGAAACTTAAGCGCAAAAGAATCTGTTCTAATATTGATCTCAATGCATAATAGTGAAAAGTTATTAGTAGAGTTGATGCGCTCATTGGGCTCTCGGTTGGCATGGATGTTCTTGTGGGGTTTTAGGCGACACCTTTGATTGAGATGTGGTTCACTGTTTGTACGTTTTTTGAATTCACCACGAGGGTAGATCGGTGATTGCGCGAAGCGCTTTAATTGATCAAGGTTTTCGCTGCACGATTATGTGTTATAGCTGCTAACTGCTACTCAATTGTGCTTAAATAGCTGCTTTATATGCTTTAGCCGCAATAGGATTTGCACATGTCCCTTTCCTTGTTTTCTCGTATCTGTCTTTTACTTTCCCTACCTTTATTACTGCTCTCTTGTGGGAAAAAAGAAGCCCCTCAAATGCCGACCCAAAAAGTACTGCTTGCAGAAGCGGTCGAGCATGAATACACGCCTAAGCATTCCTATGTCGCGCAAATTAAAGCTGTGAGTGACATTAAGGTATTGCCTAAAATTAGTGGCTATTTAGAAGAAATAGCCTTTACAGAAGGGCAGTTAGTAAAAAAAGGCGACTTGCTCTTTCGTATTGATGACAAACCCTATAAGCCGGCGTTGACTCAGGCTGAGGCCCAGCTTAAGAGCAGTAAGGCTAGTTTGATTGATGCACGCGGTAACTATGAGCGTGGCCAGCAGTTGATCGCCGATAATTTTATCTCTCAGTCAGATCTTGATCAGCTATTAGCGCGCTATGAATCAGCTAAAGCTTCAGTTGATAGCGCTGAAGCGGCCATTGAAGATGCTAAAAACAACCTAGAATACACCCGTATTACGGCTGCCTTTGACGGCCGAGTTGGCCGAGCAACTTATGCGGTGGGTGACTTGGTCAGTGGCAGTGATGAAGCACTGACAACACTGACCTCAATAGACCCTATTCGTGTGCAATTCAGTATTACTGAAAAACTCTACCTACACAGTAAGCGAGTTAAAGATGAGCATTCGGTAGATGAAAAAGATGGCCGTGAGTTATTTCAAGTATGGGTGCAGTTGAATAATGACTATCGCTACCCTGAGCCAGGTAAAATTGATTACGTAGGTAATCGTGTTGATACCAATACTGGCACCGTGCGTATTCGTGCAGAGTTACCTAACCCCGATGGTTTTTTGCGCCCAGGTATGAACGCCACCGCTGTGGTTGAAACCTTAATCAGTATGAAAGGCGCGTTTATTCCACGTGTTGCCACCCAAGCAGATCAGCAGGGTACCTATGTTTTTGTGGTGGGTGACGACAATGTTGCTAATAAGCGCTATATCACACTAGGCAAAACCAACCTTAATGATCTGATCGTGGTTGATAAAGGCATAGAACTAGGTGAGCGAGTTGCTACCAAAGGTTTGCAGCGTTTACGCTCTGGCCAAAAAGTAGAAGTGGCTGAAGCTAAACCCATCATGCCCGAAAAGCCGGTAGACCCTACAACCGCAACCAGTACCGAGGGTTAAGGCATGATCAGCGAAACGTTTATTCGTAGACCCAAGTTGGCCTTGGTGATCTCGCTTGTATTGACCTTAATGGGGTTGATCTCTTACGTATCTTTACCTGTTGCCGAATACCCACCGATTAGTCCGCCAACCATCAGTGTTAGTGGTGCTTATGCGGGGGCTTCATCGAGTGTGGTAGAAGAAACTGTCGCAAGGCCTATTGAAGATAAAGTGAATGGCGTAGAAGGCATGATCTATATGAGCTCTAAGAGCTCAAATGACGGTAGCTATCGCCTTGATGTGACTTTTGATGTTGGCGAAGATCCCGACATGGCCTTAGTGCGAGTACAAAATAGGGTCAAACTGGCCGAACCTATGCTACCAAGCGAAGTGACCTCGGCCGGTTTAAGCATTGATAAAAAATCACCTGATATTTTGATGATTGTGAGTTTTTTTAGTGAGGATGAAAGCCTCTCTTATACGACTATTTCAAACTATCTGAAAATTAATGTGCAGCCGGTTATTAAGCGTATTAACGGTATTTCAGATGCCTCTATTATTGGTGCCGCCGATTACTCAATGCGTTTATGGTTAAACCCCGTAAAGATGGCCAGCCTTGGTTTAACAACCAACGATATTGTTAATGCTCTACGTGAGCAGAACGTACAAGTTGCCGCAGGTAAAATTGGCGCACCGCCGTTTTCAGAAGAGCTGCAAATGGAGTACAGCTTGGTCGCAAAAGGTCGCCTGACGACTGCTGATGAATTCGGTGAAATAGTACTGCGAACGGGAGACTCACAAAACATTGTTTATTTACGTGATGTTGCACGCGTAGAGCTAGGCCAAGCAGACTACAGCGTAACTGGTAAGTTAAATAACAAGCCTGCGGTTAATTTATCGATGTATTTGTCTCCGGGGGCTAACGCCTTGGATGCCGCCGAAGAAATACTTGCCGCCATTGAACAAGAGAAACTCTATTTTCCTGACGGTCTTAAATACGTTGTTAGTTACGACACCACCGCTTATATCAGCGAAAGTATTAACTCGGTAAAAGAGACACTGATTCAAGCCGTTCTCTTGGTGGTCATCGTGATCTTTGTGTTTTTGGGTAACTGGCGTTCGGCATTAGTACCTGCGGTGGCGATTCCGGTATCACTGGTAGCGACCTTTACCGTATTGCTTGTTACAGGCATGAGTATTAATACCGTTAGTTTATTTGGTCTTGTACTTGCCATTGGTATTGTGGTGGATGATGGTATTTTGGTTGTCGAAAATACCGATAGGCAGCTACGTGACAACCCTGACTTCAGTGTGCCACAAGCCGCTATTGCCAGCATGAAGCAGGTAACAGGCCCAGTTTTGACAACGACCTTAGTATTGCTTGCGGTATTTGTTCCTGTTGCTTTGTTGCCAGGTATCACCGGGCAAATGTATCGACAGTTTGCCATCACCATTTGTGTGGCGGTGCTTTTTTCTAGTGTGAATGCACTTACCTTAAGCCCTGCTTTATGCGCCATTTTACTTAAACGTGAAGAAAAGCAGCCTGCTTGGTATCGCTGGTTTAATTCAAGCTTTGAAGCTATAACTGCACGCTATTCACAGGGTGTGGCTTTTTGTGTACATAAAAGCATAAGGGTGATGTTTATCTTTGCTTTGATGCTGGCAGGTTTAGCTTGGTTAGGCTTAACCACACCTACGGCTTTCGTCCCGCCTGAAGATAAAGGCGTGATCTTGGTGAATGTGCAATTACCAGATTCCGCTAGCCTTAATCGTACAAGTGAAACGGTTGAACATGTCAGTGATATGCTCTTACAAGACCCCAATGTTAAATACGTTACCAGTTTTGCAGGTTACGGTATTTTATCGGGTACGGCAGAAAGTAACTCGGGTACCTTATTTGTATCTTTAAAGCCTTGGGAAGAGCGAGAAGGTTTAATTAACAGCTCTTTTGCCACCACCCAAAAAACCAATGGTAAAGCCTTTGTAGGGTTTCCAGAGGCTCAGGTTTATGCACTTAATCCGCCGGCTATTAACGGTATGAGTGTGGCCGGTGGTTTAGAGTTTGTGATGCAAAGCAGTGAAGGTCAAAGTCCTGAAGAGTTATCTAAAGCCATTAATACTTTTATCGGCAAGGTGCAAGAAAACCCAGGTATAGAGAGTGCTTTCACGACCTTTAGTGCATCGACACCTCAATACTTCTTAGATATTGATAGGGTGAGAGCGAAAAAACTGGGAATTAATTTGCAGGAATTGTTTTTAACCTTGCAAACACAATTGGGCTCTTTGTACGTAAATGACTTTAGTGTTTATGGCCAAAACTATCGTGTAATGATGCAAGCTGATGCGCAGTATCGTATGAGCTTAAACGATATTCAGAGTATCTATATTCGCAGTGTTGATGGTGAACCCATCCCACTAGCGACATTAATGAATATTCGCCAGGTGACAGGCCCCAAAACCATTGAGCGCTACAACACTTTTTCTAGCTCCGTACTTCGTATTAGCCCAGGGCAAGGTATGAGTTCAGGTGAAGGTATTCACTATCTACAGGAACTCGCAAAAACAGATTTACCAGCGGGTTATAAATACGAGTGGACAGGGCTTACTTTCCAGCAAATTAAAGCCGGTAGTGTTGCAGGTATTGCCTTTGCTCTTGCACTTATTTTTGTTTATTTGTTTTTGGTGGGGCAATACGAAAGTTGGAGTATTCCTGGCGCTATTTTGTTGGTGGTTCCTATCGCTTTATTAGGTGCTATTGGTACCGTAGCCATACTTGGTTTGTCTCTGAATCTGTATGCGCAAGTGGGTTTGGTTTTACTCTTGGGCATGGCTGCTAAGAATGCGATCTTGGTTGTTGAGTTTGCCAAAGAGCAACGCGAAAAAGGCCTAGCGATAGATGATGCCGCTCGTGAAGGTGCAAGCCAGCGTTTTCGTGCAGTGTGCATGACAGCCTTCTCATTTATCTTAGGTATTATTCCTTTATTAATGGCATCCGGCGCCGGTATGGTCAGTCAGAAGTCACTCGGTTTTACCGTATTTGGTGGCATGCTTGCCGCACTGTTATTAGGAACCTTCTTTACCCCTGTGTTTTACGCAATTATCCAAAGGATAAGGGAAAAATTCAAAGGGGAGGCCGCAGCCAAACCATTAGCTTAAAGCCAGAGGCAGGGTTAACACCCTGCTTTTTTGTTTGTGGGTTAGGTAATTTATAGATTGTATTTATAGATGCTTGGGTATTGGGTTTGTTAGATTGAATGTGTGAATATAGATATAAGGTACGGGCTAGGCTGGTCCGTCTATATCTAGATGCGTGTTTAGATATGAGTATTACGATAAATAACAGTTATGAATTAAGTTGAAATATAGAGTAGTCAGGTGACTTTACTCCTTACAAAGACGGTTGATGTTGTTTTTAACAGGAAGTTCTTTATGTCGAGTGTAAGCGGGAGCTGTTTAATTGCGTGAATAGAGTCTAGGAGGCCTAGGCTTTTTCGTCACGGTTCAAGTAATAACTAGGGTTTTTCAATTCTTGGTCTTAGTAAAAAGGTGCAGGGATAGGCAGTGGCGCCCTAAGGAGTAGTGAGAATGAATATACGAAAATTTTACACGCCACTAACTATTGGTTCTTTTTTGGTTGCTTCAGCTAGTGGTATGTTGATTTTTTTTGAAATGGGGCCAGGCAGTGTAAGAGCTACTCATGAATGGTTAAGTGTTGTTTTTTGGGGGCTAGCCTCCTTCATATCTATAACCACAAAAAGTCATTTTTTAAGTACTTTACCAATAATAGTCGCTACTTCATATTCGCAGGTTTATTCCTTGGTTGCGTCTTATTTTTGGTGTCATTTAAAGATATCTATTCAGCTGATGCAGCGTTTACAAAGATCTCAAATGCAAAAATAGAACATATAGCCCCCTTATTCGATGTTGATCCCAAGAAAATTGTGTCAGAGTTAAATGATGCAGGTATGAATCATGTCAGTTCAGAACTGTCGCTTAATGAAATAGCTGTATTGAACAACGTTGATATCTATGACGTGATAGAGCCGTTGTGGTTAATTGAATCCAAATGAATGCCCTCATGAATATATACGCAAGTCGCTTTAGAATATCTCCGTTGTTTTTTGTTGCTCTTGTTAATACTCTCTTCATTTCTGCTTGCGAGAATGTACCGATGAAAAAAATACTTACTTTGACAGCTGTTGCTGCCTTTTGGGTGTCATCACCCTCAGTGGCTATGACGCCTACAGGGAAAAATTTTAACGATACAGGTAATATTTTAGCCCGTTCTAAACAGCACGTTAACATTGAATATGAGATCATGGTTCAGCGTGCAACTCAAGCTGCTATTTATTATATGCCTGCGGTTGCTCAGGTGGACTTTATTAAAGCCACTAGGCGAGCCGGGGGCGATTACGATACCGTTAATTTTGTAACTAAACCTTTTGGTTCTGAGAAAGGTTTTTTAACTGCAAATGATACTACCGCTTACGCCTGGGGTTCCATCTCTACGAAGAATGGCGCAATGGTTGTTGAAGTGCCGCCAATGAGTGAAAAGATAGACTATTTCGGTTCGTTTATTTCTGCGTGGCATGTACCGATGCTTGATGTTGGCTCTAAAGGCGTTGACGAAGGTAAGGGCGGTAAATATCTATTCTTGCCACCAAACTATGACGATAAACACGGCAGTGCACGAGAACTTGAGGCTAAAGGTTATATCATCGTACCCAATATGGATGGACATGACGCTTCTTACTCATTCCGTCCGACACTTTTGAATGGTGCTACTCACGCGGATGCTGGTAAACATGCTAAAGGCATAAAAGTGTATTCATTAGAGGAAGCTATTAAGGGGGTAATCGAGCCTACTGAATATCTGGATGTCACGGCCCTTTCGTACGATTGCTTGCCTTATTACAATATGACATTTATTGAAGATATAAACGATGTTGTACAAAACAACCCAATACGTGAGAAAGATCGCGCTATGTACTCACTGTTGCAAAGTATTGGTATTAAAAAAGGCGAAGCGTTTAATCCTACCCCAGCCCAGAAAAAAGCTGCACTTGAAGGCTTAGAGCTTGCTTATTCTTATATGCAGAAAAAATTTGTTACAGAAGGGGAAACAGTAGCGCCACTTTGGGTTAAAGATGGTGAAAAGCGCTCAGAGTGGTCATTCTGGAATTTTGGTGAGCAGGCTAAGCTGGGTTTCCCATTTGAAGATGGTGAAGAAATCTTAATCGATAAACGTGCGGCTTCCTATTTTTATGTAACTTTTTTACCGAGCAAACTCGGCGGCGCTACTTTCTATCTAACCGGGCTGCGCGACTCTGATGGCAATCTGCTTAACGGTGAAGACACCTACAAACTCAATGTGCCTGCGGATGTGCCGGCAAAAGATTTTTGGTCGGCTATTGTGTACAACATGGAGACTAAGAACTTTAACCGTGATGTGGATCGTGTTGGGGCATCGACTAAAGACTTAGATAAAATGGTTGCGAACGCTGATGGTTCCGTTGATGTTTATTATGCTCCTAACCTAGATAACGTACCCAAAGGCTATGAAGCTAACTGGGTCACCACAGAAAGCGCTACAAACGCTAACGATTGGTTCTTTCTGTTTCGTTTATATCGCCCTGAAACTAAAGACTGGTTTAAAACTTGGATGTTGAACGATATAGAAAACATCTCTAAGTAAGGCCATTAAATAAGTGAAACTAAAAAGGCTATATTAGTTAGCCTTTTTAGTTTGTTGATTGCTTGTGTAGCGTAAGTTCCTTATTGAGGCTGTAAATTCCAAATATCATTTCGTTGAGCGTCTAATACTTGCTGATCGATAGCAGCAATTTGACCGTAAATTGCTTGCCAATTACTGGTTCTCATTTTTAGGTCATCAGTAATGCCAGCGCTATAGTCAATACCGTTGGCGGGATTTAAAGCAATCGTGCGAGTATCCTCGTGCGCTTGGCGTAATGTTATCCAAATGTTGGGGTTAAATTCTGACGTGTAGGTAATGGCTTGGCGCATTTTGGTGGGGACGGGCTCCAACCTTGTATTGCCTTGCCTGTCTGTGAATCTTAAGGTTTTTTGCTCGTCGACATTAACAATGTAATAAAAGCTGCGGTCTTGTCTTAGTACCCAGTTTGCTATGCCTTCAAACGGGATCATTGCTGTATTTAAGGCGTGGCTACCAATAACTGTATTAAAATTAGAATAACGGCGTTCATGCAGGATGCCAGCACTCACACCAATCATATGTAGCCTTTCCCAGCTTCGCCCGAGACCGGCTTCGCGATCACCGACAACAGAGCCAAGATCCCCATTAATTAATCCAACTGCTGAGCGGGCCATATCGCCAGGTAATGGGCCTATATTCCCAGCTTGATTATGCAAAGTGCGGTGTAGCACTCCACGAGGTGGGTCATAGGGGGTAGCGCTTGCGAACCATTGAATGTCGCCAGAGACATCATAACCGTTGGGGCTAAGTCGGAAATACATGTGATCAACCTCTTCCATGAAAAATCTAGCGTAAGAGGGTACATAACGGTTAATTTATAAACAAGCTGTTTGGCTGATCAGCCCTCGTAAGCGATGGATGTTCTATATCATAAAGCTTGGCCCGGAAGCCGTTATCATACAGGTAGAGACTAACTTCAAATAGTGAAAGAACATCCCGAGCTCGAGAGAAGAATGTGATAGAGTTGGCATTATTGCGCTGGTTGGATTTTGAGCGAAATGTATATTTCCTTATAATGCTCTGCTGCACTTTAAATGATTATGCTCTATTGATGGTCGGCGCGCACTCTTACTTTTTCCAAAGGATAGTGGCTCTTGCTTTACGAGCCTAGGTAATGGACTTTATATATGAATGCACAAGCAAATCAAATCGCACAACAGGCGGGCTTCTCCCGTACTTCAAGCACAGCAAGCCAATTTATTCTATTTGATGATGACACAGACGGGCGTTGCGGACGCGCGGTTTATATCGATAGCGCTTTGTTAAACCAGTTTTCTGGTGGCAGTGAAAAGGGTAAAGCTGAGTTGCGCTATGTGTTTCATCGCATCAAGCAGCTTAAGGCCAAGGCTGGTGGCCTATCCTCACACTTTGACCCTGCTAACCCTAAACAGCGTGTATCGATGATAGGTAAGGTGAAAGTTTCTTATACCATCCTTCAAGATGGCCATAATCATGGTAAGCCATCGGGGGTTTATATTACAGGTTTGGATTTGGCGAGGTTTAATGACCTTGATCCAGGTCTTTATCATGTTGAGCAAGATCGTCGAGATTTTGTTTTAAATAAAAAACCGCAAACAGAGATTAAAACGACTAGGGCTGCGGTGAATGGGCTTTGTGAAGATGCAGAGCAGGCGGCTTCTACAATTCTACCTCCAATGATAGATACTGCTTATGGTGATCAGAAGTGGGCAAGAGAGGCGGGTGGTTTGGCTGCGGATGATAGCTATACCTTATTTTTTAACCCGCCCCAAATGTATAACAGTGGTAAACCATTAAAATCACAGGCTGAAGGTCTAAATCAGCGTTATGCGGCTCAAAGCCTAGCAAAGGCATTACTGCGTGCTCAGGCAAAAGGTAAAAAGGTGCAGTGGACGGTGCATGGTGATGGTATCCATACTTTTCACAACGCCCTGAAGCTGGCTGGTAATAAAGATCTTAGCTGTCATACAGCCGTGTTTTTAAGCCCCAATAAAGATGTTAGCCAAATACTACCGCTGATGAAAAATACACAAATGGCCATTCACGATAAGGTGTTCGTTAGCCATAAACACGATGTGAACAGCCAAGCGGCACAATCCGGTAACGGTGAACGTTTGCGTAAGGGCCTAGTGAATATGGGCTACGATGCCGGTAAAGCACAAGATTTTAAAACCAAGGCCAATGAAAGGGTGCTGGGTACTGGGCAAGCGATACTTGGCACCTTGGGGGTGGGTGGCGCTATTGGCGCAGCTATCTTGGCTCCGGCAACGGCCATTCCGACTTTATCGGTTGCAGGAGCTGTGGGTTCCGGTTTTGCTTTAAAAGGCATGTATAACAAAACCACAGCAGCTAAAGATATGGTGGCTGCCCGCATGAATTCGACAGAGCGTGAGGCGAACCCCCACTTAAACCCGTTTGCGGATGAGGTTGAAATGCGGCGTCGCAGCAATGCTCACTATAAAGCTCAGGGTATGAGTTTTGTTCGCCGTGTATTAATGTTGGGATAATTGATTGATGAAGTGGTTAAATGTACTAAAAAATAGAGTGCTGGGTTCAGATTTGGCTTTGACCCGGCCAGATTTTACTCACTCCCCAGAGCTTGAACTCGATTTGAGTGGCAATAAGGTGATTTTAAAACATGCTGCGCATACAGCTATGTTCCCTATTGACCAGACTTTCGGAAAACAGGATGTTTTGGATGTCTCTAAGTTGTTAAAAGGGAAGGACGGTAATTATGGTGAAAGAATTTATCTTCGTGGCTGGACAATGCGTGGTCGAGGCAGCAAATCTTGGGGGGGGGTGGAGCTAAGTGGATTTATTGTAAATTATTCACAAGTGGATAAGGACATAAATTTATTCCGCCAACGTGATTTATTAAAAGTTGTTTTGCTTGAAACACACGGGCAGTTTGGACTGCAAAATGAGGGCTCAAAGCTTGGTGATTTAGGTGATGGCTTCTACCAATATCCTGTGTCGGCAAAAGAATTAAAAGCAGTGAGCTTTTCGGGGCTAAAGTGGGTGATGTCTTCTGGGGGAGAAAAAGGGGAACCGAAGTGGCCTTTGTTTTTTATCCCATTAAGCAAAGAGTGCGTTTTATTTTTCAGATTTAAGCTAAAGGCCTATAATGGCTTGGACTACTTCAGCCCAGAAACCAACCTTCAGCAGACCTGTGATGCCGTAGTTAAAGAATTTATGCAGAACGTAACCATAGAGTACTCTGCACAATCGTTGGCCGACAAAAAGCAAGCTGAGGCTACGGCCTAGCTTTATGCTACCTAGTCTCTTTGCGTCTCGGCGTGTGAGTTTAACGCCTCAAAATATCAGTCGTTTCGAAATTTTATTGTTTCGCGATCAATTAAGTTTCGACCTACCTAAAGTTAACGCCCCACCTAAACCACCTGTTTTTTCATCAGATAAAAAAGGGGTGGATTTACGGCCCTTTTTAAATACTTTATCGAAAAGCCAATACCCCTTTTACGAAGATGTTGATAGTCGATCAGTGACCGTATTTACAGGGGGGTGGTGCTTGCCACACAAGCCTTTGTGGGGGCCGCATGTGGCGGAGCTGCATTTTACCTTACAAGCCCATGAGGTGACGGAGCAGCAGAGCTATTGTGATAATGCACTGGATGATCAGCAGTTGCGCCTATGGTTGGCACAGCACTATCAAGAGTGTGATGAGCTTATGGCCATGTTGAACTTTAAAGATGCAGGCAATGGTTTTGCTTTATGGCAAGAAAGAGAACCTGATACCGCTAAGCGGGTTGAACCACTTATAAAGTGTATAACGGTCTCAGGGCGATCGATTTACACGCACGAGAATAATAACTCGATCGATCTTTGGCTACCTTTTGGTAAGCGGGACATAATGAGTTTTAGTTTTAACCTGCAGCTTGTTGCGCCAGAAAAACCAGAGGCTTGGTCTGATATCATGAATAAGGCTCTGCAAATTGTGGACTGTGTACAAGACAGTATTTGCTTGATAAAGGCCGATGACCTGTCTTTAGAAGAGCATTAATGCTCAGTCGGAGGATGTCTGTTTCGGCACGTTATTTTTTAAAATAACATCAGTTTTTCCCTAATACTTTTCTCGCCTAATGAGTATAAGAACCCTTAAATTTACGCAGCATTTCTTTTTAGTATATATCGGTGCGTTATCATATTGGCCATACTCTGGTTAAGGATAAGAGGGATGGCATACAAAGGTGTAACCGAAGAGGTCTGTTCCGCACCCGAGTAATTCATGTTGCATAATGTTGTTATGCAATGGATACAGTGAGAAAGCACGGGTGTTTTTGGTGTTGGCGTTAAAATGATTGAAAGCGCAATGGATTGATAATCTTCCCCCTGGGCGTGTTTGCTTTTTCTATGAGAAAAAACATCCCCCCACTGCTTACACACTGGTGCCCTTATTCTCAAAACTCCTTTAAGAGCACGATGCCTTGTTTGCCTTTACGCCAGCGCTAACGAGGTGTTCGGTAGGTATTGGCAGTGGGCAAGGTGGCGAACAAATGATGTGTCATGCTAACTAACTCTGCCCAGATTGGCTTAGATTGGAAAGGCACAGGGCAATCAGCTGCCCGGCAGGCTCAAAGCCAAGGTGCTCAAATACGTTATAGGCTCGGTGCTGATTCCTCTATGAGCCCTACGGCTTATCGAGCAACGGATAACAGCACTATGGCGGCGGTCTTTGCTATACACGGTTTAGGTCTGGCTTGCTAGCTCAAAACCTTAAGTTATCGAAAAACAGGGCAGTTCATGCGGGCGTGAATGATTATTCGCTTTAAATGATCATGCGAGGGCACGGATTGCACCTCGCTGTTTTACCGTTTCTTTTCCTACCTACACGGAGTTCTCTGTAAGCAAGGCCTTTTCACTTACGCTTCCTTTTCATTTTTATTGCACATTCTTTGCCATTTATTTACTCGCTTTATTGGCAGAGTTGACGGCTGCCCTCTAGCTCTTAAACGTGTTTTATAAAGGATTTGTGTGATGATCTCTCTACAAAAGAACCGTCTTATTCAGATGTTGTATGTCGCTGTGCTTTGTTTGTTAGTCTCTTGTGGTGGCCAAAATAGTGAAGGAGGCAGCGCGGCTTCTGAGGGGGCACTTGATAATGACGTTGTAGATGAGGCCGAAGGTGATTCGAACCCTGCAGAGAGCGTAAGCAGCGCTTTAGCTCTAGGTACTTCGGTAAATGTCTTGTTGATAGTAGGGGATGATATTGGTGTTGATATTATTAGCGGCTACCAAGAGCAGCCGAATTACTCAGCGCAAACACCGACTTTAGATAGTTTAAGCAAAGAGGGGGTGCTTTTCAGAAATGTTTGGGCGAATCCTATGTGTTCGCCTTCACGGGCCGGCCTGCTTACGGGGCGTTATGCTATTCGCCATGGAGTAACTAGCCCAGGCAGTGAGAATAGCGCTTTAGATCATAGTGAAACGACACTTCCTGAAATGTTATCAGAAGCAAATATTAAATCAGCCCTTTTTGGTAAATGGCATTTGGGTAGAGGTTTAGGCAATTACCCAACAGAACACGGTTTTGATTATTACTCAGGCTCTATATCCAATATTGATGATTATTTCAATTGGGTAAAAACCACCATTGCTTTTCCTGGTGCAGAGGCAGAAGAAATAGACGAGTCGGGTTATGCCACTGAGGTGGTTGCCAAAGAAGCTGCACTGTGGATTTCAGAGCAAACGTCACCGTGGTTTGTTCAAGTCAGCTTTAATGCGCCTCACTCCCCTTATCATGTGCCGCCTAGCTACGCTTATTCTTCTGATTATCACTTAGAAGGAGAAGAGGGGGATATGTGTACAAGCTCCATTTTAAACGATGATGCTGCATCTTGTTATCGCGCTGCAGCCGAAGCTATGGATTTTTATATAGAGCAGTTGCTATCTACCATATCTGCTTCGGTACTTTCTGACACGGTTATAATCTTTGTGGGTGATAACGGTACTCCAGGCGGTGTGGTTATTGAGGAGAGTCACCTACCTTTTAGTCAGGATCACGGTAAACGAACCATGTACGAAGGTGGTGTTAATGTGCCGATGATTATTTGGGGGGGAGAAAATACAGGAATCGATGCCTCTGAAGTGCAGGCCTTGGTTAGCATTCAGGATGTTTATTCTACCGTGTTGGCTCTGGTTGGTCTGCCTCAGCCTTCGGGGGTTAATATAGATGGCTTTAGTTTAATGGCATACTTAGACAATGAAAGCAGTGTGTCTCTAAGACGGCAGACTCAATATTCAGAGCTAAAAAACATTGAGGATGACCTAGATAGATGGGCGATAAGCAATGGTGATGTTAAGTATATAAATAATGAAGGTATGGAAGAGTGTTACCAACTTAGCGTCGACCCGAGTGAGAGCGCTAATCTTTATTTTTCTTCAAATGAAGTAGCAGAACTGTGTGATCAATTAATACTAATGAGACCTCTTGCTGATTAAGCTACAGGCGCTTATCTTGTGCAAGGTTCTTGTGGTGCTTCCTGTGGTGTCACGGCTAGGGATGTTACAAGGAGTATAATTTGACTAAACATGTATTGGCTTTTGAGCACACTACCGCCATTATTACTGGTGCCGCCTCCGGTATTGGTAAGGCACTTGCGTTAGAGCTGGCGCAATTCAAACGCCCATTCTAGAAGGAGGCAAGTACGGTAAGCTACCCAAAGGCATGAGCCCTGATCAGGCCAAGGTGTATTGGGGTAAGTTACCTATTCCAGCTGATGTTTTTGCAGAAAAGGCACTTGATCAAATCGAAAAAAAATAAGGCTGTTATTATCAGCCCCAAACTGTGGGCCTTACTATATTGGTTGTATCGCTTCTCATGGCGGCTGTGGTTTAGGCTGTCTAGCCAAGGTTTTATTAAAGCGAAAAAATTAATAGATAAGGTGTCAACCTAGTTTTATATCTTTCTGTATGTGTATCGATAATGATTAGCTGGATGAGATGCGGGGTTTAGAGGGAGTAATGTATTACTTTGGTTTTCTTCTTTTGTTCAGTTTATCCGGCTGCTCTTCGGGTTTTTATTCTGGTACCTATAAAGGCATAAACCTTGGGAAACCAAAAATTCATCTGTTCTTATATGGTGAGTATAAAAACGATTCTTCGCGCTTTTTAAATGCTTTTGGTGATGGGGGGTATGAGGTGGTTTTAAGAGAGGGCCTGCCTCCACCCAATCAAGGGTCTAACTTTATAATTCATAGTCCTGACTTAAGTCCAGACCATTTTTTAGAAGTTGATGCTGTTTTAGGTATTTTGCATAGAGAAGGGGTGAAGGATATTCTTCAATACCAATACCGTCTTGCTAATCATTCCTATACCTCTAAAAACATCGGCGTATATTTATTATAAAAAAACTATTAATGGTCACATGTTGCTATAACAGTTTTATGGTATGTGTGCGGCCTAATCAGGCTCCTTGTGCTCGATTGCTCTGTTTTTGAAGAGCAAACCCCCTATCCTGTTGCTATATTGTTAACTCGATAGAAATAGCATTGCTCAAGGAGATAATAATGTTGACGGTTCCACGCCAGTTTAATGATGGACTTGTACTTCTACTTGCGACCCCTAGCGGCTCTAAACTATTGGAGTCTCGGGCATTAGATAACGCTATAGGGGTATCTAATGTTGATCTTCAAGCTTATGGTTCCGCCATTGATGCGACGACTATCCATCTTGGTTCCATGCGGCTGTCTGCGGCGAACCAAGCATGTGTTTTAGCTCATGAATTAACACATTGTTTGGATTTTACTTTTTTAGGTAAGCGTTTAGATGAATTAACAAGCGCCATGATTGGGGCAAGTGAAATTAACGCTCATTATAATCAAGGTTTGATAGCTAAAGAGCTTTCTTGTATTTCTGGCTTGGAAGACACATGGTCCAATATGGTTCAGCAGATGAATAGAGGTAATTCGACATTTGGTCGTATGTTTGATGCATGGACTCGAGATGACGTCTATAGCTACCTCAGTTCAACAAAACAATATGGACGACATGTTGAGGCTCTAAGGCAGTCAAAGATTTTGTACTTGTGGACTAGAGACGATCAGTGGGAGAGTGGAAATACAATGTTTCACTGTGAAGCACACTTGGAGGCTAATAATACAGCCGGCCCAATGCATTCAGTGTGGGGCTAGTTAACTATATTGGTTGGTGCTAGGTTTGAGCTGTCTTTGACACTCACCTAGCTTGTTGTCATATTTATAGGGCAAATATCACTCATCTTGAAGTGATATTCTCTAGACTTTGATTTTTTTAATGTGGCTTTTTCTTAGCTATTGTTTAGTCGTGATTGATTGGCCTGTTCTGCTTAAAAAACGTACTTTTATCTGTTTGTATTCTTGCTCGTAGTTTTCTCTTTATACCTTTCTAGTAACACCTTCCTATTTATATTTCGTCCTTATAAGCGCTTCTTGTTTATAAATTACTTTTCTTTGATTCGTTAAATTTTTATTGCTTATATGAAAAGTGAACTGCTTCACTGTTTTCTTATTTGTAATAAAAAAAATAATGTTTATTTGGGTTTTTTATGTAGGAAGGCTTTGGTGAAGGAATGATAAATAGGGTGTCATTTTAAGTGCTTTTTAATATTAAAAATTCAAGCTCTAGGTGATGAGCTTTGTTTAGGTGTGTTCTATTTTATGTTATGTCTGGTTTCTTGGAGCTTAAGGTAAGTGAGGGGGGTAATAAAACGTATTTGGCTAAGTTAATAAATTTGATTTGTTAATTTTTTAATGGAATTGATTGCATTTTTATAGCTCGGTTTAAAAAATGAGACTTGGCATAGATAAAAATGTTTTTAAAACAGTGAAAATGGCAAGTGTTAAACAATGTATATTTGTTGCAGGTTGCTTGAACTGTGAAAAAGTTAAGATGAATGGCAAAGCTGTGGACTGTGTCGCGTTTTTATCTTGGGTTTTATGAACGGATCTGTAGCGCTGCTTATTCAATTACAACTATTAGCCTGAACGGTAATTTAAAAACATAACTGGAGATGGATATGGATATAGTCAATAAGTGGCGGTTTATGTTGCTTTTTGCTGGCATGCCCCTTGCGGGAAGTCTTCATGCCGCCGAATGTGAGCATACCATTGTGAATCAATGGGGTACGGGTTTTACAACCATGCTCAACATAAAGAATAACACAAACGAAACCATTGATGGTTGGGAACTTACCCTTGATTTTCCCGATGGCTCGAGCGTAGGGCACCTGTGGAACGGTAGCGTAAGTGGCACTGGCCCCTTTCAGGTGGCTAATGTCTCATATAATGGCACGATTAAACCTGGGGCCAGCATTACACTTGGATATAACGGTGTTAAAGGAAAAATAAATACGGATGTGGTGCCTCCTGTCTTAGGTGGTATATGTTCTGACAGTGGAACGGGCCCAGTTATTCCTACGAATGAAGCGCCTGTTGCTCAGGTCGAAGCTTCTGTTCTCTCTGGTACGGTGCCTTTACAAGTAAGCTTTAATGGCAGTGGCTCTTCGGATCCTGATGGCGATAGCATGAGTTATCTATGGGACTTTGGTGATGGCACTACGTCTACAGAGGTTGCACCTTCACATACCTATACCCAGCAAGGTAATTATTCCGTTTCACTTATTGTAAGTGATCAAAGTCTTAACTCGCCTGCTGCAACACTAACTATTGATGCTAATAATCCAGTAGATCCAGTAGATCCAGTAGATCCAGTAGATCCAGTAGATCCAGTAGATCCAGTAGATCCAGTAGATCCAGTAGATCCAGTAGATCCAGTAGATCCAGTAGATCCAGTAGATCCAGTAGATCCAGAAGTTATTTACAGTCTCGATAGCAGTAAATCTTCTTTGTATTTTGTTTCTACCAAAAAGACCCATGTGATGGAAACTCACGAATTTACATCGTTGTCGGGTGCTATTTCTAATACTGGTAATGCTCAATTAACTATTGCTCTAGCCAGTGTTGAAACCGGCATCGAACTGCGTAATCAGCGTATGCAAGAGCACTTATTTGAAACCTCGGTATTTGAGCAGGCGATGGTAACACTGCCTGTTGATGTGTCGGCCCTTACCGCTATGGCAACAGGGGCTACGCAGTTGCAAGATATTGCGGCGACTCTGGATCTTCACGGTATTAGTTTAGAAATTTCCACTCAGGTTAATGTGACAAAACTCAGTACCGGGCTATTGGTTGAATCAACTAATCCAATACTGCTTAACTCGAATGACTACGGTCTTGCAGTAGGCGTTGATACCTTAAAAGATCTCGCGAATTTAGATCATATAAGTTACACCGTGCCTGTTAATTTCACTTTGTTTTTTAACACACCTTAATCGAGTTGGGAGAATACGTAATGAACATACTATGTAATAAATTACAGTTCTCGAGTAACTCGAGAGCAATATCGTCACGTCCAAAATCGTTATTGAAGCGTAATGCGTTAGGGCTTGCTGCGTTATTTTTTGCACAAGTGAGCACTGCTGCTGTGTGCGAATACGAAATAAAAAATGAATGGAACAACGGCTTTGGAGCTGAAATTTCTGTAACCAATAATGGTGATCAGCCTCTTGCGGACTGGAGTGTCGCTCTGGAGTGGGCTGATGGCGCAACGATAGCCGATGGCTGGAATGCAACTTATGATTGCTCTGGCAGTGCTTGTGATATAACTGGGCCAAACTGGAAACGCACTATTGAACCAGGTGCAACTTACAGCTTTGGTTTTAATGGGCAGAAAGCGCAAAGTGGTGCAGCTGCAACGGCCCCAGTTTTTGGTGGAGATTGTATTGCGGCCCCTGTTGGGCCTGATGTTCTTTGGGTACTTAATGGTGGTGCATCTTCCATTAAATATATGTCACTAAAAAAGGGCCAAGTTGCTGAGCTCAATACCTTTAAAGCAGCAAGTGGTGATCCGGCTCTTGCAGGTTCGATTGATAAAGAAGGGCATTCAATTTTGTCGATCGATCTAAATGATGTGTCGACTAATGTTGAAATACGTAATCAGCGCGTCAAAGAAACTTTATTTGAAGTGGATGTTATGCCAACGGCCTTTTTTGAGGTAGAGGTTAATACCGCCGATATTAGCTCTATGGCTGTGGGCTCGACAAAAGTGACCTCTTTAAGCGGCGGTTTTAGTCTGCATGCTGTGCGACAAGATATTACTGTTGATGTATTGCTAACAAAACTTTCTGAGTCTGAGTTGCGTGTATCGACCTTGAAGCCCGTTATGCTAAAAAGTGAAAACTTCGATATGTCTAGAGGCATAGAGGCGCTTAGGCTTGTTGCAAATTTATCGTCAATCAGCCGCACGGTGCCGGTGTATTTCGACCTTCGTTACAGTGCTAATGACAGCGTTGATACCGCGCCAGCTGCTAAGCCTGACACTCCGTCGGCGCCTACTAGTCTAGAAGTTAATTTTGATGCTGTTGCATCGACGGCAACGTTAACCTGGCAAGATAATAGCGACAACGAAAGCGGGTTTATTATTCGCCGTAAGCCGGTTGGTGGTGTGTGGTCAACCTCCAAAGTTGTGGCTGGAAACGTAAATTCATATGAAGAAACTCTGCCAGAGACGGGTGAGTTTGAATACAAGGTAATAGCTCTTAATGAAGGGGTTCCTTCTACTGAGTCTAATATTGCTCTGGTTACGGTGACAGAAGCGGACCCTATTGCTTTAGGCGAGCATCTTTATACCGAATCATGCTCAACTTGCCATGGTGTTGATGCAGAAGGTAATAGCTTTGCCCCAGCCTTAGATACGCCGCGTGATGTTAACCAAATGATTGAATACATTATTGCCGAAATGCCAATAGGTGACCCTACTGCGTGTGATCGTGAATGTGCTGAAAGTATTGCCGCTTATGTGCAAACACTTTGGGAAGTGGCAATTTCGTGTGATCGATCCGTTGCCCCAGTCAGTTACGGTGCTCGTCAACTTAAAATTCTGACTAAAGCTGAATATCAAAATTCACTTGTTGATCTATTTTCCATTGATTTTAATGCTGGAGAGAAACTTTCTGCTGATGACAAAATAGGTTTGTTTTCGAATAAAACACACTCATCTATTGTTGCTTCTTCATACAGTAATTATCTACTGGTAGCCGAAGAGGTTGCACAATGGGCTTATGACAAGGATTTTGCTCCCGCTTTAACGTGTTCGAGTTTTGATGCTGCTTGTGCCGACAACTTTATTGATAACTTTGCTCATAAAGTATTCCGTCGCCCTCTAACGGCTGAAGAAACCAATATGTATCGTGATATGGCCAATGGTACTCATAGCGATAATGATGTAAAAGAGGGGCTTAAAATGGCGGTTGAAGCTATGCTTTCATCGCCGCAGTTCTTATATCGTCATGAGCTTGGTGAGCCTAATCCTGATAACTCAGACATTGATTCAGATGCTTTTGAATTAACCTCTTATGAGATGGCAAGCTTCTTATCGTATACCTTTGCAGGTACAACTCCTGACGATATCTTATTGGCCGCAGCTGCAAATAATGAGTTGCGCACCGATGCGGGTATTCTTGCTCAGGCTCAGCGTTTAGCTGAAAACTCTAAAGGTGTTATGGGTGATTTTATTGGTGAATGGTTAAGTATTTCAGACCTTGAAATGGTGACTAAAGACGCCGAAGCATGGCCTGGTTTTAGTTCAGTTGCCGGGCATATGGAGCAAGAAGCCAAAGAAGTCTTTGCTCATGTTATGTTGGATGAAAATGAGAGTTTTGCGTCTTTTTATTATTCAGACTACACCTTCCTTAATGAGGAGTTGGCTAGCTACTACGGCATACCAGGGGTAACTGGATCAAATATGCGCAAAGTCAGTAGTAGTAATCGCAGTGGTATTTTGGCAAATGGTGCCTTTATGTCTCGCTGGGGTGAATCGTTAGAAACCTCACCGATTTTGCGAGCTGTACGTGTGCGAAACCGCATGTTGTGTCAGGAGGTTCCACCACCACCGGCAGGTACCTTTGAGGCTCGAGAAGAAAAACTTGCTGAGCTGTCTGATTTACTACAAGACCCTGCTACAACCAACCGTGTTAAGTATCATCGTTTAACTGAAGATGCCCCTTGTACGACATGTCATACCACGCAAATTAACCCACTTGGTTTTGGTATGGAGGATTTTGACACCGTAGGTCGTGTGCGTGATGCGGATTTGAATGGCAACATGATTGATGCCATGGGTGAGTTGTTTGCACCAAATGATTATAGCAAGACAGATGAAGTAGAGCCGTTTACAGGTGCTGTAGGCCTGGGTGAAGTTCTTGCGACCTTGCCTTCCGCTCAGGCATGTATTCCTAAGCAGATGTTCCGTTATTTCACTGGTGTTGGTCATGATCAAATCGATCCAAGTAATCCTGAAGGTGCGCAGCTAGCTGAAGCTGAAAAGGTAGGCTACGCCTGTGCGATTGAAGATCTAACTAACTCTATGATGAATAATAGCCCGAGATCCATGCTAGAAAGCTTCGGTGTTTTGGAAGCCGTACGTTATCGAAAAGCTTGGTCACGAAATTAATACGCTCACACGTTGATGAATTTAAGGTTATTAAAATGAATAAAGATTTAGAACATCAAACAAACATGAAACGTCGTAGCTTATTAAAAACATTTGCTGCGTCAGGTATTTCAACTGCGCTACTGCGGAGCTCTCCGTTGTTAACAGGCATGCTGATGTCTCGCCATGCTGACGCTCAGACTTCTTCTGGCCCCAATAAGTGCGTCACGATTTATATTCCCGGTGGTGGTATTCACGATATGTGGGCACCGCAAGGCACGGGGGAAGATATGAGTCTAGGCGCTATGTCTGCTCTGTATGAACCTGTAAAAACGGAATGTAATTTTCTGCTTAACATGAGCCACACAAATGGTGGGCATGGTGTTATGCCTCTGATTTTGTCTAATAATTGGAATGCAGAAAGTTTTGATGTGTTTATGGGACGGCAGCTCGGGCCTAATACGCCTTTTCGCTACCTGAATTTAGGTGTGCATAGTAATGGTCATGGAACCCTAACTAAGGAAGGCACCACCACAGTGCCTTTCCAAGATAACCCGTTTAATGTATTTAATTTGATTTTTGGCAGCAGCACAGGTTCTGCTGGCAATGCTAAAACACAAATTTTAAATGCACATACCCAAGCTTTGAATTCCATTAAAACAAAGCTGGCCGGTTATGAAGTGGAGCGCATGAATGAGCACCTTGATGCTATCTCTGATACGCAAAGGCGTTTAGACGAACTTGCCGGCGGCAGTGTTTCTTGCGCTGCTGCGCCAAGCCTAAATGAATTTGAGCTCACGTTTGATACCTTTACGCGTCAGGCTCATTTGCAAGCTGACCTAATTGTATCGGCCTTAAAGTGTAATTTAACCAGCTCATGTTCCTTGGCTTTTGGTAATCATCAGTCTGAATTTCGTATTCCGGAGTTAAACTATAAAGGCTCTTATCACCAGTCTATTCATGGTGGTAGTAACGGTCTTCCAAACTATCCATATTATGTAGAAATGCGAGCTCACCTAGGTAGCCTTACTGCTTACTTAATTAATAAATTAAGAAGCGAGGGCATTCTTGATAGCACGATTGTTGTTGAAACAACCGATATGGGCCATGCTGATTTACACAGCAATAGCGATGTACCTATGCTTCTTGCAGGCGGTGGCACGGCTATGAATCGCGGTGTGACAACAGCAGGGTCTGGTTATAATCAACGGGATTTATTGCAAACTGCTGCAAGTATGTGTGGTGTTGATTTAGGTTTTGGTAATGTTATACCGGGTGTAGCTGCTAGCGCCTAATGCTCTCTATATCTATGTTCGGGTTGTATATGACCCGGACATAGATTCTTATCCTGCCTCCCTTTTTATTACTTTACTGTTTACCCCCCTTCTTGTGACATAGCGTATAAGCAGCTTTACTAATTTACGCCCGCGACAAGTATGTCGTATGTATTCTTAAAAAAAGAATATGCCTCCGTGCTCATGCTTGGTGTTCTAGCATGACATCTTACTCCATGCTCAAATTTGATCTTATAGTGGTGAATGAAGGTAAGTGAAGTGGCGAGTAACTTATTTCGAGGCCCTATATTACTATGGCAACCGACAGGTTATCTGTAATTGGTTGCGAGAGAAGTATTCCGGCCTCTGCTGAGTGAGTGGATAAGTGAGTTGTATCTATCACTGTATGGGTTCACCTGTAAGGCGCAGAGGGGGGCTAGATGGCTCGATGCTGTGGCAAGGGGAAAGAGGCGACCGAATTCGAGCTATTAGCCTAGTATGATATCAGCTCTGATATCATAGCCTTTAACGCTGCACAATTGAGCTGCCTGGCAGCTGCTTAAGTAAAGAACAGGATAGACATCATGCACGAAATAAACTGCCCTCACTGCAAAAAAGCCTTCAAGGTCGATGAAGCTGGATATGCCGATATCTTGAAGCAGGTACGCGATAGTGAGTTTGAACAGCAAATTCATGAGCGGCTAGAGCTTGCTGAGAAGGAGAAGATTAACGCAGTGCAGCTTGCTAAAGAGCAAGCCGGCAATGAAATGCAAAAAGCGGCTTCAGCGAAAGATGCACAGATTCAAGAGTTAAAACTAAAGCTTGATGCCGGTGAGGTCGCTCAGAAACTTGCTGTTACTGAAGCACTTAAGACGATAGAAAAAGAGCGTGATGCCTTAGCCAGTGAGTTACAGCAGGCAAAAATAGATAGTCAGAATGCTTCTAAGCTGGCCGCTGCCAATCACTCTAATAAGTTGCAGGAAACCTCAGCAGGCAAAGATGCCGAGATCCTTCAGCTTAAGGCTAAGCTAAGCGCCAGCGAAGATGCGCAAAAACACGCTGTGACAGAAGCGGTTAATGCTGCTGAAAAGCAACGTGATCAACTTAAAAATGAGCTTGAGCGAGCCAAGCTAGAAAAAGAACTTGCTGAATCTTCACTCAAAGATAAATATGAAATACGCATTAAAGATAGGGATCACGAAATTGAACGATTGCGAGATATGAAAGCTCGCTTATCGACCAAAATGGTTGGTGAAACCCTAGAACAACACTGTGAAACTGAGTTTAATCGTATTCGCGCAACCGCTTTCCCGCGAGCCTATTTTGAAAAAGATAATGATGCACGAACAGGGAGTAAGGGTGACTATATCTTTCGTGACGCTGATGAAAACGATACCGAGAGTGTATCGATCATGTTTGAGATGAAGAACGAAAGTGATCAAACAGCCACTAAGAAAAAGAACGAAGACTTCTTTAAAGAACTCGACAAAGATCGCAATGAAAAACAGTGTGAATATGCCGTACTTGTTTCACTGCTTGAGCCTGAGAGCGAGCTTTATAATTCGGGTATTGTTGATGTGTCTCATCGCTATCCTAAGATGTATGTTATTCGGCCTCAGTTTTTTATCCCCATCATCACTTTGTTGCGTAATGCAGCCCTGAACTCTCTGAAATACAAAGCAGAACTCGAGGTGGTTAAAGCGCAGCATGTTGATATTACTAATTTTGAGAATGAGCTCGATGCATTCCGATCGGGCTTTGCTCGCAATTATGAGCTTGCTTCTAAGAAGTTTAAAACTGCGATTAGTGAAATCGATAAAACCATTGATCACTTGCAAAAAACAAAAGATGCCTTGCTGGGGTCTGAGAATAACTTACGCCTTGCCAATAACAAAGCAGATGACCTCACTGTTAAAAAACTAACCAAAAAAAATCCTACGATGGCTGCGAAATTTGAAGAGCTTAAAAAAGGCTAAATTATCAGGCTTATGCGCTTTAGCTTGTTTCTGGGAGCAACTATTAGCTCTGACGCTGATAAATATGAATGTGAAGGGCTTACCTTAAATAAGTGGTAAGGAACAAGGGACAATGATGGAAGTCAATAAGCATGTAGAGCCTACGGGCGGCGAACAAGCGTACGAAAGAAAAGTTATTAAGCAGCGTGGATTTTGGTTAAGCGCTTTTTTACTGTTAATGATGCTAACAAATCCATTGACAGCCCTGAGCTATTTTGTTTTTCCGGAATTTATGTCTTTGCTGTCTGACAATTTTGTGGTTTCTATTGTCTACGTTATGGGGATTTTAGCCTTGCTTAATACTGCTTTCGCGATAGCTATGTGGAACTGGAAGAAACTAGGTGTCTATGGTTTTTATGCTACATCGGCTGTTGCATGTGTTATAAATCTTTATGTTGGTTTAGGTGTCTTTGGGTCCTTAATAGGGCTTATTGGTCCTGCCGTTGTTTGGCTGACAACACGTAGTCGCTGGCAGCACTTTTCATAGTGTCTTTACGTTTTATTTAGGTCTGCGTCTCTGCTCTTAATAGAATACCCGTGGTATGCTCCTGAGACGGGAGCTGATCGGCTCCGAGTAAGTTTTGCAATTGAAAGCGGGCTGTCATTATGAGTAGAGCGTGTAAGAGATTTCAGCGCTAATAGTTAAGGGGATTTCCCTTAGTCGTTATGAGTTTAAATCTGGTCCTAAAACATCCGAACCATGCAGCAGAAGAGCGGTTGTTACATTAAGCTCAAAACTCAGCGTTAATTCATACATCAGTTCTTTATAACGGTGCTGAATTGAACTGATCTGAACTGAACTAAGCCAAGCCAAAGCACGAGACCATGATTTTTGGGGCGTTTGAAAGCGAGTCGTTTGGCTAATCTGGGGGCACTGCCAGTAGCCAGAGCAAAGGCTCTGGCTAGGTTGGTTTTTGGCTAGGGCAGTGGCATTGGCTCAAAATCTAATCGGTCTATACGCCATGTACTCTGTTGCTCTGTACTGTCTTTAGCTGCAGTGCGTATGCTTAAGCGATGTTGCCCAGGTTCTACTGAAAAATAACCAATGTAGATACGCTTATAGCCCTCTTCGTTGTTGTCACTCGCTATGTCGGTGGTTTTTATAAGTTCGCCATCCAACAAGAGCTCTATCTGTGAGCCTGTGAAAGGGGCTGAAATAGTCGCATAAACATTATAGGTTGCGTCGTAAAGATTTGTGTCACAGCGCTGGCCACCATGTACGTAACCTGTTGTGATATCGTAGCCTGCAGACGCTCCAGTTAAATCACTGCTAATACCACTGACTGCTCCAGAGCTAAATTGAGTGAAGCCATCGCTGTCGTCAAAATCTTCGGCCTCTATATACAGAGGCATTGCTAAAATAGGTTCGTTGGTATTCTCCTTGAGTGTGAACTCAAAGGCATCGGCGTTCCACTCCCAATCGTTGGTGGTATTACCTGCAGCCTCTACACGCATAGTGATATTGCCCGCTGGTAGTTCCACTAGGCCAACATTAGTTTGGAAGTTGTCCCAGTCTGCGCTAAAGCCTATTTCTTGATAGAGGCTGGCACCATTACTGAAGGTGATCTGAGCCGCAGCACCTTGCATTGGCGTGGCTGCGAGAATATTTAACTCGTAAGTGCCTGCTTCATCGATTCGAATGTCGTACTCTAACCAGTCACCGGTTTGGTTATGATTAATGCCCTGTTCACCGTTTGGTGTTAAGTAAGCCGTTGCGCCTCCGTAAGTACCGCCGCTGCGCTGATAGCGTTCGGCTTCAATTCGGGTTAAGCCTTTAGGTTGTGGAGGCTCGGGGCCAAAAACAATTTTTGATGCATTCCACTCCCAAGTGCTAGCTGTATTACCTGCGCTTTTTACATTGACTGTACTTGAGCCGTAAGAGATATTAACTGGATCGTTAAATCTTACGGGTACAAAGTTGTCCCAGCCACCGGTATTGGGGATATTGGCACGAACGGTACGTCCACCTACAGAAATTTCCGCCACTGCACCACTCTCGGGGCTCGCCGCATAAATCACGGCAGCGTAGCTGCCTTGTGCGTACCAATCATTAAATTCTTGGTAGTATTTTGCCCAGTCGCCGCGCTGATTATAATTAATAGCAATGGTGCCGTTAGCGTCATAAATTTCAAAGCCGTTGTAGTCACCGCCTGTACTTGTGAAGCTGGCAAGATTAAGGGTCGGGAAGTTTATTTTACTAAATGATGAATGTGGCGTTGGGTTGCTAACAGGGTAGGGCTGTGGATATACATCGTTTGCTTCTGCTGGGATGATGGCTGCCGGTGTCATTGTTGGCATTGGTGCGGGACCCGGTGCTGGGCTGTATCCCGGAGAGCCTGGAGGGCATTCATCATATGCCAAGACTACGGGTGTAAAATTTGATACACCGGCAATACACAATCCAAGGGCTAATGGTAATTTCTTTACTTGCATCATTATTATCTACTCCATTATGTAGGCGGCCTACTACCCGTTGTTTAAGCTTCTCTGCTATAGGGTATGCATTAATGACAACCCGATGGGGCTGTATTAGTTGGCCTTAATTAGAAAGTCTTAATTGAATTACAGATGCCATCGGTCGTTATTATTATCTTGTGCCTTAACCGAACTGTAAGTTAAAACCATACCTTAATTATGGGTATTAACAAGCTATTAGTGTAGAGTTAAAAGGGCTAAAGCCGCCTTCTTCAGTTTTAGTTTGGTTGCCTTGGCGTTTTTTAAATGAGTTTGCTGTTTTTACAGGTCTAGCTAAAAACCTAGGTGCTATTGGGTCTTTAAGGATAGGGTTATGTCGCCGTCTTGTGTTTTTTTGTCTGTTGTTATTTTTATTGTTTCTACGCTTTATTCGTTGCCGTCTTTTTCAGACAAGCTAGCTGTTGATTGGGATGCCAATATCGAGCATGGTAAGGTTTTAAAACATCGTCTTTTCCACTCCAAGATAACGGGGCTGAGTTACCCTTATCATGTCTATCTTCCTGTAGCTTACTCTTCGAACTCTAAGTCTTATCCTGTGATCTACGCCACTGACGCTCAGTGGGTCTTTAATATGTTTGCTGAAGAGGCCGACCTGCATTCGCTAGAGCTTATTATCATTGGTATAGAGGAAGGGCCGCGCTTTAGTAAGCGTCGAAATGTCGACTATAGCTTCCCCGGGCAGTTAGATTATCTTCACTTTTTAACAAAAGAATTTATCCCGGTGATTGAGGCGGAATATCGTATTGATAGTAACAATCGCAGTCTTCAAGGGTTGTCGCTAGGTGGCTCGTTTGTGGTTTCAGCTTTGTTCTCACCTAGAGGAGAAGGCAGTTATTTTAAGAATTATTTGTCTTTTGATGCTCCGTTTCAATATCAGTCTAAAGAGCTTAATGAGTTAATTAAGGCACATTATCAGAAGCAATCGAAGTTTGATGCACGCTTGTTTCTCACCTCTGCTAGCAAGGGGAATGCTCGCGCAGTTCAGTCTTTTAGTCAGTGGCTTAATGGTTTAGGTTTTAATGGTCTAGATATTGAGTACAAAGATTTTGATGCTGAACACAATGAGATTTCTAATTATTCACTCCCTTGGGTTCTTGAGCGTTTGTAGTTTATAAAGAATAAGTAGATTGGTTGTTTTTACTCCTTTCCAAGGTGTTAATTTCACTCTTGAGAGGGGGGAGCTGCTTGGGAGGGGGGTATCGAGAGTGTTGCTTAAGAGTAGAAGGTGTTGTCTTGTTTAGTTTGTTATTTAATTGCTATTTAAAATGATTAAAGCGCCACATAAAGTACTTTATATGGCGCTTTCCTAATTTCTTTGTTACTGAACTGTATAGGTAGCCGTATTAGATACAGGCTGATAGTAGCCATCTATAAACTGATGGAGATAAACTTCAAAAGAGCTTCCTGGGCTGTTATTGAAATATGTATAGGAAAGCTCATTTGATGCAAGGCGTTGTAGAACAGTATTTCCATCTTTGATAATAACCCAGGTTAGGCTATCTCCTAAGCTGCCACTTCGAGTTAGCTTAGAGATGAGCTAGCCCGAAGCAATATGCTCTTGAGATATACCTACCCTAACTTCTTGTCGGTCTATTACTCATCGTCGTCCAAATTCATCAGGCTGGTATTGCCTCCAGAGGCAGTGGTATTGATGCTAATGGTTTTCTCCGTTACTAAACGCTGTATTAAGGTGTCGTTATATTCGGCACTAATTACAGGTAAAATGGCTCCCTCGCGTTCGCTTAGTTGTTTACTAAAATAGCCCATTCGAGCGCTATTACTATCGACTACTGTTGCTGTAATATCTTGATGGTGTAGCAGGGCTTTAAGTTGGTTATGTCTAACGACTTGCAGGGCTCCTTCGGTTGCCCCACACGCTATTAGTTGCTCTTTAATTGCTTTGGCTTCTTCATAGAAAATATCTGATACGGCGGTAATAACGGTATTACCCACTGCCAAGGCTGAAATAATGGCCATTAGCCAGAAACTGAATTTAGTATCTTGGTCGGCGTAGCAAACTATACAGCCTCGGGCTTCTAGATATAAAAGGTTGGTTTCGCCTGTGGGGCCTGTTAATAAGGCTGGCTTCTTAAGGCGCTTTTCGATAAGTGTTAGCTGGGCACGAGAATCTGAGAGTGATTTTGCTAGGTCGTCAGCCAACTCATCGACAATATCAACGGTTGCCACTTTAGCTAAGAGTTGGCGCATTACGGAAATACGATCATTAAGCTCGGTACAGCGCCAAATTTTATCGGCTTTTAAAGCAAGCTCCATAATACCGTCTATATGTTCACGAGCAGTGCCAGCATCTTCCATAGTGATATTGGCGTTGCTGTTGTAGTTAATAGAGTCAGCACTAGGTGTGTGTTTTTCTTTTACAAGGCGTTTTAAATAATGAGGGCCACCAGCTTTGGGGCCAGTACCAGAAAGGCCTCTGCCGCCAAAAGGTTGGGTGCCGACAATAGCGCCAATCATATTGCGATTAATATAAATATTTCCTGCGCGTAGCTTGTGGGCAAGCTTGTGGCAGCGCTCTTCTATACGGCTATGTATAGCCATAGTGAGGCCAAAACCACTTTGATTTATTTGCTCTATAACACTATCTAATTCGTCGGCTTTATAGCGAATAATATGAACAATAGGGCCAAAGACCTCTTTGGTTAATACTGAAAGGTGACTTAATTCATAAAGGCGTGGCGCAAACAGATTGTGCTCTTGATGCCCCATATTCGGCATGGGGCATTCAAACAATAATCTATTTTGGGCATCTGTTTGTTTTTGCGCACGCATATAGTTGACATGTTCTTGCAGCGCACTAAGTGCTTTATGGTCGATTACTGGGCCGACATCGGTTGCCAGCCACTGCGGGTCACCTATTTTTAGTTCTTTCATTGCCCCTATAAGCATGGCTATTATTGTTTCTGCAATATCTTCTTGTAGATATAGTACTCGCAGGGCAGAGCAGCGTTGGCCAGCGCTTTGAAAGCCAGATTTAATTACATCGTCACACACTTGTTCTGGCAGTGCGGTGGAGTCTACGATCATGCAGTTTTGCCCACCGGTTTCAGCAATAAGAGGTACTTGCTTACCGCCGCGTTCAGCTAGAATTTTTGAAATTAAACGGCCCGTTGTTGTTGATCCGGTAAACATAACCGCTTGAATACGTTTATCGCTGACTATGTGTTCTCCAGCGGTATGACCGTCTGAAAAAACAAGTTGCACTACATCTTTAGGTAGTCCTACTGTGTGCATAAGTTCTAAGCCGCGTTTTGCAATTAAGCATGTTTGTTCGGCAGGTTTGGCAATAACGGTATTACCAGTCACGATGGCAGCTGCAACTTGGCCTATGAAGATGGCCAGTGGGAAGTTCCATGGGCTAATACACAATACAACACCACGCGCTTCTAAGCGTTCATCCTGCGCTAATTCTTCTGCGCGAGCGGCGTAGTAGCGGCAAAAATCAACGGCTTCACGAACTTCGTCAATGCTGTCGCTGGTGAGCTTGCCCGCCTCTTTGATGCATATTGCTATCAATTCATCGCGATGTCGTTCGAGAATATCGGCGCTGCGGCGTAAGATATTTGTGCGTTTTTTAATTTTGTAAGACGACCAGCTTTTAAAAGCAGATTCTGCTTTGCTCACCAAGTTTTTTATTTCCTTGGCACTGTGGAATTGCAGCTGTCCTAAGCATTCACTGTGTAGTGCCGGATTGACGATATTCTTTGTATTGGAATTTACTTTGTTGGAAGTGCTAATGTTACTGTCTGCCCAGGCATCAACATGTTTTTTTAGTGCGCTAAGGCGTTTTATATCAGTGATGTCCAAGCCTTTTGAGTTTTTGCGCTCGGCCCCATAGAGTTGGCTGGGCAGCTTAATATGAGCGTTGCGTTTATTCTCTAGGTCTTGCAGTTTCTCTACGGGGTCTGGCAATAATTCTTCAACGGCTTTGCTGTCGTCGACAATCGCATTAACAAATGAGGAGTTGGCTCCGTTTTCTAATAAGCGGCGCACTAAATAGGCCAGTAAGTCTTCATGCTCTCCTACTGGAGCATAAACTCGGCATTGCACATGCTCATTTAATACAACTTGGTCATAGAGTGATTCACCCATGCCGTGTAAGCGTTGAAACTCAAAACCTTGTCTATCATCTTGGGCGAGTTCCAAAATGGTGGCTACGGTGTAGGCATTATGGGTCGCAAACTGAGGGTAAATAACATCGCGAGCAGCCATTAATTTAATCGCGCAGGCCTTGTAACTGACATCCGTTGTGGCTTTTCGAGTAAACACGGGGAAGTCGTGCATACCACTTTCTTGTGCGGTTTTTATTTCTGAGTCCCAATAGGCTCCTTTGACCAGCCTCAGCATTATTTTTCGGCCTGTGCGCCGAGCTAGAGCTTCTATCCAGTCAATAACAAAAATAGCGCGTTTTTGATAGGCCTGTACGGCGATGCCAAAACCTTGCCAGTTGCCTAGTTCGGCATCACTAAATACGTTTTCAATAATGTCCAGAGAAAGTTCAAGGCGACGCGCTTCTTCTGCGTCGATGGTAAAACCGATGTCATAGTCTTTAGCTACAAGGGCTAAGGCTTTTAATTTGGGTATCAGTTCAGCCAAGACTCGCTCTTGTTGTTCAAACTCATAACGCGGATGTAAGGCAGATAATTTAACTGAAATACCCGGGCTTAAAATAGGGCCTCTGCTAGCGGCAGCTTTGCCTAGAGCGTGAATAGCTTTAAGGTAGGCATTGTAAAAACGCTCGGCGTCAAGCATGGTTCGGGCGCCTTCACCAAGCATGTCGTAGGAATAGACATAGCCTTTGGTTTCTGTGTCTTTGGCGCGTTCAATGGCTTGATCAATATGGCTCGCCATGACAAATTGCTTGCCCATAACTTTCATGGCGAGCTGTACCGAGGCGCGGATAGCGGGTTCTCCTAAGCGGCCTAAGGTGCGCTTTAATAGGCCAAATTTATCAGCTTGGTTTTTGTTGCCATAGTTAACCACTTTACCGGTAATCAATAGGCCCCAGCTTGAAACATTAACAAACAGGCTATCACTATGGCCTAAGTGTTGGCTCCATTCGCCTTTTGCGAGTTTATCTCGAATCAATTCATCTTGAGTCTCTTGGTCGGGTACCCGTAATAAGGCCTCCGCTAAACACATAAGCATCACACCCTCTTCAGAGGAGAGGCTGTACTCATTTAACAACGCATTAACACCGGACTCTTCGGTTTTACGAATATTGATCACAAGTTGGCGCGCACGCTCCCAAGCTCGGCTGCGGGCGCTTACCCCAATTTCGGCCAGAGGCAGGATATGGTCAACAACTTGCTCCTCATCGGCGCGATAGAACTGCCTAATCGTTTGTCGCAGGGGGCAATCTGTATCTAGCTTGTGTTGAAATAACATAGGCCTTTATTTCCTAGTGAGCTGTGTTGTTGCTGTTTTTTATGTCTCTTTGCTGGCGTATATTTCTTTAATTGTAGCTCTGCATTTATGTGTTTTAGTCTGTAGCTGTTTTAAGTTCACTATGCCATTTAGGGTTTTGCCAATGGCCTTAGTCATAGTGCCATGAAGCGCCTAGTGTAGGTGAAAAAATAAAGAATGATTGAATGTGGTTAGTCGGCAGTTGATAAGCCGTTTTACTGTGAGGCTATATAGTGGCTTGAGTTATAGTCTTATGATCAATTTATTGTGATTGTTTAATGATGATTAATCTCGGTTCTTAGTCTTATAACGTGTTTATTTAGGTTCGAGTTTTATTGAGAGGAAGTAAACTGATTACTTTTGAGTTGATAGTTAACCGTTTTTTTTAATAGTGTTTGAGCTTTCTCTCTTGGCTCGTTTACACCTGTTTATTCTGATGACTTGGTTGCGGCTAAGATCCCTCAAACTGAGTATTGGCGGGCCTTATTGGCAATAAGGTCTATATTAAAGCTAGCCATATCAAAACTTCAGTCTTGAGCTTTGGTACACTATGTCGAAATGTTTTGAGAACTACACTATGAAACTTGGATTAAGAACACTGCTTACGTGTTTATGTACATTATTTGTCACAACAGTGTCCGCTGCGGACAAAAGGCCTAACATTGTTGTCATCCTTTCTGATGACGCAGGTTATACCGATTTAGGCAGTTTTGGTGGCGAGATTGATACGCCCAATTTAGATCAGTTGGCCGCTGAAGGTATGCGTCTTAGCTCTTTTTATAGTAATGCGCGTTGTAGCCCTACACGTGCATCATTATTAACGGGGGTTGATGCCTCTCATGTTGGTTTTGGCGGTGGTGTCGTTGGGGACTGGGTGCGAGAGTTACCTTTCCCTGCTCACCGAGGTCGTCTGCCTTATAAGCAACCCTTAATCTCTGAGCTTCTAGCTGGTAACGGCTATCAAACCATGATGGTGGGTAAGTGGCACTTAGGTGGCAGCTATATCATTGATAACCCTAAGGGTATGAGCCAGGCGTGGATAGATAGCCATCCGCCGAGCATGAAACTCACCAAAGAAGAAATGGAGCTCGATTATTTGGGGCTGCCTCCTCAGCGTGGTTTTGAAGAAAGTTTTGTCTGGATAGGGGCTCAAGGTAATTTGTTTTTTACTGCTCAAGATAGGCATGAGTATTATGAGGGCAATAAAAAAGCGACTTTGCCTTATACGCAAGAATATACCATGCATCAATTTGCGGATAACCCTTGGGCGCGTAAGAATTACACTGCTAACCATGGTCGAACAGCCAAAGCTTTTTACGCCACTGATGGTATGACCGATCGTGGTGTTGAAATGTTGGATGAAGCTGCAAAATCAGATAAGCCGTTTTTTATGTACGTTGCCTATCGTGCGCCTCATTTACCCCTGCAGGCGCCGGAAGAGCTTGTGCAGAAGTATTTAAAACGTTATAGCGATTTGCAAAAAGTAGCAGATGCTCGACATGCCGGTTTGGTTGAACAAGGGCTTTATCCTAAAGATGCGCCCGCGCGTAATGTTAATTGGATGTGGACAAAACAGAGCAAAGAAAAGGTTGAGCAGTATCGCCTTAAAGCAGCCTTACATGGCGCGATGATGGAAAAGCTGGATGATAACGTTGGCAAGTTAGTTAAAGAATTAAAAGACTCAGGTGAATACGACAATACCATCATTGTTTATGTTTCTGACAATGGTGGTGCGGCTCATATTGGCGATCTAATGAATGTGCCTTATGCAGGCGTTAAAGCCTTGCTGTGGGAAGGCGGTGCGAGAACTCATGGTATTGTCAGTTGGCCCAAGCGTATTAAGGCGGGCAGTATTAGTGATGATATTATTTGGGTCGGGGACTTAATGCCTACATTCTTAGAGGTATCTAACACAGAGTTTCCAAAAGAATTTCGTGGCAGTAAACCGCGGCCGATGGATGGACGCAGTGTATTGCCTGCCTTAGAAGGGGAAAAACAAGCGCCACCGGAAGCCTTATACTGGAATGACAAAGGGCAGCAAAGCCTTATTTATGAGGGGCGTTGGAAGTTGCTGATAGAGCCAGGCTGGTATCTACAGACACTCGCAAAAGAGGGTATTGCTTATGAACTTTATGACCTGAGTGTGGACCCTGGTGAGGTGAATAACTTGGCAGAGAAAAAGCCTAAGCTATTGAAAAAGCTCTTAGCGATCACTGAAGAGATGCGAATAGAGAGTAAGGTTGTTGATTACTCTGAAATTATTAAGTTAAAACCGCGCGACCCATACTAGTGGGCTAATGCAGCCTTTGTGGCCGCATGGCGGTCACAGAGGTTTAGCATGAATCAAGACAATACCAGTAGCTCCAGCTCTCATTCCACGCCCCATCTTAAATTAGGCGAGCTAAGCCTCTTTTGTGGAAAAATGGGCGCGGGCAAGTCAACAAAAGCGAAACAGCTCAGCGCAGATACCGGTGCGGTACTATTCGTTGAAGATGAGTGGCTGGCCAGTCTCTTTCCTGAACAAGTTCGTACTCTGCAAGACTATATAAAGTACTCCCGCAGAATCAAACCTATCGTTAAACAACACGTGCAATCCATATTACTTGCGGGCACAAGCGTGGTAATGGATTTTCCTGCTAACACTGTTGCTCAGCGTACGTGGCTCTTTAGTATATTCTCAGAGATAGGCGCCTTGCATCGTCTTTATTATCTAGATGTCGACGATAGTACCTGCCTTCGTCATATCGAAAAACGCCGTATAGAGCAACCACAGAGAGCCGCAACCGATACTGCTGAAATGTTTGAGGCGATGGCGAAGTATTTTGTAGCGCCTAAACCCGAAGAGGGCTTTAAGCTTGTTTACCTTGCCAACAAGCAGCAGGTCTGCCTTTAAGATCTACTAGGTACTGGGCGGGTTAGCTTTTGCTCTGCTCAATATGTTTGATCCTCTGGATGATGTCTTCGGCTTCGGCTGTGATTAATGAATACGATTTAATATCTCCATTTCTTTGGGCTCGCATAGCTAATTCTAATTTTCTTTCGTAAAGCTTGTGTAGCTTTTTAACCGGGTTGGTTTTAAAAAGTGAAAACATAACAAGGTCCAATTATAAGTGGCTAATGTCTTTACGTGGCCTTCGGGTTTTTAGTTTTTATTTTTTTAGCTCGTTTGGGATGATCTAAAATTTAGGAATTTACGTAGACATTCATACATGTAGCTATAAGGTGTGAGGTGTCTATTGGCTCGTTTAAATCATGACAGCATTGAAAGCATGCCCCAGCGTTATTTAACGAGGTTAATGAACAGTTTGCCTGGTTTTAAAAGCGCTAATCTTATTGGTTCTATCGACTCAGATGGTTTAACTAATGTGGCTATGTTCAGCTCTGTCGTACATTTGGGGGCATCACCGCCGCTTATTGGTTTTATTACCCGCCCTGGTAGTGTCGAGAGACATACCCTAGAGAATATTCGGCAAACTCAAAGCTTTACGATTAATCATGTCAGTGAGGTGTTTTGGCTACAAGCCCATCAAACATCAGCACGCTATTCAAAGACCGAAAGTGAGTTCAGCTTGTGTGGTTTATCCCCTTCATTTATTGACGGTGTGCAGGCTCCCTTCGTGGAAGAGAGTCAGTTGAAATATGCCTTGACGCTAAAACAGATTATACCGATTCCGTTAAATGGCACTCAGCTAGTCATTGGTGAAGTTACTGATGTGCTTTGTTCTCCGTCTGCAATTAAAAAAGATGGTTATATTGATATTGAGTCGCTAGGTTCTGTGAGTGTTTCGGGGCTAGACAGTTACCACATTAGTAAGAGGCTCTCTCGCCTTAGTTATGCCAAACCAGATCGTAAACTGCGTAAAATACCACTCAATGGCTTGGAGCTAGATGCGTATGAATAAAGCTGTTGAGCAGCCTGTGTTGCGTATATTCTATGACGGTTTATGCCCTATCTGTAGTTTGGAAATGAACAAGCTCAAACAGTGTGATCAGCAGAAACGTATTCATGTTGTTGATTTACATACGCCCGATTTCGAACAACTATATCCCCACATCGACCTTACTGAGGCGCTATCGATATTGCACGGTGAGTATAAAGGCTCTGTGATTTTAGGCTTAGACGTCACTCATCGCGCATGGACTCTTGTTGGTAAGGCCTTTTATGTTGCGCCACTACAATGGCCGGTATTTAAGCCGTTTGCTGGGTTTATTTATAGGCGTTTTGCTCGATATCGAAAGCCTATTTCCAATTTCTTGTACCGGCGTTTAGGAGTTGGTCATGATGCTTCCTTAGCATGTCAACGTGGGCGCTGTTATGAAAAATGAAGTGGCCATTGTTATTGGGGCAGGTAGTGAGATTGCCAAGGCTTTAGTGCTTAAGCTGCATAAACAGATGTTGGTGGTCGCGCTAAGTCGTGACCTTAGTTATTATTGTCAAGCTCAGTTAGAGCATGTCCATAAGGTTGAGATTAGTACTTACTCGGAGTCTAATATTGCGCATGCGGCTGAGCTAATAAATATAAAGATACAGGGCTATTCACGTATCAATATCTTTGTGTGCAATGGCCTTTTACATAATGAACGTTGTTTCCCGGAAAAACGTATAGAAGATTTTAGTGCAGATTCCTTTTCTGAAATTATGTCGGCTAACGCATTAACAGCTATGTTGTGGCTTAAGTACTTAACACCTTTGATGGCATCTAAGATTAGTTGTAAAGTTGTTGTTTTTAGCGCTAGGGTTGGAAGTATTGGCGATAATCAATTAGGCGGGTGGTATAGCTATAGAGCTTCAAAAGCTGCACTTAACATGCTGCTGAAGTGTGTGTCGATTGAATTTAGCCGACGAGCTAAAAATATTAAGTTAATTTCTTTTCATCCCGGTACAACCGATAGCCCTTTGTCTAAGCCGTTTCAAAAAAATGTGGCTAAAGACAAGCTCTTTACTAGTGACTTTGTTGCAGGTCGATTAATCGACATTATTGAACAAGCAGAGTTAGATGGTGAACTTAGCTATCTCGACTGGCAAGGTAACAGCATTGTGTGGTGATTTTATTAGGCTAAGTAAGATTTTTTTCTTTCGTCGTATTTTCGTAATGCGAATACTTTATAAGAAGCTTTCAGCTAATCTAGTGCTGGAGGTTCAGTTTGAGGTTGTTCAAGTTTCGCTCCCTATCTAACATTGAGTTTGTTCTCGATATTATCTACAACCAGCGTTTGTATTGCGCGACCTACGATAAATTGAATGATCCTTTTGAGGGACTTTTCCTTTCCAATTTGTTGGACCTATCTAAGCAACCTTCGGGTTCTCGCCTATTACCCAGTGGTACAGGTGTTTACCGCTTATTAGCTAGTGCCAAACATTTAAACAATGGCATACTAGAAAAATCACGTATTTGCAGCCTGAGCCGCTCTATGGCGGATGTGCGGCTTTGGTCTTATTACGGTGACGGTCATACGGGTATTGCGATTGAGATTGAAGTCGATAGAGATGAGGCCTCTATCAATAAAGTTGAGTACGGTGAAAACCTACCTGAGTTTAATTTAGATTCGGACAGTGCTTACGATGTTTGCTCTTTGTTAAAGAGTAAAACCATGCACTGGAGCCATGAGCAAGAGTATCGTGTGATCACTTCTCAAAAGTATTTTTGTATTAAAGAAAAGGTTAAAGCAATCTATCTAGGTAGTCGCGTGAGTAATTTTCATGCCGATATTCTTAAAAAAGCCGTGGCAGGTCGTATTCCTATTTATCACACTGTGATCAACCCCAGTTCGGTAGAGGTAGAAGTCGAGAGAAATCGTGTGGACTGTGAAAGTTGAAAAGAGCGAGAGAAAATAGGCTACCAAAGTGAGTTTATCTAGTGCTTAACTTCTTAGGGGTAGCCTGAATCGGCCAAGGTTTAATAGGGCTTACCTTAAAGTAAGCCCTATTTATTATCACACTATGATCTGGAGTGACTATTTTCTAGGTTTGTGTGCTTGTCGTTATCTTGATCATCGTCAGCTAGGCCAAGTTTGTCGAGTAAGCGCAGCCAAAGGTTTTGGATTCGATAGCCTATACGGTAGCCCGCTAAATAGGCGCAGGGCACCATAAATAAAGTAACAAACGATGAGAATAAAACACCAAAGGCCAAAGACAGTACCATCGGGATTAAGAACTGTGATTGGGTACTGGTTTCAAACATAATGGGCACTAGGCCTACAAAGGTTGTTAGTGAGGTTAAGACAATAGGGCGAAAGCGATTAGTGCCTGCATGCAAGGCGGCATCAAAGGCATCCATACCTCGCTCACGTAATTGATTTATACGCTCCATTAAAACTAAATTGTCGTTAACCACAACTCCGGCACAGGCAAGAAAACCAAAAAAGGACATCATGCTGATGTTGTGGCCAATAAGTAGGTGGCCAAAGATCGAACCCATAAAGCCAAAGGGTACGGCAAGAACCACTAAAAAGGGCTCGAATATCGACTTATAAGCAATCGCAAATAACGCGTAAGCCACAATAAAGGCCAGTAGAAAATTGCTTTGAAAGGTTGCACCAAATTCGGCTTGGGCACGGGTATTACCATCAGCACCTAGGTCTAGCCCTGGGAATTGCTGTTGCCATTGCGCATCGTATTCAGCCTTCATTGTATCGACAATGTCAGTGGCGTCATAACCTTCTGCAACATCGGCTGTAATTGTGATATTGCGTACACGGTCAGTGCGGCGAATGGTACTGGCGCTGGGTACAAGGTGGATTTCTGCCACGGCTTCCAGTGGGATCTCAGTACCTCCATTCACTCGTATGCGCATATCATCTAGAGTATCTAAGCTTCGGCGTTGCTCTTTAGGTAGACGCAGCATGACTCGAACATCTTCTTTTGCCCGAGGGATGCGCTGTATTTCTTCACCAAAAAAAGCTTGGCGAATTTGTAGAGCAATATCTTGAGTGGTAATGCCCAATGTCTGAGCATAATCTTTTGTGCGTATTTCGATTTCCGTGCGGCCAGAGTCTAAGTTACTGCGTACATTCTCAACTCCCTCGTAGGCGCTTAGTGTTTTTACAACACCTTGCACAGCTTGCATCTGGTCACGTAAATAGGGTGAATCCATACTTAAATTGAGCTGGATATCCGGTGCGCCACCGCCAAAAGAAGAAATTAACGAAAAGCTTTGTGCTTCTGGAATGGGACCTATCAGCTCTTTAAGTTTATTTCGTACTTCGTCAGAAGGCACATTGCGCAGTTCTGAGGGGGTAAGACCGATAAAGAAGTGAATATTATGATCCCATAAATTGCTGCTAGAGATGCGTACAAAGGGCTTACCTTCATTCTTGGCGAGCAGGCCTTCATCATTTCTTAAGGTTTCTATTTGCTCACGAATATGTTCGGCGGTATCAAGGGTGTATTGATATGGCGAGCCTTCTGGGTATTTTACATTGAGTAATAGAAAAGGCTGTTCTGGTTGAGGAAAAAATGAGGTCTTTACCCAGCCTGCCAGTAACATCGAGACTGAGATCGCAAAGATCATTACAAAAGCCAAGACGGTACTGCCTTTGTTTTTTAGGCTTAGCTCTAATAGATTTTTGTAGGTGCCTGTAGAAAAAGATTCCATCGCTCCTGAAAACTTTTCTCTGGTTTTTTCCAGTAGCTTGAAGGCTTTAATTTTGCTTGGCTTTTCCGGTTTCATATGTGCCAAGTGAGCCGGAAGAATAAACAAAGATTCAACCAATGAGAATAACAAGCAAAAGGTCACAACATAGAAAATAGAAATGGTGAAGGGCAGGGCCTCTTTAGGAACATCGAGCATGGGTAAAAAGAAGATGATGGTGCTCGCTACCGCTAAAACAACGGGTGACAATACATTTTTAGTGCCTTGTATGGCAGAGTCAGTCCCTTTTAGGCCGTGATGCTGTTTAGTGTAAATGCTTTCCCCCACAATAATGGCATCATCAACAACGATACCTAGCACCATTAAAAAGGCGAACATCGACAACATATTGATGCTGACGTCGATATACGGCAACAGCCATAGGGCCCCAGAAAAAGCAGTGACGATACCAACAACAACCCACATGGCAAGTTTGGGTCTTAAGAACAGCATCAAAATAAGGAATACCAAGATCAGGCCGCTTATTGCGTTGTCTTTTAGCAATTTGGCGCGGCTGTCGAAGAGTTCTTTAAAGGCTAGGCTTTGTTCTATCTTTAGGCCTTCGGGTAATTCTTTGGCAAGGTCCTTAATAAACTGTTCAGCATTGGCATGGCCTTCAAACAGCTTGGGATCATCACTAATGCGTACAACAAAGTTCAGGCCAAAGTCTTCTTCAAAATAAAACTCGGCATCAATTTCGGCCAAGCCATCTTTAATGGTCGCAATATCACCTAAAAGTAATTGTGTGCCATCGCTATAACTGCGCACAACAATGTTATAGAAGTCGTCACCGTTGTATGCTTGTGCACGGGTTTGAATTTGTATGTCGCCATGTTCACTGCGAATGTTACCTGCAGGCACATTGAGCGATGATGATCGTACAGCTTGGGCTATTTCACTAAAGGTGAGCTTGTATTTTCTTAACGTGGCTTCGGAGACTTCGAGTGCTACTTCATCAGGAATAAGCCCCTGAACATCTACCTGCGAAATACCTTCGAGCATAGGTAGTTCATCACGAACCTTATAAGCGATCTTTTTGTACTCTTGAGCTGAAGCTTTACCGTGAATATTGAAAAAGAAAAATTCGTTACGTACAAACACCTCGCTGATAACCGGCCTTTCAGCGTTGGGCGGGAAGGTGTTAATCGCATCGACTCGGGTTTTGACATTGTTGAGTACTTCGCTCATGTCATAACCATCGATCACTTCAACCGTGACTCTACCGCTACTTTGACGTGATTCAGAAGTGATTTTGAAAATACCTGGAATACCGGCTATTGCTTCTTCAATACGAATAACAATTTGCTGTTCGACTTCACTTGGCGAGGCGCCTAGGTATGCCATATTCACATTAACGAACTGCGGTTCAGCAGTGGGAAAAACCTGTTTCTTGATATTCCCCCAGCCTATATACCCGCCAATTAAAAGGGTGAGCATGAGGATGTTGGCGGCAATGGGGTTTTTAGCAAACCAAGTGACTATCGCGTTCATGACTCACTACCTACGCCGTTCTCGACTTCGGTTTGGGCGTTAATAATGGTTTCTGAATCCGTTGCTGCGCCATCATCAGCAATACTGCTTTCTTGTAATATGGGTTCTATTTCAAGGCCTGGGCTAACCACTGCGTGTTTTTCTATTAATACACGTTCATCTGGGCTTAGATTTGAATGAAGCCAGACTTTACCGTCTTTTTTGTTGAGTACGGTAACGGGCGTTAATTCAATTTCATTATTCTCATTTAGGGTGTAAAGGTGCTTGCGATTAACTAAACTCTCTTTCGGTAGCACTAAGACATTATCGAGCTGCTTGCCGGCAATTCTCGCTTCTACAAATAATCCGGGTAATAGAGGCGCACTGTGCTTATCTGAAAACGGTTCTTCAACTTCTGCAATAGCAAAATACATACGCGTGCGTACATCTACAGAGGCCTCTGTGCGTTTAATGTGGCCTAGCCATTGATGTTCTTTGCCTGCAATAACGCCGCTAAGTACGACTTCGGGGGCGGAACTAAATTGGCTGCTGGAAATAGGAAGATCTAATAAGGCCATTTGTCGATCAGACAAGGGCAGGCGCACTTCAACCGTCGCTGTATCGTAAACGCTCGCGATTTTGGTGCCGATGCTAATAAACTGCCCTACGTTGACTAAGGTATCTTTAATTCGAGCGTTAAAAGGCAGGCGTATTTGTGTGCGCTCAATATTGAGCTCGGCAATACTTAACTCGGCCTTGGCTGAAGCAAGCTGGGCTTCAGCTTCAGCTAATTGAGGTTTACGTAAAAACAGGTTGTTGGCGTCTTCTTTACCTAAGTCTCGCCACTCATTTTTTGCCTGACGAGAGCGACCACGCTCTTCAGCCAAGGAGCGCTCACTTTGCTTCACGCGTGAGCGCGCACTGATCAACGCGGCTTGATGATCTCTGTCATCTATTTGAATCAGCAGTTCACCTTGTTCAACAAACATGCCATCAACAAAGTGCGGGGTGACAGCGACGATTTTCCCTGAGACTTGCGCAACAATGTCTATCTCTCGCTTAGCTGTCACCGAGCCTTGAGTTTCCACCGATAAAGTAGCTGTTTGTGTCTGGGCAAGTTGGACTTCTGCTTTAAGCTTGGGGGCTTCAGCAAGCTGGTCGGGGTCGGCTTTAGGCTCTTCTTTGGTCGCCATGATTAAAAAGGTTAAAGTCAGACCGCCTAATAGAATGCCTACAGGCAGCAATAGTTGCTTGTTCATCTCACAGCTTCCCTTCTGGTGCATCAGAATCGCCAGTTCATTCTGACAATTAGAGTATTTTTATCAGGTGGGATTCTAAGACGAATAGCCAGAGATACCCAGCCCCTTTTTGTAACAAAGTTTTTACAAAGCTTTGTTTGCGGTCAGATACTCAAGGATTGATTTATAAGCAAGGAGGGGCGTAAAGCCTGAGTCATGCTAAAACTAGTCACGGCCTTTCATTCCTTAAACGATGGACCTACCCGCTGACGAATGGTCGCGCTTGTACACGCTGCCTGTGGTTTGAGTGAGGGGCGGTTTAAAAGTTTTCCGGTACCATGCGGCAAGGGTAGTTCGTTTCTTTGTACTGGCCTACTTTACGTTTAGGCAAGCTTACCTCTTCCTGTGGCAGCTCTTCATAAGGGATGTGCTCAAGCAGGTGTTTGATGATGTTTAGGCGAGCCTGTTTTTTATTGTCGGAATTAGCCACAAACCAAGGCGCCCAAGAGGTGTCACTGGCTTTGAACATCGCATCGCGAGCGCGGCTGTAGTCATCCCAGCGGTCAAAAGACTGTAAGTCCATCGGTGATAGTTTCCAGGTCTTACGGCCATCATCAATCCGATCGCGTAAGCGACGTTCTTGTTCGTCGGGGCTGACTTCGAGCCAGTATTTAAGCAAAATAATGCCCGACTTAGTTACACTGCGCTCAAATTGGGGCACGGAATCTAAAAAGCTTTCACTCTCTTCTTCGCTACAGAAGCCCATTACCCGCTCAACCCCTGCACGGTTGTACCAGCTCCTATCAAAGATAACGACTTCTCCTGCTGCAGGGAAGTGTTTGATATAGCGCTGCATATACATTTGGCTTTTTTCACGCTCATTCGGCGCAGGTAGTGCAACGACGCGAAACACTCGCGGGCTGACTCGCTCGGTAAGTGCTTTAATGGTGCCGCCTTTACCTGCGCCATCTCTGCCCTCAAATACGATAATGACTTTGAGGCCTTTATGCTTCACCCACTGTTGAAGTTTAACGAGCTCAATATGCAGTCTGTGCAAGGCTTTGTTGTAGTCGCTAGTAGAGAGTGACTTAGCTTTACTTTTAGATGGCGCCCTTGTTTTTTTCTTACGCTCGCTCATAACAGCTTCCTTGGCCAAGGCTTAGGTGTTTGATATTTACATAGATGAGCGAGTGAGTAAATGCATGATGGCGGGTGTTAATTCCTTAATGGGTGCCCTTTAACTTTCTGTTGATGCTCTCATCTTTTTAACCGTGCAATATTGGCTTTTAAATGCGCTAGAGCTGCAAAAACGATCGACTTGCTCGTGTGTTACAAGGGCATTGTAGTTGTACTTGGGATCTTGCCAGCCGTATTGCATACAAACGGTATTGGCAGCGATATCTTGGCTGACTAAGGCTTGGGCTTGAACTGAGCCTAGAGCAGTTTCAATAAGTAGGCTATCGCCAGAGTTTATGCTTAAACTACGTGCTAAATCACAGTGCAGTTCGGCAATGGGTTTATTGGCGCTTTTATTTAAGCTGGCTATTTGTTTATGTTGGCTGTGGCAGTGGGCGCTATGCTTGGCTGAGCTTAGTGAAATGGGGTAGCGCGTTGTTTTCTCATGCGGTGTTAAGTCAAAGCGTGGGCAGGCAGTATTGGCGGCCTTAAACAAGGCTTCACTGTAAAGCTCGATTTTTCCGGTTGCAGTTGCAAAGCCCTGATCTTTGTAGCTTTGATAATGGCTGTGTAGTTGTCGGTTAATGCCTTGAGGTTTGGCTCTTAAGTCATACAAGCTCAAACCGGTTGTTTCAAGGTGAGCATCTATTGCCTGTTCAATATCGCCATTAAAAAAGTCGTGTTTAAGGCCGAGTGCTTTTGCCAAAGCAAAAACAATGGCTGTATCGGATTTGGACTCTCCTTGCGGCGGTACCAGCTGTGGTCGAAGCTGAATATGGGATTCCGATTGTTGGTCTGTTTGAAAACCAACACTTAAGCCCTCTCGCTCCCATGCGCTGCAGGCCGGCAAGATGAGGTCGGCGTGTTTTGCACTGTCATTGAGAAACAAATCAATATGTACGTAGTACTCCAGAGCTGAGAGCAAGGCCTTGGTGCGACCTAAATCTGCTTTGGTGGCAATCGGGTTACCACCAAAGGCGATGAGGGCGCGAGTACGGTAGGGTTTGGCTGTTAATACACTTTGGTATAAATCATTAGAATTAACCCAGCCTTTATCCGCAGGTGTTGCTAAGCCCTGGGCTTTCATCTTTGGCTGTTGGCCTAGAGCTTTGCTTAATTGCTCTTTACCTAATAAATTAAAACCCATTAGGTCTTTGGTTTTGGCCTTGCTGAAATAAACGTTGCCCCCTTTTTTATCTATACACCCCTTAAGGCTGTAGAGGCAGGCGAGTGCTCGCGTGGTTTGTGTGGCGTTCTGATGTTGGGCTGTGCCTGTCCAGCTAAAATAGCTGAGCTTTTGGCTGCGTCCTATTAATTGGGCGAGCTCTCTGATCTGCGATTCGCTTAAACCGCTTGCAAGGCTGACTTGCTCAAGAGTAAAGCGGCGGCACTCTTCGTAGTAGTGCGAAAATGCGGGGCGACAAAAGACTCTTTGGCCGTCCTTCATTGTCAGTGTGAACTCACCAAACAGAGCCAGAGACTTAGCGTTATTGTGGAGGTTTTTGTTATCGCTGCTGTTATTGCTGTGATGAACTAAGCAGTCTTTCTCTTCATCCCATGCGAGATAATCTTGTTGTTCAGATTGGCTATTACTGCTGGAGATTGGGGCTTGATCTGGGCTTAGTTGCTGGGCGCGAAGAAATTCACCGTTGTCCTCTCTCACTAAGAAACAGCCATTTGTCCAGCATTTTACAAAGTCGCTATCGAAGCTGTTTTGCTCAATCAGCTCTGCGGCTAAGGTATTGGCTAAAAGGCCGTCGCTGCCTGGTTTTAAGTCTAACCAAAGGTCGGCCGTTTTAGCGAGACCCGCTTTGCGGGGGTCGATAACCACCAAGTTTGCCCCGCGCTTTTGAGCCTGTTTAATCAGGCTGGCTTGCGCTATCCAATTCGACGCCGGGTTAAAGCCCCAAAGCAAAATGCAGTCGCTATTGCTGTAGTCAGGCATACCAAGACCTTTGCCGTGGGTATAGCTCAGCGAAAAGTCTTTATGCCAATTGCAGTTTTCTGTGGCAAAGAGTTTGTTGGGCGAACCAAAACTATGGGCAAGGCGGTGTATCCACATAAAGCTATCGGATATCGCTGTAGCACTGGGGGTTGTGATGCCCCAACAGACGGCCTCAGGGCCTGACTCTGTTTTGATGCTTTGCAGTTTTTCTTGGATCTCTGTCAGTGCTTGCTGCCACGAGATGGTTTGCCACTGTGGCTCAGCGGCATCTTTGCTATTGATACGCTTAAGTGGTTTGAGCAAACGCTCAGGATGATAAACCAGCTCCGGGGCGGCTTTACCTTTAAGGCAAAAAGCTTGGCCTGTAGGGTGAGTCGGGTCTTTATTTACTTTGATTAAGCGACCATCGTCGACGGTAGCAATACAGCCGCATTTTGAGATGCAAAGCGCGCAATAACTGTGGATCTGTTTGGGCATGGCTGTTTTTTAGAGCAAAGCTTGTTAGGCTAGAGCCTATGTGGGTTTCAGTGCTCTTATTGTCGCTCTTTGGGGCGTTAAGCGCTTGACCTTAAGCAAGCTGTATAGCTTTTAGGCCTTATTGTTGTTTTACATTAAGTCTATTGTCGTGGCTTTGAAAGCTTGAAAGTGCGTCTTGAAGTAAGATTGTTAGCGGGGGCTTAAATAGCACCCTGTCTTTAAGCCATTTAAAATGGCTGCCTAAGAAATACCTAAGCGACTTACATTCGCCAAATCCTAAGGAGTAATTATGTATAAGAAGCTGTTGTTGAGTTTAGTATTCAGCATCGCCAGTGTTAGCGCTCTTGCTGAAACTGTTTGGATTGATGTTCGCAGTGCAGGGGAGTTCAATAGTGGTCATATCGAAGGCGCTTTAAATATTGTGTATAGCGATATTGTCGCTGGTGTTCGAGAGCAGGGTATCGATAAAGATGACCAGATTATGCTCTATTGTCGCAGCGGCCGCCGCTCAGGCATTGCTACGGATGCTTTACTGCAAGCAGGCTGGACTGGCGCAGTCAATCGTGGAGGCTATGCAGCCCTGATTGAAGCAGGGTATAAGAGCGTACTCGTCGACCCTCAGTAAGTTTGGTTTTATATTCTATTGAAAAACGAGCCTTGTATTGCTCATTTCTTATGTTGTTTGTTTACAGGGAAGAATCATGCTGAGTCATACTCGCAGCCGAGGCACCTTTGTCGCCTTTACTTTTTTATTGTGTTTTTTATCTACCTCTTCTTGTTTTGCTGAGGGTGCGAAGGCTAGTGCAAAAGGCGGAAATAGCGATGTTGATAAGGCCGCGACTCTAGAGCAGCCTAAAGAGTTAAGTGACGCTGAGCTAGAAAAGCAAAAAGCAGAGCTCGAAAAACAAAAGGTAGAAGAAGCAAAACAGCAGTCTTATCGCGATTATTACAAGGCTATTCATGTCCAGTTAAAGAAGATTGATGCGCTTAATGCGCGGATGAAGAACGAAAGCGGCCTTGCCAAAGAGTTGAGTCGTGTGCGTTTATTGCGTGTTAATAAAAATCTCTCTACGCAAGTAACGGCTTGGTTAAACAAAGTGCCAAAGGAGCAGCGAGCGCAGTTTCGAGTTGAACTCGATGGCGATGAATTGGTGAGCTTTAGTGCCCGTGTTTTGGGGCAAGCGTTAAAAGAACGTAATCGCTTGATCTTCGAAGAAGTCCGTCAGCATAAAGATGGCTTAGATCCGGCTAAACAAGCTGTTGCGGATGCGACGGTGCAGCAGCTGTGGGTCGACTTAGATAATAATCAGCAACACTACCTTCAGGCTTTGAACCTAACCGAGCAATTTACTATTGATGTCGATGATCAGAGGGAAGGGTTTAAGCGGGATTTAAATGAGCAAGCTGAAACCTTATCTGCGGGCCTAAGTTTGTCGCTTGATAAAAGCCAAGCACTTGGCATGAGCTTAGCTGTTGTTGCAGATGATAAAGACATTGGCCGCGATCGAGCTATTATCGATAACCGAATTACCATGTTTTCAAAGCAGTTGACGGCCATTATCAATCTATTGAATGAAATGGGCATTGATACAAGCTACTACGATCAGCAAATTATTCTTGCTACGGGGCAAGTCAGCTCGGATATTCTTGATGCCAAAGTGGCTGTTGGTATCGTCGATAGAATGCTTGATAGTGCTTGGCAAAGCCTTGCCAGTAATGCTCCTGTTGTATTCTTTAAGTGTTTAATTGTATTGGTTATTATTTTTGTTGCTTACAAGCTCTCGCGTTTGGTTCGAAAGCTAATGACCAAAGCGATGAACTCTTCTCGTGTACCCCTGTCATCGTTACTGCAGCGTATGATTATTTCCAGCGCAGCTAACCTTATTGTCTTTATGGGCTTATTAATTGCTCTGTCTCAGGTTGGCGTATCACTGGGGCCTGTCTTAGCTGGTCTGGGGGTTGCCGGTTTTATTATTGGCTTTGCGCTTCAGGATTCTATGTCTAACTTCGCGTCGGGGATTTTGATCTTACTGTATAGACCCTTTGATAAAGGCGATGTGATTGAAGCGGGTGGTGTACTGGGTGTTGTGAAAAAAATGAGTTTGGTTAATACCACGATACATTCGCTGGATAATCAAACCTTTATCATTCCTAATAACACCATTTGGCAGGGAACCATAAAAAACCTGACGGAGCAGCGTATTCGTCGAGTTGATATGGTTTTTGGTATTTCCTACAGTGATGATATCGCTAAAACTGAAAAGATCTTAAATGAAATCTTAGAGGCAGATGAGCGTGTGCTGAGCGAACCGGAAGCCTTTGTTCGAGTACATGAACTTGGCGATTCGTCGGTTAATTTTGTGGTTAGGCCTTGGGTGAAAACAGAAGACTATTGGGAGGTGCACTGGGCGGTCACTCGAGCTGTTAAAATGCGCTTTGATGAGCAGGGTATTACGATTCCGTTTCCACAAATGGACGTGCATCACCACGGTGTTAATGCCTTGCCTGTGGCCGCTAAGCCTCCTGTAAATACTGGACCTGAATCATAAAGCCTTTAATAGCGGATGATTGAGCGCCTTGGCACCTTTTACTTCTTTTGGCTTGCTATGGTTAATAGGCTAAACGTGAACAGGTTCTGCTATGAGTGAAGTGCTACTAACAAAATGTGACTACTGGGTTAGGGTCGAATATGGCGGTGATAACACTTTTCCAGCCCTTGTTGGTCTTTTTGATAAGTTGAGCCATTTCTGTGAAGCGCACCGCTGTTATTCCGTACTTGGCCTTAGTCGCAGTACGGCCCCTCTGAGCTCTTCAATGGCTTTTAAAATTGATGGTATTTTTAGGCACTTTAAAATAGATGAGCGCTATCACTTTGCTTGGGTTGAATATAGGGAGTCTTCAATGGGCAGTATTCGTTATGCTGCTGAATATTTGAAAGGTAAGGGGGTGTGCTGTGAGGTGTTTACAGATGAACGCTGTGCTGGTGTGTGGCTAAAGCAGCAATTACAGTCTTAGCCGTTTCTGCTCGTCAATCCTAGGATTCTTTATGCTTTATCAAGGTGGTTGCCATTGTGGTGCTGTGCGTTTTGAAATTGAAGCGCCAGATTGTGTTGAAGTGGAAGACTGTAATTGCTCCATCTGCAAAAAGACGGGCTTTTTACATTTAATCTTACCCAAGACTAAATTTAAGCTTTTACAAGGTGAGCAAGATCTAAGTCTTTATGGCTTTAATTCCGGTGTGGCTAAACACTATTTCTGTAAGCACTGTGGGGTAAAATCTTTTTATATTCCACGCTCCAACCCCGATGGGGTGGATGTTAATCTTCGCTGTCTAGATCAGGCGCCAGAGATGGTAAGTATTCAGCGTTTTGATGGTGAAAATTGGGAGGCTAATGCGGCGTCACTGGCTCACAAATCAAAACTGAGTTAGTTTGTTATTTAAAAGTTAGCCTCAGAATAATGCCACGTCTTTTAGGGATTCTCGTGCTAACACAATGCTAAAAGATACATGATGAATGTGTTTTATCTTGATTGGCTGCGGTGCTGCTATGATTCATCTTATTACTTTAGCTTTCCTCTGTTTTTCTATCTCTCAATATCCTAATTCTTTGACGCTTTCGTTTTTTATTGATTTTTACCTGCGACACTTGTCACACAAAGTTCTTGATCTTGTGCGACGTTTGTCGCACTATGTCGTCCTTACTGTAAATGGAAGACACTTATGGCCCAGCCCACTTCGCCAGAATTGGCTTTGTTAAAAAGCTTGTGGAAGTCTCAACCTCAAACTGCTCGAGCCTTGCATGAGGCTGTTGGTGAGCCGCTTCAGTGGAGTTATTCCACTACACGTAAAGTGCTAGAGCGCATGGGTGATAAAGGCTTGGTAAGCATAGCCCGCGATGGCAATAAAAAAATCTACATTGCAAAAGTAGAGAAGCTCAAAACACTAGCCGCTTATGCTCGCGATTTTGCCTCTCGAGTACTAGAACTCGAGAGCCCAATGCCCGCCGCTTTATTTGGTGCTAGCCAATTGGTTGATGAAGACGAATTAGCTGAGCTGGAAAGTTTATTGCAGCAAAAGCCGGAGGCTGAAGATGAATGAAGTTGCTGCAGCTTTATTGGCAAGTTTGGGTTTAAGTTGCCTTTTTTATGCTTTATTACGTTACAGTTCTTTTCGATTTGATGAGTCCAGAGCGTTAATACTGTCACTTATCTGTTTAAGTTTACTGCCACTGTTACCTCTGGCTTTATTTTCTGAAGAGCTGCAGCATGCTCTTGATCTCAGTTGGTGGCAGGCCGCTTTGCACGAGAGTCATGCGGCCGAAACTGGGGCTTACGTCAGCTCTAACTCTGTACAAACAACAAGTACTTGGTATTTATATTTAGAAAAAGCTAAGGCGACAGTGGCCTTTTGGTTGAGCACATTTTTAGAAAAAAGTGCTATGCCTATGGTTATTACGGCTTTGATTCTGGCTCTTTGGGGGCTGGGGCGCTTTGTTTATAGTCACTTAAGCATGCAAGCTTGGTTGAGATCGTTACCTTTAGCAGATAAACAGTTGTTTTTAGAAAAACAAAAGCAGCTTCTAAGAAAGCATAAAGTGTGTGTATTGCAAAGTAATAAAGCCACTGCGCCTTTTGTCTATGGTCGAAGCCAAGCTAAGTTGGTGCTTCCAAATTTTATTTATAAGTTAAGTCGAGAGCAGCAGCTACTACTTATCGATCATGAGCTTGTGCATATTCAGCGTAAAGACCATCAGCAGCTTTGGTACTTACGACTGCTTGTTTCTCTGCTTAGTTACAACCCAATACTGCGTTTATTTGAGCGAGCCTTTATGGAGGCGATAGAACTTAGCTGTGATCGGGGCGTATTGAACCGACACCAACAGAAGCAACATACTTACTCTTTAGCACTATTAGAGTGTTTGAAATTGAGTTCTGAGCCTCTACACAGAGCGGTTTATGCCGGGTTTTCTGATCGTAAACGGGGGCGAGCGTTTAATAAGAAACGTTTTTTACATATTAATGATGCGCCTCGACATGGCCATAAACTTGGGCGGATAGTATTTGTTATTACGGCCTTGTCTATGTCTCTATTTGCCAATATCGGTTTAGCTTCCAATACAACGGCACTGCCTAACCTACAAGCTTGGCAGCCTCCGATTAAGAAGCAGCCCATACAAGCATATAGGGTTAGCTCTCAATTTGGTGTCAAACAAAAAATCAGAAATGCTAAACCACATCGAGGCATTGATCTAGCAGCTAAGACCGGTACTGCGATAGTGAGTGCTAATGCAGGCATTGTACGTATTGCTGATGATAGTAGCCTGCATAAGAGTCTAGGTTTAGCTGTGTTGGTCGAGCATGAGCAAGGTTTTAGTAGCTTGTATTCACATATGGACAGTATCGCAGTTGATGCTGGGCAGCTGGTTTTGGCGGGTGAGCAGCTTGGCACGGTCGGCAGTAGCGGAAAAAGTACAGGACCTCATTTACATTTTGAGCTTCGTCGTGGCGAACAGGCTCTTGATCCCAACACTTATATTGATTTTTAACACCCTGTCTTTGTGTTTTTTAATAGTTATTAACACTATAAAAGGAGTGTCCTGTCTTGAACTTTATTCGTTTAGTTTTAAGTAAAACTTACGTTGTTGGTCTATTACTGACTTCAAACATATATGCAAAAGACCACAATCTTGGTCAAAGCAGCATTATTCACACTCAGACCCTAGAGCTTGCATCTACTCAAGGTAAGCATGTCTATAGCCTGCATATTCACCTGCCAAAAGACTATAACTACAGTAAGAGCGATTATCCTATTGTTATCCTAAGTGATGCAGATTTCTCCTTTCCTTTAATCAGTGGTGTTTCTACATTAATGGGGGCTCGAGATACCCTGCCTTTTATTGCTGTTGCCATCTCTTATTCTAAGGGAGATTCAGCACAACTTAGCCGCACTCGTGATTACACACCTACTTATGCTCCTAATGAGCGAGGTGCTCACTCATTAGAGGCGCAAAAGTATTCGGGCCAAGCATCGGCCTATATGGATTATATTGAAAAAGATGTGCTGCCTTATTTACTTAAACACTATCGAATTGATTTGACGAATAAGATCTATGCAGGGCACTCTTTTGGCGGCCTACTAGGCTTGAGTATTCTATTTGAACGGCCTGAGTTGTTTGATCAATATATTATTGGCAGCCCTTCTTTGTGGTATGACAACGCTGCTATTTTTAATCTGGAAAAAAATTACGCAAAAAACAATAAAGATTTAGCTGCAAATGTCCTTATGTATATAGGCGCTAATGAGAATAAAAACCGGCATAAGAACATGGTTGATGATGTATATAAACTGCACAGTACATTGCTTGCTAGAGCATATCCAAGTTTAGAACTGCAGAGCTTTGAATTGCAGGGCGCCTCGCATTTTAGCGCTTTTCCGTTTTTGCTTGTTGATGCCTTACCTCGGGTTTTAAAGAAAGCCAGAAAGGCTTCTATTGAAACACTTGCAGTTAAAGAGATTCACTAGTGGCTAAGACGGTTATTTTATTATTTTACTTATTATTGACGCCGCTGTTTACTCACTTGTTACAAGCGGCCGAACAAAAAACTGGGCTACAGTTGGCTCAAGAGCCAGTGCAAGAGGCGAGAAAAACACCCAATGTGATTTTGATCATGGCCGATTATATGGGCTATGCCGATATTGAGCCCTATGGTGCTAAAGATATTCAAACGCCATCACTGAACCGTTTAGAGCGAGAAAGTTTGTTATTTGAGGGGCACCACACTTCTGCTCCTATGTGCATTCCCGCTCGGCTATCCTTTTCTGAACTTGGCCTATAACAGTGGTGTACCCCCCGTATCAATCGCCAGACTTAAGTAAAGGCAGTGGCATACAGATTGGGATATGCACGAAGCTAGTCGTAAAGGTTATGCGGCGATGGTGGAAGTGCCTAGTTGATGATCACAATCAGTTTTTATTTGATATCAATAAGGATTTAGGGGAGAGGCATAACCTCTTTGCTTTATATCCTCAACGAGCTAAAAAAATGAAACAACTGCTTGAAAAAAGGGATCTGTAAATGAACTCGCTGTTTAAAGCCTCGAGCCTGTTATTCGATCAGACTAGCAACCGCTCACTATGTTTGGGATTCTTAACGCTGTTCTTTCTGCATCTTAATAAGGTGGATGCGGGTGAAATTGCATTGACCTTTGATGATGCGCCAAAGCCCGATAGCACGTTAATGACGGGGCAAGAACGAACCGACTTATTGATTAACAACTTAGCTTCGGTAGGTGTTAATGAGGTTTGGTTTTTAGTGACAACTCAAAATATAAATGAACAAAGCAGGGGGCGGCTTAAGCGCTATAGTGATGCTGGGCATAAGCTTGCTAATCACAGCCATAGCCATCGTTCTGCTAATAAGACCGCGGTGTCTACATTTTTAGACGATGTACAACACGCTAAAAGCATCTTAAGTGACTTTGATTCTGTTCAGCCTTTTTTTCGGTTTCCTTTTTTACACTACGGTAACGATGCCGAGTCTATTACTGCTTTGCAGAGTGGTTTGCAAGCGATGGGCTACCAAAATGCTTATGTCACTGTAGATAACTATGACTGGTATATCGATTCGTTGTTAAATAAAGCCAAGGAACAGGGGCGGCAGATAGATTGGCAGGCAGCAGAGCGGTTATATGTTGACGTGCTTTGGCAGGCTATTCGGTTTTATGACAAGCTTGCTATCGATACACTCGGTCGCTCACCTAGGCATGTTTTGTTGTTGCACGAAAATGATAGTGCAGCTCTCTTTATTCCTGCTCTAGTTAAACGTATAGAGGCCGAAGGTTGGCAAATTATTTCGCCAACAAAAGCCTATCAAGACCCAATAGCAGACTCTGGCTTGGTGACCCACCTTCCCAGTGTGCTGTTTCATAAGCAGGGGCGTGTGGCAGCCTTAGCTCGTGAAGCAGGCCGTTCAATTGATGAGCTTAGAGCGGGCAATGAAAACATGGAAGCGCTGAATGCTTTGTTCGATAAATACAGGGTACTCAAGCCTTCGGTATCAATGATAACCTCGTCCGAAGCTATTAATGTTGTAGATAAACCTTAGGTTGGGAATGTAGAAAGTGATGAATAAATACGTATTGTTGTTTCGTGCTATTAATGTTGGCGGCAAGAATCTGATGCCAATGAAAGAGCTTAAGGACTTGTTAGAGTCTATGGATTATCAATCTGTGGCTAGTTATATTCAAAGTGGGAATGTTGTTTTTCAGGCACAAAAGAAACCTAAGCTGGATGAGTTAAAGCTCAAGCTAGAACAGCACTTTGGTTTTAGTCCGCAGCTGATCTTGTTGAGTGAGGCTGAATTCAATGCTGTTGCAGAGGCTAACCCTTATCAACAGTGTGAGCCCAAAACCGCACACATTTATTTTTGTAAAGATCGACCTAAGCTAGATGAAGAGAACTTAGAGTCTGTAAAAAAAGAGAGCGAGGCCTATACCGTGGGCGAGAAAGCCTTTTATTTGCATGCTCCTGAAGGCATTGGTCGCTCTAAACTGGTTGCCAATATCGACAAGCTACTTGCTGTTGCTGCAACGGGGCGCAATTTGAACACCGTGCTAAAGTTACAGGCTTTATGTACTAAGGGTTGAGTAGAATCCAGTCTTCTACAGCCGTTGGTGAGACTCCCAAGAAGTCTTCAATGTCTTGTTCTTCTCTTAATATCATTAAACCTTTGTTTAATGCCTTGGTTAAATTGTCGGCGTAGGGTTTTTGGGCGTTAACTAAAAAATGACGGCTGCCAGGTAGCGCCACTTTAATACCTTGAACAGGCAGTACGGGCACGCCCTCGACATTGGTTTCTAGGTTCTCTTGTTCTGCGAACTTATAAAGGGTGTAGTCAGCTCGCCCAGCTAAAAGCATTTCATGAGCTCGGTTGTGTTGCGCCGTATAAACGATGTTGTCGGTAATACTTTTTAGAGCCTGTTTGTCGTGATGCCAAAACTCAACCGTAATCGCCCGGTAGTTCTTGTAGTCTTGTTCTGGTGTTTCGCTTGCTAGTATCGGATGGCCTTTGAGTGCATAAAGCCCTTTTACAAAGCGCCCCTCACGAACAACAGCATCGCTGATATAGACAAGTTCGGGGTTGCTATCACTTAACCAAGCACTTTCGCTTAGTAGGTCGACCTTACCTTCTTCAACCATACGAATGGCGCGTGCATGGCTTGGCGGGGCAATAAACTTAAAACGGGTGTCTATACCAGCAGCTTTTAACGCTCGGCATGCGATCAGGCTCTCATAAAAGCCTCGAGTTAAATCATGTTGCTCGGGTAACTTATAGCGATCACAGCTTTGCTTGCCAACTTGTTCGGCCCAGATCTCAGGCATTCCTCGAGCAGCAACGACTAACTCTTTAGGAATGTCTGCATTATTGCTTTGAGCTTGGCTCGCAAGTGCAGCGAAGCTAAAAAACGCCTTAAATAGAAAAAGCGATAGAAAAAAAGATGGGACTCTTGTTGTCATTTTAATCAGTGTGACTATCGGTTTATTGGCATCCATTATAGTGCATGCCTTATTTATCAGTATATGCAATGGCCGCAAGCTTCTTGCTTTACGTAGCTTAAGATCACAAAAAACAATAAAACACAGCGCAGTTAATCACTGTGTTGCTGCGATCTGCTTAAGGAATTGTTTATGAAACGTCGATTTCTAATACTTACATCTATTATTGCAGCCGCTTTGTTTGTGAGCGCATGTGGAGGCACGGCGCAAAAGGAGGAAGCTCCTGCTGCCGACATGGGTTCCAGCCCAGAGTCACAATTCAGTCCAACTCCCGATCACTCGCCTTCTCTTGATCCCAGTCCTGCGCCTAGCTCTGAACTTAGGCGTGAGCCCAGATCTTCTGTATCAGAAGCTGTTAATGTGGTGTTTATTGGAGGCTCCATTACGGAAGGCGCCGCCGCAACGCCGCTTGACCAAGCGTGGTCTTACCTCGTTGCAGATTGGCTAGAACAGTATTATCAACAGGGCATCAATTCACGAAATATCGCTGTCAGTGGTACGAACTCGCAATACGCTACCTTTCGTGTTGAGCGTGACTTAGTTGGCTTTATTCCTGATCTGGTGTTTATTGAATTTGCAGTGAATGATCCTATGGATAGGGTCTTTGTGGTCAAGCATATGGATGCCTTAGTTTATAAATTACGGGCCATAAACCCCGACGTTGTGCTGGTTTCGGTTGCTACAACCGCTAGCTGGTTTGGCGCTTCTGTGCGCAATGGTCAAGAGCCCTATAATGTTGAGTTCTCTCGTGAGGCAGCCGAGCAAAACAACCTTATTTACATTGATGTAGGTTCCGCCCTTTGGCAGCAGGTACTTTCAGAGTCGCTAGCGATCACAAGCTATCTTCCAGATGGTGTGCACCCTAATAATCAAGGCCATAGGCTCTATGCTGACGCGGTCATTTCGGCTTTAGAGCCCCAGCTTATTGGTGCGAAGGGTTTGGGGCAGACAACGACGACGTTGATGGCATCGGGTCTAGAGCATGCAACTATTCAGGCCGCTTCAACGGTCAGTGACCATAGCTGTGTTCATCAAACTATCGGACTTGTGTGCGAGCTTGGTCAGAGCTTTCAGTTTGACTTTAGCGGTTCAGTTATTGGTTTGGAGTTGATGAAGATCAGCGATGGCGGGCAAATGACATGCTCGGTGGATGACGGAGGGCAGACGCGGGTTGCCTTTTGGGATCGCTTTGCTCAAAGCTATGATCGCCTTGCTGCGACCATGCTGTTTGATGAACTTGCCGAAGGTCAGCACCGTTTAAGTTGCCAAGTTAATTCGACCGTATTACGAGAAGGCTCAGCCGAATCTTCCGGTCATAAAGCGGTCATAGTCGGTTTGATGGTGGCTGAGTAAGTTGTTGGCTGTTTTACCACCCAATAGCACTGTACAAATACGCCTACAGGCTTATCATGGCGCCCTAATACTGCTTGCGCCTTAAGCTATGTGTACACATCTGCCCTGTTGTGTTTTTGGTCTAAGCTCATAGTCCTTATATGGCTATGGTCTTATTTATAGCGATGGTATAAATCGTTCTTGGTAGAGCAGCCCTCTTATTATTTATCGGATTATCCATGAAAAAGACTTATTCTTTAGTCCACCCTAAGATCAAAGCTGCGCGTATCGTTGATAGCATTAAGCACGATATTAAAAAATTTCAAAGTAATGCTCGTAAACAAGATTTGCCTTCAGGTGCTAGCTACTGGTCATTTGATTGTAAGTTTGGTTATAGCGAAGAGGCCGCTGCGGCCGTACACCCCGGTGAGCTAAAAAAATGCATTGATGAAGCAGCCTCTGCCAATTCTGAAGCTATTTATATTGAAGTCGTGAGTAAGCCGGTATTTGCCAATCAGGAGGACGAGCAGTACTAAGAAGGCTAGCTAGTCGTTCTCTCTGTCCAATATGTGTAGTTATAGCTTAAAGTCTGCAAGCTTCTGAGTTAGAGCTTTACGCTGATACCAGTCGTTAAAAACGAGCTCTAAGCCGTTTATGCGTATACGACCAAAATGGTGATCTCGATAAGAATCGAGTAGGCGTAAGAAGGACTTGGGCTTGCTGATAGGCCTGCGCATACGAATCACGGTGCTGTGATAGGTGTTAATGGTGTAGCGTGAATCAATACTATTTAGCAGCTTAGAGTGCTTGAAGTTTTGACGCAGTAAGCGTCTTACTCTTTCTATTTCATCTCCCAAGGGAAAGCCTTGCAGCATAATGCAAGAAGGCGAGGCTGTAATTCCTCTAAATTCGATATCAAAAGGGGCTACTTGAGTAAGGCAGTCTCGTACTTTTTCGATGTAGCACGCGCTGTTTATTTGCTTTATGTGGAAACCAGCTATACAGCTAATGATCGACATTACTGTGAGGTGTAAATCACTCTCTGGATAGTAATATTGTTCGGGTTCTAGCTGCTGAGCCTGTTTATGAAACTGTAATACTCGCTTGCTAACTTGACTGTTTTTAAGCTTTACGAGGCAGGTGATACCTCGGCGGGAATCGCTACTATCATCAATGTTTGTATCGAGTTCAAATTCATTGGCCTCAAAACCAGAGCGTGCTGTTTGCCAAAGCTCTGAGTATTTATTTTGCAATTGTGTATCGCTAGTACTCATCGTTTATCACTGTCTGTTGCTTTTTTAGTTGAAGCTACCGAACGGGTGGATTTGACCGCTGGTACTGATGCGAAACATTCTTTTGCCAATTTACACAGAGCAGGGTTAGACTTAGTCACGCTCTTACTAACTATCAGGATACAGGATTTGATATGAAAGATACCCACGCGAGATTTAGCCATATCACCATCAGTTTACATTGGTTATTGGCCTTGGGCATGATTGTGATGTTGCCTTTTGGTATCTATATTGAGTCATTGGAGGGAGGCCCTGAGAAGTGGGGCTATATTGCTCAGCATAAAAGCTTTGGTGTATTGATTCTGGCTTTTGCGTTATTGCGTTTTACTTGGCGTATGAAAAATGGCTTTCCTAAAGCCCTTACTGAAGCTAAAGCATGGGAGAAACCACTAGCGAGCTTAACGCATTGGGTTTTATTACTAGGCACCTTGTTTATGCCTATCTCCGGTATTTTGATGTCTATAGGCGGTGGCCATCCTGTTGCACTGTTTGGTTGGGAGCTGATTGCTAGTGGCGACAAGAACGAAACGTTAGGTCAGTTGGGGCATGCTGTCCATGGTTTGGGTAGTAAGGTACTTATTCTGTTTATCCTTTTGCATATCGCGGGCGCTTTTAAACATCAGTTTCTCGATAAAGATGGCACCATTATGCGTATGCTTGGTAAGAAAATAGATATGTAGTTTGGTTTATTGCTTGGGTTCTATTGCATTTATAAGTTTGCTTTATTAATTGTTTTTACAAGAGGTGCCCAACAGCGTGTTGTTGGGCACCTTTAGATTAGAGTTCAGCAAATGGTCCAAAAATCTCGTAGTGAATATTCTGCTCTTTTACCCCTAAATCACTCAGGCTATCTTTAGCAAATTTCATAAAGCCTAGGGGGCCGCATAGATAATATATGCTGTCGCTAAGCGGTCGTTGGATGTCATTAAAGTTCATTAAGCCCGTGTGTACATGTGAATTTTGTATGCTGCTTTCCCAGTACCAAGTATGGTGCTCCCATTTATGCTTAAGGCAAATTGTTTTCACTCTATCTTGAAAGCTGTGTTGTTTTTCATTGTCACATGCGTGTAAAAACGTGACTGACTCGGAATGATTTTGTTTGTGTAGGTGCTCTAGCATCGCCATCATGGGGGTGATGCCAACCCCTGCAGAGATTAATACAATAGGCTTATGTGTTTCTTGTAGAAAGAAATCTCCAGTGGGTGGTGTCAGCTTAACATGGCTTCCAACATGTATGCTGTCATGTAAATAATTTGAAACAATTCCTTCGTTGGGCTCGCTTTCACGCTTAACTGAAATCCGGTAGCTACTTTGATTGGCTGCATCTGATAGAGAGTATTGTCGAACCTCTGTGTAATCACTTGTTTGTGGTTTGAGTTCGATGCCTATGTATTGACCAGGGCGATAATCAGCAATAGGGCCCTTGTCTACAGGAGCCAAATAAAAACTGGTGACGAGCTTTGACTCGATCTCTTTTTCTAATACGACAAAGTCTCTAGTGCCTTTCCAGCCGCCTGTTTTATTTTCACTGCTAGAGTAGATCTGTTCTTCTCGGTTGATGAAAATATCCGCTAGTTGTAAATAAGCTTTTAGCCACGCTTTTTCTGTCTCTTTACTAAAGGCATCTCCTAAGAAATGCCTAAGGGTTTCTATAATGTGATAACCAACAACCTTGTAGTGTTCAGGAGCTACATTTAGGCTTGTATGTTTATGAGCGGTACGTTCAACGTCATTAGATAGTTTGTCTAAATTTTCTAGGTTTTTTGCGTAGGCCACAACTATGTTAAATAGAGCAAACTGCTGTCTACCCGAGGCCTGATTGCTTAAGTTAAAAATATTTTTTAGTTCAGCGTTTTTCTCAAACATTGATTTATAAAAATATTCGCTTACAGCTACGCCAGCTTCTTCAAGTAGGGGGACTGTATTTTTGACTCGTGTTATTTCGTCTTTACTTAATTCCATATTTCACCTATCTAAGTGTGATTATTGAACTTCAATGCCAAGCCCATATTGCGCTGTGCAGCGCATGGCATAGGCAATTTTGATGCTTGTTGCAAAAAGCAAAATGGATATATGTGCCGCTATTTGAACGCTTATTGGTAGTGCGCTGGCGTAGCCGTAGCTAAGTGAAATAGCTATGGCTATGAGAACGAGAGATCCATAGAGCAGCTTGTTGCCCCAAAAAAGAATGCGTCGATATGTTTGCTCGCTAAAGTCTCTGTATGTAGAAGCTTGGGGGCTTAAGCTTGTTGCTTTGGCTGTTTTCATAAGTGCTCCTTAGTTTCTTGTAATCACTGAAGTGTGTTGGGCTGAGTAGCCATCACCTCTATCTATTACTAGTGCTAGAGCAATCGTTAGACCAGCTTTTAAAAATTGATATATATCAATAAGTTATTATGCTTTGACAACGTTTGAAGTCATTATGACTCCATCTTTTTGTGTCATAATGACTTTTTGTGGTTTGAAGAACTCTTTTGGAGGGTTTGGTTTTGATTTCTGCCGATACACTTATAGATCTTTCTTTAGGTTTGGCTAAAAGTATCAACAGTGTTGATCGTTTTGATCAAATGTTGAGCCATGTTCGCAAGGTGATTCCTTGTGATGCTATTGCTCTACTTCAGTTTTATGGTGATTACTTGTCTCCTATTGCCATGCAGGGCTTATCCAAAGAAAGCCTTGGTCGGCGTTTTATACTTGAGCAGAACCCGCGCTTACAACAAATTGTGACTTCTAGAAAGGCAGTCCGCTTCCCTCCTGATTGTCCCTTACCGGATCCTTATGACGGGTTGTTAATTGCAAGGGAGGGCGCTTTACCAGTGCATTCATGCATGGGCTTACCTTTATATTTTGAGAATAAGCTTGTGGGTGCTTTGACTCTTGATAGCTTAGAGCCTGCCGAATTTGAAGCTATTTCTGAGAAAACCTTGGAGTTAATTGCGTCACTTGCCGCAACCAATCTTTATACCGCCCTTACTTTGGATGTTCTTGAGCACAGCGTTAATCACTCTAAGCAGGTTCTAGAAGCTGTTGTAGGGCAGGGAGGGCAGCAGAGGCATGAAATCATTGGTCTTAGTCCAGAAATTAAAACGCTGAAAAAAGAAATAGCCCTCGTCGCGCCTTCAGATTTTCCTGTATTAATAAGTGGTGAAAGTGGTTCTGGAAAAGAGCTCATTGCCCAAAATATCCACGGCTTATCGCACCGAAGTCAAGAGCCGATGGTGTATATCAACTGCGCAGCGTTACCCGAAAACTTAATTGAGAGTGAGCTCTTTGGTCATACTAAGGGGGCTTTTACTGGGGCCGATAAAGAAAGGGCTGGCAAGTTTCAAGTTGCTGATGGCGGAACCTTGTTTTTGGATGAGATTGGTGAGCTACCGCTAGCCGCCCAAAGTAAGCTGTTGCGTGTGCTGCAAAGTGGGGAAGTTCAAGCCTTGGGGCAAGATCAAATAGTGCACGTTGATGTAAGAGTTATTGCGGCTACAAATCGTGATTTACAAAACGAAATAAGAGCCAATAAGTTTCGTGCGGATTTATACCATCGCTTAAATGTATACCCTGTCCATGCACCTCCTTTGCGTAAGCGTTTACAGGATGCCCCGTTAATTGCTGGTTATTTTATTGAGTTGATCAAAAGGAAACTAGGCATAGGACAGGTTAAGCTTTCCGCTGGGGTTGAGAATTATATTCGCCACTATGAGTGGCCGGGTAATGTTCGTGAGTTAGAGCATTTTATTAGCCGCTCATCGTTAAAGGCAAAAGCTCGGGCTAAAAATAGTGCAATGGTTGTGGTTGATTTAATAGATTGTGACTTAGCTGCTGTCGATAGCTCATCATTACGTTTTGAAGAGGGCTCAAATAGCACATTCATCTCGGGTATGGGGGCTGCTACTAGTGCGATTGATTTAAGTACTGAATCACTTGGTCTACGTGGCGCCATAGATGAGTTTCAACGTGGTTTGATACTTCGAGCCTTGGAGCAGGAGCGGGGTAGCTGGAGCCGCGCAGCAAAACGCTTAAAAGTGGATAGAGCAAATCTGTCTAGGTTGGCAAAACGCCTAGGCATCTCAATAGAGAAGCGTTTAGCTTGTACTAGGCCTTCGAAGTGATTGCTACTGAGCAGGGCGGAATTAATGCATATCTGAAGGTTTAATATACTGCGACTTTATTTTGTAGATGATATTTCTACTCACTGCTCGATTCTCAACAGCTCTGTTTATGTGTCAATAGCAGAGCTATTTAATAGGCATAGCTAGTTCAAATTCTCTTAGCTTTCTTACGCGGGTGCTGGCTATAGCTTCCTGCCATTACTTGTTTTTTTTATTCGGCTTTATAGCGCTTTCTTGCTCTTAAGTTCTTACAAAATCGCCTAACTGAGTCGATAGAAACCCCACTTTCCTAGTATGTGTACGAAGTCTGTGTCCGCTTTTTTATGCTTACGACTTTAGTATTGTTTTGCCTTTTTTCTAATGGAATTGCTTCACATTTTACAAGCTTGCTTGGCTTTAAATACAGCCAGTGTGACTTGTGTGTTATTAAAAATTTTCACGATAGTTAAGGTAACGCCCGAATCGCTAGTCGTTTTACTTACCGGGTTTGTCGTTGAATTCACTTTAGCTGACATGGTTTGTTTAGTGCGATTAATTTAATTTAATCTGTCATTGGGAGAATGTCAGTATGACTTCGTTGCGTGCGATACCGCTTTTAATGCTGTTGCTTGTTTTATCTATAGGGACACAAGCAGCAACTGTAAAATTGGGAGCCTCTGTTTTAAGTGGAGACCAATGTAATTTAACCAGTCAGTGCCAAGCTCATTTTGGGCCTGCTGCGACCGACTGTAAAAATTCACAAAGTTCCGTCAGTGTGTGTATGTGTTCAAGCGACACATGTAACTCTTTAGTTCCTGTAATTCCTTCTGAAGTGGTTGTGCCTGGTCTTATTCAGGCTGAAAACGCTAATCGCTTTAACGATAGCGATACGAAAAATGCAGGCAATGTTTACCGCGATGATGCGCTTGACGTTGAGGCTAGCAAAGATAGCCGTGGTGCTTATAACGTTGGTTGGATCGAGCCTGGCGAATGGCTTGAATACGATATTAATGTTAAGCAAGCTGGTAAATACCGCGTCGATTTTCGTGTGTCTTCAAAATTAGGCGGCGGTCAATTTGATCTTGGTGTTAATAACTCAGTAGCTGCGAGTAACTTAAGTGTTGCAGCAACAGGTGGTTGGCAGTCTTGGCAAACCATTGGCACTGAACTTAAGAGCTTACAGCAAGGTAAACAGCGTTTACGCGTACTTGTAAAACAAGGTGGTTTTAATCTTAATTGGATTGAATTAGTTCGTACAGGTGATATTGAGCCGGCACCGGTATTTGATCAATGTGATACCACTAACCAATGTCGTACTACTTGGTTAGATGCAACCGATTGTAAAAACAGCCGTTCTGATAAGAGCGTGTGTATGTGTGGAGATGTGCCATGTGATAGCGTTATTGTTACTCCTCCTACTCCACTGCCAAGTATAAAGCCGAGTGTAGCGCCTAGCCCTTCACCTTTACCTAGCGTTGCACCGAGCCAAGCCCCAGTACTTGATCAATGTAATACCACTAACCAGTGTCGTACTACTTGGTTTAATGCGACCGACTGTAAAAATAGTCAATCAGCACAAAGTGTGTGTATGTGTGGCACAAGCCGTTGTGACAGCGAACCTACGCCAGAGCCAAGTGCTATACCTAGTGTGTTGCCAAGTGCTGCGCCTAGTATTCAGCCGAGCCCTGCACCTACAACGCCTCCTTCAGGTGAACTTAGTTGTGCACCAATTGAAGCGGTCAGCTTTGATAAATACAAAGGTATTGCAGGTTTTAGTGATGCAGCAACAGATAACAAAGCTGGTAAGTCTGCTTTGCAAATTGCCGCACGTAATGCCATTGCAGCTGCTCAAAAGACCTATAACGGCGCCGATGCTGAGGTGATCTTTAAAGTTAATGCCATGCAAGAAATTGATGGCGAGCCGACTTACACCGTAAAAGTAAATGGTAAAGCGATTGGTTCTGCTACAAATAGCCGTATTCACGGAACAGGTATTGCAGATTACACCATTCAAACTCACACCATTAATGACGCTCAGGTGAGCTTAACTAAAGGTGATTTAATTCAAGTTGAATTTAATAACCATACTAATGGTTTGGTACCTGAAGGCAGCTTAACGGCTACAGCGCGTGGTCGTTGGCACAGCCTTGAAATTTGTAGTTCAACAGACACAACGCCTCCGGTAAGCCAAGGTGATTGTGAGGTGAGTGGTACTCAGGCTCAGTGGCATCGTGTAGCAGTAACCTGTAAAGGTTTAGCTGCTTCAGAGCGCAATGACTCAACCTTCACCAATAATCGTTTTGATGTAAGCTTCAGCCAAGGAGCGACGACGATAACCGTTCCTGGCCACTTTGCCGCTGACGGCAATGCTGCCGATACCAGTGCTGTTGAAGGTGATCACTGGCGTGCGTATTTTGCGCCCCCAACAACTGGAACATGGAACTATAAAGTTTCTTTCCGTCAGGGTAATAACATTGCCGTTAATAGCGATAAAAATGCAGGTACTCCTGTGCAAGGTATCGATGGTAATGCTGGTAGCTTTAGCGTAGGTACTGCCTTGGTTGATGCGCGTGATATGCGTGAGCGAGGACTATTGCGTCATAATAAAGGCGAGCGTTATTTGCGTTTTGCAGGCGATAATAGCATCTTTATTGAAGCGGGTATGGATAGCCCTGAGAACATCTTTGGTTATTCTGAATTCGATAACACCACTAAGTACGATAACGTAGGTAGCTGTAAAGGTATTTTGCATGACTTTAGCGCTCACCAGAACGATTGGCAAAGTGGCGACCCGAGTTGGAAAAACGGTAAAGGTAAGAGCCTTATTGGTGTGCTTAACTACATTGCCAACCGTGGTGTAAATGCCTTTTATGTTATGGCGATGACGGTGAATGGCGATGGCTGTGATGCTCACCCTTGGGTAAATTACAGCGGTAACCGAAAAGCCTTTGATGTAAGTAAGTTGGATCAGTGGGAGCGTGTCTTTAGCCATGCAACACGCAAAGGTTTATTGATTCACTTTATGACTCAAGAAACTGAGAATGATCAGCTATTAAACGGCGGCGCCCTCGGTTTTGAGCGTAAATTGTATTATCGAGAAATGATTTCACGCTTTGCTCATCATCCAGCGTTACAGTGGAACCTTGGTGAAGAAAATACCAATACAGCGGCCCAGCAAAAATCCTTTGCCGACTTCATTCGCGCTAACGATGCCTATGGCCACCCGATTTTCTTGCATACCTTCCCTGGTCAGCATGCAAACTACGAAAAAGTGCTTGGGCATAACACCATCGATGGCCCTACTATCCAGTTTGGCGGTATCCCAGAAAGCGCAACAGGCAGTAATGGCGTATATGGTAAAACCGTAGATTGGTTAACTAAGTCAGCGAATGCGGGTAACCAGTGGGTGGTGACCATGACAGAAGCTTCTGGTGGCGACGCGCCTTTCCCTAATACCGATGTCAGCACTCGTCAGCGTGTTTATTGGATGTGGGCAAACGTTATGGCCGGCGGTGGCGGTTTTGAGTGGTATTTGAAGAACAACGGTACTCACGCTTACGACTTATCAGTGGAGAACCTACGTGAATTTGATAATCACTGGAAGCAGTCTGGTTACTTGGCTCGTTTCTTCAGCGACATCGTACAAGATGAGCTGGGTATTAACTTAGCTGCAATGGAGCGCGACAACGGTTTAACGTCTAACGGTAATGACTGGGTACTTTCTGCACCGGGCGAAGCCTATATTGTATTCTTGCGTAAAGGCGGCAATACCAAAATCAACCTAAGTGGTAGTGGTACTTATAAAACCACGTGGTTTAACCCGCGTACTGGTGAAAAGAGCTTGGGTAATACCCTAACGGCTCCGGGTAATGTCAACGTAGGTAATCCACCTAGTCAAACTGGCCAGGATTGGGTTGTGGTGATCTCTAACGAAGCGCAAGCCAGTTTGCACCCTGATATTGTTCGTACCATTAGCATCGATGAGGCTGATATTATTCAAGTGCCTAGTTCAGCTTGGGCAAGCAGTTACTCTGTTGGTGATGCTTGTTACTGTACTTCGAATGTAGATGGCTCGGTTGCCTCCATGATGGTTAATAGTGCTTTGGGTACAAAAACAGTTGAAGCGATATGTGATGAACTAGGTGCAGGTCCAGGTGCTTCAGGCCGCCCTATGTATAACGATGCTCAGTGTGGTAATGGCCCTGCTAATACCAACACCAACGAAGATTACTGTCCTGGTCGTGTTGATATTGGTAAGGCGGGTTGTGGTCACATTGGTCCTGAGTGGAAAAAGCCTGCATCGCAGCCTAGCCCAAATCCGGGTGGAACCTATGTTGAAAAAGACGGCCTGGTTATTATGGAAGCCGAGAACACAGCTTCGTCTTTAGATAAGTGGGTTAAAAAGACCAGTGTGAACGGTTATACCGGTTCTGGGTATTTGGAATTCACGGGTAATTCGGTTGTATCTGGCCCAGCAACCTCTCCGTTGACTTATAAGTTTAAAGTTAACCAAGGTGGCTTGTATCATTTACATATGTTTATCGCTAAAGAGAACGTGGTCGTTAATGGTGTTAACCGCACAGATGTAGCTAATGACGGTTATGTTCGCCTAGATGGTGATTATTCTGCAGGTCCAAATGCGGGTAATAGCCACGGTAATCACGCGCCACTATCTGCATTACAGAAGAACACCAAGTTCTACGGTGGTAAGCCTAATCAGTTCGAGTGGGCATCAGGTAATCGTTTAGATTTAGGTGGTCATGACAACAAGCGTGTTGCGATTTACAATTTGAAAGCTGGTGAAACCTATACCTTCACACTTTCGGGGCGTTCACAATTATTTAAAGTTGACCGCATTGTATTTCGCCATAGTTCAGTAGGTGTGGGCGCGGCGCAAACAACCAGTAAGCCTGAAACCTTGTAGGTTTTATTGCTGAGTATCTATACGGGCCCTTAGGGGCCCGTTTTTGTATGTGATGTATTATGATTGCTAACGCTAATACATCTAGGCGCCAAGACATCGCTTAAGTAGCCTTGGGCTATTTAAGATAGAGTAAGGTGAGAAGTTTTAAAGCGCTTTGATTTCTTTATAGCGAAAGCATGAAACGATATGGTCGTTAACCATGCCAACTGCTTGCATATAGGCATAACAGGTTGTTGGTCCGACAAACTTAAAGCCCTTCTTTTTTAAGGCTTTGCTCATGGCTTCGGACTCAGCTGTGGAGGCGGGTACTTCACTTTCATTTTGCCAGCTATTGATAATGGGCTTACCGCCTACAAATGACCAAATGTAGGTATCGAAACTGCCGTACTCTTTTTGAATGTCTAAAAAGCATTTAGCATTTGTAACTGTCGCATTGATCTTTAATTTATGTCGGACAATGCCAGTATCAGCTAATAAGCTTTCAATTTTCTTGGGCGTGTAAGCGGCTATTTTTTTGGCATTAAACTGATCAAAGGCTTTTAGGTAGCCCTGTCGCTTTTGCAATATAGTAGCCCAGCTTAAGCCCGATTGAGCCCCTTCAAGGATCAGCATCTCAAACAATAATCGGTCATCGTGAACGGGCACGCCCCATTCCTTATCATGGTGATGGGTTTCAAGTGGGTTCGATACAGCCCAAGCGCAGCGTTTCATAGGAGCTTCCTTAATGTGGCTAAATATATTAATAAGCTTGGATTACATAAGGCGCAGGCTTAGTCGCTTAATTTTTACAGAAAGCTGAAAACGCCTTGTCACTATTTTCAAAACCTTCTTTTTGAGCAAGCTCCCAAGGTCTTTCACATTGCTGGGTACTGATGCACCAAGCGTAACCAGCAGAGCCAATACAGCCGTGCTCATCTTTATCTGACCCGGCTAGTTGGCTTTGTTCATCTTTAGTCGAGCAGCCTATAAATAGGCTGCTTAAGGCTATTACAAAAAACATAGTTTTGATCACTATGAAGTCCTTTTTTATGTGGGCGCATTGGCATGTAAGCTTAGTGAGTTAAGCTTACAGTGCTATGAAAAACTCGTAGTTGTTAGCTTATGTTTCAAATTTACGCCCAAATCTTAACTCATCTGCGTCAGGGATCTCAAAGCGGGGTTCCATAAAATTAAACATATCATCGTTGACATCAAAAGAGTAAACAGAGGGGTCTTTTTCTGTATTGCGTTTATTAACACGTTCTCGGCGGCATTCGGTATTAGCGTTGAGGTAGTGTAGCTCGGCGTTTAAACCCAAGCCCTTTGCTTTGTCGCTAAAGAGAAGGCGCTGTTCTTTAGTGGTAAAACCAAGGTCTAAAATAACCTTGCCACCAAGAGCCAAGATTTGTTCGCTGACTTCCCAGATTTGGTTATAGCAACGGTTTACACGTTCTATCATCCATGTGTATTCGATTTCTTTGATATCTTTTGAAAATAAAGTTTGCATCCAAGGGTCGATAGAGAAACGCACGGCGCCGATTTCTTTTGCGAGAGCAACGGAGTGGGTGGTTTTACCTGCGCCAGTTGGGCCGCATACTAAAATTAGCCTTGCCATAAGATGTATTCCAACTTAAGTATTTCTGGTAAAAATATTCATTGAAAGGTGTGAGGTCTAATTTTCTTCTTATCATCCGAATCTTAGTTTTTTATCAAGAGATTAACTAACTTTTGAACTAGAGGATTGAGGGTGATAATGGTGGGTAAGGCAAAAGAAAAAGCAAACATCCAAGCTTTAAGCCAGATGGAAAGTATGCCCTCGACTAAACCTACATTAAATATACTGATAACTAAGGACATAAAGCAAGACATCAGCAGTGCCATAAAAAAAGAATAAGTAAAACCAGCATATTTGGTAGCAATAAACTTCATAATTATTCCTGTACGTATAGGTCTCTACGCTTAGCCTTATTTTTTAAGGAAGAGAGAGTCTGAATTAGAGCGCCCCTGATTTATACTTAACATTTAGGCTTGTTTACTTCCTGAGCTGCACTTTTTAAGTGCGCTCTTTAAGCTTGTATGTGAAGCTATGAGTCTAAATAGCGCTTTTGCTCTACGTCTAGCGAGGGGCAATATCTCTATAGTCGTAACAGGACGCTTATTTATTACCCCAAAGTTTGGCCACGGCGCGATCGCTGCCTAAACCACCAACAATAAGGCAGCAAAGTCCTGCGGCACTAAATACCAAACCCGGTAATAGGGCGCCAGGGCGGGCCGACATAAGGCCAACTACAAAGATAGAGGTGGCAAGAATGGAAAATAAAACGCCTACGGCTATTAAAATGCTTCGATGCGATGGTTTATAGCTGTATGAGCCTTGCCCGTTTTCGAATAGATTTAGTACAGGGGCGCAAAGTTTACGCAGAGCTTCTTTCACGTTAATTCCTACAATTTATTGCTATTTATTTCAAAGCTGGGTTACTGATTTTATAGAGTACGTGCTCTCTTAAGCTATGGCCTTTGGCTATGATGGGGTGCTCAAAATTGCAGTTTTCATTGTGCATGGCCAAACGCTCCATCACGGCTCGAGAGCGCTTGTTCGCTACTGATGTGAAAGAGTATACCTGTTCAAGCTTGAGCACATCAAAGGCATAGTTTAATGCCGCTTTAGCTCCTTCGGTGGCGTAACCTTGCCCCCAAGCCGTGCGGGCTAAGCGCCAGCCAATTTCTACGCACGGCGTTACTGGCAGCTTATACTGGGGGCTGTTTAGGCCAATAAAACCTATAAACTGAGCATCGCTTAGCCGCTCTACCGCCCAAAAGCCCCAGCCTTGTTGTGCTATTAAATCGCGAAAATAATGAGCCATTGCGGTGCTTTGCTCGGCATTTTGCACACTGGGGTAGTAGGCCATAACGTCAGGGTCGGCGTTGATCTTGGCTAGAGGTTCAAGGTCACTGTCTTGCCATTGGCGCAAGAGTAGGCGTTTTGTTTTTAGTTCGGTAGTCAATGCCGTCTCAATAGTTATCGATGGTTTTGCTGTGTCTTAAATGGGCTTAGCGTTTATGGCCCTTGTGTGATTTGATGCTTTTGGCCTTTTTAATGATTTTCGCTAGGTCTTTAGCTTGGCTGCGTTTTTGAGCAAGCGTTGCGGTTGCCTGTGCGTTTTCACGCAATAGTTTGTGGTAGCTGTTTAAGCGACGGCTTTCTAATTCGCCGTTTTCTAAGGCAGTCCTTACTGCACAGCCAGGTTCACTCATATGCTGGCAGTTTTTAAATTGGCAACGGCGAGCTAGTTGTTCAATATCAGCAAAAACATGTGTTATTGCCTGTTCAATATCGGCAACTTTTAATTCACGCATACCCGGCACATCGATCATCAGGCCACCAGATGGTAGTTTCACTAAGCTTCGATAAGTTGTGGTGTGGCGGCCTTTTTTATCTTGTTCACGAATGTCTCCTGTTGCTACTAACTGTTCATCTGCAAGTGCGTTTAGCAGTGTGGATTTACCTACACCCGATGAGCCAACCAAGGCAATGCTGCTGTTTTTAGATATCCAAGCACGGACATTATTCAGAGTACTGTGATCAAAGGCATTAACGGTTTCAACCGCTATATCGTGTTGTACGCTACGTGCTCGTTTGATATAGCTATCTAAGTTGTCAGTTAAATCAGTCTTAGTTAATACAATGACGGCTTCAGCCCCTGCCTCTGAGCACAAGCTTAAATAGCGTTCGAGTCGGCTTTCTTTAAACTCTTCGTTACAAGAGCTCACAATAAAAAGTGTGTCTATATTTGCTGCGATAGGCTGAATGTCAGTGTTACTGCCTGCACCCACGCGTTTAAATAAGCTCTTGCGCTCGAGTACTTTTTCGATTCGAGTTTGGGCTTCATCTATGAGCACCCAGTCGCCCACGGTGGGTCTATCAAGTGCTGCTGCATCTCTTAGTGTTGGCGCCAGTTCAAGTTGAAGCTCAGCGTTTTCGGTTATTACCGTAGTTATACTGCGTTGGACGGAGCTCACACGCGCTAGCCGGTCGAGTGAGAGGCCTTCTTCTACGACTTGTTGTACAAAAAAGGGCACAAGGCCTAATGTTTGTAGTGTCTTGCTCATAGGAACTGCTCGATACTCATTGGTAGAATCGCTGTGTGGATCTTAAGTGTTTTTATATAAATACGCTAACTTGATTAGTGGCAGAATCACTTAAAGTGGTGGCGTTTTTAAGGGCGTTTAAAGGGCATTACTGTCTCATGGTTTGGCGATTGGGATGGTGTTTGATTTTCAGCATGGTCGCGGATATTTAGGCAGATCTCTTCAGGGGCGCTATAAAATATGCCCCTATAGGCTTCGCTTCGGCATCTCGACAGTGTGCTCTTTGGCTCTAGCTTCCTGCTTCGCCCTATCTCCTGCCTCCATGCAGTCGTGCATCGTCTACTGAGTTACATCTGTGTAACGACCTAGCTCAGAAACCCTTCATTGTTCTACTTAAACCCCCACTTCTAATTTTCTAACTCGAACTTCAAATATGGCGTGGGTAGTGTTAAGCATGGCCGTCTGCCCAGGGAGCGGTAGCTGAGCTCCCATGTCGCTACAGGGATGTAGCTAATTAGGGGAATACAGGAGCTTGTCGAGATGGGGTTATGGCAGCCTGATTAACACTACCCATTCCATATCTCAAACACATTTAAATTGCTCGAGCCTAAGTCCTTAAAGCTGTTCAAGCACAGCGGCAATAATTTATGGGGCCGCAATGGATTAAAGGGGCCTTTTAATAAATGTTGTATCGATAAAACTTAGGCCGCTATAGTCACATATTGATTTGGCAAAGTGTTCAGCTTCTTTTTTACCTCTATGGTCATTGGTGAAACACTTGAGCTCAATGAATTCAACTGCGGCTTGGCCGAGTATGCTTGTCGAGCGTGTTAAGCCAACTTTGTAAGCGCCTGTTCTATTCGTGCTTTGCAACCGAAGCCTAAGCTCAATAGCAAGAATGTCTGCATAGGCATGGCGTACTTCTTTTTTTCCATAGAAATGCTTGCGCAGCTGAATGCATGCTTGTTGGTCATTATCAAAATACATACGCGTACTGGCAAATGCGGTGAGAACAGAAAAGAAAACGCAGATTGCCATCACTGTATACGCAGCCAGATCACTTTCCTTGTTGCTATAGTCGATGACATCGAGCTGAACCAGTAGGATTAGTAAAGCCGGTATGGCAAACAAAATACTTAAGACAAGGCTTTTTCGGTAATAAATATCCATCGCGCTATTTGGGCTATTGATGATTGGCTTGATGCGCTTGAACTTTGGGTTCTACATTCTAGGTTTTAGGTATGTGTATTTAGATGATTGAGCATATTTTTTTGCTGCTCTTTGACACTTATAAGCCCTAGATCATAAGGCTTGTTGGCCGTGATCTAGGGCTTGTATGACTGTATCAACTCGTACTTTGTTTAAGCTAAAAGTTTACTCTTCTGCGGCTAAGTCACAGCTCCAGCCCCAGCCTTTTTGTTTTTGCACAAACTCTTCTGTTTTGCTTTCACAGTAACCTGCTTCTGATTCAGAACGCCACAAGGTTTGAGCTTCACCTTCTTTTTTGTATCGAACTTCGCAGGGAACACTGTTGTCTTGGTCTGTATAGACAAGAGAAATAACGCGTTCTTGCTCTCCATATGTACATATGTAGGTTTGGTCTGCGTATGCGGTACTAGCGAAGGTTGCAAGGATGGCCAGTGATAGTAGCTTCATATAGTGTCCTTAACGTTTTATATCTATTATTTAGAAGAGGGTGATTGTGGTTGTATGATACCTTAATCGTGTATTGCTTTTTGAGATCTAGAGCTATTTGTCGTGTGTGTTTTTTGCCCTTTTAATTCCCAAATACTTATACCATCTATGCAGCTTTTGATGCACTGAGTGACTTCTAAGCCGCATTGTTGAGCATAGCCTGTGATTTGGCCGTGGCGCTTATATGCCTTAAAGCGAAAGTAGTGGCCAGAGCAGCACTCATCTAACTCAATACAGGCTTTGGCTAGCAGCGAGTGTGCTTGATGGTAGTCGGCTATTAAGATGCGTTGAGCGTGTAAAGCCATACGCTGTAAGAGCATGCAGGCTTGATTGGGTTTTAACTCATGTATGCATAAGGTGCAGGTGGCGATATCGTATGTGTCGATCTCTGTAAGCAGGGCGTCACCATTAATAAAGCTTAGATTGTTTACATGGTGTTTTTGTTGTTGCTCTTGGGCAAATAAGATCATGTCTTTATCTAGATCTATACCACAGCCTCTGTGGATTTTGTGGGCGGTTTTGAATAAGAGATCTCCTGTGCCACAGCCAATATCCAATACGCTGCAGCGCTCAGTAAAAAGGCAAGCTAGCTCCTCACGTAGAGGGGCTAGCGCTTTATCTGCAGCATGGGCTTTGAGCCAGGTTTTAAATGACATCGCGGTGCTGCTTAATAGGCTCCTTGCGAATAGGTGAGTTCGTAACTGTGTGAGTAAACCTCAAAAATAAGCCCAAAAGGGTCTTCGACATAACACATCTTATAAGGCTTCTCGCCTGGGTAGTATTCACGAATAGGCATACGCTGTTTACCACCATGAGCAACAATCTTTGCTACTAAGCCTTCAATATCAGGGTCTTGTACGCAAAAGTGAAAGGTACTTGTTTTCCAGTACTCAAAGTCTGTGGGGGTTTCGTTATTCTTAAACTCAAACATCTCAACCCCAATTTTATCCCCTGTCGACATGTGCGCAATTTTAAAAGAGCCCCAGCCAGAGCCAAATACATCGATACACATTTGGCCTATTGCTGTATCGGACTCTTCCGTAATCGTGGTGGGCTCCATAATGTGATACCAGCCCATTACATCGCTGTAGAACTTGGCGGCTTTTTCTACATCTGGAACAGAAATACCGATATGTGAAAAGGTTCTAGGGTAAGTGCTCATAATGATCCTTCATGCTTGTACTTTGGGTTTAAGTGGGGGGCTGCTTAGCAGCTGTAATAGCTTATTCCATCGTGCTTATTTTGTATTATTTTTTTGGGGCTTTGCCCAGAGAAATACTTAACCTCATTAATAAAGTGAGATTGATCGAAATAACCATGAGCTAAGGCAAGCTGGCTGTGTTCGGTTTGTTTTAATAGCTGCGTTGACCTATAGAGGGATCTTAGGCATGACTGAAAACGTGCGCTGCGTTGAAAGTACTTCGCGCTGACGCCGGTGTGGAGTTTAAAGTGTCTTTGGAGACTGCGTTCACTGAGGCTGCAGTCGGAAATAAGCGCTTTAAAACTTAGGTGGTTATGGTAGTAGATACGATCGATAAGTGTGGTGAGCCGATCATGACAAGGCCGTGATTTAAGCTTTTGTAATAGAAACTTATCAAGTACTGCACTTAAATCGGCTTGTGTTTTTGCGCAGCTTAAACTGTTAAATACACTGTTGGGGATGATATGGCTGGCATCAATAAGTTTGTCACTAAATTCGCTTAGTGGGATGCCAAATAAGCGATAAAAACCAGCAGAACGAAAGCGTATTGAGAGTAGTTTTACCTTACCTTTAGTTTTGACTGAGAAATGCCGCTTTCGAGGGCACAGAATAAGGCCTTGGCCAGAGCCTATTTGGTATGCATAAGGAAGAACGGTTTCAATGCTGTCACCCAAGTTGAACAGACACTCAAGCCCTGTACCTGTATATAGATCGGGTATTGCAGTACCGGCGGCTAAGTTCCAACTCCAGTATTGAGCAATATAAGGAGCTAGAAGCGGGTGTGGCTGTTGGATGATGCTAAGCATGGCTTACCTTCGGTCTAGCTTGCAAATAAGCTATCACCACTAGTATTTCCTAAACAGGGGTGCGGATCAAATCGTACAACACCAATATTGGCTTTGCCCTGAGCTGCTGTGGTGACAAGAGCCACACCTTGGTGGCCAAAACCTGCACACAGTTCAATAGCGCTTATGCCTTCCTCTATAAGTAGCTCTACTTGTTCGCAAGCTTCTTGGTAGTTTTTTACGGCCAGTGTTTTGACTTCAACTTCAGGTGTTTTTACCCAAGAGCAGTGCGTTACCGGGCTGGTCTTGGGGGCGATAAAGATAAAAGCGGCTCTAAACATGGGCTTAACTAGCTCCTAAGTGTGATTGTGAAGCGCTACTGTAGCCAGTGTTTAATGTTTAAAATTGTAAAAAAACGCCAATATCCTATGAATTGTTATTTAGTACGGGGTTGGAAAGCCTTACGCGGGCCTTTTATGCTTATTAAGACCTTCGCTGACTAAAGCTTCAATGGTTTCACTTAGCTCAATTGGCGACTTATAGTATTGAATAGACTGCTGTAAGGCCAAGGTTCTGAGCTCTTGTTGAGTCTGTGTTAAAGAGTTTTTAATCTCTTGGTAGGAAAATTGTTTGTCGCTGGCGAAGTAAATATGATCAGCCGATACTCTGTTTCTTTTTATCGAGCCTGCGAGCTTTTTCTCACAACGACACTTGGCACAGCTACTTACAAGGCCACAGCTACTTTGAGTAAACGCCACGACTTTGGTCCTAGCTCTTGAAAGCTGTTGGCGAAAGTTGCTTTTACTGATGTCTAGTATCGCGCTGGCTTCACTGTGCTCCATGTCATAAATGTCCCCTAGTATATAGGCCATTCTGTGCGCTGGTTTTAAACATAGGAGCATGGCCATGGTGCAGGATATACGTAGCTCATTGAGTAAAATGGGATAGCTGGGTTTGTTTTTAAGTTCGCTCTGTTCTTGTAAGTCACTTTCTAGATCTTGTTTATAAAGATCGAAGTTCAAACCAAGGTCTTTGTTAAGTACTTTCTTTTCGGTTAGCAGGTAGTTGGCGGCTAGGCGGTGTACCCACGTAGTAAACTGGCTTTCGAAGCGAAATGAAGAAAGTCGAGTAATAACCTTAATAAGAATTTCTTGTGTCGCGTCTTTGGCGTCTTCAGGGTTAACCAGCATTCGTAAGGCAAGGTAATAAACCTTATCTTGAATAGCGGCTGTGACTCCTTCCAATGCGGTTTTATTGCCTGTTATTGCTTGCTTAACTAGCTGTTCGATTTCCACATGCTTACCTACTGTTTGATATGTGTATCTAGATGCATGCACCTTAATATAAAGGTGCATGCAAATACGTATCTGAGAGCTTATATCGGTGTGCTCAGTTGTTTTCTAATAAGCTGCTGCCATAAGGGTTATCTAGCACGAGTCGCCAACTATTGTCCTCTTGTTGGCGAAGCACTGCTACAGACAAGCCACTTTGCTCAATATCCGTGCCATCGGGAGTTTGGCCTTTCATTATCCAAGGGGCGATATGTAAAGCAATGCCGTTGGCAATATGCACTTCGTGGCCTTTGGGGTAGGCAAACTGCGGCTTGATCTGAAATGCAGCTTCAAACTTGTGTTGAACTTCTGTTGTATCGGATGTTGCGGATCTTGGTTCAAACATAACGGCTGCACCTTCTTCATAGTTTGCCATTACTTGATCGATGTGTTGTTGGTGAAACGCCGATGTCATGTTATTGATGCAGTCGATTACTTTGTTTTGCTCGTTGTCCATTGTTTTTCCTTTACTGAAAGTAACAGAGCCTGAATAAGGCTCTTGCTAGCGTTAAAGTCGGTACGTCTTAAAAAGTGGACGTACTTATACTTAGACGGCAAAGCGAAAACATGTGTGACAACAAATCTTCTATTTTTTACTAAATTGAAATAGCTAGAGTTAGCTTAGTCTTGAGTGATGGCTTTAATCACTTTAGCGGGGTTGCCTGCGATCACAAAGTTATTGCTAAAACTCTTGGTGACCACTGAGCCGGAGGCCACCACAACATTGTCGCCAAGTGTGACGCCTGGGTTAATGACGGCATGACCACCTATCCAACAGTTATTGCCGATGCTAATAGGCTTGGCAAATTCTAAGCCGCTAAGTCGTGAAAGGGGCTCAGTAGGGTGAGTTGCAGTGTAAATACCCACTTGTGGTCCGAGCTTACAATGATTGCCAAAGGTGACCTTGGCAACATCCAGTATGACGCAGCCAAAATTGGCATAAAAGTGCTCACCAAGCTCAATATTAAAGCCATAGTCGCAGTTGAATGTCTGCTCTACATATAGGTTTTGGCCACATCTGCCCAATAGCTGATTGAGGAGTTCTATACGCTCTTCTTGTTTATTTGCGGAGCTAAGGTTAAAACGTTCACACAATAGTCGAGCGTTTAGCCTTAATGCGGAGAGCTCGGCATCACTTGGGTCGTATAACTGGCCGGCCAGCATTTTTTCTTTTTCCGACATAAAGCCTCTCTCCTTGTGCTGCTTACTCACTTTGGTTTGTGTATTGCCCATAGTTTACTGTTAACAGGGGCCACTGCTGCAACCACTGTTTTTGAGATATACGCTCATTAAAACAAGCGATGGACCTTACCGGATTATAAGTAACACTTAATTCAAATAAAGCATCTAGGGAAAAAGCGCTAATAAATTCGAAGCTTCCGTCTTCTAATAACCTTACAGCAACGGCAGTTTCTTGCTCTGGCCAAAATGACATGGCATCAATCACATCTCTGTAGGGGCGGTCACCATTGTTAATATGCATCAAAGCTTGATTTTTAACTTGCCAGCGTACGGATGTTAATTGTTTTGTTAGTCTCGTTTCGATGTCTTTATTGTGTTCATTGGTTGTGTCGGGGCAGAAATAAACAACATCAATGTCGTTAAGTTTAGAGGCCTGCGATTTTTTATGTGTCGCATCCCAGGCAAGATTCCTAAGAAAGCCCGCAGCTATATAGGCTTGTGGTAGCTGCAATGATCTTACTAGCTCCAGTGCAGACATGCGGATTTTATCTTGTTTTAGCAGAAATGACAGGCGATCTTGGCTTGTTATTGATGTTTTCATCAGTTTTTTCTTAAGTGTGTTTTTCCATGTGGGGAGCTCTTAATGTGTTTTTATAATGTAAGTGTGCTTTGCCTTTGAATGATGCTTTTAAACAAGGGGGAAGCCTAACACCTAGCTATGAACACTAAAAGATAGCAGCGACGTCGTTATTAATGCCTTGTGAGCAGGTCTTATTACAGCGACTTAAAAATAAAATAATTTCGTCATTAATCTTTTGCACGATTGTCACGTAAAGATGCTTAGCTAGGCGCGTTTGCTTACCTACTTGCAGGGTTAAACAGCTTAACCCTGTCTTCATTAAAAGTATTAAAGGACATATCATGAAGAAACTTCTGTTGGCCATGGCCGCAGCGGCGCTTCCTTGTATCGCGCATGCAGATTTTAAAATAATGGGGGTGATAGATGGCCCTCTTCCAGGTGGTGTTCCCAAAGCCGTAGAGCTACTTGCTGAAGTAGATATTACGGACTTAAGCATTTACGGTTTAGGGTCTGCAAATAACGGGGGCGGAAGTGATGGGCAAGAGTTTACTTTCCCCGCTGTTGCCGTGCCTGCAGGAGAGTATATCTATGTCGCTTCTGAAGACCTAGGTTTTGAAACGTTTTTTGATGGTCCTGCTGACTTCACCAGCGGTGCAGTGTCGATCAATGGTGATGACGCCATTGAGTTGTTTCGTGATGGCTCGGTTGTTGATGTATTTGGTGACATTCATGTTGATGGCACAGGGCAAGCTTGGGATCACCTCGATGGCTGGGCTAAGAGAGATATCAATGCGCCTGCAAGCACTGTTTTTGATGTTTCTGCTTGGACTTTTAGCGGCGTCAATGCCTTAGATAATGAAAGCTCAAACATGCTTGCTGCTCAGGCATTCCCCTTAGGCGAAGAGCCTCCAACACCCACAGTGGGCTCTGGTTCATCTCCTAGCCCCTCACCTTTATCATCTCCTTCCCCCTCAGCACAGCCGGTGCCTATAACGATCACCGAACTTCATTATGATAATGAAGGGGCTGATGAAGGTGAGGGTGTTGAGCTTTCTGGTCTAGCGGGTACAGACCTTACGGGCTGGTCTTTGGTTCTCTATAACGGAAACAATAATAGCGTTTACGACACGCTTACTCTTGCCGCCGAGCTTAAGTCTATTGAAGGCTGTGAAGAAGGGCTTTTATATGTGCCTATCAGCGGTATTCAAAATGGTGCGCCGGATGCTATTGCCCTTGTCGACAACAATGCAGAGGTAGTGGAGTTTATAAGTTACGAGGGTAGCTTGATTGCTGAAAATGGCCCTGCAGTGGGCATGCAGTCAGTTGATATTGGCCAAGTTGAAGATAATTCGACTGCCGTAGGTCACTCTTTGCAAAAAGTAGAGGGGCTATGGCAAGCCCCAGCTGCCAATACATTTGAGAGTTGTATCAGCGGTGAAGTAAACTTGGTGAAAATTCATGACATACAAGGCGATGGTGCTCAGGTTGCTATTAGCCAGCCTGTTAAGGTGTCGGCCATTGTAACGGCGGTATTTCAAGCAGAAAACCAAGCGGATGGTTTTTTTATTCAAGAAGAAGACAGTGATATTGACAATAACCCGGCAAGCTCGGAAGGTATTTTTGTTTATTGTGATCAGTGTCCCGTCGAGGTTGCGGTAGGTGATTTAGTTGACGTGCAAGGCATGCCTGTCGAATTTTATGGCATGAGTCAAATTCGGGCAACGGAACAAAGCGATATCAAGGTGCTTGCATCAGGCCAAACATTGCCTTCGTATGAACTAATTGATTTACCTATTGTTGGTGATATTGACGAGTTTTATGAAACGAAAGAGGGTATGTTAGTTCAGTTCAGTGATCAGCTTTCAGTTGCAGAATATTACCAGCTCGGTCAATTCGGTCAGCTTGTACTTTCAGAGGGTGGCCGTCCTCGCCAGTTTACCGACCAACATCTTCCTGATGCCCAAGCTTATAGTGCACACGTAGAGGCTTTAGCTGCACGTACCATTATTTTGGATGATATTTATGACGGCAACAATGTTGCCTTAAGTGCGGAAACTCCAGTTTATTACCCCCTACCAGGCTTATCTACTGAGAGCTATATTCGTGGCGGTGATACCGTAAATGAACTTACCGGTGTTTTACAGTACTCTTTTTCTGCATGGCGCATCAGGCCATCTAGTGCTTACGGCATTAATTTTATAGCAAGTAACCCTCGTAAATCACAGCCAGATGACGTGGGTGGTAGTTTAAAAGTTGCGAGTTTTAATGTGCTCAACTATTTCACAACGATCAATGATACGGGCACAGGGTGTGGTGCAAGTGGCACATTAGAATGTCGAGGTGCGCATTCAGCTAGTGAACTACTCCGTCAAACACAAAAAATTGTTTCGGCAGTGTGTGCGATCGATGCTGACATTGTGGGGCTGATGGAAATAGAAAACCCAGCGCCTAATACCGATATAAGCCCTGTCGCCGAACTTGCTAATGCCATTAGTGTTGAGTGTGGCCCTTATGTTGCAGTTGAAACAGCGACAGTTGGTACGGATGCAATTACGGTGGCGTTTATTTATAAGCCCTCTACCGTTAATACTGCTGGCGAAACTGCAATTTTAGATAGCTTGGCTTTTACCAACCCCAAAAATGCGAGTACGCCTAAAAATAGACCTGCAATAGCTCAAAGCTTTGAAGATTTAAGTTCGGGTACTGTATTTACCGTGGCTGTAAACCACTTAAAGTCGAAAGGTTCAAGTTGTGGTGAGGGGGATGATAGCCCTGAAACTGGGCAGGCTAATTGTAACCAAACCCGTACGATGGCTGCTGAGTTAGAAGCACAGTGGTTGGCCTCAAAACCAACGGGCGTCGACAGTGATATGACCCTTGTTATTGGGGATTTAAACGCTTATCGAAATGAGGGTCCTATACAGGCATTTAAAAATGCTGGTTATACAGACCTAGTTGATACCTTCGTGGGTGCAGATGCTTATGGTTATGTGTTTAGTGCCCAGCTAGGTTATCTCGACCATGGTTTAGCTAATGAGGCCTTATTGCCTTTTGTTACAGGTGTAACAGATTGGCATATAAATGCGGATGAAATAAACCTTCTTGATTACAATGATACCGTCCTTGATGAAGAAGAGCGCTGGTTTGAAGAAAAGCCTGCTGCTACAGAATTATTTTCTGCGGACCCATATCGATCTTCGGATCACGATCCTTTAATAATCGGTTTGGAATTTACAAACTCTAGTTCCATTGATTCTATTTTAGAGCTTTATCATGCTGGTATTAATAATAACTCTATACGCGGAGCCGGTCGTGTTGATTTTTGGCAGCAAGTAAATCAATACTTTTTTTCTTATACCCTGAATAAAGTGAAATATTCAATTGAGCATAAAAAAGACCTGCGTGCTTGTCGTTTGTTGAAACGAGCTTACAGAAAGTCGGATGGCAAGTATTACGATATGATTGAAGGGCCTGCTGTTGCGGATATAAATAAAGCCTTGGCTGACCTTATGCTGGCGCGATCGTGTTCTAATTGATTGGCTCTAATATAATACGAAAGAGGGCTCTTTGAGCCCTCATGTTTTCTCACGCTAGACTAGTTTTATTTATTTCCTTTCACACCGTCTTGTTTGGCCATCATCAAAACAGATTGAGTATTTCTTGTTTCCATTGCCAGTGTGATTGCCGATACCAATAATCACTATGTCGTTGTTCATTCTTGTATAGACAACAGTAAGATTGGTGTGTGGTTGTGTTCTATGGTGCGCATTACGCCCATTCCAGATTGTTTCTAGATTGCCATCGCTGCCATGTAATACCGTATCGAAAAAAGGTTCTTCGCTACTCCAGTCGTATATGTTTAGTGATCCAGAAAGTTGCCATTTGGCAGAAAGGCTGTTGTTCTTAATTGGAAGCTTGCCTGGCTTTAATCGAGGGCCTGTATTGTCTTTTCTTGCTCTACAGTATGCGCACATTTGCGCCATTTTTTCTGTTCGTTGGTTTTTATAATAACCAACGGATTGCTCGCTGCAATCTGGAGTTCCGCATATAGCCATTTTCTGCCTCTGAGTGATGCTTGTGGTTATGCTGCCCTTCTCTAGCCAGCTCTGAGCTAGAGTTCTCAGCCTTTCTATGTGTAAACAAATATGTCAGGGGCTGGTAAGTAAGCCCGTTATTTGTAACGACAGTCTAGTTCGAGGGGTGGGGAATTAGGTGCCAACATCCTGAGCCTATTTTTATGCTTTGTGATTTGTGGCTTCATATTCTTATTGCTGCCAGCCACTGCTCTACTTTATTTTTTATAGGTGATATGGAACTTATTGTCATCTTTGCTTACCAAATAGTCTCTTGATTTGTTGTACATACATTTTGATGCTTGCCTTTTAATACTTGGTGGCAGGCTTTAGAGATAGAGTAGGGATATTTATCATGATGAAGCAAGCTTGTACTTTAATCATTACGCTTTCCTTAGTCGCTTGTGGCGGTAGCAGTGAAGAGCCGTCAGCGGAGCTCGATGGTTTTGAAGGGGTTAGAAAGGCGGCGAAAGCTCAACTAAGGGGAAGTTCTGCGCCAGCAGTATCGATCGCTATTCACCATAACGGTGAGCTTGTTTTTGCTGAAGCATTCGGAGCTAAACAGAAGGGGGGGAAGGAGCCGGTTGATAAGGACACGCTGTTTCAATTAGGTTCAACGACTAAGATGTTTACCGCATTGGCCCTATTAAGGCAGGTTGATTCGGGCAAAATGGCACTGACAGATGCCGTTCCTTCTGTATTACCTGAGATGCTTATTGCTGATGATCAGCAAGAAAATTGGCAGAAAATGACAGTTCATGATTTGTTAAGTCATCAGGCAGGCTTGGCTGAGTTTGATGGTTCTCTTCATGAAAATAATCGTTTGCTTAGTTTTACAAAAGACAGTTATCCGATGCTTTATGGGCCGATGAATCCACCTGGCTTATTCTTTAATTACAGTAATAGCCACTGGAGCTACCTTGGCGCACTATTAGAGCAAGACTTAGGAGCTAGTTTTGAATCACTAATTAAAGAGCAAGCTTTCTTACCGTTAACAATGCCTCGCACGACAGTCAGTCGTTCTGAGCTACTTAATGATGGTAATTATGCCCTTGGTTCTGGGGTGATAATCGAGGGTGATGAGTTGGTTTACGGTAGTGCCAATAATCTAAATCATATACCTAGTTCGGAACTGGGTATACCTGCCGGTCAATTTACTTGGTCGACACCATCTGAAGTATTGAAGATGGCTGAATTTTTATTGTTTGGTAATCAAGATATATTAAGTGAATCATTGCGCCAAGAAATGATCAGTCCTCAAATCGGGCTCGATATTGGTCTACCCATCAGTTACGGATACGGGCTTTTTATTAGTGACGGTTTTAATGATAGTGAAGGAAATTGGTATGCCACACCTCGTTTGGATCATGGGGGGAATACACCAGCTTACAGTAGTATGTTTTGGCTTTTACCTGAAGAAAATGTTGCTGTAAGTATCTTATCAAGTGGCGCGCAAACAGATTTCACTGCAACAATGATGGCGGCGTTACGCTCTGTAATACAGCTACCACCGGCTCAGCAGGTTCCGGTTGATGCGGTAGATACTTCTTTATATGAAAATCACGTTGGTCGATACACAGGAATATTTGGCCCTGTTGAGGTGTCTTTAAGTGAGGGCGATTTATATGTCTCAATCCCAGATTACGATAAACAAGGAATAACATATCAAAGTCGGCTTGTGCCTTTAGCTGCGTCTTATTTTAGGATTGTATTCAATGAGGGGCGTGATAAAAATTACGATGTTACATTTATACCTGAAGTTGAAGGTGGCGAGTCAAGTTATATTAGGCATCGTGAATTTGTCTTGCTTCGTGAAGAGTAGATACTGTGTAACGCTTTTTGTAGTGACATATTACTATGTCCTTCTATAGTCAAATTTTCTGCTTAAACTTATGTAAGTGTTTTGGGTAAAGCCACGTGTCATTACATTAAACAATAAATGCGTCGATAAAATAACTATTTCTGGTTTTAAGTATTTTGAATGGCTTTACTTTGTACGCAGGATGATTTTGGCGCCTGTATTCGTTGTTTGGTGGGCGCATAATGGCTAAAAATACAACGCTATTTCATTGAATAATATATTGCTTACCCGCACGCTGTATGAAGGTATAATGCCTATATCAGAGCGAGGGGCTCGGATCGGTCAAGGCCATAATAGTTGTGTGATGGGCTGGCTGCTGAATGTGTTAATGCCAAGTGATTTCTGTGATCGCAAGGAAAGAGAGATTATGCTTAATATAGATTATGACGCTGTTATACCGTATTTAACTATGATTGTTGAAACGGGCGGTATTGTAATAATTAGTGATATACATGGTTCAACAAACGGACCAAATATCGCCAGTAAACTTGTTGAAGATATCAGTGGTAATAGTTCACGCTACCTTCTTCTTGAAGTGCCAGGTGAAAACACCAATCAATCAACAGACTCATGTCTTAATGCCTATTATAACTATTCAATGAATGCTGCAGACGTTTCATTTAATAGAGGTTCATTTGATGATTTGATTACTAAGGCTATTGATAATGGCTGGCAGATTAGAGCGTCAGATTGTGCTCGCTATATTAGTGGCTTTGGCAGTAATGCCGTTTATAGGCAGGATTTTATTGCACGGCAGATTAAGCTGGCTCATCAAGCATCAACAGGTGTCATTGCAATAAATGGCTCTTTACATGTTTCGGGGCAAAGAAAGTTACATTATTCCAATTTCGACAGAAGGCGGTTGCAGCGTTCTGGCTTGACGCATTTTTCTTCATTAAGCTATTTGCTTTCGGGGATCGATGGGCGTATTGACGGCCGTATTAGAAATTTTAATGTGCGTCTTCCTAGGAATCAGAGAAGTGTGAATAAGCGTATTGAAGTACACACAATTATGTCTGGTCTTGTACAGCCTAATGTTGCTTACGAAGGCGGCCGTAATGGTTTGTAAATATTAGTAACTAAATAAAAGCTGCTATAAGCGGGTGTCGTCTTAGCCCGCTTACACTTTGTGTTGAAACTAAGCTTCGCGTTAGTTCTGTAAAGTGTTTTTGTTTTCTCTATTTTTTATTAATACCATTGTTTTTCAATATATTCATTTTTCAATGGCTATGTTCGGTTTATCTACTTCCTCATTGTTCGTGTCAGAAAGAAAACGCTTATTTGAATCTTTAGTTCCTTAGTGGGCTTGTTTCTCTGTATGTGACATAAGCTGATTCTCAATTTGTTTCTATTGAAATAATTATCATTTCTATTTGCCTTCTTGCGAACCTCTGTATCCATCGTGGCAGCTTGTTGCGGCCGGCTCTAGGCCTAAGATTAAAGTATGGTTTGTATTAAGTGAGGTATTGGTCAGTCTTATTTTCACATCACTGTCAAAATTCTTATCTAGGCTGTCTGCTCCTTAGATAATTAGGCTGCACGAGCAATGGCACACGTTGTGACGATTTCCTTAAGCAGTATATTGATACTGGTATTGAATGCTGGCGTTTTGGCCGGGACGGAAAGTTCAGTTAAAGGCCCATTGTCACATAAGGATTATGAGCGTTATCTAGCGAATTTGCGTCAGTCTGATGAGGTATTGCCTCAAGCTCCCAATTCACACCCCGTTGCCGCTATGTATAACCGTGAGGCAGTGATTCCCCCCCAGTGTTATACAAAAACGGAAGGTAAAAATAACCCGTGTTATGTTTGTCATCAGAATGAAATAAAAGGCCGTGAGAACGTCATGAATGATGGCGCCTTGCAAATTGCCTATAGCTTTAGTGATGAGGGCTTGAGTAACCATTGGAAAAACTTATTTGAAGATAAACGCTCACAGGTGGAGCAAATATCGGATGAGGAAATTCACCAGTGGATTGATACTGATAATTACAGTGCTTTGGCTGCTCGTTTAAAAGAAGTGGGTTTTAAAGGTTGGATTCCAGACTTGCACAATTTGCATTTAGGGGCAGAGGCTTTTGATAAATTTGGTTTTGCAAAAGATGGCAGTCACTGGGTCGCATTTAATTACAAACCCATGCCGAGCACTTTTTGGCCGACTAATGGTTCTACAGATGATGTCATGATCCGTTTGCCGGAAGTCTATCGACAAACGGTAGATGGAGAGTACTCCTTAGATGTTTACCGGGCTAACTTATCCATTCTTGAGGCCAATATTAAGGGGCTTAAATCGATTAGCAGCTTGCCTATTAACGAGAAAAATATTGGCAAAGATTTAAATCAAGATGGAGAGATAGGTGAGATTACAAGCATTGACGATATCAGCCACTATGTGGGTGCTGCCGAACCTTATTTTATTGATACGCACCTTTATCCTGAAGGCACCGAGTTTCTTCATACCGTGCGTTATGTTGGTATCGATGAGAATCAACAAATTACAGTCTCTAAACGTATGAAAGAAGTGCGTTATATGAAAAAGTGGCGAGCTTACCAAAAAGGTGTTTATGCAAGACAGTATGAGTTAGAAAGCTATGAAAAGGCGGCGGGCCATTTACCAGGGTATCAAAACCTAGGTGACTATGGTTTAGATAACGGCAATGGCTGGTCTATTCAAGGTTTTATTGAGTCTCATAATGGAGAATTACGTGCAAATACCTATGAGGAAAACTTCTTTTGTATGGGCTGCCATACATCCATCGGTTCTACCATAGATAAAACCTTTAGCTTTGCTCGTAAGGTTGATGGTGGGATTGGTTGGTCTTATATCGATTTAAAGAAAATGCATGATGCACCCAATATGGGTGAAAAAGATGGAGAGATTCTTACTTACTTCCAGCGTGCAGGTGGCGGGGATGAGCTTCGTAGTAATAGTGAGATGTTAGAGCGTTGGTTTAACGCTGATGGTTCGGTAAATAAAGACAAAGTGCGTGCTGCCCCCAATCTTTATAGCTTAATTGTTCCATCTGTAGAAAGAGCTTTGGAGCTTAATAAGGCTTACAAGGTAATTGTTGAAAATCAAGACTTTATTTATGGGCGAGATGCAACAGTGACAAGCCCTAAAAATGTGTACCAAACTATTGATAACAAAAATTCACCTACATTACCCATAGAATCTTTTTACTCTTGGGATATTCGCTTGGATTGGCAAGCAGGGGCCAATAGAAAAGTCGTAAAAGAAAAAAATCCGTAGCAGCAGTAAAACTAATTATTACAGCAAAACGAAGCGGCATTTATGTGTTTAGTTGGCCATCACTATTTCTGAGAGGATCTCGCTTACACGACCTAATACTAAGTTAGGCAGAGTTGTGTTGCTCTCATTTTTATCCTTGTGATGCTCTAGGCAGATCGCAAGGACCTTGCATCATGCTTGTTATTTATATATTCAAACTTGGGGAAATCAACAATGAGAACATGTTTATTACGTATGTTTGTCGGTGCAGCTACTGTTGCTGTGTCTCAGTTATCATTTGCGGGTACCGATATTTATTTTAATCCACTTACTCAGTCGTCTTCGGTTGCCAGCCCTAATCATATTAATGAGCTTAATGGCCCCTGGCGCGCACCTGCCGGTATCAGCCAAGAAAACCTGACAAGCATGGCCGAAATTGAAGCCGATGCTAATCAGTCTGTGGTTCGTGCTCCAGGAGCATCAACCTCAGCTTCTATGTGGGATATGGTCGCTTTTGATCCAACAGGCGAATATATCTTTATTCCTCACGAGTCGCCTTTTGGTGCCGGTGTGAGTCGTTATAGTGTATTTGAGGATAGCAATGTTGTGCTTTTTTCTGGTGATGGCTCTGGTGTTCGTGGTGAGCCAGGTACGTGGGATAATGACTACGGTGCTTTTGATCCCGCGCGTTTTACCCCTATGGGTACAGTCATTACCGGTGAAGAGTGGTCCGGTGAAGGTCGTGTGATTGAAATTCTTAACCCTATGGCGGAGCCTAAGGATATTGAAGTTCGAGAGTTAGATAGTTTTGCCAACGTCAGTCACGAAGGCATTATGTTTTCTAAGGCATATGCCAATGTTGTTTATTATGTTGATGAATATAATTCGGGTTCTATTTATAAGCTTGTATTAAAGGATCAAAACGACCTTAGTAAAGGCGGCCAAACTTTTGTGCTTTCGGTTAATGACTTTAATGGTGAAGCGGATGCGATGTGGAACGACGATGTTAACCTTAACCAGCCGCGAACCGGTAGAGCAACGTGGGTAGCTATCACTGATAAAAATGGTAAGCCCAGCACTAAGGTTAGCCCCTTTAAAAACGGTATCTCTGCAGATCCTCGCTCAAATCCAGATACTTTTGGTGGTCGTATTGCTGCGGATGAAGTTAATGCTACCCCTTTTGGCCGACCTGAAGATGTAGAAGTAGGGCTATTAGCAAACGGGCGTGAAGTACTTTATGTTGCTGTTACCTCAGAAAAATCGGTATATACCATTGAAATGCGCGGTAAAAACAGAGCTAAAGTGCGCATTCTTGCTAGCGAAGATCATACCCCTAAAAATAAAGATTTTCCTGCAACCACCGGTGTATTAAATTCGCCGGACAACCTTGCTCAAGATGCATTGGGTAATATTTATATTATCGAAGATGCGCCAAACAGCTCCGATGTTGGTGGTGATATTTGGTTTGTTCGTGATGTAAATAGCGACGGTGTGGCTGAGTCTTTAGATCACTTTTTAAGTATTCAAGTGGATGGTGCAGAAGCGACGGGCATGATCTTTAACCCAGAGCTTCCAACAGAGTTTGTAGTAGCTGTACAGCACCCCGATTCAACTAACTTAGATAATGTTGAAAATGGTTTTGGTGATGCTCTATGGCGCTTTGATGTGAGTGGTGTTGTACCTCCAGTATGTCAGAAGTACAAAAAGAGATACTGGTGGAGTCGTGTTCGTACTTGCTCACATAACTACGATAGTAATTTTGTACGTCGTTTAGCTTATTCAGCTAAATAATGCCAAGGGCGAGGATACAGTATGCTATTCTCGCCCTTTATTTGAGGGTAAAGAGCTGTGGGCTATTAGGTTGTCTACATAGCTTTACGATTCTATCGCGATCTCTTCAAATATTTCTTTGGCCGCATTTAGGGCGTTAATCATAGATGGAAGGCCGCCATAAAGTGACATCTGTAAAATAACCTCAGAGATTTCTCTTTGTGTAACACCTTGTTTTAAAGCTGAGCGTATATTCACTTTAAGCTGAGGTAATGTTTGCGCGCCTTGGGCTGTCAATGCCGCAATAGTAGCTATGTAGCGAGTCTTGATATCTAAACCTTCACGAGAATAAATACGACCGTATGCCATTTCAATGACGGTCTCTGAAAAACCGGGTAGCAGCTTGTCATATCTTTCTGCAAGAACTGTTTCCATAGCCGGGTCTATATCTTGTAGCAGTTCTCGTGCTTTTGTTAGTGCATCGTCCATAATTTAGCCGTTTCTCTTAAGTGTGAAAAAGTGTGTGTTATAGGCTCATAAGTGCAACTGTCGTTTAACCGGCCAGTTTACGAAATAGCGATTTTAAGATTGGCTATGGCTATCCGAACACAGCTAAAGCTCTAGCAAAATTAAAACCTGGCCCATGTAATTCCCTTATATATGAGTCAATAGCTATTCAGTAATGATACAAAGGGCAGGCTAGTCCGAACTAGCACGCCACTTTGAACCATTTTATCCTAATTTTTCTAGGTCTATTTGGTAGGACTTATTGCTCAATCTTTGAAAGCAGATCAGGGTTGACCACTAGATTTCTTACTCCATGAGCGTGATCTTCTTCGAAGATGTTAGCCTCACACCATTTACCAACGGTGTCTATATTCACTTTGGCAACCTTTGGTCGAACGCTCCACGTAACTTGAAATGGAGAGCCTTTTTCGTTGTAACCTGGGCCTGTAGTCGAACCGGCATACTGTACAGGGCTGCCTGTATTGCTGGGAATATTTAAGGCTTGGTATAGGCCATTTTGTTGCCCGTATTTAGTTAGTTGGGTGAAATCTAAAGCGTTTTTGTCATTCACCAGAACATAAACTTGTGTTTCTACACGCAACTGGGGATTCTTGATGGCATCATTTAAACAAGAGCCTAGTGTCGGCCCTGGTTTAATTTGAGCGCTGGAGTGTACGTAGTGCACCTCTATCGTATCACCGGAGCTTAAACTTCCATGATCACTTGGGCAAATATCATTTTTACTGGGTGTTAATTCCGAAGCGCTTAGCGTGCCTGAATACACATAGCCACTTTGGAATCCGTGGCCATCACCATTACCTGCATAGGTGCTAAATTCACCACCTTGATGTTCGGCATTTTTATGGAAGTGGATATTACACAGATTCATCTCTGTATAAGTTGGCGCAGTACCAAAAAGGCGAGTGTTCTCACCTGAGATCGAATCAATATTGCGTGGTGCTTGAGGACCAAAGCCTTTACCTTTGGTGTTGGCTGCGAGTTTGGCCCTTTGTTCTGAGATAATTTTATCTGAAACTGCTTTATGATTATGTTCTTTAGCTGTTGAGCTAAGAGGCAATAGCATTGCCACGGTTAATGCAAGTAATGCTTGTTTTTTCATGTGGGTACTTCCTTGGTAGTGGTTGATAAATATTTGCAGTAGGTATTCCCCTTGTTATGATTTATAGGCGGGGAAATTAAAGTTAAAAGTGCTTAATATAAAGCCTACCTAGCGTATCGCTACCAATAATATCGGTCTGATCTTGCTATTTATTCTCTATTTGGTTTGTATGTGAACCTGGTACTTATGTTCTTTTTTACTACTTAACTCATGAGTTTTTCGCAATTATAACACTTCTATATTCTGTGGGGCGTAATGCCATTTCCTTTCAATAGAAAGCCTAAATCTTTGATCTCTGTTATTAGTTTGTCTTCACTGAAAATGCAGATCTCAGGTATGTCTGAGATTCGTTTTAATATAGGTTTTAACCATGTTAAACAAACGAAAGTAGGAATGTCTAAGACATACTAGTGTTACTTACAGAGGCCTCACGGGTTTAAGTACTCTTGCAATTTCAAGTATGTTTCCGAGGTATCTATAGCTCAATTTTTAACATAAGGTGAGTGATAAATAGCCTTGGTGCCGATTCCACAGCCGAACCCCAAGATAACATATGATCAGGTAGGAAGGCTTGCGCTTCGGCTAATTTTGCCCCAGATCGCATCTGATCTTTTTATGCCCATATTCTATGGTGTTGGTCTGTATTCTTTTATTTCACTCTTTTTTTGGCATAGCGACAAGCCAAGAGTTGATGATGTCTTCCGTTTGTTTTATCGATCTATAAGTCTTTTTTAATATCTGCCCCTTGGATATATCAAACATAATAAAGCTGTCATCTCTCCAACTCCAGTAACCTCTGCATGGGTACTCTACATCTAAGTTATGTATGTTGTGCAAGCGGTAGCCTTCTAGTTGCCTATGAGAGCAAGTAAGTGAGGCTAGGTAGCCTTTTTTATCTTTAAAGAAAAAGACAGGGAAGTGCGACATAAGGTAGGCAGGCTTGCTCGTGCTCATTTTCACCGAGGGGCATACCTCAAGATGGTATTCGGGGTAGTCAATGCTTAACTCTTTGTTTTCACACTGCCTAAAAGGCCTTTCTGTATGGGCAATTGGTCTTTTAAAGCTAAGCATCGCGGTAAATCTATCTGCAGTGCCAAATTGTCGCTTATAGTTCTGGTGGCCACTTTCGTGATGCGCTATTGGGTGAATATGGCCGTCGACTATAAAAAAGTTCAGGTGAATGCTCAGAAGTTCACATCGTTGATTAAACTGAGCTGTGTGACGCTGTAGATGGACCCAGCCAGGAATGTGTAAATCGAAGCCCGCTGCTGTTCTATATATGCTTAATTGGTCGTGAGTTTGTTGCTCCGCCTGATTGTGGCAATAGCTGTTAGCAAATTCTTTGTTGGCTCTATCGTTACCGCTTTTATTGGATGTTAAGCTTTTAAGCCCATATGTTTGCTGGAATAACAGTGCAAGCATGAGAATAGATAAAGTTAATAAGGCCGTTTTTAACATGCTAAGTGAGTATGCTCTTAAGTAGGTGCTAGGGCGCCATTAGGATGCCATTGGTGCAGGTGTATTCTAATGCCTTTCTAGGTGCTCTTTTAATAGCTGTCTTAATACGAGCGTCACAAGCAGAAAAATTGGCATGCTCTTTATGTGAAGCCGGTGATCATCATATTTATAGGGCAATTGCAGTGCCAGCGCTACAGCGAAAGATCTATTAAGCTTATTTTTACACCTGATTCACTTATTGTTTCTACTTGTTTTCAACTTGTACAGTTTGTTTGTTTTTTTCCTTCAAAGGGCTTGTTTTGTGTGTTTATTGTACATTTGGCGCTATTGACGTAGAAATGACATAGCGATGACGTTACTGTGATGCGAGCGTTTGCCTATGATTCACCCCGTGGATTGAGAGCGTAATAGCTACAAGCGGGTTATTTGTATGAATGAGTCTGGTGTAATGAGTAAAGAAGGTTTAAGCAAGCGCATTGTCGAGCAGCGGGTAAAGCAAGGGTTTTCTCAGGAAGCCTTAGCTGACTTGAGTGGTCTGAGTTTACGGACGATCCAGCGAGTAGAAAAGGGAGAGTCAATTCCTCGAGGACGAACACTGAAGAAGTTGGCGCATGTCTTAAATTTGAGTGCAGAAGAGCTTATCGACTTGGATTTGAGCGATGATCCAAATATGCTGGTACTACTCAACCTTTCTCAACTAAGTTGCCTACTTTTCCCTCTTCTTGGTCTTATTGCCCCTTTGCTTATCTGGATCGTTCAGCGAAATCGCACGCAGTATGTCAATGACTTAGGTGTTTGCGTTTTGAACTTTCAGTTACTCTGGAACTTGCTTGTATTTGCCGTTTATGGTGTTTGTCTAATGGCCATTCTTGTGAGTAATGCTGTTTCCACAGTTACTTTCCATTTCTTTGTTGCCTCAATGGCCGTCTTATACCTGTATGTACTGACTATAGCGGTTTACAACAGCGTATTAAGTCATCAGCGGAAACGGTGCTGGTATAAGCCAGTGATTCCTCTACTGCGCTAGTCATTTAATAGCGACGTCACACTCTGAAAAACAACGCACTCCCTGTAAAGCATCAGGGGCATTACTGCTGCGCCTAAATTTTGTCATTAGTTGGGATTTAGGGGCTAAAAGAGGTCTTATGGAACAGATTTTATTGGTTGTACATGTCTTAACAGGTGGCATAAGTATCTTTGCTGGCTTTTCTGCATTGATAGCAAATAAGGGGGCGTTTATTCATCGCTATGCTGGACGAGTTTTTAATATATCAATACTGATAACAGGAGTTTCAATCATAGCTTTGGGGGTAAATGGCAAGGACCTTGGCGATATGCTCGGAGGGCTCAGCCTGATTTATTTTACGGCTACGGCTTACAGGGCAATTCAACTTCAAACGCGTTCTTTGGGTGCAATAGATTTTGTGCTTTTTCTGTGTGTGTTGTGGGTTTGTTTAGCCAATGTCTATCTAAGCTTTCATGTCCATGAGTGGTCACTTGAATACCCCGCTCTTCAATACATTGTCGTGGCTTTCATCCATCTAATTGCGGCTGTAGGTGATGCTTTTTTGTTGCTTAAGCAGCGTGTTAGTAGGCAACAGCGCCTACTGAGACACAGTTGGAGAATGTGCCTAGTGTTGTTTATGGCTAGTGGCTCCTTCTTTCTTGGCCAAATGAAGCTATTTCCTCAGCAGCTAACTGAACAAGGCTTTTGGTTTTTCTTTATTCCTCCACTACTTACCCTTGTGTATATGGGCTATTGGCTAGTTCGTTTAAGCCTTGCCCTTATTAGAAAAGAGCCTGAGAAAAGACAGCGAGGGCAAGCTAATACTGAATAATACAGGAGCTCTTCTTGCGTACATTCGTTATTTAATCAAATTATCTCGTATCAACTTTGAACAGCTGAAAATAAGGACATTTATATGATGAACATTCATTACTTAAACAGGCAGTCTCTTCCTTCATGGAGATTGATTCAATGTGTTCGAGTTATTTTATATGTGTGCTTAGCTTTGAGTTTTCAGATAGAAGCAGCCGCTGATACTGGAGCTGGGGTTTCAAGGGCTGATACAAAGGTCGATGATACTGATGTGGCTAGTGTTAGCTTATATAAGGCGGTATCTTTTTATGAGAACAAGCAGCTTGAGTTAGCAAAACAGCAGTTTAAGGCGGCGCTTGGTACAACAACGCAAGAAGAAGCTTTGGTGTATCTAGGACGAATCGCTTACGATCAGGGCGACCCGAAAACGGCTAGTACATACTTGCTCAAGGCTATAGCGATAGGGCCTAGTTCATCTGATGAATACTATTGGCTGGCGAGAGCCTATGCTAGTCAGGCCAGAAACTCAGGTTCGCTGCGAGGATTGATCTTAGCTAAGAAAATTAAAAAATACGCCAAACTTGCAGTCGAGACCGACCCTAATAGCGTACATGCTCTTCGATTACTTATTGACTTTAAGCTTTATGCACCGAGCTTTATTGGTGGCTCTACCAAGGAGGCTCAAGAAGATATAGACCAGCTTCATAAGCTGTCTTCACTTGATGCGAGTATTAAGCAGTTAGAGCTATTTAGTAGGAAGAAACAGTCACAAAAGGCCTTAGCAAGCGCGCGTAGCTTAATACTAAAACACCCAGAATCTGCCGAAGCCCATCATGTTGCAGGGCTAAGTTTTCGGGGAAATGGCTTGCTGGATGAAGCCCTGCAATGTTTTGAACAGGGTCTTTCTATTCAAGAGACACCCGCTAACGCTTATTACATTGATAGGCTTAAGTTTCGTTATGCTGAAACGGCATTATTGAATAATACAGAGACGGATAAAGCGATATCTGTTTTAACGAGTTTACTTTCTGCCAGTACAAATCATGCTGGATTTGAGCAAGCGTGGCCAACTTGGACGCTAGCGAAGCTTTATCTTTATAAGGGGCAGGGGGATCGATACATCAAGCTTAGAGATAGTTTAAGTGAAGATACTTTAAAGAAGGATAAGGTTCTCAGTAAAGATATAGAAAGATACAACGACCTTTACAGGGACCTTAATAGTTAGGGCGTGCTTTAAAGTAAAAGCGAGCTCTAATAACACATTGTAGAGAAACTCAAGCGGTTAGAGCTTGGTTGCATTCTCAGTATGATTGCTTAAAGCTCAGTTTAAGCAAGCTTAGAGTAGGTAGGCCTAGGGACTGACGGCTATATAGTAAGTTGTAAAACTTCGACCTGCCAGCTCGGTTTTATCAACTTTAGTCGCTAGTTTATTCAACGCCTTATACTCCGGCCTAGTCTCGAGCAGATGAAATAACACTTCTTGATGGCCTAGCTCCTTAGCCCACAGCATAAGTGTTTTAAAAATACGAATACCAAAACCCCAAAATCGCTGCGAGATAACAATCGCTAATTCAAAACCTTTGGTATCAGGTTGGATACCACACCATCCCGCTAGTGAGCCACCTATATAAACGGCTCGAATACGACAGCCAGTACTCGCATCAGTATTGATCTTATCTGCCATCCACGCTAAAAGGCTGCGTTCATCAAAATAAGCATGATCTATCAGGTGTGTTCGCAAAGAATCCTCATTAACGACACTCAAGAGGTCTTTTGGTACGACTTGGGAAAAAGGTAAAAATTCTATATTGTTCATAGCTCGCCCTTAAGTGCTTCAGTTATGGTGAGGATTAAGGCGTGGGAGAGAATGCAGAGCATTGCCAAATATGAGTCATGTGTATATGGCTAATCACTGTTTCTGTTTTTTCCAGTCGTCAGTTAATAAACCAGAATAACCCCAGTTTTCCTCTTCTATCTCTTGAATTACCACATGAGTATGCTCAGGCTTTTTACCTAGCACTCTACTCAATGAGTCAGTGATATCCTTAACTACCTCGGCCTTTTGCTCTCTGCTGGCTCCTGCCGTGATTTGAACGTTTACGTATGGCATTTAAACCTCTAAGTTTTAGATTAATTATGGGGGTAGCGGTGCTTGCTAACACGTCATTTCAGATAAAGCATAAAATGCTATTGAATAAAGTCGATAGTGAGCAACTTTTGTTTCCTAATCAAGGTTTTTTTGTTTCACTTTTGGGATTCTGGCTATTGCTCACAATTAGATGGCTTGTTTTACTTCCGATGATTAACTTTGAATAATCTCCCCAAAGCCATGATAGGTTTTTGTTGTCTCAGACGCTGTAGTTGTTTTTGCTCTCCAGAGGGATCTTGTGGTGTTATTTGATAGCATCAGCAGCTACAGCACTCATGGAGGCGGGAAGGGTAACAATAATAATCCGCTTGATTGCTAACAGGTTGTCGATTCCCCATGGGCACTGCTGGATAACAGTCATTAAAAACCCCACTACGAATAATGATATTAAGTAAATGGAAATAATTCGTTTGATATACTCAAATACAAAACCTTTTAAATAAAAACGATAAAAGTTTGCATAGACAAAAATAGCTATAAAAATAACTGATAGAGAAGCTAAAATGGCGGTGTTTAGAAGGGGGAGCTTTTCTCCAAGTTGCCATGTTTCTTCGGTGTATGCCATTGGGATGGCAAGTAAAGATGCCCCGACAAAGATTTGAATTATATCCCTGAAATTTAGCTCTACCTTCAGTGGCTTAACTACTCGTTGAATAATCTTACCTGAGCTATCTACAATTGGAATTACAGAGTGTAGATAGCCGGCACGACCTATTCGAGTTATTTCAACATTTTCTGCGCTGATCTCTTCTGGTTTTTTCTTCATCATCTAGAATTATCTCGTAGGGGAAATAATGTTATTTGATTGGCGGTCTTAGCCGAACAAAGTGGTGCGTTGATAAAATGGAAACTTATCTGGTTTTGGTGTCATTTTATGCTGATTTACTAACAAAACAGGGGCGTTACTCAAGCAATGCGTTTCGTAGTTCTTCAACGTCCTTATCTTTAAGGCCTAGACCTTTGTGTAAATAGTTTTCCATTGATCCGTAAGTTTTGTGAATCTCATCAAGTGAAGCCTCAATGTATGAGGCTTCAAGTATGTAAAAAGCATTAATATTAGTCATATCTACTTTGCTTGGTGGAATGCCTTGCTTTTCTGCGGCCATATTTTGTAGTTCTGAGATGCGTTTTTCGACTTCTTCTTTTCTGTAAGTATTTGAAAGTAGGTAGTCATTGCGAATCGTCTCCCAGGGTACCCCTAATGCAGCGAGAAGAATCGCGGTAGCTGTTCCAGTCCTGTGAACCCCATGTGAACAGTGAAACACCAATGGGTGATTTTCGGGATCAGAAGCCACTCTTATTAAGTTTGCATACTGCTCTCTAGCGGCATCGCCTACGAGAAGGCGATGTACTTCAGTGTTTAGTTCAACAGGAACGTTTGAAAAATCAGCTGTTTGTCTAGCTTCCAAAACAACTTTTGCCAAGTTGTTTTCTGCCTCCCCAGAAATAGGGAAGAATAGTTCATTCACCCCTTCTGGAAGTCGATCTTGGCCTCTTGCGTTGATCTCGTCGTTGGTCAAAAAGTTAACAACGGTTGTTATCTCAAGCGAATCTAGTTTAGTTAAGTCTTTATCGCTCAGGCGAGGTAATTCCCCCGATCGATATAGTATATTCCACTTGACCGATTGATTATCTATGGTTTTATAACCACCTATATCACGAAAATTAGCCTGCCCCTCAAGCTCTATGTGTCTTAGCTTTTGCACTTCTTGTTGTGAGTAATCACTAGCGAGAAGGGGGGATGTAAAAATACCAAAAGCTAGCACGCTACATATCAAATGCCATTGACGACAATTCATTCTGTTCCTCCGCTTCATTTAGATTCCTTCTGTTTCATATCTTTGTATATAGATTATGTCCACATAAAAAGTGACGTCCAGGGGGCTTGAATGTCCGTTAGTTGCCAACTACAGCAATGCTCGATATGTAAATCAAGAAAACACCAAATATAAAAGAACCAAAACCCGCAGGCCTAAATGTGCTTTTAAATTTATGAGCGGACCAAACAGCAAATTTCCTATGCTTAACGGGACCTATGATCGTAAGGCCAAAGCCTACACAAATAAGTAAGTAACCAATACTTAGTATTAACTGAGGGTATAAGGTGGTTTGACTGTAAAGTATGAATGCAAGCCCTGCGATTAACCGGCTAACAACCTCAAACCAATGGAAATATGGTTTCCTACTGAAATCTACGATCCCATTTGACCAATAATTTGGATTTATAATCATGATGATACTTAGACCTATCATTAGTAAACCAAACGCGGTAATGAAATACATCTAAATCTCCTAGGCAGCCAATACTAAGTTTAGCCGCGCCGATAACGGGTGGGGTGTACCCCTAGAGCCAACTGGAAGCATTTGTTATGCGTACTATTTGTATAACTATTGAGCCAATTTTGAAACAAATGGAATGTTTCTGTACTTACCATTCCACGAAAGTCCATAACCCACCAGTAAATCATCATCCTCCATTTCATAAGCAAAATATTGATCCACAGCTATTGCAGCACGACCTGGCTTTACAAACAAGGTTGCAATTGAAACAGATTTGGCATCATGTTCTTGCTTTATAAACTCAACAATTCGCTTCATTGTACTACCTGATTCAATGGCATCATCAATTAAGATGACATGCTTTCCTTTTGTTGGAATAGTTTCATGGTAAACGATTGGAGAAAGATTGTTTCTGTCGCCCGGCGTGTGTGGGCATGATATGTAATCCATCCAAATATCAAATTTAAGCTCTCGAACTAAATCTGCTGTAAACAGTACACCACCGGGAACTACTGTGATTACTAAAACATCTTCATCTTGATATTTGTCGTTGAGTTTTTTTGCAACAATTTTAGTTCCTTTTTTGATTTTTTCAGTACTCAGAACTTCTTTACCAATAACGCTCATTTTAATACCTCTAACAAGTTACACTTCAATGTGATGTTAAGTTGTATGCAAGGAGGGGTGTATCAATTTTGACTACCTGAAGAGCAAGAGGTTCTGATTTTTGAATATAAATGTTCATCATAGTATTGATGGTTTTTATATGACGCCTTTTTCAGAATGCCCTCAAGGGTGAAATTGTTTTTCTCTAAGACCTTTATAGATGCGCTATTTTCGGAAACTACCGAAACAAATAATCGTATGATGTTCGTCGATTGGAATATAAGGTTAGTAAAATCCTCTACGGCCATCGTAGCAAGGCCTTTATTCCAATATCTCTTACCAACCCAGTAACCTAATTCCGCACTGCAACTATATTCGAATTCACCTCTCTTGGCTGAAATGCAACCAATAAACACACCATTATGCTCTATGGCCCTTATATACTCAGAGTTCTTACTATGATCTATCCACCGCTGCGCATCGCTTTTTGAATAAGGTTGTGGGATAGCATTCGTCACGAATTTAGTAACGTCATCATTATTTAAGTATGTAATTAATAATTCAGCATCCAAATCTTGAAATTTTCTAAGCCTAATCATGTCGATGATAATTCTCTCTTCGAGCTCTTGTTGGAAATAAGGGCGTGTGGCTCATCAGCATTATGTTTCCTATATTAGTATCCGGCTCCTGTTGCCAAATCTAGGTTAGTACTAAAGCTCAATGAGAGTCGGTTGTTAGATTCTCTTGGCTCGTTCTGTGATCGCTAAATACTTTTGATCATCGGTCAAAGATGGCGCTTGCAATATAGAACTTAACCAAGTGCACTGAATGCCATTAAGGAAATCTTCAAAATGACTCATTGCCATAAGTGACTGCATATTAAACTCGCTTTCACCGCCTCCTGCGCTAAGCCCTTGGCCAACTACCTCTCCTGCGACGAAGGAATAACCGTCACTAGTCTCTAAAACAAGTAATGCACCTATTTCGGTGTTCTGTCTGCGTGTTGTACCGATGAGATAACATGTTTCTTTGGTTTAGAGTCCATCATCGAGATGTCGGTTAGTCGCTTTTTTGGGGTTTTGCTAAAAAAATGAACGGTATTACCAGCGGCCCCAAAAAACAAAACGCTATATCCCATAGAACGCCAAGCTTTACATTTCTTTTCCTTGCAATATAAATACTTAAAAAGCCGCTGACCAACCAAAGTATTACTAATGCTATATACACCGAATTCATCTTATGACCTCCTGAATCTCATTTATGCTACGTTCTCTGTATTCTAGTCTTCTGCCAATGTAGTGAATGTCTAACTCGCCTTTGGCCGGTGTTAACTCTCTTATTGCTATGGTCCCATATGTAAACTGTAACTGCCATGGATGCCCCCTCGATTATTAATTTACGTAGAAGGGTATAAGTATTCGGGCTCTATTTAACGTTACAGATGCTTATGACCTCACTTTGAATTTTAGGTTTGTCAGGCGTTGATCTAGGCAGCTTTGTAGTTGATTATTTATGGCAGTCTTTTTCCCATCAACTCAAGTAATGGAAAAGTTACTCGCCGTTATGGGCTTGTTTGGTAATACCTGATTGCACAAGGTGTTTAATGATTTCGGCCTCCAGCTCCTTACCAAACAGACTTTTATGTTCGGTTTTATAGATCGTCTCTCCAGTAGAGGCGTCGATCTCTAAGATAACGGGTGATGGAAAACCTATCTTTTCTCTCATACCCTTTATTTCTCTCACAACAGTAAAAGCACTTGTAATACCAAGCTTATACTCCTCTATTATCGCCCAATTCTTAATCGACTCCGCTTCATGTATTGGATCCTTAGAAACGCCAATATCTAAACAAATACGAATGAATAAAGGTTTTACTTCTTGCCAATGCATATCTGGGCTTGCAAGAGCCTCAATAATTGCGTCACTTTCAACTCCCTTGAGAAGTAATTCTTCAGCCCATGATGATAAGCGTTTTCCATCAAGAAAACCCTTTTCGGCAGCCTTAAAAATTGAACTGAGCTTTAATCTTTGAGTGATAGGTGGAGACATAGGCCATGCCTAACGCCTTGCACCGAGGTGCGAGGAACGAGCGTCCGGCGCCACAGGTGCAAACTGCTGTAATTTGATAGATGCTTTCTTCATGTCAAATTTAACCCTCCATCTGAAAGTACGACTTCACCAGTTAGGTATGAACTGCTAATTAACATACCTGCGACATAGGCAATTTCCTCTGGCTCCGCACCCCGTTTCATTGGTGCTTTGGTCTTCCAAAGCTCACGGGCTGCAGTCCAGTCTTTGCTCATGGGCGTATGAACTAAACCTGGAGCAATAGCGTTGACCCTAATGTCAGGCCCCAGATTCAAAGCTAAGAGCTTTGTCATATGGTTGAGCGCGGCCTTAGTTACAGAATAAGGAATCGATGCTCCCTTAGGGCGTACACCAGCATGGGAGCTGATGTTAAGAATGCAGCTAGTAGCATCTTCGGAAGAGGACTTTTTCAACAAAGGCTCCGCTTCAGAGATCAGTGTCCAAGGAGAAATAACATTAACCTCATGGAGCATTCGCCATACTTCAGGGGTAGCAGCCTTCAGATTTGAATGGTCTATCACCTCCGTTAACGCTGCATTATTAACCAGCACATCCAGACGCCCGTATTTGGATGCAATTTTTTCAATTAGCGCCTTAGATTCAGTCTGATTTGATAGATCTGCTTGGAAATAAGAAGCGCCTTCATTCTGTGATGCTAGGCGCTGGCCAACTTCTACGGATGAGCGTGAATGGAAAGCGACGGAAAAACCTTCCGAAGCAAGCCTGTTGGCGATAGCTTTTCCAATTCCCGATGTCGAGCCTGTAACTAATGCAACTCTGTTTTTCATTTATCTAAGTCTTGTGTGTACTTTGGGTTGACGGCATCAAACGTAGTGTACTTGATAACCTTGTTGAGTTGTTACTCTGACTCGTAGGTCTTACTGAACCAAAAGTACATAATCATGCTACCTATCAGGTTAAACAGAACAAGGAATACTGTGCAAAGTAAAATGGTGGTGGTATTTAGCTTCCATCCCTTCTGAAAATAAGTCGACAACTGGAAAGATTAAGACTGTAACGCCAATACCAATGAAAGCTATCTCTAGTGCAAGGTGAGCAGCACCAAAAGATTGAAAAATGCTTTCGAGAGGAAGGAAAACCACTGCGAAGGCAAGGGCCCAGAAAGTAACAATGGAAGCGTTCCATAGTCTTATCGTATTTTCATATGACATTTTGAAATCGCACGATTGAAATTGCAAAACGTAGCCTAGCTGTTCCGGTCCATAGCTTTGTTACATATTTTTTCACGAATATAATTAGTGCACATAGCATTGAAAACCAGCATCAGATTGCTGTGTATATTTATTATCTGCAACCTCGTAAACAACTGTTCTGGATTGACACTTTGCGCCCATCCCTTCTGGGTCAGGCACATGATCAATAACAGTAAGGGCAAATAACTGTTTTCCTTCCCCTACTTCCCAATACACTCCAATTTTAGGTTTTTCAGTTTTCGAAATATAAGCCAATGGGATACTCTCTGTACCCGTTAAAAGATGGACTTGCTTATACACTTTACCATTGACTTCATTAACAACAAGTTCGGATGAAGGGTGATTTTCTGCTATGTCGATGTAACTAAGGAGCTTAGGTGAACCTGCATTAGAACCCTTTAATGCAAATCCCCCGTTCACTCTATATAGATCGTTACCTCTCAAGGTTAATTCTGCTTTCATCCAGACTTTTGAGCGGTCAGGTTGTAGGTCAAAATTTCCATTCTCTCTTACATTAGTACGTTTAAGCTGAGTATTAACCACCATCTCCCGAGCATATGTCGGAAAAACCAATTTCTCAGTGATTATGAAATAGCGGCTTTCAATACTACTGTCTATTTTTTGAGTAAATCGAATTTCCCATTGCTCGTCTTCATTCATGTATTTGAAAGACTCATTCATGGATATATTTAACACTTGGGCAGCATCAAGCGATTCCAAAAATATGGCGTTCCCATCAATTAATTCAGAAGCGTCGAACTCCACGGTAGAAACCCACTCTGAGGTCTGCCTAATTGGCAAAATTGAATCTGAATAGCCAGTTAACGGAAAAATTAATACAAAAATAAGAGCTAATCTATTCATCGAAATCTCTTTGATATGTAACGCTTTTGTAAACGGCGAGCGACGCAGGAGCGAGTCCAGCGGAACACCGAAGGTGTGTAGCGATGTTTGACAAACTTGTTACATGTTGGCGCCATTTACTAGCTCCCAAACTCCTTCCATAATAATTCCTGAAGCATTATCTGGATGTATATCTTTTTCTCCGATTTGTTCAGCGCAGGAGAGACGGATAGCTGAATTTTCAGACCACAAACCGTAGCTATTACGAATACCCATACCCCAGGAGAAGTGAAACATCACCAAGTCTTCTCTCTTTGTTTCCTTCAATGTTTTGACGCTGTCTTCATCTAGTTCATTGGCGATGGTCTGAATTGCTCCTTTACACGTAGTCGGGATAGATTCGCTACTATCATTGGCTTTTGTTTCTTCGCTACTCTCTTTAACTTGCGTTGCGCAAGAAAGAATAAAAATTGAAATGGAGGCTATCAGTAATACCTTCACGTTATCTCCCTAAAAAGTTAACGCCATTCTCAAAAAGCACATAAACCGATTTTATTAATTTCCAGATATCTGCAAATCACAAGGAATCACTCACCTGATCATGTGGCACCTAAGCATTATTGTGTTTTCGCTCACAAAAAAGCACTCAAAAACGGGCTTAGCTTGTTCTGCTTAACACAAAACCACACTGTAAATTGACCGTGTAGTTACTTTTAAATATGGTCAGCTCGTTGCGGTGAGTGTCAATGTTGGAAATCAAGTCATGTGTAATGACTTTATAAATCCCCTCTGGATACTGTTGTTATCGCTGTACGTCACTACGGCATGGAGTAGTCACAAGAAAAACACACAATCTTTTTTATTGAGCTAATTCTGAGTCAATAGGCTTAGAGAATCTATTGATCAGATTCATAAAAAAACAAGACATGCCACAGATAAAAAACAGTAAAAACAACAATAAAAACAAAGGGTTTATATAATGTACTCTAATATTTTTTCTTACATGACAAAGCGAGCGCGAGAAAATCGAACCACGGATGCTCTTAGCTCCTCCCTGTCAAACAAAAAGTGGCTGATGCTAAGCCCCTTACTTAGTGCATTTTTTCTTACGACACAGACTTATGCGCAAATCCCTGAAGGACCAGCTTTCGTACGTGACACTCATTTAATAGAAAATGGAGAATTCACTAGGCCATTCCAGCCAACAGTACACACTTCTCGTGATGGGCGGGTCGGCCTTAGAACGACGGGCAGCAGTCTTAGCTTTCTTTTGTTTGCACCGGAAAGGTTAGATACTCCGTTTACGGTGTCTGAGCCAGGCTTGGACAACGTTGTCTCAGACTTCCATAGTGAAAACACAAGACGGTTCCGTCCTCCAGGCATTGGCGGTTTTCGTCATATTGGCTTGTGTGAGGCCCCACCAAATGCGTCTACGCCCAGCAACCCGCGAGTCTGTAATGGTGTCGACGACTGCTATGATTTAACCATTATAGCGGCGGGACGAGAAGGTGCAGGGGAGGTTAGGTTTGTCGGTATAGATATTACCGTGCGAGTAGAAAACCCCAAAACACCTCAAGCCAAAATTGCTGAAATCACCAATGAGGCACCGATTAAAGGTACAAAATTCTTATTTAAAGATTTCTTTGAGACTACCACACCTGACGATGGCCGAATTATTATTGGGCGCACGGCTGGGACCCGAATTGATTGGGTCGATGATCAAGGTAATGCGCGTAACACGAATACCGACTCCGTTTATCTTGTCAACGACAACCCGGACAGATTCCAGGCCTGTGATGTTCGCCAGTTTAATAAAGTCTACCCACTCGCCAACGCACCCTATGACTCGACGATAAACAATCGCTATGGGTTTGCCATGCACCCATTTCGCGATGCCTCTGGTCGAGTCATCGCCGACGATACAAGTTTTGGCTCATACCCTTGGGTTGACCGTGATGCTGACAATATTTCAGTCACTACAGTGCGCGGTCAGTTATTCAATCCTAATAATGGCACTGCACCTTACCCAACACGGTGTCCTGAAGAGGTCGTTACTACCTATGGCAGCTGCTTAGCAGACAATAAGTCAGACATTAATTCGGCAAGATTACAAGGCCGTATCATGATGGGCTTATGGACCCAGGGCAAGATGGTCCAGATGGATAATGTGATCAATAACATGGATTTTGGTTTAGGCACCGAAGAGCGCAGACATCGAGATCTTAAGCTTTATGAGTCCTCATCTGAGCACGATGGCTGGGTTCGAGTCAGTGGTGGCCGCAATGGCAGCACAGAAGGCGGGCCAAGGCCGAGAGGATCAAGCAACATTAACTTTCTAGATACACTTGAGCATCGCTTCAATATGTTCCCAAATATGAAGCCGGTAACACCATCTGACGTACCTTGGATTATCAGCAAAGGGGCGGTTACGGACGAGTTTGTATTCGATGATTACAATAATCCGGATAGCTTCATCAACTCAAATATGGTGCCTGCGAGTCATTTCAATGGCAGCGGTAATAACGGTAATGGAGGCGGTTTTTTTGAAGTACGCAGCTCTAGACGACATGCTGTAGCCAATAATGCCACTGCGCTACCTAATCGATGGTCAATACCAAAATTGGGTGCAATCAAAAACGGACGCGTGGAGCGCGTAGCAAACGGTGGCATCATAGGACGAGGCCTATGGCTCAACACCGATACCACCGTTGAATACGACATACCCCGTAACACACGAAATGTGAATAACACGCCGTGGTACGTTGGACTATTTTTTGATCGTCGTTATGAAGGCGGCCGAGGTAACACAAGCAGGTTGATCACCTTTAGCGACGGCTCATCTTTACGGGTACGTGGCGACGGTGGCTTGCAGTTCCTTAATCCACAGGGGCGTGTCATTCAGCAAATGAACATTTCTGGGCCAGTCCAAAATCGCGCCCGAAATAATGGCAGAGGTTGGGCTCATGTGGGTTTAAATATTTCCCGTGGAAACCGCTCTATGACCGTTTATTACAATGGTTTCTACTTAGGTCGAGTCGATGCAAACGAGCCTATATTCCGCATGACTGAAGGCAAATTATATCTTGGCGCAACACCTGATGCACCGAATGATGGCTTTAAAGGCTGGATCGATAACTTTAAGGTTATTGCTCAAAACGTTAATCAGGAAGTCGCGTGTAACCAAGCTAACGGCACATTAATAGGCGTGCCCGATACTGGTGGATGGAACCGACTTGCAAAATCCTACAGTGCTGGCCATTTCACTATTCGCCGGCTTGTTCAAGCGGCCGGAGAGCCAACAAATGAATTCTACGCCTGTTATCACGATTACCGAGATGACTATAGAGCGCATATGGCCAACATTCCAAGGAATCACCGCAGCGTCCGCGATGCGATCAATTTCCCAGAAGGCCCGCTTGTTTATGGCGCACCACGCCCAGACTCGTCTAATAATGCGTTTTGCTTAAGTTGCCATTCACGTGAAGGGCGATTGGGTATGAACATTAGCGCGCTCACACGAAACCCCAACCTCAACACTGAAGATGATCCTCGTCGACAACCAACCCAGCCCGATGCAAAAGTGTATGGTTTTATTCCTGCCAACTGGTTAGGACAAGACAAACCGGCTCAAGACATGGATGCTGGACGCGACGGAGAGGACATCGACCAGTGGTTGTTTCCTCATGCATCAGCAAACCCTGGAACTGATGGCAGTAGTTCTTCGACCTACAAGATCGCAGACGACAGCACCATCTGGAAATGGAACGGCTCTGTCTTCGAACGCTTTGGCCCAAACAATGGCAGATTGGTGCGCATCGACGTGGGTGAAAATGACAAACCTTGGGGCATCAATGCAACCGGTAACATCTATGAATGGAACGGTAGCCGCTGGCTGCAGCGTGATTCCGGCGGCCAGGATATTGCTGTGGGCCGCGACAGTGTATTTTTGACCAAGACCGATGGCACGATCTGGGAGTGGAATGGTAGCCAATTTATTCGTTTTGGTCCGACCAACAGCCGTCTGGTTCGGATCGATGTTGGCGTAAGCCGACCTTGGGGTATTAACGCCAATGGCAATGTTTATAGATGGGACGGTACGCGCTGGCAGCCTCGCGGCTCAGATGGTCAGGACCTTGGTATTGGCGGAGGGAAAATATTCTTGACCAAGACCGACGGCACGATTTGGAGCTGGAATGGTAATCAATTTGTACGCTTTGGCCCGACTAACGGTCGCCTATCTGTCATCGATGTGGGTGAAGACGGGTCGCCTTGGGGCATCAATATCAACGGTACCGCCTATTCATGGAACGGTAGCCGTTGGGTAAATCAAGGAGGCAACGCCGAAGAGATTGGCAGATAAAGGACTAACTATCAGGGGCCGTGTAAAGTAAAAAGAAACAAACCTTACACGGCCCCTGCTACAGCCTACCATTTTTTTGTAGGCTTAATTAAATACTAATGCCATAGTAGGAAGAAGCACCGCTCCACTACCACAGAAGGTACCCACTAGCATTAGCATCAATAACTTTACTTGTTATGCACTTTCGAAGGCAAAATTATCAGGGGCCTGCGCAAGTGATCTGCTACCACTTTCGTGGACACAGATCAGTAGTTTAATTTGTGCTATTAAAGCATAAATTAAACTACGCAGTGGAGGTCGGGTTGACTACCTTGTTATGCAGGTAGCCCGTTGCGAAGATAGTCCCTAGTATTACAATCGAGGGAATTAGCACTTTAATACCATTCAGCTGAAGGTACTGAGGATATTCCAATAGGGTTAGCACGAAATTGGCGCAGAAATACGCGACATATATGGCTGCCATGCTTGAGCAGAAATAAAGCCATTTCACTTGGGTTGCAGAACAAATGCAAGATACAACGATCACGATTGGGATAGCTAACGAGGGATAAATTGTCATCAGATTCCAAAACTGCATCCCAAGCCAACTTTGATCGGTATCGTTAATCCAGAGGGCTAACCATTCCGGCAGGGCAATAGCGGATGCGAAACCAGCAGAGTGGCTAGTGATTGGGTATAGAAATGCGCAAGCAAGAATCGCCAACCCAATTTCTTTCTTATTCTTTATCATTACTTCTTTCCTTGAGGTGCATGGCTGCATAACGCCCCGCTCAGCTGCGGCTGGTACGGAGCGTGTTTTGTGTTATTGTTTGAGCGCCAGCGAGTAACACAAAAGGCGCGTAGTACCAGACGTCAGACTGGAGCGGGGCGTTATGTGCCTTGTAAATATTTTGTAAATTCAGACTTTAATGTTTGAGTATCTCGTCCGTATTCAGAATAAATTGCTTGCTCAAACTTCTTCCCCGCCAATAATTCTCGGACTAGCTCTTCAAATTTCTGTGGATTTAAATCATGCAGGTAATGCACAAACAATGCTCCAACTTTGTATAAAATCCAGTTTACCGTACCATTGCTAACGGCATCAGTTGGATCTTTGGTAGTGAACCAAAAGTCTAGACTCCCAGATAAATACGACTGCCTTTCTTTAACACTCATAAAATGTTGAATGCTTCGACCTTTCGTGAACTTAGAACCGCCATTAGCAACGAATTCGGCAATCCCTTCTCTGAACCAAAGAGGAATGCCTTCGATATGCGCTCTCTCACCTAGATGCGTATAAAATAGATAGTGAGTTAACTCATGTTTAGTTAATTTAGCAAGTGAGCCCCTGTTAAACGCTCCAGGAGAAAGAAATAGCTTGCCCCAATAAACTGCCCCTCTAACGTTTTTAGAAAGATAGACATACTCATTAAAAACATCTTGAGATGAGCATATATAGATACTTATTGGTGCGTTAAATTGCGCCCCAAGAGCTATTTCAACGGCTTTTTGACTTTCATCCAAGATGTTATTTAGAGTAATAGCGTTCTGTTCCGCTCCTTGTTCGTATTTTATACGCGCGTCACCCTTAAACGTTAAAAATTGATCTGTTGACTTATATTTAGCGTAAATGGCCTTTATCAATAAAGGCTGTGTAACTACTAACCCAACAAGGCACATAGTTAGAATTAGCCCTCCCCACATTAGATATTTTTTATACTTCACTTGCTAATTCCTATAAATTCCGCTCTGCACAAAACCAACCAGCGCAGTGGAGGTCCCAAGCAGCTTTAGCTGCTTAACCTTGAGCGGCTTGTTACCTGCTTACCACTCAATCTGAATTGTGGTGCCTACTTTTACCAAATCCATGAATTCGTCCATTTCGGAGTTGGTGAGTGCGATGCACCCATCAGTCCAGTTATAGCGCTGAGTTATGGGTGATAGCCAGCCTAACCAATTGCGCTGGCCATGAACCATGATAAAGCCACCTGGAGATACGCCACGTGCTCTAGCTTGGGTTTTATCATCTTCATTTGGGTAAGAGATATGTATTGACCGATAAAAAGAGGAGTCTTCTTTTTTGTAATCAAGCGTATAAGTACCCTCTGGAGTTTTTTCATCTCCCTCTTGGGTTTTGTGGCCTTTGGGGTTTTCACCAAATGCCACATCATACTCTTTGACGAGAGTGCCTCCTGAATAGAGATACATCTTTCGTTCAGATTTATCGACCTGTACGAGGTCGACCTCGCCCCATACGAAGCTTGATATTAATAGCGATAGTGTAAGAAGTACTTCATGACAGGTAACGCTGTTATAACCGGCCGGAACGGGTGTGCTATTAAAGCACACTTTAAACGACGCAATGGAGGTCCAGCCAGCTTGCTGGCGGTGGTTGATAACTTTGTTACGCAGCTGGCCACGAGCGCCAGCCCCTAGCTTGAAATATGAGTGATACCAAACCAAAGACAATGCCAATTGGTGAAGATACTAGACTGACAGAACCAACTACGATGGCCGGTATTTTGTACTGAGGATTTTTACTTTTTACGCCACTACCAACAATGAGAAGCGTTACACTCCATATGGCGAAAAAACAAATCACTAAAACTGCCTTGATACTGCTAGGGAAACCATTGTTAATTACGTACATGAAGAGTAGTGCAACTGATGAAACGCCTAGAAGAATTCCGTTAGCTTGAAGTGATATCCCTGCTATCTTGAGATTATTCAAAATTAGTCCTTGATGCATAACAGTTAATTAATAGGACGATGTCCTTGTAATTCTCCCTCTAATCTACCCTCTACATATAAAAAATTCCATTACTATCAATGCCTTAGCTTGATGCACCTCGTTGGTTCTAACTTTGCCCCAGTTGACTCTTTCCTCATAATTCGGAGTGTGCTTGTAAAAATATAATAAAATCAAATGCTTAGATGGCTGGTTTTTAGAAAAGTAAGACACTTTCCTAGTAACTCCGAATAAATTAGCAGGTATATACCTGCCAAAATCTGTTGACATAGATCAATAAGAAATCAATACTTTCAGAAATAACTGAAACTTGGTGTGTTTTATGAGCACAGAGGTAAAGCAGTTGAGCGCTCAGGCTCAGGTGTTTGTGATGCATTTTGGTGAGATGGGAAGTCGTTGGGGCTTTAACCGCACGGTAGGCCAGATGCTGGCCCTAATTGTGGTGCACCCCAAGCCGATTAGTGCCGATGAGCTGTCACAATTATTGGGTGTTAGCCGTGGTAATGTCAGCATGGGAATTAAAGAGTTACAAAGCTGGCGTTTAATTAAAACGGAAAAGCAGGCGGGTGATCGCAAAGACTATTATTCACCGGTTGGTGATATTTGGCAGATGGCGCGACACGTGGTTGATGAGCGCAGTCGCCGCGAGTTAGAACCCACTTTAAGCTTATTGCGCTCGCAATTATTAGAAAGTTGCACAGATGAGAGCGATCTGCATGCTCAAGCTAAGATGGCTGAAATCTATGAGTTGCTTGAACTTGCTAACGATTGGACGAAAGCGGTAAGCGGTTTAAGCCAAAAACAGCTGCAAAGTTTAATGAAGATGGGCTCCGGGCTTGGCAAGCTGGTGGAGTTCAAAGACAAAATGCTCGGTCAGAGCGATAGTAAATAAGGGATATTTATGGACGCCTTGGAATTATCCAGAATTCAGTTTGCCCTCAATATTAGTTTTCATATTCTTTTCCCCAGTATCACCATCGCTCTGTGTTGGATTTTATTTTATTTCAAACTGCGTTTTAACTTAAGTGGTGACGAAGTATGGATGCGTGCTTATCGCTTTTGGGTCAAGATATTTGCATTGAGTTTTGCCTTGGGCGTGGTCACCGGCATTACTATGTCCTTCCAGTTTGGTACCAACTGGCCGGGTTTTATGGAGAAGGTCGGTAACATCGCAGGCCCCTTGTTGGGGTATGAAGTATTAACCGCTTTTTTCTTAGAGGCTACTTTTCTTGGCATTATGTTATTTGGCTCTAAGCGTGTGCCTAATAGTGTCCATACGGTTGCGACTTTAATTGTGGCTCTGGGTACAACGGCTTCAGCTTTTTGGATTCTCGCGCTTAACTCTTGGATGCAAACACCAGCAGGGCATGAAATACGTGATGGTGTTGTTTATGCAGTAGATTGGTTTGAGGTGATTTTTAACCCGTCGTTTTCTCACCGCTTTACCCACATGTTGATTGCTTCAGGTCTAACGGCTTCATTTTTTGTTGCCGGTTTGTCGGCTTATCGTTTGTTAAAAGGTGATCTTAAGCGTGCGCCTAAGCTGGCCCTTACAACGGCTATTGTGCTTGCTTCAGTGCTTACGCCTTTGCAGATCTATGTCGGTGACTCTCATGGCTTGAATACTTTCGAGCATCAGCCCGCTAAAATCGCGGCGATTGAGGCTGTGTGGCATACGGAAGAGGGCGCACCACTGTTGTTGTTTGCTCTGCCAAATGAAGAAACCAAAACGAATGATTATGCGATTGAGATCCCCAAGCTTGCCAGTTTGATTTTAACTCATGACAGTGAGGGTACGATTCGTGGCCTAAATGAATTTGAAGGCGTACATCCACCTGTTGCCGCATCGTTTTGGGCTTTTCGTATTATGGTGGGTGTGGGTATGTTAATGCTCGCTCTGGCCTGGGTGGGTTTATATTTTGTCATTCGTAAACGAGAGCTGCCCAAGTGGTTATTGCGTTCTTATGTTGCTGCAACCTTTAGTGGTTGGTTGGGTGTTTTGGCCGGTTGGTATGTCAGTGAAATAGGTCGCCAGCCTTGGCTAGTTACAGGTATTTTGAAAACCAAAGACGCAGTCACCGATGTGCCCAGCGGGCATATCGGTATATCTCTAGCGGCTTATGCATGTGTATATGTTGTGCTGATGTTTGCGTATTTACACACACTTCGCCTGATGTCTTTAAAAGCGGTTAACGTCGAAGAATACGAACAAAAAGAACCCGGCAATAGCCTTGCCATAAACACTGAAGATAAGGAGTAAAAATGGACGCTTACAGTTTACCGATTATTTTTGTTGGGCTTATGGGCTTGGCGATTTTGGTTTATGCGATTCTTGATGGTTACGATTTGGGTACGGGAATATTGTTACCTTTGGGCGAGGGGCACGAGAAAGAGCGAGATCGTATGATCGCGTCTATTGGCCCGTTTTGGGATGCCAATGAAACGTGGTTGGTTTTGGCTGTGGGATTATTGTTAATTGCGTTTCCTGAAGCGCATAGCCAAGTATTACACCACTTTTATTTGCCGGTAACGGTGATGCTCATTGCGTTAATTATGCGTGGTGTGGCGTTTGATTTTCGCGCAAAGGCAGCAGTGGCTCATCAAGCTTTATGGGATAAGTGCTTTAAGTTTGGTTCTTTAGTTACCGCATTGAGTCAAGGTTACATGTTAGGTTTGTATATCGTAGGTTTTAATTACGATTTAAAGTCTATTCTGTTTGCTGTCTTAAGTGCTTTGGGTGTCTGCGCCGCATATTGTTATATCGGCGCCAGTTGGTTGGTGTATAAAACCGAAGGCGAGTTGCAAATTCGCGCTAAAGGCTGGGCTTTATTTGCAGGGCGCTTAAGCTTTTTAGGGGTTGTACTTGTTTCATTAACGAATCCTTTGGTGAATAGTGCGGTGTTCGATCGCTGGTTCGATCTGCCTCAGGTACTTTATATGGCACCAGTACCTTTGGTTTGCCTCGCCTTGTTTTACTTTAATGAAAGGCAATTATTTGGTCAGCAAGTATTGCAAGACCGCTACTGCTATCGGCCACTGTTAGTTTGTGCAGCTATCTTTTTATTGTGTTTTTCCGGTATTGGCTACAGTTTCTTTCCCTATATCGTGCCAGGTGAATTAACTATTTGGCAGGCTGCCAGTGCACCGGAGTCTTTGCGATTTATCCTTTATGGGGCCTTAGTCGTTGTTCCGTGTATCTTGGCCTATACCATTTATGCGTATTGGGTATTTAGGGGCAAAGCTAGCGACTTGCATTATTATTAAACGTATAAACGCGGCTCTATCGTGTTTTCTTTATAGGGCACGTCTTAAAAATATAATCTTTAGGGGAATAAATTGGCGGCGAAGAATAATACTTAGCTGGTAGGTTCCTAGATAGATATAGGCACTAGTGAGATGATTTCGAGGTGTCTTAGAGGATATTCAGCGCATATGTGAGTCCATCTTTTTTAAGCACCAATTTTAAAGATGTCTTCTAGGCCCTTAGAGACATCAATACGAATGTAAGAGCGCTATGGCGACCTAAAAAGCACATGTGGTATTTTCTTATTACTTGTTTTTGAGGGTGTCGCTGGGAGCTTCATTAAATTGTTTTTTATAGTGGGCTGCAAAATGGCCCATATGCGAAAACCCATAACTTAACGCGATATCAATGATGCTGGAGTTGTGCTGCGATTCTAATAGTGCCGCATGCACAGCATCCAGTTTAAGTGTTCTGACAAATTGCATAGGTGTGCATTGGCGATGTTTTCTAAATGCAGATCGAATGGCTCGTTCAGAGACCCCAGCAGAATTTGCTAGGTCACCAACGCTAATTGGTTTATCCAGATTGCTTCGAGTCCATTCCTCGGCCCTAAAAACCTGCCACTCTCCCGCTTGAGCACTGAGGCTTTTCAGTTCTGTGCTGTAATTATTGGGCTGGTGTTCTAATAATAAAGTAAAAAAACTCTTTTCAATGTGCTTGACCGCCAGAGAGGATTTTTTCCGAAGAGCTCCGTGATGGTTTATTTCCCCAATAAAAAGCCGCAACATGCTAAGTAGACTGTGCCCAAATGCGGAATTGAGCTCTATGCTGACGGAAAATACTAAAGGTAGGCTTAAGGGGCGATGCAGTAAGTGTTCTAGTTCCTTCTCCAGCGCATGACGGGGGATTCTAAGGTTACACAGCTCGGTGCGTTGGGGCAGGTAGATGCTGTGTTCCTGTTTTGCACTGTATAAACTGGCTTTCCCTTCTGCAATATCAAATGCTTTTCCGTTCATCGTGAACCTAAAGTGCCCGGCCAGTGGGATCGCAAGCGTAAAAAAGTCTTCTAAATAACCTCCATCCATTTCAAAGCCACCGGCCACATGCCCTTGACCGATCATCAAAGTAGGAAATTCTGCTACGGATAGGCTGTATTCAAAAGGGCCGCTGTGAGTGCGCTTTACGCCTTGATAGGGGCGCCACGTGTTGGCCATAGTCTCGGTTGCAAGTTCGAAATCGGTAGTGCTCATCACATGCCCGTATTTCAATTCAAAATCTTTTTTACGCAATCTATAGGCCTTGTTTGGCAGCTGTTTCGCTCTTATTCATGGTACTTGGCTATCGTGATGGCAAGCAAGTCCGAAAACGGAAGCGTGGTGTTTTGTTGTGCCGAAACCGGATTGCTGCCTGCTGGTTAAATAAATATGCTCCTTGGGTAATTAACACACCCATCCTGCTAACGGGTATTAGGGACATAATTCCTCTTAGCATTTTTCTCTCGATACATCATTAATCCTAAAAAGTAAGGAGACCGTATTGTGTTCAGCCAATATAGAGGTTTTATTCACAGGTTTGTAAGCTTGGGGGCGCTGCTCTTCGCCGCTACTAGCGTAAGTGCCAAGCCTATTGTTCAAGATGCGGAATTTTATATTTTGAAAGCTCAGCATGGCGATTCTTGGGCTAAGCAAGATGACGAGCTAAACCAAAAGCTTGCCGCTCTGAAAGAGAAATTTGGCACGCCACCCAATATCGTTCATATCATGTGGGACGATACTCCCATGGGCGAAGTGGGTATCCCCGAGCTTCAGAAGTTGCGAGGTTTCAGCACGCCGAATATCAATCAGCTGGCAGCTGAAGGTATGAACTTCTTACGTATGTATACGGAGCCTTCTTGTACACAAAGCCGTGCGGCCGTTCTTACAGGCAGGCATCCAATTCGCAACGGTATGACCCAAGTCGGTTTTCCCTATGAATATGGCGGCTTGCGCAAGGATGAAGTCACAATGGCAGAAGTGCTGGGTAAAGCCGGCTATGCGACGGCATTCTATGGCAAGGCGCATTTGGGGGATATAGAACAAAGTTACATGAATAAGCAGGGCTTTGATGAAGCGGTATGGGAACCTTACAACCAATTCCCCGTTATCTATGGTCCGCAGGCAGAAATCGCTGGTGGCGTTTTACCTACCTCTACTAATCCTGAAATATACCCTGAAGACCCTTACGACATGGATAAGGGCTGGCGGACCTTGGGCCATGTTGCTGTGATGGAAGGGAAAAAAGGTGGGCCCGTGCGTGAGCTGGTTCAACCGGGAGACTTACCGGGGTGGTATAAAAATATGGAAGACAATAAAACGCGTACATTGTCTTTTATTGATAAAAATATTGAAGAGAAAAAACCATTTTATATTGCTTACTGGCCCGAGCTAATTGCTTTTGTTCCGTTCCCAGAGCGAAAAACCTTATCGGGTGGTTTTTTGCAGGAGGGGTTGGCGCGATTTGATCCTTTTGTTGGCCAACTGATGACTCACTTAAAAGCGAACGGCATTGCTGAAAATACGCTGGTGATTTTGATGGCAGATAATGGCCCCATGACTCATAACGGCCCACCGGGCATGGTAGAAACCTTATACCGAGGAGGTAAGGGTGATTACTTAGAAGGTGGTATTCGAGTGCCGGCGATGGCGTGGTGGCCGGGTATGATTGAAGCGGGGCAGACGCCGGGGGATATTATTCATGAAACCGATTTGTTTACGACCTTTGCACATATTGCCGGAGCGCAAAAATACATTCCCCGAGACCGAATTATCGATGGCATCGATCAAACGTCACTTTTATTGAATGGTGATAGTTTTAGCCGCCGTGACTATGTGCACATTTATACTGGTGAAACTTACGCGGCTACCGTTAAAGGTCGCTTTAAGCGCCGTTGGGTGGGTGACCTTCCAGGCTTGAGTGGAGCGTCGTTCTATGATCTGTATAACGACACCCGTGAGGTTCAACCTAAAATGTTGCCAGGCTTCACTACCAAAGGCATGTTTAATTCTATGCGTGCACGTCATGAAATATGGATGGAAAAATATCCAAATAAAAAGATGGCTTATGGTTTACCGTTTACCAATATCGAGAACGCAAGACCAGAAACAATAAAAGCATCTCAGCCTAGATTCGACAAAAACGAAGTGCCGTTTGATATCGAAAAAGTGCTGAAGAAAACTGGAGACTACGGAATTATTGAGGCTGACTGGGGGATCTAGATAAAAGCACTGTTGACATGGCATCACTGATAAACCCTGACATTTATGTCGGGGTTTATTATTTTGGGAACATGAGAGCGGCGCTTTATACTGTTTGTTGACTTGCTTTCGCTTACTGAAGATACGACTGTATTTGCGAAATATGAGACGTGAGTCAGTTAGCGTTTGTGCGTATTGGGGCTTAGGCTTAAGGAAAGCGACTTGAATTATTAAAACTGCAGGCGCTTATCCTCTTGTATTTGTTTTATAAGGTGCTGCTTAAAAAGTTTAATTTTTAGGGAGTTCCTTAAGTCCGGGTGGGAAATAAGCCACCAGCGGCTGGCTTCTAGCTCCACATCGATATCTAAATGTATTAACTCAGCCCTCTTTTGGTCTGCCGGTAACAAGGCCACTGCTAAACCCGCCTCAGCAATATAAGACATAGTATTTAAGTTATTTGCCCGTGTTTGTATGTTTTCATTTGCCTGTTGTTCTAGCCAGCGAAAGGCCGGTAATAGATTTAAATCGCCTTGGGAGCCAATAAAGGGGTGCTTGAGTAAGTCGCTTAATGTAGTAGGCCGCCCATGCTTTTTGATAAACGCTTTGGAGACCATAAAGCGCCAGGGTACCTCACAGAGTTTATGGGCAATGCTGTAATCGGGAGCGTGTTTATTGGCTCTAATAGCAATGTCGGCTTCTCTTCTATCTAAATTAAAATGATGGTCGCCAACCAATATTTCGGTTTTTATCTCTGGGTAGAGTTTATAAAAGCCTGTTAGATACTCAGGCAGAAAACACTCGGCAATATTAGCCGGTGTGGTGATGCGGATAGTGCCGCTAGGGCGCATATCAGAACCATCAACGCTGCGCTCCAGCTTAGCCATAGCCAGTTCAACACCCTGAGCGTGTTGTAATATCTCTCGGCCAAAATCCGTCAGCTCATAGCTGTTGTTGTGTCGGCTAAAGACTTGCTTTCCGAGCTGCTCTTCGAACTGTTTTAAACGTCGGAATATCGTTGAGTGGTTGATGTCGAGCGCTCTTGCCGCAGGCGCAAGCTTGCCGTACTTGGCTACCGCTAAAAAACTACTTAGGTTGCTCCAGTCCATAACTTGGCTCTGTCCCCGATCGGTTTATTGCGTTTTCGCAATACGGTTTTGCATAAATTACTAATGTGTATTGCTAGCATGCGATGTGATACTGAGCTTAACCACTCATGCTTAGGAGAGCAATATGTATCAATTCCCCAATCAATTTAACAAACCTGATCTTGCCTGCTTGCTATTGCGCTTGGCTTTGGGCTTGGTGTTACTCGCCCATAGCGTCTATTTAAAGTTGTTTGTTTTTGGCCTTGCCGGCACAGCTCAATTTTTTACGAGCATAGGCCTGCCTTATTTACTGGCCTATTTTGTGTTTTTCTTAGAGCTTATCGCTGGGCTTATGTTGTTAGTGGGTTATCACAGCCGCCTTGTCGCACTTATGGTTTTGCCTGTTTTGCTCGGCGCGACATGGGCACACTGGGGCAGTGGTTGGCTTTTTACCAATACCGGCGGTGGTTGGGAGTATCCGCTGTTTTTGCTGTTTACTAGCCTTGCGGTGGTTTTTCTCGGTGGTGGTCGCTACGCTCTGAAGCCATCAACTTAAATCTTTGTAAGAGCCTGCGATACTGACGCTTATCAAGTACATCTGTTAGTCTTGGTTCTTTGCTGGTGTTGGTATTGCTGTTAGAGCTGGTGCTTAGGCCGCCAGCTCTTGCCGTCGAAGTGAAGACAGCTAAAGAAAGTCAAAGAAAGGCAAATAAAGATAATTAACGAAGATTAAAGGGTGCAGGGGCATGGAATCCAAGGTTCTATTAATAACGGGCGCTAGCCGTGGCATAGGTGCCGAAGTGGCAATATTGGCCGCGCAGCAAGGCTGGGATGTGGCGCTAACGTATCGTGTTGATCAAAGCGAAGCTGAAAAAGTACAAAGTAAAATCCAAGCTTTCGGGCAGCGCGCTTTTATATACCAAGCGGATGTTTCTGATGAGCTCGATATAACTCGTGTATTTAAACAACTCGATAAGGACCTTGGCCGTTTAGATGCACTAGTCAACAACGCCGGCATTATCACCAAGATTTCGCCTTTTATTAGCATGTCGGCCGAACGTATTAGAGATGTATTTAACATCAATGTTGTTGGCAGTTTTCTTTGCGCACAAGAGGCTGTAAAGCGTATGGCTCTTAGTGCCGATGGGTATGGTGGCAGCATCGTTAATATGTCTTCGGCCGCCGCGCGTATAGGTTCACCCAATGAGTTTATTGATTACGCGGCAACAAAAGGTGCGATAGATACAATGACCTTGGGGCTTGCTAAAGAAGTGGGCAGCGATGGTATTCGGGTCAATGCCGTAAGGCCGGGTTTAATTGCTACCGACATGCATGCTGATGCTGGTGATGCCGAGCGGGCTGAACGGCTTAAGCAATTTGTACCTATGCAAAGGGTAGGTGAACCCAGTGAAGTAGCCAAAGCCATTATGTGGTTAATTTCCGATGAAGCTTCTTATGTAAATGGGGCTTTGTTGGATGTGACTGGTGGGCGTTAAGTAGAGGAAGCTCGTTCTTGGGGCTCACGTTATTCTGTGTGGGGCATTACCGACTTAGTTTCCGAGCTTGGCTGATTGTTTTACTGCGCTTCAGGTGGGTGCTCGCACTTGAGAACTCTCGTGAAGGGAGATATTCTATGCGTATTGCTATGCGCATAGGTGGAATTGTATGCAAACTTTATATGACCCAAACGCCCCCAAAAAGGCGACAAACCTTAGTATAAACAGTGACTTACTGGCGAAAAGCCGAAAACTGAACGTTAATTTATCGGCGATGCTTGAGCAAGCATTAAAGCAAAAGTTAGCTGATGAACGTGCTGAAACCTGGAAGCGTGAAAACGTGGCCGCTATTAAGGCGTATAACAGTTTTGTTGAAGAAAACGGGCTTTTCAGTGATGAGTACAGATCGTTTTAATGACCCAGTTCGACGTATATAGAAATCCGAGTCGAACAAGCAAGAAGTACATGCCATACCTGCTCGATATTCAAAATCCTTTTCTAAGTGACCTCGCGACGAGGCTTGTTATTCCTCTGGGCCTAAAGTCGGCTTTTAAAAACGAAGCTATGGATAGACTCACTCCAGAGGTTACTTATGAGGGGGAGCAATTTCTAATTCTTACGCCTCAAATGGCTTCAGTTCCAACTTTAATCTTAAAAGATCCTATTGGATCTTTATCGCATTTTAGGGCTGAGATTATCAATTCTCTTGATTTTGCTGTGTCGGGTATTTAACGCCGAAATCCGCGACGGCTAGGCTGTTCAAGCCACGAAGTGGCTGTGCTGGATTACCTTGTTAGGTCATTTAAACTTTTGAATTGGTACTACCTCCAGCCCAGTGTGAACCATAAAACTGGAAGAGCCAGACGGATTTAATTTTCCCATTCTGTTCGGCACGGGCATATCGATAGATTACTTGACCATCTCCAAAGCTATATTGATTCCAGTTTTCAGACACTCTTACGAGCTCACCGAGCTTTTTGAAAAAATGTACTTTTACCTCGGATTCAAAGCCTAGAATTTCATTAAAATGATGAAAATATAAACCTCTAATAGTCCGTTCAATAATTTTATCATGTGCTTTGCTATCCCACTGGCCCCGATATGCCGGCCCTAGAGACATACCCTCGGAGTTAACTAGTTTAATCTTCTCCATACCCTCGAGAATTGTTTTCTTGAGTTTCTTATTGTGGCCTAAAGTACGGAGGACCCGATCGTCAAATAATTTTCCTCCTTGCTCGCCATAAAAGCTAACATGACAGCCTAAATATACTAGAAACTTCTCATCAAGCCCTGACGCATCGTTATTACACTCTTTGCATGCTGGAACAGTAATCAAATTACTTGGTCTAGGTTTCACAAAAATACCTTTGGGGGGCACATGATCTCGAGTACAACCTAGTCGCACGCCACAAATTGCACAGAGTTCATTCATAAGTTATTCCAGGGCCTAACAGCTTACTTATTCGCATGGCTAGATATGGAAACCTTACTATATTTAGCCGTTATTACCTAAAACCAAGCCTTAATCCCTACTCCTACATATAGGCATCGGCCTAAACCGATTTGATAGCGATTTATAGGATGAAATCAATTTGATGTGTTGAAAGAGGAGACAACGGAGCGCCGACAGCAGGTGACTGAATTAACATTCGCCTAGCAATAGGCTGTCTAGGTTGTAACTACAGCTTGTGCCTAGGTTTCGGAGAATACTTTGGCTTGCTATGGAATCTAGGTCTGAGCCGCCGAACTTAAGCTAAATACTAAGTCTTTCCTTTAACTCTTGAGCCTGGCGGCGGGACATTTCTAATTCGATCTTATTTTTACCTAGCTTTAGTTCTAGCTTAATCGCGCCACCTTCGATGGTTTCTATATTCTCAATTGCATCGATTTTACATATTACTTGCCTGTTGATGCGAATAAAATCTTGTTCCGGCAGGCGGCTTTCCAAGTGTTTAAGCGAGCGTTTAAGCATGGCTTTATGCTGTACACCCTTTTGGTAAAAATAAAGTCGTGAGTAATTGCCGATGGACTCAATAAATTGAATATCGCCCAGTCGAATTAAATAACAAGCATCCCCATCTTTTACAAAGATTTTGTCTTCTGGTTCTAGCCTTTTTTCTGCGTTGTTACTTTGGCTTTGCTGTTGTTCTGCCGCGAGTTGAGAGGCAATTCTATCTAGGGCTTCATTGAGCCGCTGTTGTTCTATTGGTTTGACGAGATAGTCGCAGGCGCCGACATCGAAGGCTTTTAATGCAAACTCTGTGTAAGCTGTGGTGAAAATAAGCTTGGGTGGGCTTAGCAGGCGCTCCAGCAGTTCAAAGCCGCCACCCTTGGGCATATTAATATCTAGCAGCAAACAGTCGGGTTCGAGCTCACGAATAAGCTTTTCTGCCGTATCTATATCGCCTGCCTCACCGACAATATCTATGTCGTGCCTATCTTTTAATAAGTAGCGAAGTTCGTCCCTGGCTAAGCTTTCATCGTCAATAATAAGTACTTTCATATATTCTTAGTGAGCAATTCGTTTTAAAGGGTGTTTTATGCTGGCGCAGATCCAGTTTGTTTGTGCTTGTTCTAACTTGAACTCAGTATGCTCAACAAAGGCCAGTTTAAGACGCTGTTGAATATTTGCTAAGCCTATGCCACCAAAATTGCTGTTGTCAGAGCCATTAGCGCATTGAGAGCCTTCAGCGCATAAAGAGCCATTAGCGTATCGAGAGCCATCGGAGTATTGAGTGTATTCAATTGCCGTAGTGGGTTTAAGAGGGGGGAGGCTCCCGCTATTCCACACTTCTAGTGCTAGCTGTTGCTCTTGTTTATATAATTTAATGCGCAGTTCCAAACACTCTTGCTCTGCTTCAAGCCCATGCTTAATCGCGTTTTCAATTAAACTCTGCAAGCTCAGGGGTAATACACATTTATTTAGCAGTGTTTCATTAACTTGCCACTCGCACTGAATTCTGTCTCCCCAGCGTATTGTCTGCAGAGCGAGGTAGGCTTTAGCGTTAGCGATTTCATCTTCAACACTTACAAAGTGATTGTCACTTTGATAAAGCGAAAAGCGCAATAGTTGAGCAAGGCTGCCAACCATGGCTCTAGCGGCATCTTGGTCTTTTATAATCATGCTGCGCAGGGAGTTTAAGCTGTTAAATAAAAAGTGGGGGTTGAGCTGCTGTTTTAATACAGTGAGCTTGCTCTGGTTGAGCTCACTCTCAAGTTGGTTTTGCCTTTTTAGGTAAACAATCTTGTTTAGTGCTAGGAGGTAGACGCTGTAGCACAAGGCCCAAACCAGCAGTACGCCGTATTTCATAAAGTTAATAAATAGTAGGGCTTGGCGGCTATGATTGTTCGCTTCAGGGCTGCTTAGTGCGCCCCATAGAAATTCAAAGTACAACAGGGCTGGCATAGCCAGCAGGGCAAGCATTGCGACTTTTGCGCCTATTGCTAAGCCCTTTTTCTGGCTCTCGAGCTTCTGGCTTTGGGCTGCTGAGTTTTTGGTATCCGAGTTTAGTACCGACTTATGTAAATAAGGCCTGAGTATAAAGTGGCTTACCAGAAAGCCCCCCACGCTTAAACTTAGGGCCCAGCTTATCAGTTTGGGTAAAGTGATAGCGACGGATGAGGATACCAGTATCAGTAAAGTCCACTGTAAGGCGACAAAGCTCCAGCCAAGCACTTGGGCGCCGTAGTAGCGCCAGGAGCTAGCAATGGAGTTTTGTTTGCTCTGCTTTTTTATTAGAAAAAACCACAGCAGCGCACCCCAGTAGAAGATAAATAAAAAGCCGTAGAGTTCAGGGGGCGCGCTAAGATCTAGCAGATAGCGGCTGCGTAGTAGAAGTTCCCCAGCAATAAGGCTGCTGCTTAATACCAGGGGGGCAATAAATAACGCTGCGAATTTATATAAGCGGCTGCCTAAGGCTTGTCGGCGGCCAATAGCCGCGCCAACTCTTGTACTAAAGGTTGCGAGTAGAAGCAGGCCGAGGGTTCGCAAACTGTTGCGAGCTAGTTCTATCTGGAATTGCCCGCTACTTTGTTCAAATGAGCTAAAAAACACTTGTAAATAGAGCAAACAAAAGGCGAATAGGCAAAGCTCGCTAAGGCGGGTGCTTATATGTGTTGCCCAAGCTTTTTTGCTTTGCCTGTCTTGCTTCTGCATTTCTACTTTTGCCCGCTCTTGCCTAGTATTGTCTCTTTATCCTGATTTAAGCTTATCACAGGCTTTGGCTTGCTTTGTTGCCTGCTTGACGCTGTAAGAGACTCTGGCGACCGCTGCCCACGGAAATATGCTGCTTATCTGCTGTATTTGCCGCTGCTGTACTTTTTCCTTTGTCTGCTCTGCGCGCTTATACAATAGCCGGTATAGGTACTGGTGTTTAAACGGGGAGCTAGGCAAAAGCAAATGACTCAGAATCAGATTGAGGGACAGGACGAGGTGCAAGGCTCTTTGGCGTTCCAGAGTGAGCGCTATCACTATATGGACAATATCCGCGCCTTAGCCATGCTCGGTGGGGTGCTGTTCCACTGCGCTTTGTCTTATGGCGTATTGGTGCAGGAGCTCTGGCCTGTGGTTGACCCAAAGCGCTCGTGGTGGGTTGATGCTTTCTTGTGGTTTAGTCACTGCTTCCGTATGCCTTTGTTTTTTATTGTTGCAGGTTTTTTTGCTCATCTGCTTATGCAGCGCTATGGCCCCAAACGTTTTCTAAGCAATCGATTAAAACGTCTGGCTTTGCCTTTTATTGTGTTTTGGCCGCTTGTGGCATTTATGACGATTGTCGCTATAGGCTGTATTGCTTATTTTACGAGTTTAAGTAGCCCTTTATTGGACATGATTCGTTTATCTATACAAGGGAAAGAGGCGGCCCCTGCTCAGCAGGGTATATCGACCATGCACTTTTGGTTTTTATATTATTTAGTGATTTTTAGTGTGCTCGCTTTCCTCTTTCACCTTGCTCTACTTAAGTTACAAGCCCTTACGGCAAGGAGCACACTAGCAAGTGCCTTTGTGGCAGGCAGTAAAAAGGCTTTAGCCAATGACCGTGTGCAGTTGCTTATTCTGCTTATTGTTTTCCCCCTGTTGTTGGCTTTATTTCGTATTAAGCAGGTAGTGCCCTTTCAGCCGCCTTATGGATTGACTATTGAGTTGTGGGCCATTGGTTATTTTGGCGCTTTTTATGCTTTGGGCTGGGTACTCTACGCTCAAAAGACGCTGCTTTATTTATTTGAAAGGCCGGCTTGCTTACTTGTAGTTGCGGCCTTGATTTTGTATTTTCCGTTTTTCTCTTTGTTGCCCGAGCCCTATTTATTTGAAACAAGCCTTAAGTCTGGTTTCTCAACAGTAACAATAACGTGGCAGCAGTTTATTCTGGTCTTGTGTAGTGCGCTTATCGCTTGTTATATGTCTTACGCTTGTTTGGTACTGGCTAAACGTTTTTTAGATACAAGTAACAGTTTAATGCGCTATTGGTCTGATGCCTCATATTGGATATACCTTGTGCATATTCCTTTGTTGTATCCAATTAATGCATATTTGGCGGGGTTTGATATACCGCTTATTCTAAAGCTAGTTGTGAGCGTGACAATGGTAATGGTGTTTAGCTTGGGCTTCTATGCACTTATGGTTCGGCGTAGTTTTATTGGGGCTTTGCTTAATGGCAAACGCTAAATGAGAAACGCTAAATAGAAAGCGGGTTTGGTTGGAAGAAGGAGTGCTGATGATCATATTAGTAACTGGGCTAGTCGTTTTGTTTATCGGGCTGTATCTGGCGATTAATCAAAATTATATGGCCTATCTAAAAGAGTATGAGTTTGAACAGTGGGCCCGTATACGAGGGTCTAAACAGGGTTTTATGGTGTTTATGGATCACATAGCTCTGTTGAACTGGCTATTACGTGGTGACTACGAGCAATGCAGTAATAAAGAAACGCATGTCTTGGGGGGGCTTGCTCATAAACGTGCTTACTGGGCTAAGCATTTGATTATGACCGGTGTGATCCTGATCTTTTTAGGCTTTTTATTAAGTTTGGTTTTTCTAGTTTAGGCCGTTGATAAGACGCTTTTGGCCCACTATTAATGCTGGATTTTAACAGTAGGTGTTCTTGGTACTGGCCTGACATGTGTGATCTAAGGTGTTAGCCTTACTTTAGCTATATAGTAAGCAACAATACCGCCTGTCAGGGCTCCTGCGAAGTGTGCAATCCAGCTAATGTGAGGGGATAGGCGTAATAGAGAAAGAAACAGACCTCCATAAAAAATAAGTGCGAATAGCCCGATTGTAATGGACATTTTTGATCGTTTATAAATACCATAAACAATCAAAAATGATAAGTATGAAAATACTAGTCCAGATGCACCAATAACAATGCCTTTATTGCTAAATAGCCAGATTAAAAAACCACCGCCAAGTGCAGAGAAAATTGTTGTAAACCAAAAGGTTCTTCGTCCATATAGGCGAACACAACTGCCGAGCACCAAGAAAGGCAGTGTGTTCGATGCTAGGTGAACTAAATTACTGTGTAGAAAAGGGGCAAATACAATTCCAATTAAGCCTGAACTTGTCCTTGCTTGAATGCCTAAGTGGTTAAGGTTTATAGGTAGTAAAAAATTACATATAAATATAGCCCACATTACAGCAAGTAATATCAGTGGTTCCCAGCGTTTAATCCTATGCAGTTTTATTGGCATGAACGCTAATGTGTAGAGTATGGATTTTCATCTAACAAATAGGCAATAAGTTTAGCTTTATTAGGGTTTGAATCTAACCAGGTTTTTGTTTGTTTGATTTTTTCATAATCATCGTTGCCAAACTGACCTTGATATATCGTACTTAATACGGTTTTTGCTTCTTGAGAACGTAGTTCTTTCTGCCAGTGGGAAGTAAAGACATCAGTCAAACTATGGCTTAAGCTCTTTTCTTTGAGTAGCTCCCATTCACCACTATCTAGCCAAACACCATTTGCCGAAGCGCTGAAATCGAGACGATGTGTTGAGTCATGAGAAATTTTATATTTTGTCATCAAGCTACCACTTACAGGGCAAAGCAGGGCTTTATTACTCTCTTCTATGTTGATCGTAGTTGAGGCATTGTTCTGTTTTGTTTTACCGCCTAATTCGAGCCAGCGTAAGTAATCACTAATATAGAGCCAATTACCTTTACAGTTAGTGCATTGATGCACTAATAAACTGCCATCTAAGTAATTTGGTTTTAGAGTTCCATTTTTACAGCTAGTGCAATTCATGTTTATTGTCCTTTTAACTTTTTTGCGTATTCGATAAGTTCTTTTGCCGCTTGTTCTTTGATCTTTACCTTATCATTACTATCTAAGCTGTACTTTTCTGCGAGTACTTCAAAGTCTTCACCGCTTAGTGAGATAGTTAGGCGAGGCCGTAAGGGCTTGCTTTTAACGTATAGGCCTAATATTTTTCGGATCTGATCTGACGGTGCAAGCGAGTTGTCAAGCGCATGTTTTTTTATCTGGGTTTGAGTTTCAAGGCCTATGTCAAACGCAATTTGTGTCGCTTTAACGGCTTGCTGTTCTTTTTCCCAGCGTTTTCTATCTGTCATTCTAGTTCTTTCCTATACAAGGAAACCCGCACAGTATAACTGAGCGGGTTATTGGGGCGCCTTGAATATGATTCGCTTACATGTAAGCTGTCATATTATGATTTCGCTTTTAAGCGAGCTAATACTGCAGCCCCGGTGTTCTCTTCAACAATACCGGCTTCTTGCAGCTTTTGTTTAAGGCCTGCATCGCTGTTTTCTTCAGCCAGTTCAGCGCCAGCAACTAATTTGTCACTGGTTTCTTGTTGGCGTTTACGTATGCGCTCAAGTGAGTCTTTGGCGGAGTTTAATTGGCTGTTATTCGCGGCAATGTTTTCAGATATAGCGATGGTGGCCTTCTGAACACTGTCGGTTGTTTTAACCATAGCGAGCTGGCGCTCGTGCTCAGCAATGGTTTTTTCACCGTTGCGAATTTGAGTTTTGAGTGAATCAATTTGCTTCACTAGCTCGTCTTTACGTTCGCTGAGCTGTTTTAATTCATTCTCAAGTTTGGCAATTTTCTCTGCTACTTCTAAGGCAAGAGCCTCGTTACCTTTATTAAGAGCCTCGGTCGCATAAACTTCGTGTTTAGCAATCTCAGACGTAAGGGCTTCAAGTTCACGCTTAACTTGCATGTCTTGCGCCATTACAGTTGTAAGGCTTTCCTTGGCTTGGCCTATGTGATTACGTGCGTCGACAATTTCTTGCTCGTAAATACGCATTGCATTTGCATCTATGACAGCCTCACCGGCTTCACGAGCACCGCCACGCAGGGCGGTTAACAATTTCTTTAATATGTTCATAGTTCGTCCTTTATCGTGGTTTGCTGTTATTTCAGTAAGTCTTCAACGGCTTCAAGGGCCGCAATTGAGTTGTCACTGAGGGTGACAATCTCAAGCATGACGTTGTCAAACAGTGAGTGGATGGAAAGTGAGCCAAACAGTGCATAATAGTCATCAATCTTGGCATAGGCCGATAGAGGCATGGGCACATTCAGTTGTAAACAGCGCTCATTAAGCTCAGTCATCGCTTCAGGTTTAACTTCATTCTCCTTAAACAGGTAGGCAATACATAAGATTTGAGTCTCTGTCACTGTGACATAGATAGGGATCTCTTCCTGCCCTGATACCGTAATCTGTAGTACTGCTTGTTCACCTGGTATAAGTAAACAGTTAAAGCTGTAACCCTGAAAGTTAGCGTCTGCTAGCTTCAGGGTTAGTTCTTGTAATTGCTTGTGCATCTAAAACTCCTTGTTGCGACATATTATGTCTTGGCTCGATATTAGAGTATAGACATAATATGTCAACACTTTCTGGAGGATTTCTGCGTATTTACTAGCGACCAATAAGCAGATTACTTCTCAAGTGAGTAAGTTTGAAAAAGTAATTGACATAATATGTCTTTGGCGACATATTATGTCCTGTGTGTCGAGTAGAGGCTGAATTACATGCCGCTTTTTAGGTCTTCTAGCGCTTGATGGAGACCAATGACAAGCAGAGCGTGTAAACTCTACGCTCACTAATAGTGCCAAGTAAAAAGCTTGGCATAAGAAGGAGCTGACTTTTGGTGGTGCTTTTAATGTTTGAGCAAACAATCGATATTGCTTTCTCTTTCCCGGTAGCTATTTATACCGTATTCCTTGGGGTCATGGTGGTGTTGTGGCTGGTGACCTTACTAGGTGTTCTTGATCTTGACTTCCTAGATTTTGATGTTGATTTAGACGGTGATGTTGATATCGATTTAAACATGGACAGCCCGACAGCAGAAGCCGTAGCTGGTTTTTTGATTAGCTGGGGCTTAGTTGGCGTGCCTATTACGATTATGCTCACTGTGCTCGCGTTAAGTGCTTGGATCGTCTGTTACTACATCGTCTATTTCTTATTTGGCTTTATTCCTTCTGGTGTCTTGCAGTATGTGGCGGGCCTTCCAGCTTTGGTCTTTTCGTTTTTTATTGCAGTAAAAGTCACGGCTGTTTTAATTAAACCTTTAAAGCCTTTGTTCAAAAAAGTAGGCCGTACCATTGAAAAAACGGTGTTGGGTCAAGTGGCAACGGTTCGTTCTTCAAAAGTGACAAGCAGCTTTGGTGAGGCTGTTATTAATGATCTTGGTGCTGATTTGTTATTGAAAATATGGACAGATCAACCCAATTCTCTAAGTAAAGGTGACAAAGTAGTGCCGATTGAATACGACAGTGTCAAAGGTACTTATTTGGTCGTTCCCGAATCCGAATTTAAAAACTAATTTAGTTAACACATGGAGTATTGCTATGCCTGATCTATCAGCATTTGCAGGAGTATTTGTCGCTATTGGTGGCATTGTCGGTTTGATTTTTGTACTGGCTATTTTCTTTAAAGCGTTTTATACCAAGATTCCTCAGGGTACAGCGCTTATAGTCAATGACTTAGGGCCAACCCCCAAGGTCAGTTTTACCGGTGCCTTTGTGATCCCCGTGATTCATAAAAAAGAAGAGATGCGTATCTCCTTAATTACGATGGAGGTAGATCGACGAGGCTCTGATGGGCTTATTTGTAAAGATAATATTCGCGCTGACATTAATGTCGCTTTCTATTTGCGAGTGAATGAAACTCGCGAAGATGTATTGCGCGTAGCTAAAGCCATTGGTGTTGATCGTGCTTCGGATAAAGTAGCGGTAAATGAGTTATTTAATGCCAAGTTCTCTGAGGCCTTAAAAACTGTGGGTAAACAGATGGACTTTACTGATCTATTTGAGAACCGTATTGTCTTTCGTGAAAAGATTATTGAAGTCATTGGTGATGATCTTAATGGTTACGCACTGGAAGATGTGGCCATCGATTACCTTGAGCAAACGCCTAAGGCGAGCTTGGACGAGTCTAACATTATGGATTCTGAAGGGATTCGTAAGATTACTGCATTGACGGCAGAGCAAAACGTGGTGACCAACGAGCTTGAACGTAACGAAGAGCTTGCGATTAAGAAAAAGAATGTCGAAACCAAAGAAGCCATGCTTTCGTTGGAGCTGCAAGAAAAAGACGCAGTAGCTAGACAGCAGCGTGAAGTATTAAGCGTGCAAGCACGAGAAGAAGCCGAGACTAAGCGTGTTCAAGAAGAGGAACGCCAAAAAGCTGAGCAAGCTCGCTTGATCGCTGAGCAAGAGATCTCTGTTCAGAATGAAAATGTGCAGCGTGAAATTGAAGTAGCCGAGCAGAACCGTCAGCGAGCTGTAGCTATTGAGGTTGAAAAAGTTCAGCGCGCCAAAGATCTGGAAGTAGTTGCTCGTGAGCGTGAGGTCGATATTCAAACGATCGAAAAAGACAAGGCCATTGAGAACGAAAAGCGCGAGATCGCCAATGTTATTCGTGAACGTGTAGCGGTAGAAAAAACTGTCGCTCAGGAAGAAGAAAAAATCAAAGAGGTACGTGTTGTCTCTGAGGCCGATCGTAACAAGCAGGCGACTATTATATCCGCTCAAGCTGCAGCTGAAGAGGAGTTGGTGAAAGAGGTTAAAGCATCAGAAGCCGATGCGACTAAAGCGACCTTTAAAGCGAAGGAAATCAATACCATTGCTCAAGCGGAGCTCGAAGCGGCTGCTAAACAAGCAGAAGCAGAGAAGAGAATTGCTGAGGGACAGCAGGCTTCAAATGCTGCCCCAGGTCTTGCCGATGCGCAAGTTCAAGAAGCCAAAGCGGATGCCCTGGAGAAAGAGGGTATAGCTGAAGCTAAAGTGATCGCAGAAAAAATGTTGGCTGAAGCTAAAGGTCAAGAAGCCAAAGCGGTTGCTGCTGAGAAAGAAGGGCTTGCCGAAGCTCGTGTGTTGGAAGAAAAACTGGGTGCTGAAGCTGCTGGTGAAGAGCAAATGGGCTTGGCCCTTGCGAAAGCTGAGAGAGAAAAAGGCATGGCATCAGCTGATGTCATTAAAGCCAAGTTTATTAATGAAGCCCAAGGTTTGGTTGAGAAATTTGGTGCCTTGAATGCAATGAATGAGCAAAGTCGTTCACATGAAGAATTCCGTATGGAGTTAGAGAAGAACTTCGAAGAGGCAATGGCGACTATTTCCGCAAATAAAGATATTGCCAATGATCAAGCACAGGTAATGGCTGAAGCGCTTAAGCAAGCCAATATCGATATTGTGGGTGGTGATGGAGACTTCTTAAAGTCCATCACTAAGTCTTTATCTGCTGGTAAATCTGTTGAAGCATTTATGCAAGAAACGCCGGCTATTCAAGACATGATTGGTAATCTGTTTGGTAAAAATGCCGGTAAAGTGATAGAAGCTGTGACTAATAAATCGTCTGACGCATAGTTCAGCCTCTAGCTTGTTGTAGGCCCTTGTTCGGGGGCTTGCAACAAGCCAGTTAATCTTTTCCCCTATAGACAACCCCATAAGGAAGCGTATCAGTGGTTGATCAGGCCCAGAGTGAACAAGAATTAAATGTCGTAGATCAAGCGGTAGCCGAAGGCGGTGCTTATGAACTCATTCGCTCACGTTTAGTCGAACAAGGTAAAACCTTACAAACTGAGACAAAGCGGCTTAACGAGGCTAGGCTGGAAGAGTTTGGCTCGACAGATATGTCCATTTTAGGGCGGGTACGTATTAGGACAGAGAACAATTGTATTGCTCGTGACATTGCTCGTGTAGGTCAATTTTTAGTCTTTGGTTATAACGTCTTTATTGGCTTGAAAAAAGAAACGAAGGTTGAAGATGTCTTTTCCTTATACCAATTGGTTGAAACCGATGGTAACTACGATGTAGAAGCTGTATCGCTATCGGGGTCGTTTTTAGCTCATGCTCAGTTTGTAAAAGAGTTTCGTGAGCTTTACTCCTATTATAAACATGCACGTTTGTTGCAGATTAGTGTGCAGAACCAGAAATTACTCGCGTCATTTCAGGTCGGTGAAAAAGTCAGTGATATCAAGGTGTTCAGATGGTCCATTTCGGCGGATCAAAGTCAAGTAGACTACATCGATAATCGAGGTGAGCGTGATATTGCACTGCCTGCAAGGCATGACTTTGAATGGCTAGAGGTTACCCGTGACTATAGTGTGCATGGTCGCTACCCTCATTTTAATATCCTCGATAAGGTTTTTGTTGAAACCGTTGGTGGTGATTTAACTATCAAGGTTGAAGATAATACTGAAGATGGTTTGGGAATTTATCGTGAGGACGTTGAGGATAAAACACAGTCCCTTGATGATGCTGACATTTATTATGCTGAACTCGGCGATCTAATTCTACTTAAGATCAAACCCTATCGCGAGACGTTGTATCGGCACTTTATATTTAACTGTGCTACTCAAGATGTAGTTCGTGTAGATGCTATTGGTGAATCCTGCGTGCAGCTACCCGAAAGTCACGGTCTTATTTTTCCCGGTGGTTATTACTTGGCTTCAGGTGAGCTGAAAATATTTGATGACTTAGTTCCTGGGTTACGATTTAAGCGTACGATAAAGTCTCCAAACGGCGAAGATGTTCTATTTATATTTTACGAGCCGGTTGCTGGGAGTACGGTTTTATCAAACTACAATTTGATTACCAAGGAGCTACAAAACCCTATTTCTTGTCATGGTCAAAGTGTTTTTGATGATGGCAGGGCGGTTATATTTAACGCCGAAGGTGATGAGCCTACTCGTATTCATCCAATGCAAATTTGGAATACCCCTTTTTTCTCGGAAGAGTTTGCGAGTAAACAGCCAGCCAGCCAGTCATTTTATGGACGTATTGGTAATTCTGAGTTAGTTCGCGGAATATCAGACTTATACAGCATATGTCGAGCTATTGTGGACCAGCAGCCTAGTTCTTATCTTTATACGGAGTTACAAAAAAATACTCGGCGTATTTTTGATGCCTACCATTGGATTGAAAGTGACAATACTCACGACATCGGGGCGGTTCTGAGAGAGGTTGTTGAAACGTCAGAATTGATTTTAGATGAATTTGAAAAGGTTGAGAGTATTCGTCAAGCTTCGATTGCTGCGCTTAAAGAAGCCGCTAGTGATCAGAGAAATTTATTATCGACTGTCCACCCTGATCGATGGACCAAACCCGCTGAATTTGTTGATGCTTTGGCTTCGTTACGCCGCCAATTTGGCCGCTTGCTTAGCTTGAAAGATCTACGTTATGTCGACTTGGATAAAATATCGGTCTTAGAAATCGAAGTGACCGAGGTGCAGGAGAAACTCGGTCAAGATGTGGTTCAATTTCTATCCCGAGATGAGGCGTTGTTACCTTATACAGAGCAAATAAAAGAGCTCGAAGAAAAGTTACAGAAGGTCGAGTCAATTGTTGAAATTGAACCATTGCTGGAATCAATTAAAGCAATTGCTGAGGGCTTGGATTTATTGTCGGAAATGATGGCTACCTTGTCGATTCGGGATGCAACATTAAGAACTCAAATTATTGATGCTATATCAGAGGTATACGCTTCATTAAATCAGTTGCGAGCAAAGGCAAATAACAAAGAGCAAGAGCTTGGTCAGGGCGAGGCTGTTGCCCAATTCTCTGCTCAGTTTCGTCTTTTCTCCCAGAGTATTACCAATGCCTTGGGTAGTGCGACAACACCAGAAAAATGTGATGAGCAGTTGTCTAGACTGCTGATGCAGTTAGAAGAGCTCGAAGCCGAGTTCAGTCGCTATGATGAGTTTTTAGAAAATATTGTTACTAAACGAGAAGAGGTGTATGAGAGCTTCGAAGGGCGAAAGCAACAGCTGTTAGATGAACAGCAGCGCCGAGCTCAATCTGTGGCTGATGCGGCTGATCGTATTATTGATAATATCCAGAAACGTTTGAATAAGTTTTCAAGCATTGATGACCTAAATACTTACTTTTCATCCGATGCCTTGGTGCTAAAAAGTCGGGATTTAGTACAGCAGCTACATGAGCTAGATAGCTCTGTTAAAGCTGATGATCTTGATGCTCGTTTAAAGGGAGCTAAAGATCAAGCTGTACGTGCTATACGTGATAAAAGTGATATCTATGAGGATGGCGGTAACGTTATCAAGCTTGGGCCTAAGCATAAATTTAACGTAAATACCCAAGAGTTAGATTTAACGATTATTCCACGTGACGGTGCTTTATGTTTTCATCTTATAGGTACTGACTTTTATGCAAATGTAACGGATAGCGCCTTGAGTGAGCTGGCGGGTTACTGGGGGCAAAACCTTGCTTCTGAAAATGAAGATACGTATCGAGCGGAGTATCTTGCTTATAGTTTGTATCAAGATGCTCAGCTAGCTAAGTCGGGTTTAAGTATAGATGTACTTAGTCAAGCCTTAGAAAACGAGGCTGAATTACTGAAATTAGTTCGCGATTATGCCGCTCCGCGCTACAAAGAAGGTTATGAGAAAGGTGTGCATGACCACGATGCGGCTCGCATCCTTCACCAATTACTACCTATTTTATCGAGTTGTGATCTACTTCGTTATACACCTACAGCGCGAGGTTTGGCCAGTGTATTTTGGGCAAATACACAGACTTATGATATTCAAAGTGGTTGGCCGAGCCGCGCTAAATCTGCCTTGCAAATGCAAGCGGTTTTTGGGAGTAGTAAGGCTTTACGGCTACTTAGTCATGAGTGTGCAGAGAATCTAACGCGTTTTTGTAGCGACCATGCTCTCGATCATAGTGATAGTTGTATAGCACAAGCATCAGAATATTTGGTTTATGAATTAGCACGCGATCATGTTGAATTTATTTGTAGTAAATATGCTCAATTACTTTCTAAAAAGCTCAAACAGAGTATGGAGCTCAGTAGTTCTTGGCGTGCATTTCAATCGGCATTAAAAGAGATAGAAGGGCAGGTCGGTCGTCGCTGGTTGCTGACTGAAAGCTGGTTATTAGCTCTGTGTGATGGTCTGAGTGACGAAGAGAGCAGTGCACTTAAGCATTATATCCCAGAAGCCATTAGCCTGATTAATGCCGAAGGTAGACTGAGCCGACGCAATACTGAAGTTGAGCTCGAGTTTAGCGTAGAGGGCTTATTAGGCCAGCATAAAAACGTAAGTAAACAAGCTTTAAAGGTTTCAGTTGATCGCTTTTTGAGTCGCTTATATGACCATCAGTATAGAGTTATCCCTGAATACAATCGCTTTCTCGATGTACGTCAGCAAGTTATTGATAAGCAGCGCGCACAGTTGCGTTTAGACGAGTTTAAACCTAAGCCCCTTAGTTCTTTCGTGCGTAACAAACTCATTAACGAGAGCTATTTGCCTATTATCGGTGACAACCTAGCTAAGCAAATGGGCACTGTTGGCGATAAAAAGCGCAGTGATTTGATGGGCTTGCTGATGATGATATCACCACCTGGTTACGGTAAAACAACTTTGATGGAGTACGTTGCCAGCCGCTTGGGCTTGATCTTTATGAAGATCAATTGTCCTTCGCTTGGTCATGAAGTTGATTCATTAGATCCATCACAAGCTCCTAATGCGACTGCGAAACAAGAGCTAAATAAACTTAATTTAGCCTTGGAAATGGGCAGTAATGTCATGCTCTATTTGGATGATATTCAGCATACTAACCCTGAATTTTTACAGAAGTTTATTTCTTTGTGTGATGGCACACGCCGAATTGAAGGTGTATGGCAAGGAGAAACTAAAACTTACGACATGCGTGGCCGCAAGTTTTGTGTGGTAATGGCGGGTAACCCTTACACCGAATCAGGTGAGTTATTTAAAATTCCCGACATGTTAGCTAATAGAGCAGATATTTATAATTTAGGTGATGTTCTTGGTGGTAAAGAGGATATATTTGCATTAAGTTATGTTGAAAATTGCTTAACTTCTAACCCTGTCTTGGCGCCAATGGCTACTCGTGAACTGAGTGACTTGTATAAACTTGCTGATAAGGCGAATGGGTTGCAGGTTGCTAATACTGACCTTAGTCACAGCTACTCTGGAGCGGAGGTGAATGAAATTGTCTCAGTTTTAAACAAGCTGTTTAAAGTACGAGATGTTATTTTAAAGGTGAATGCTCAATACATTAAATCAGCTGCGCAGGGCGATGACTATCGAACAGAGCCTCCATTCAAGTTACAGGGTAGTTATCGTAATATGAATAAAATGGCCGAAAAGATCTCCGCTGTAATGAATGATGATGAGTTGCAACAGGTGATCGCCGACCATTATTTAGGTGAAGCTCAACTACTAACAACCGGAGCGGAGGAGAACTTATTAAAACTTAAGGAATTACGTCAAGTTTTAACTGAGAGTGAATCGGAGCGTTGGTTAAGTATCAAGGCCGAATTTAATAAAACGCGGGCTATGGGCGGTCAGGGAGCGGACTCTGGTACTAAGGTCGCTAATCAGTTGGCACAGCTAACTGCGCATACGGCTGAGTTGAAGGATATTTTTATTACAGAGCCGAGTCAAATCTCTGATGCTGAAAAACAAATTGTTACGCAGTTAGCTAATATTAACTCAAGCTTAGAGCATAATAATCAGCCTGCGCAGCAGTTAGAAAAGCTGCAGAGTACGATTGAAAGATTAGTGGCGTCATTGGCTCAGGTTGAGTGTAATGTAGAGGTAGTGAATGAGCCTGTTCCAGGTATTGATCTATTATTGAAAACACTTGCGGATACTATTGAAGGTTCTATTTACCCCTTAGTTCGAGCAATGGAAGGTAAGCTTGATATCGATTTACGTACCCACTCTAAATTAGAGAATATCTTTGAGCGATTACGAGCAATGGATACAGAAGGCTCCACCCGTAAGGTGCAACATAACCCCTTATCTGGAGAGAAAGAATAATCTATGTTCAGAGTCGTTGATAGTTGACGTTTGCGTTAACTTAAGCTTTGAAAATCTGAGTAGTTGTTTTAGCTAGCCCTCGGCTTGCAATAGTAAAGTTTAACAGCAAGGCCTGTTTTGACACGCTTGGCCGAATTCATATACTAACCGCGACACTTTTTAAAATTAAGAAGGTGAGCTGTAAAATAAGCCTTATCCCATTCCGGCAAGAAGAAGGATAAGTAATGGCCTATATACAACTCACCTATGAAGAAAGAGTAACGCTTTCAGCCCTAAAGCTGTAAGGGCTCTCGATAAGAGATATTGCTGGGGTTCTTGGTCGGCACTACTCGACCCTCTATCGTGAATTCGCACGCAACACTGCTTTATTATCGACGGGGCATATCGGCCCTCTAAGGCGCAGCGACGAACAAGAGCAAGAAGGCGTCGCTCAAGGAGAAATCGACATTACTCCAGCGCCTATATGATGCTTGTTCGTAAGCTATTAAAGATGGATTACTCCCCAGAACAGGTCGTTGGTCATATCCGTCGATTCAAACTGAAAGATAGGGTGATTAGCCACGAAACAATTTACCGCTATATTTGGCAAGATAAAGCTCAGGGTGGTGACTTGTGGACTTACCTTAGGCAAGCGTCAAAACATAGAAGAAAGCGCTATAAAGCCTACGATAGTCGAGGCCGACTTGCCAATAAACGACACATCTCTGAGCGCTCAGCTAGTGTGGAAACGCGTAAATATAGGGGGCACTGGGAGATAGACACCGTTCACGGAAGAGGAAGTAATCACTGCATCGTTACATTATTGGAGCGAAAAACTGGCTATTTAATGATTGGTAAATTAACAGACAGGTCAACTAAGTTGCTAAATAAAAAGACCATCAAGCCATCAATAGAGATCCAGCATCGTTTTAAACCATTACAGCCGATAACGGAACTGAGTTTCATCAATATAAGAAGATGAAGAGCGCCACACTGTTAAATTTTACTTTGCTAATCCATACCACTCATGGGAACGAGGCAGTAACGAACATGTTAATGGACTGATTAGACAATATCTACCCAAGGGCGAGAGCATAGCCACACTTACTCAGCAGCAGTGTGACCGTATAGCGACAAAAATTAATCAGAGGCCCAGAAAGAGATTTAACTTCAAAACACCAGAGGAGATGTATTTTGATATGTAACTATTTTTGTCGCGGTTCAAAGTTGATACTAAGCATTTACCACGCACATGTTTCGCGAAGTGGTTTAATTGCATTTTGCAAACCTGAGATATCAAAGACCGCCGTAACAGGGCTTTCGTTATACGGAGTTACCTGAGCAACCAATTTATTTTCGCTTAGCATTTCTTTGAGAAATGGAATTGGCTTGTTATGGAAAGTAGCCTTACTATTTGTAGACATGCCCCAATAGGAAGTTACGGCTTTCTTTGAACCAACACGCGTTAAAACTTGTGCTTCTCGCCCAAGGTAGTCGTTCCAGCCGATATAGACCTCTGTCTTGTTGCTTTTGCAACGTGCTATAAGGTAAACCGGCTGGCGCCATTTACTTTGACCTGAATCAGCATCTAAAGAGAGTGTTACGGTCTTAGAGTCATCCACCGGATTTACATCTACACTAACGCTCCATTTTCCCTTACCTTGAACTTGAGTTGGAACAGTTTGCTTTCCAGCTAAACCACTAGCTTGGGCTAGTGCGTCGTAGCACTCTAGCCTTGCCAAGTCACTATCAATAGTAGCGCATTTAGCCACTTGTTTATTATCAACAGCAAACGTATTAGCTGAAATTAATAACGTTACCAATAGAGTAATTCTTGATTTCACTCGATTTCTCCTTGTAGTGCTTAACGCTCAAATTGATTTACTTGTTAGGCATTTTGTTTCGGTTCACCGACAAGATCACCTTTCATCTCCAATATTGCTTTGCGCTTTTCATCCCGCAAGGTTGGTATGACATACATCATTCCAAGTATTTCGTTGAGAGTAGAGAGAATTAACTTTAGATGCTTAGACTGCCAGCCATCATAAGACTCTTCATGTACCTTATCGCTTGTAAGCTGCTGAATGGTTAGCAATGTATCGAAATACTCCCCCTCAACATCTTGCCTCTTTTGTTTCAAAGACTTGATTCGCTCATCGTAATTTTCGCCCTCAGCACCCTCGATTATGGCAAGCTCATAAATTAGCTTTCTTGCGCACACTGATGCGCCGGTTAGATAATTACTTTTTAGGCAGCCTTCTGCTTCGCTAAAAAGCTCTCTCAACGTCTTGGGGATTCGCGTATCGAGGGTAAAAAACGATGTAGGAACAGTATAGAAAAACTTTGAATCAATATCATCGCCCACCTCTTCATTAAATCTATAGCTACTACTGAATTTATGGATGAGTTCAATTTCTTCAAAAGATAGGTTCATTGACTTCTTGTCACATGAAGTGCATCGGGCAAAGTAGACATAGCACTTTTTGGAGTTAGACCAGTCAAACTCTAGGCTTCTATCAAGGTAATATGAGACATTATTTCGATTACAAAAAGGACAATTAAATACATGCGTATCAATAAAGTATTTTGAATCGAGATGCGATTGATCGCTCATTATAAGCTTCCTACGATTGTTTATGACTAACGCCGCGTTCACCGGTTTATCCGGTGAAACGCTTTGTTAACCGAACTCACTACCTTGACATATTTTTTATGTTTTACTGTATTTATATCTGTATCGCTCTTCGACTAAAAATGGAGATGTTGACCCCCCCCAAAAGCTTTTTTTAATATCAGGCTTGCCCCCAAACCAAGATTTTACTTTGCTAAAAAGATGAACCGTGGGACCAAAAGGACTCAATACAGTAACATGAAAATAATCAACTCCATCATATCTTTCAAGCTGATGAAAACTAAGCTGCACAGTTACATTATAATCAGAACTTCTTATGGCCACCGCAAGCTCTCTAAGAATTTTAGCGTGATTCGTTCGCAACTCTCTATTTGCCCATGTGTTTAACATAGTATTCATTTGCTGCCAACCTACACTACTTAAGGTGTTATATTTATCCTTATATTTTTTTCCGTGCTTTGCTTTAAGCCCCTTTTCGGTATTCCAATTACTCCCATACAATATGCCCATACCCATTTTCCTCCTTATGTTAAAAACAGTTCCCATGAATATTTTTCAAATTGATTGTAAGTTAATACGTAATAAAAGGTTAACGCCAAAATCAGCGGCCGAGCCGCAGGCGAGGTCCGGTGCAGCTTTGCTGCACGAACTGGATTTTCTTGTTATGCAAAATCATACTTTTTCTTTTAGATAGTTTATAAATGATGAGCATGACACAAGAAAGAATTTCGCATCAGATACACTCACACTTGGCTCCTCAAGCATTGCATGACGAATGCCTCCTTCATCACTGGTATATCCGTAGATTGAAGAAAACCCAGCTTTTAAAGCTTGATGAATATTACTATTTCTCGATAGTTGATTAAGAGCATCACCTAATGTTGCTTTCGGATTTCCTGTGAGCTCTTTAGCCATACTCTCAACGGCAGAAATTGATTCTTTGATCGAGTTTCTATAATCGGGATTCTCTTTTCTAGAGAGATGCTCAATTGCACTTTGAAGATGAGACCGAACACCAGCATATGGCCCTTCAGCGATAGCACTCTCTATGGCTTCTATTTCTTGCTCTTCCGTAACGGGAACAAAAGCAGAATCGATAAATCGGTAACCAGCTAATTCTGACTCTAATATCCGGTTTACCTGCTGGATGAGCCTTCCATTTTTTTCGGATTTTAGTATATGCTCGAGAAAATCGTAAATCTCATACCATTCACAAGAAAAGTAGTATTTACGTATTTCACCTAAAATCTCCCCCCCATGATTTGGTCGAGTATCCATAGGCAATTTAAAATAAAAATGCCACAACTTACTACTAAAATCTTCTATTCCTGCTTTCCCGTACGACGCATACAAAAACTCATCCTCCGACCAAAAAAACACATCAAGTACGTTCCAAAGCGAATTACGTAACTCGACATTTATATCATTTAACTGAAGGCCGGTTTTTACCTTGTTTTTCCCTATCCTTTCACTAAATTTCATGCTTATCCTTATGCTGCATAACGCTTTGCTAAGCGGCAATAAAATAGTTGGCTAAAATTAGCGAGGAACGAGCAAAAGCCAACTGTTTTTTGTCCGTTTAAGCAACTTGTTATGCAAATTTTCTAGTTGTCATTTCGAACCTCCCATTTGAAAATTATATCATTTTCAAATATTTCAACTAATTGAATGAGAACATAAAATGTTGTATTAGCTGGCTTAACTATAGCCACCATACCTTTATTCATTCTGGCAAAGTGACTGGGGAACCTAAATATCATCGGATCACTAATATCACCAAAATTTCTTGCGCCCGAAGCGACTCTTACAGCCCCGTTGTTACTTGAAAGATCAACACATCCATGAGCAGGTTGAAGTGTTGCCCATTTTATGTTGATTATTCTCTCGTCTTTCTCACTGAATTGAACTTCAAGTTCAGTACCACTATGCACTACAGGTATTCTTCTTTTTCCACAGCCATGAACTTTATGGATGTCTCCAAATTCAAATGTTTCTTCTTCAACAGCGGCTCTTAATTTTCGATTGAAAAAACTAACATTTATATTGTTTTCCAATAGCTTACGATAACCTTGGGAATAGATCGTTCCATTTGGGTCTAAAACTCCGATTACCACTTCATTAACACCTGAATCTATCAATAATTGGGCGCAGGACTTAATCTCTTGACCTTCATGTAATTCGACACAAGGTTCTAACGTTGTAAAAACTGTTGCCCCTTGAATTTCGTCATCGGTTAGCTTTCTTAAGGCGACACGTTCTGCGTGAACACTTCTAGTTTCACCTCGATGTCCTGTAGCCAAGACTTCGCCACTTTTTGCAACAACAACACCGACTCGTGGATATTCATCGCACTTAAGATGTTCTTCAATGGCTAGTTTCATTAAGTCTGATTTGGAATACTTGCTCGACATGATTACCTATTTGTACCTTTCCAGTTTAAGTACTTACAAAGCCCTTCTAAATCGGGGAATAATGTTCGGCTGTTTATCCCGTATCGATCAAGAGATTTCAATATGTCCTCTTTTGATTTCTGAGAGATCGTAAGCTCAGTTATGCTTTTCTTTATTTTGGTGTTTTTTTCGAGAGCTACAAACCTACTATTGGAATTAGCGTAGCGATGAAGCGTAAACCAGCCATGCTGAGCAATAATGCGCTCATTATTCAATCTGGGTTGTAAAACACTGGTTTTTCCAAGCCTAAATGGATCTTTGCTGTAAATATCTTTATCTAAGAATGCATCAGAATTGAGTGCGTATACATAGGCGTCGCCTTCTTCGTTACCTGAGCAAGCAAACCACAGAGCTATTAAAGGGTTCGAACTCCAATCTAACAATCTTGTTTTGAGCCCAAAATGTTGTGCTAGAACTAGAAGGTCAACATTACTATCACTATTCCCTTCCAAGAAGGTGGAGCCAATAAGCTTCAGATGATTAAGCTGTTCTTTTTCTTGATTGGTTGTGTCATTTTTTGGGTCATTTCTGGCAATACTTGGGAGTAAATTCCCTTTCACATCCTGCCCACGAAACAAATATGTGGAGTTGGAATCTGAAAAGTCTAAAAATTCAATTCGCTCAATAAATTGAGTTAAACTAAGAATGTAATCATCCTGATTTATCGTTCTAACTTTTCTCATAGTTCATCCGATTTGCATAACAGCTTATTTATTGGCATGGCTAGATATAGGAAGGTAGCTATATCTAACTACTTATACCTAAAACCATACCTTAACTCCTATATCTAGGCACCCCTCTAAGCTCGTTTGTTAACGATTTAACGGCTGAAATCAATTGGAGTGTTGAACTAGGCGACACTAAGGGGCAGCGGTTGGGCTGAATGAGCTTTCGTTTGGCTGGTAATGGTTTCCAGACGACTCTCTAATTGTATATACGGTGTGCGCCCAGATTTCGGAGCTCTATTTAGCTAGGGTTTCAGGCTATGAATTTAGGTTAAAGGCTAAGCCTTTCTTTTAACTCTTGAGCTTGGCTGCGAGACATTTCTAATTCCAATTTATCCTTGCCTAGCTTTAGCTCTAGCTTAATCGCGCCACCTTCGATGGCTTCTTTGTTTTCAATTGCATCGAGTTTACATATTGCTTGCCTGTTGATACGAATAAAATCTTGTTCGGGAAGGCGGCTTTCAAGGTGCTTACGCGAGCGTTTAAGCATGGCTTTATGCTGTGAGCTCTTTTGCTCAAAATAAAGTCGTGAATAAGCTTCTCTGCTATATCTATGTCGCCAGCCTCACCGACAATATCTATGTGCGCTTCTTGCTTTTTGTACTTGAGATTTAAGGGTGGAATAGCTGAGGCCTTGTTCTTTTGCATAGTGCTTTTGTGATTGGCCATTTAGGTCGATAGCTCGCACAAGCTCGGCACTGCGTTGGGGGAGGGGGCTTAAAAATGGTTCAATGCATCGTGAAAGTTTGGTTTTGATTTGTTCAATCTGTTTATCCGCATCGTTCTCAGGGTGCTCGGCCAGCCAAGGTTCTGCCTTCTCTATGGTTTGTTGGTGGCCTTGTTTTCGGTAAAAGTCGATAAGGCTGTGTTTAGCAATTTGAAAAAGCCAGGCTTTGATATTGTCTTTGCTTTGCAACTGTGAGAGTTTTTGGTGGCTTTTGAGCATAATTTCTTGCAGTAAGTCATCGACATCGCTGGGGTTGTGTAGTCTAGAGTGCAAAAATGCTTTGAGGCTGCTGCGGTATGCTTGCCAAATGTCTTCAAGTTTCATCTTGTGTTTCCGTGAATTTGAGCCGCTTTAGTATTACTCATCATGCTTAAACTTGTTTATACATTTCCTAGTGTAAGCGTTGCTTTTCTTGATTTGACTAGCGCTTTGAACCTTTGGTCAAACTTTATGATGATGTACTATAAAGCACTCTTGTGTTGGTACCGATAAGGCGCCAATATGCTTAATGTTTTGTCAATGTGTCGGCGGTATACAAGCATGCGTTTTGTTTTTTCATTTTTGGTGTTAACTACGCTGGTTGCTTGTAGCTCAAGCACTTCTAAGCCGCTGCCAAGCGATGAGGGCTCTATTCTTAAGGGTAAGAGCTTTACCTATAGCCGTTATAAAGAGCTGCCTGACTTCCCTGTTTCAACTGCTGCAAACTTCCGCTCAGGTATCTTAGATATAGCTAGTGCAGTTACCAGTGGCAATAAAATGCTTAAGAACGCGGCTATAGAAGACCCTGCAGTAACGATTGCCAAGAGTTTAAGCGCGCGTATTGAAAAGCGCTTTGGCATGCACTTACAAGCTAATGACTCTTTATATATCCGCTCCAAAAAGACCAATAATGTCATCAAAAAATACAACGATGTTGATTACGTACTCGATGTTCGTACTTTAAATTGGTCTGCTTCTTATATTCCAAATGATTGGGACAATTACCGTGTTACCTATTCGGTTCAGGCTCGTTTAATAAATGTGGATACAGGTTTGGTCGTTTCTGAAGAGGTGTGTACTCATACGCCAGACTATGCAGACTCAAACCAAGCGCCCACTTATCAGGCCCTTGAACATGGCACAGCCTTAAGTGATGAAATCGACAAAAGTGTCGCCTTCTGTGTCGACCATATCAGTAAGCTAGCCTTGTTTCATGCTCAGCAAAATAAGTCTGAGCTGTTAAAAACCCTACAGTAGCGATTTGCCTGCTTTCTAAGTGTTTAGATAAAGGCTGCCTTTATGTTTTAAATTCTTCTCCTTTTACCTGTTAAGACGGTTTTGCTATTTATTAAAGCCCTTGTGCTCATTTTCTGGAGCAATAAGCATACTGTTCTACACTCAAGAGCATTGCCGCACGTGGTCTTCGTGCGGATCTTTATTAGTCTAATTAGGATGCTTGGCTATGAGTGCTTTTCAACAGGTTTTTCGCCCTCTTTTACTCTCTTCCGTGATTGCTCTGGCTGCTTGCAGTAGCAGTGATGGTGACGATGATACTACGACAACAGCAACAGGTGATGGCGGGGACGCAGCAGGTACCAGCACTACCTTTACAATTGCCGTAGAGGCTCCGGATTCTTTATTAGACCCGCAAACAGCCAGTATTTGGCAGAAAATAAGTAACTTTGTGCTACCAAGCGCTTACGCTTTAGATGGTAGTGACCTAGCCCCTGAAAACTTTGCTGTGACGATTGTCGATACCGCCGGTAATGTGGTCGAGGTGGTTGAGGTTCCTGCTGAGAATATCTTCCAAAATCCAGATGGCACGTGGTCTATTCAGCTACCTGGTGACCCTCGTCTTGATTGTGTTATCGCTGTGGATGTTAATGGCAGCCCACAAGTGGTGGTGGGCTCTCCTCTGCCATCTGAAACCTTGCAAGCTCCCACGTTGAGTGAAGATATTGATGTTGATATCGCATCTACCGTTGCCTTTCAGAGTTTCATTGAATCGCTAGAAGATGATGGTGCCGGCGCGGGTGTTTCCTTTGCTGATATCGATATCGACGTTGATGACACGGATGAACTGGCCGCGGTAGAGCAGTTGGTGCTTGCTGTTGAGGCTGCTGTTGAAGAGCTATTAGAAGAGGGGGCGGTTGATGCGAGTGATTTTACCTCGCTTGAGACTTTTTTCACTGAGGTTGAAAGCTTAGTCGAAGAAGTTATTGAGCAGGAAATCGCTAATTTGGAATCCTCCGTAACTGATACCTTGGCAGATAACTTAAACGGCGGTGGCGGCCTTTATTGGTGGTGGACAGACCTTGAAGACGATGAAATTGAAATCGAACGTGGTGTGGTTGATGCCAGCGGTGAGACGATTTTCTATTATGATCTTGAACAGCAAGATTGGGTGCAAGAGGGCAGCAGTGACGATTTGGATGATTTGATTTTAACCGCAGATGGTTGGCAAAACTCAGCCGATACCTTCGTGATTGCAAATATTGCAGATGACGGCAGCATTACCTTGCAGGACTCGTTACTTGCGAGTGTGCAAGAAACGGTTTCTAGCCGCCAGAGTATTAATTTAGCTGAACGCAGCATTATGGATTTTGCATCCACTAATGTGGATTTTAGTGAGCTGAGTTTTTTGTTTGATCAAACGGCGAGTTTTTCTGATGGTGCTCGAGCTTACCGCATTGAGGTGGTGCAAGCAGAGGAGCGTTATAGCTTGTGGTTTGAGCCGGGAGATGCCAATGGCGGTTGTCCTTGGTCAGATGAAACCGCGCAAGCACTGGGCGGTAACTGTGAGGCCGCACATGTGATTGATAGTGGTGAAGATGTTTTCCCTGTTGCAAGCTTAGATGCCTTATTAAGTGAGTCCGCTGCAGACAGGACAGCTGCAGTGCCACAGATCAAAGGTCTGTCAGTTGCATGGACAGATGAAGGAACCGTGCTTGCAGAGCTTGTAGATAATGCCAATAAAGATGTGAATTATTATCTACAAAGTTGGGACAACAGTGCTGGTGAGAGTTCGTACGAGCTACTTGCTTCTGCCAATTGGGAATCGCGAACTCCTACGGGCTTGCCATCGGGTGAAACCCTAGTTGTACTTGTTCTACCTGATTCAATTATGGATGCAGGTGATAAAGACGATGATGAACGTGTCCTTGTCTATGGTGTTCATGGCGGTTTTGTGCGCCCAGGCACTTATGACGAAGCTGGGGCTACAGAAGATGGCATCACCGTTTATAACCAGCAAGCGAATACAGATCTACTGGCCGCACTCGACTTCATGAATCTTTCTGTACTCGAAGTTACAGGGGAAAACGCCTGTAGCTTTACAGGAGAGTGGGATGATGAGGCTTATGATGGCTTAGGCGGACCGGTATCACGTTATACCATGGCGACATGGACGAGAGTAGTCGAGCTTTGTAGTGAGCGTTTACAGTATAGCGGCAGTGGTTTTACTGAAACCCTACTTGCTGATAAGAGTTTTACTGAAGGCGGAGAGACTTGGGCCTTTAATACCAATGGTTCAGGCAATACGGATGTCGATTTTTCATGGGCGGTAAGTGAGGGCATACTTACTATTACCTATAATAATGTGGCGGTTGAAGGTGATAGTGAAACCTCTTACAACATCAATGCAACGGAGAAGTTCGCCCTTGTTTCAGAAGCCGAAGGCGTATTGGAATTCAGAGCTTTTTTCCAGAATGAACTTTGGCAAGCAAGTTCGCCAGGTCCTGTACTTGATGCTGCTTATGGCGATATATGGGATGGCGGCTTTGAAGAGCTGACAGGGCAACAAGAGAGTGGGCAATAAGGCGCGGATATATGTTTTAACGCCGATTAAGGCTTAAATAGATCTTATTTAAAAGCCCTGTTAGGTCGATGCCTAACTGGGCTTTTTGTATATTTGAGGCCTTGGCTTGCGCAAAGAGATTTTAGTTACTGGTGGATATGCAAGTGAGTAAAGACTTACCACCACGCTTCAAACTGAGCTCCAATGGTTAGCGCGTTTGAATCCCCCATCGCAATATTTTCTATATCGTTGTTTTGTTGATACACCAGTGTTTCTACATTCATATCGGCGTAAGTGACAAAAAAGCGAATAACAGGTCTGTCCCAATATCCGCTGCCTGCATGTAGGCTTTGTGCAAGCGTGACTTTATAGCCACTGTTGGTTCCGTCTAGGTTAGATTCTGTGGCTTCAAAGCTGGCGTACTCATAACCGGTTTCTAATTCGGTTGAGGTGCGGTGATTCCAAGCGTAGCTATTGCGGATAATAAATGCGTTCCACTGGCTGTCGATCTCTTTAGTATTGTTGCGTTCTCTTGCGTCTTCATCAAAATGGGAGCCTTCAAAAGACCAAATATAACTTATGCGGTAATCTTCGGTGATATGCCTTAAACCTTGCAAGAACATACCTAGCTGAGAGCTGGGATTGGGTTCCCAAGTGCGAGTAATGGATCCGGCCGTATTGTGGCTATAGCGTACAAAAAACTCGTCGTAATTGATGTAGTCGCCCTTGCGTAGTTTGGCGGCAAGTTGATAGGCATTGGGGTTTGCTTTACGAACATCTACCGTATCGTCACTTACAGCAGGTCCCATAAAGGTGCCTAGGTTTAAATATAAACCTAGCTCCACTTCTTTGGGCAGGGCTATTTTTCTAAGTGAGCTACTTAATGCAACCATGTCACCGTTTTCTAAATCGGTCTCGTTATAGAGATTACGTGTTACACCTACACTAAGCAGGCCGGCTTTTACATCGATGTCGTCAATACCAAACCCCAAACCATCGCTGGACATGGTTTGCATGTCGTTAAGCAGTGTTTCTACACGGCCATAATAGCGTTTGCCAGCCCAAACACGGGCATCAGAGTTGCCTGAAAGAACACCTGTAGCTTGGGTATAGAGCTCATCTAAAGCCAGTTGGTCACCATAAATAATATTTGCGTTAATGCCCCAAGACATATCGTGATCATGTTTAAAGCCTTGATCAAAATGCAGTTCCATCCAGTTAGCTTCGTTACCCATGCGTCCGCCCGAACTATTTGAATAGCGGTTACCAGCAAGACGGAAAATATTCATGCCGTTGGCAGCCCAGTTATACGCCGCTGTATTCATCACCGGGTCGTTACTTATGCCGATACCACCTTTAGCGTAACCGTGAAACTGGAAACCTTCTTCGATGACTGGGCCTGCAAGGGCGCTAGAGCAGAAAGATACCGCGACACCTAGTGTGAATAACTTGAAAGGTAATAGGCTTTTACGGATTGGGAATTTCAACATCAATACTTGCCTTTAATAGGCCCTGTTAGAAACAGTGAACGTATATAAGCAATGGCGCTTATACAAACAGTCGAGCTTGGTTTGAATTCAGCTCTTTTATGTCGCCAAACATAGCATAAAGCCTAGCGCTATCCTATTGTTGGCGGCTCGCTCTAGAGTGTTTTTAAAGCTAGTTTTGATGCACTTTAAAAGTGGCGCTTGATAAGTGTGAGTTTGACTGTTTTTAGGCGAGAGTTAAAAAACAATCCAAGCGGGTGGATTGTTGTGTACGACGTTTAATGCGGCATCAACAACTGCAGCATCGTAAATATTAGCTTTACCTTGTTGAATCACATTCAAGGCACTTTCTACCGATTTTGCTGGCCGGTAGGGGCGGTGCCCACACATGGCTTGTATGGTATCCGCAACGGCAATAATACGGGCCTCCAAAACAATAGCCTCACCACTTAAGCCGTGAGGATAGCCCGAACCATCTAAACGTTCGTGATGCTGTAAAACCATTTCGGTAATAGGCCAAGGCATATCAATATGGCTAATAATTTCAGCGCCGACTTTAGAGTGGGTTTTTATTAAGGCAAATTCTTCTGGGTTGAGGCGGCCGGGGCGGCATAATAACTCAGAGGGAATATAGAGCTTACCTATATCGTGCAGTAACGAGCCTATGCGCAAGCCCTCAACGGTTTCTTCATCGAGCCCCATCTCTTTGGCGATAGCTACTGCCAGTTCTGAGACCTGTTCTTGGTGGCCCGCTGTATAAGGGTCTCTAAGTTCCATCGCTTGAGAGAGTGCGGCTACGGTTTCGACAAAGGTCCGTTTTACTTTTTGGGTTAAGCGTTTAGTTTCTTCAATAGCATGGCGCTTTTCGGTAATGTCTTCGATCACGCCAATAAAATAATCAGGGCTTTGGTCTGGACGTTTTACTAATGACACAGTTAAATTGGCCCACATAATCTCGCCATTTTTTCTAATATAGCGTTTTTCCATACTGAAATTATCAGCTTCTCCGGCAAGTAGACTATTTTTATGGTTAGCTGTTTCCTCTATGTCATCGGGGTGGCTGACATCTTTAAAACTCATGCCTTTGATTTCTTCTTTGCTATAACCCCATATCTCTTCCAGCTTTTTATTCGCCCGAATAAAGCAGCCATTTTTATCACCGTGGCAAATGCCAACGGCTGCATATTCAAAGGTGTGCTCGAATAACAGTTCGTGTTGCTCTAATTCTTTTTGTGCCTCATGTTTTTCTATATGCAAGGAAATGGTTCGAGCTAATTCTTTTATTAGGCAGCGCTCTTCATCTAAAAACGAAACATCTTTATCTAAGTACACGCTAATGTAGCCCCGTTCTTTACCTAAGGGGCTGATGCTTTGAATAAGGTGTTTGTATGATGCTTTGCCTTTAGTTAATTGGTCTTTATCGGATTGGTAATTACTCGATGTGTAGCTCTGCTGATCAAACTCTATCTTCACACCAGTAGCTTGAGCTTGAGTAAACGCTAAGGGGATACGCTGGGCAAGTTCGTGAAGTACAGCAAGGCCGTTGTCAGCAAGGCGCTCGAGTGTTGCTGAGGCGTCATAGAGGCATTCTAGCTCTTTTACTCGCTCATCTAGGTCGGTGATAATTTGTGGTGCGGCAAGGGGGTGGCCGTCGTCGACGGTGTTAACGATCATGCCTACAACTTTGAGTGCACCGTCACCACAGATATCTGCGGCTGTTTTATGAACAATAAAGTCACTGCTCTTTTCTGGACTAACGATGCGCATACCAAAATGCCCACTATCGCCATCCTTATTGAGGTTTTCTTCATGCTTGCTCAGAGTGGCAATTTTAGAGTGCGGCAATAGGCGCACAATGGTATTGACGTTCTCTAGCGTGCGGGGGACTTTAAATAAGTTTAAAAACGCACGATTGACAACCAAGAACTCACCTTGGCGTTCTTTGCAAAAAAAAGGCATGTTGATGGCATCGGCAAAGCCTTGTAGCTCTGCCAGCCTCCTAGATGCGTTTTTATTAAAGGCCTGCTCTACCTTGTACATTGAAATGGCTGGTGTCCTTGCGCTTGTGCAAATCGCTTTCTTCTCTTGGTTCGCTATCTAGCTTAGTGGCGAGGGGCAGCACTGCGCCTTGGTCGTTTTACATTCTTTGTTATAGCTAAGCTTAGTCCATTATTCTATGGCTGGACCTAGAGGTTTTAGGTATATAGATAGATGCAAGCGCTACCTGTTTTGACCTTGAATAGCCGAAAGCTGCATAGCTCGTGTTGTCGTTTAAATCGTTAAGTATGCACGTTTTTGGCCTAAGTCTAAGGCTCGGGATTGGCGTGTTTTACGGTATACTGTGTTTCAAAACAGGTGAGGCCCAGCATGAGCGATGACATTAACTATAAGAGTAACCCCTTAAATGGCGTAGGTCTTAAGCAGCTTGTGAATGATTTGGTTGATCACTATGGCTATGAGATCCTCTATGCCTATTTGAACCTTAACTGCTTTAAAACCAATGCCAGTGTTGAGTCGGCCGTTAAGTTTTTAAAGCGCACGGAATGGGCCCGAGAGAAGGTCGAGGCTTTTTATCTCTACCAATATAAAAGCATGCCCAAGGCCTCAGATGAACAGTTTCAGTTGCCACCGCGCAGCCGTATTATGCCCGAAGGCGATGTACCCGGTGAGCCTGCGGAATTGAGCTTGGAAGATGCTGAGCGCTTACGAGAAAAGCGTGAGCGTAAAGCGGCAGCTCACGATGCCAATCGCAGCCGAAGCTTGAGTAATCGCCGAGCTGATAGAGATAGTCATTACAGCCGCCCTCGTAAAGATAAAGGTGCCGCTAGTGCGGCCGATGATGACCCTTGGAAAAACTGGCGCTAATGTCGAGCTAAGGGACTCATAAGCTCTTTTTCATTACTTGTATCACTCGCCATATTGAAGACCTTAGGCCCTTTTTTCTGCTTTTTTTATCCGCTTTATTTGCATTACTGTTGCTACTAAAGTTTGACCTTTCTTGTTTTTATTTGAGTCTTTGTTGTTGTTCATAATTACGTCTTTTTAAGTTGAAAAATAAGTCCTTCATAGTTCTTTTCCACGAACTTAGGCCTTTATTTACCCCACAAAAGCGTCATTTTTCACAAAATAAATACAAAGTATTTGTCATTGTCCGCCGGTCGTCCTAGGCTGTGTTCGCCTGCTAATTCGTCCTAACTGTTGGCCTAGCTCATGCGTTGTTTATCTTGAGCTAATGGAGCTGTATTTAGCCCCTATTAAATTCAGCTGCCCTAAAACAAAAATAATGCAAATAAGCTCAGGAGAACGCCTGTGAGTCTATCAAAATCGTGTTTGGCGCGGTCTTTACTCGCCGCCTGCATATCGAGTTCGTTAATGCCCGTTGCACATGCGGCAAAATCCACTGCTTGGGAAGGTAACTTCCATAATTACCGAGTAGAAGCGGAATATTATTGGAACCAAGAGGATACCGATGCAAAGTCTGATGACTTTAACGCGGGTGATCCTTGGAGTTACAAATTTAAGTGTGATGGTTCCCCGTGGGATCTAAATACTTACTGGGATAAAGACGGTAATTCAGTTACCGAGCAATATGAATTTCCATTTATGCGCTTAAATTCTAAATGGGATGAGAGCGAAGCGATTGTTCGTGATAACACCCCAGCAGCACAAAGCTTTCCTTTATCAGACCTTGATAATAGTGCCGGCTGGACTTTTAAATCTGAGCTCAGTGATGAATTTAACTCAAACACTTTTGATGAATTTAAGTCGGACGGCTCTGCCAATGGTAAGTGGTTGGCAAATAACCACACTTGGGGCGGCCGTGAACCTGCGCCTTTTTTACCTAAAAATGTCCGCCAAGAAAGCGGTCGTTTAAAGCTTAGCCTTAAGCAAGAAGTTGAATCACAAGTCTTTGGTTTCTTAGGTGCTAACTATTTTGATGGTTGGAGTGCAGCAACCGCCATGAACGTAAATCCTATACGTTATGGTTATTTTGAGGTTCGCTCAAAAGTCGGTGTTGGATCTTCTGCATTTTGGCTTTATGCACAAACTTTAGAAGACACTCGTTACATTCCCGGTGAGCGCGGTTTTAGTCAAGGTTTGGTTGACCACGACTTAGAAATTGATGTCTACGAGCAAGGCGGTCGTCGTCCTGAGTGGGCCCAGTACTACAATATGAATACTTGGGTATTTGAATACCAAGGTGATGATCACCGTATCTTTAGCAAGAATGCTTCTGGCGATAGCTGTGGTAGTGCGGGCTGGCAAGGTGGTGATGATTTATTACCTCACGCCAATGGTCTGCAAAATGGTGGTCACTGGAATGCCGGTATCGATTTTGCTGCAGACTTCCATGTTTATGGTTTGTATTGGGGGCCGGACGAAATTCGCTGGTATGTTGATGGTAAGTTAGTGCGTTCAATGGCCAACCGTTATCACCACACGCCTTTATATGTTTTGCTTGATACTGAAACCATGCCGGACTGGTTTGGTTTACCAACACCTGCAGAGCTTGAGCATGATCACGAAGTTGATTACATTCGTGTATGGACAACCGATGAGCTAGAAAATTATGACGGCCAAGGTTGGAGAGCCATTCAGCCAGACGGTAATCCTCGTTATAGCATGCGTGTGGCAGCAAAAGATGGTGACGGCTTCCAAGGCGCTTCAGCAATGAACCAGCCTCTAGACTTCCTGTATCAGAACAGCCGTCCTTTAGATACGCCTGAAAGTTATGTTGGCGCTGCAAGCTCTGGCCCATCTGCTTATGTTCCAGCGACTAGCATCAGTTTTGATAGCAGCAAAGTTCAGGTGCTTTCTGAGCGTCGTCTAAGCCCTTATCGCGCGCCTGAAGATGATGTTCGTTATTTCTATGCTCACAATGGCCACGTTATTGATGCGAATTTTGAGCCTGCGAACGCGACTGATAAAAACATTGTGTGGACTTCCAGTGATAGCAGCATTGCTACAGTTACAAAGTCGGGCATGATTATGCCTACTCAAGTGATTGATCCTGAAACCGGCAGTTTGACTCAAATTGGCAGTGGTACAGTAATACTAACAGGTACCCACCCCGACTTGCCTGGGCAAGTGTTTGAGCTAGAAGTAGAGCTAATTGAAGTAGGCCAAGAAATTAGCTTGGCGATGACTTCTTTCTCATCAACCGGTCGTGATGAGGTTGTATCTGAAGGCTATGACGCTGCAGCATGGGGGTGGGGCACTAAAGGTTTCCCTGCCGCTGTAACTGATAATACTCGTGGTGAGTTTGGTGTTTATAGCAATATCGACTTTGGTGAAGGCGGAACCTTTGCGTTTATGCTTCGCGCAGGAACTACGGTTACTGAAGGCACGGGTGTAAAAGTCTTTATTGATGATGAAGAAGTGCTATCTGAAGGCCTTAACCGTATTTCAGGTGACTGGGATTCACACTATGAAAACTGGATGCAAACCACCTTTAGCATCCCTGCAGGTATTCACGATGTGAAAATCATGAGTGCCGGCGATGCTGCTTGGCAGTGGTTTGGTCACAGCGCACAGTTCTTGAAGTTGTTGGATGTTAGTGGTGGAACTCAGCCATTGCCTTCTCCATCAGCAACGCCTTCTACAGAGCCTTCTCCACTTGTATCTGAAGTCCCTGTGCCTTCCCCTTCACCATCACCTGCAGAGCCATCTCCGTCACCCTCAGTGACGCCATCTACAGAGCCATCGCCGTTGCCATCGGTGACTCCATCTGTAGAGCCGTCTGATACACCAACACCAGGCGTCTCGCCGCTGCCTTATTACAGTGTTGTTGAGCTTGAAGACTTTGTTAATACCGGTCGAGCTGGCGCAGCTGTTGGCGGCGATACCATTAACGGCTTTAATATCTACGGCCCTGGTATTAACTGGAATACATCAGGTGACTACGCTGAATACACGGTGACTTTTGCTGATAGCGGTGTTTTTAGTCTTACTCTTGATGTTGCTTCACCAATGACTGGTGACTTAGGTGTTGCTATTAGCCTTAATGGTGTTGAGGTCGCCTCATCTTCTATTGAGCCAACCGGTGATTGGGATCTATTTGATTCACAGGTCATCAGCTCTGGTATTAGCATTGCTGCAGGAACCTATACCTTGCGAGTGCAAAGTGAAGGTTCTTCGGTATGGCAGTGGAATGCAGATAAGCTGACGTTTAACTATGTCTCGCCTTCAGAGCCTAGCCCTGTATTGCCTTCCCCAATTGGAAGCAGTGTTCCAAGCCCTACGCCATCACCTATAGCAAGCTCTAACCCTGGCGAGCCTATTGTGATTGAAGGCGAAGACTTTGCTGAAACGGGTGGTACCCAAGATGGCTTTACAACACGTACTTTTTGGGGAACAACGACTTTTGCTGATCACATCTTAACGGGTGGTTGGGCAGACTACACGGTGACGTTCCCTGCTGATGGTATCTATGATCTAAGTTTTATTGCGTCTACCAAAGAAAGTGCTGATAGTGCCGCTAAGATATATATCGACGGTGTTGCTGTAGCCCAAACAGACATCACAGGTAATAACCTGAATGTATTTACTGAGCGCGATATAACCAGTGGTTTAGCGATTAGCGCTGGTGAGCACACTGTTCGTGTAGAAGCGGTAGGTTCTTCGCTTAAGTGGCACTGGTTCTTCGATAAGATGACCTTTACCGCGCAGTAAGTAGAAAATTCAATTCCGGCTAGCCGGATGAATGTCCTAGTGATGGCCCGCAAGCTTGCTTGCGGGCTTTTTTTGTTTTTGTAATCTATAAAGGCTCTTGTTGCTTCAACACAGTAGGCACTACGTTTTTAACGTGGTACTTTATTCAAAATAGTAGAGTGCGCATCGAACTATGTCAGCGAATAAGCCTACAAATACTAGCTATAAACACTCTAGTCATAAAAAGCTCAATCCTAAAAAGCTCCCCCCTAAAAAGTTACATAATAGTAAGTGGACAGCGCTAAAGCCTTTGAAAAAAGAAAAACATTTCTTAGTGACTGAAGTCGAGTTTGATGAGGAGGGGGCTGTTATTCACTGCCTTATCGAGGCTGTAATATCTAATCGTTCCTATGCCATTGATTGGACCGATCTAAAAAATGAAACTAAATGGCGCCAAGGCTGGAACTAAAAGTGGCTTGTTCTGATCACGGTTTTAAACTTAAATTGGCTGCGCTAAAAGGGCTTGCAAGGGGATTAATATACCGGCTTAAGTTTAGGTGGATGATGACATGCTTATTATTCGTTGCTGTCTAATTTTTTTATTCGCCTCAATATAAAGAGCGGCACTCGATGTTCGTGCGTAAAAAAAGAAATATCTCTTAGTATTAAGGGTAAGTGCTCTTTAGCCGCTTAATGCTTTGATCCAGTATTCATATATTGCCTTATCTCTCCTATCTTCTCGTCTTATAAAACCTTAAGTTCACTAACAGCATAATTTATGCCTGCATTTAGTGCGTTATTTTTGGTTTGTCACCAAAATCAACCACAAATGCCGTAAGAATGTGCGTCATCAAGCGAGTTGTCGGCATGTAAGGGCTGGCATAGTAATTGTATTAGTAATATCAGCACACAGAGGATCAAACGCTTGAGCGGTTGATATCTGTCTAAATAGCCCACTAGGGTTCCGGTTGTTTTCTTTTGAAGTAAACAATGACTGGTCCGAGAGTGGACGACCTAGAAAACCACATCGTTACTTTAGTAACTGTTGTGGACTGCTCTGCAGAAGGTTACACGGCGGGACAAAAGCCCGGGAGGAGTCAACGTTTTGATCTCTCCTGTGCGCCCTTAATTTAACGCCTAAGACCTTTGGAGTGTCTACAATGAAAAAGTTAAAAGCACTATTTTCTGCACTTACCTTGGCTGCTGCACTCGTTCCCGGCGTTGTGCAAGCCAAAGAAAAATCAAGTTTTGATATTTGTTGGTCCATTTATGTAGGTTGGATGCCGTGGGATTATGGCGCCAGTTCGGGCATTGTAAAAAAATGGGCAGATAAATACGATATCGACATCAATGTTGTGCAAATCAACGATTATGTTGAGTCCATCAATCAATACAGTGCTGGTCAGTTTGATGCTTGCACCATGACTAATATGGATGCCTTAACAATTCCCGCTGCCAGCGGTGTTGATTCAACCGCTTTAATCGTGGGTGATTTTTCTAATGGTAATGATGGTGTTGTTTTAAAAGGCGCATCCAAACTTAGCGATATCAAAGGTCAAAAAGTTAATCTTGTCGAACTTTCTGTATCGCACTATTTACTTGCCCGTGGGTTAGAGTCGGTTGGCTTGTCTGAAAAAGATATCAGCGTGGTTAATACCTCTGATGCAGACATGGTTGCAGCTTACGGCACTGCGGATGTCAGCGCTGTCACAACTTGGAATCCACTACTTTCAGAAATCGAAGCAATGCCAAATAGTAACAAGGTATTTGATTCAAGTAATATTCCTGGGGAAATTATTGATCTACTGGTTGTGAATACCGATGTCCTAGCTGACAACCCTAAACTGGGTAAAGCCCTTGTTGGCGCTTGGTATGAAATCATGGCGACTATGCAGGTTAAAGACAGTGCACGCGTACAAATGGCTGAGGCTTCAGGCACTAACTTAGCGGGATTTGATGCGCAATTGGCCACAACCAAGATGTTTTTTGATGCAGCAGATGCGGTTAAATTCACTAAAAGCCCTGAGCTTGTTAAAACCATGCAATATGTGGCTGAGTTCTCCTTTAAACACGGTATCTTAGGTGACGGTGCTGATGATGCGTCGTTTATTGGTATTGAAACCCCAGCTGGTGTGTATGGCGATAAAAACAATATTAAGCTTCGTTTTAATCCTAGCTATATGCAAATGAAGGCAGAAGGCAAACTTTAAGTGTTTTAAAGACTTAGAACCCAGTCGTTAAAGGCTCGGGTTCTTGCTTTGCTTGTTCTCGCAATCACTACATCTTAGGGTTCGTTATGAAGCGACTAATCAACTTAGCCCCCAGTAGGCCTTTTTCGGTTCTTTTGGCTATTTTGCCTTTTGCCGTATTGGTGGTTTTATACATTGCGGCGTCTGATGCGCGTTTAGCTGAAAATGCAAATGACAAGTTACTGCCTTCAATTGCCCAGTTTAGTGCCGCAATCGAGCGCATGGCGTTTGAGCCTAGTAAACGCACGGGCGAATATTTGTTGTGGGTCGATACCGCTGCAAGTTTGTGGCGTTTATTTCAGGGGGTGATGATCAGTGCATTGATGGGGCTTATCTTTGGTGCTTGTATGGGTTTATTCCCCTACGCACGTTCAGCTATGTCGCCTTTATTTGTGGCAATATCGTTAATCCCCCCGATGGCTATCCTGCCTATTCTATTTATTGTTTTTGGTTTAGGTGAAGTATCGAAAGTTGTACTGATTGTGATTGGTATTGCGCCTTTTATTATTCGTGATATGCAAGCCCGAGTGCTTGAACTTCCAAAAGAGCAGTTGATCAAAGCTCAAACACTAGGTGCCAATAGTTGGCAGATCTTAGTACGAGTGGTATTGCCGCAAATCATGCCGCGTTTAATTGCGTTAGTGAGTTTGTCTTTAGGTGCTGCTTGGCTTTTTTTGATTGCCGGTGAAGCCATTGCGGCTCAAGAGGGCTTGGGTTATCGCATCTTTTTGGTTCGTCGATATATGGCAATGGATGTCATTTTACCTTATGTCGCTTGGATCACGTTTCTTGCTTTTATTACGGACTATGCACTTAAACAGTTGTCACGTAAGAGCTTTCCTTGGTTTCACGCTTTGCAAGGAGCTAAGTCATGACAGGTACTAATCCAATACCGTTTATTCAAGCGAAAAATGTTTGGAAATCGTATGGCGATAATCAAGTTCTCGAGCAGCTTTGTGTTTCGGTAGAACAAGGTGATTTTATTACCATGGTTGGCGCCTCTGGCTGTGGCAAAAGCACCTTTTTAAATATGCTGCTAGGGATGGTAAAAGCAACTAAAGGGGAGCTATTAATTGATGGTAAACCTATTGACAGTGAACCTGGGCCAGATCGTGGCATTGTCTTTCAGAGGTATTCGGTATTTCCACATTTAACGGTTCTACAAAACGTAGAGATTGCAGCCGAGTTAGTATCAAAAAGAGTGAGTTCTAGGCTGCTCGGGCGGGTGTTTTCTAAAGAAAAAGCCGCCATCAAAAACGAGGCTCTTAAACTGATTGAATCAGTTGGTTTAACTCATGCGGTAAAAAAATACCCCCATGAATTATCGGGGGGCATGCAGCAGCGCTTGGCTATCGCGCAAGCTTTGATGAAAGCCCCCAAGGTGTTGTTATTAGATGAACCCTTTGGAGCGTTAGATCCTGGTATTCGAGCAGATATGCATAAGCTGATAAAGCGTATCTGGCAAGAAAAGAAACTCACTATTTTTATGGTGACCCACGATATTAAAGAGGGGTTTGAGCTAGGTAGTCGCTTATGGGTATTTGATAAACTGCGTTTTGATGAACAAGCGCCAACGGCCTACGGCGCTCAAATTACCTATGACCTACCACTTAAACACCCCGAGAGCCGAGAGGCTATTTCTGAAATTAATATCAAGCTTCAAACTGTTAAGGAAGAGTAATGACAGTGGATACTCAAATTTTATATTCCGATGTATTACCTGGTGGTAAACACTGGTCTATGCGCATGCGTCGCGGTACCCGTTTACGTTTAATTGATCAGCAGGGTGGGGCTAATGTTGGTATGCTATTTTACAACCCTGAAAATTTATTAGAACGCTACAACGCGCCAGATACTTTAAAATGTCAGCACACCTTTAAATTGACTCAAGGCCACTGTTTGTATTCTGACATGGGCAGAGTCTTTGCCTCTATTGTTGAAGATACAATGGGCTGGCATGAAACGGTGTGTGGTAATACTCATCCTGAAACAGTTGCCAAAAAGTGGGGTGGATTAACACCAGATGATTTTAATTACCAAGCTAAACGTAATAATTGGCATTTAAGTGGCTATAACAGTTTTTTAGTCGAGCTTGCTAAATATGGTCTTGGTAAAGCTGATATGGCGGCCAACTTAAACTTATTTAGCCAAGTCGAAAGTGATGACGCAGGTCAATTACGTTTTACAACTGAGGCGTCAAAGGCCGGTGACTTTATTGAATTGCGCTTTGAAATGGACACCTTGGTGGTTTTACATACATGCCCGCATCCATTAAACCCTGCAGAAGAATACCCTTTTAAATCAGTTGAATTTCAAATTCGACGCTCACCTTTGGTGGCTGCCGATGATGAGTGCATGAATTCATGCCCAGAGAATCAACGTGGTTTTAAGAACAATGAATTATACCATCTTGGTTTAGCACCACTGGCTAATAATGAACACTCTTGCTGTGGAGGCCTCCAATGACAGAATTAAGCTCTAGCCAACTTAAGCCTGAGGCTGCGTTATTACATGATGTGGTGGCAGCAGGCGATTACTGGATGAAGATTATTAAAAAAGGCCAAACCCTACGTATTTTGGATATGGAGGGCAACCAAGCTGCCGATACTTTATTCTACAGTGCCGAGGACCCTAGTGAGCGTTACAGTGCTATGGATACGATACGTGAACAAGGCAATGTGTTTTTAAGCACAGGTACTGTGCTACGGACAAATGAAAATAGAGCCATGCTAGAAATTGTGGCAGACACCTGCGGCCGACATGACACTCTTGGTGGTGCCTGTGCAACTGAATCGAACACCGTGCGCTATGCGCTAGAAAAAAAGTCTATGCATGCTTGTCGAGATAGTTGGATGTTAGCCGTGGCCGAGAATCCTGAGTTCGGTTTAACTAAACGTGATATCACCCACAATATTAATTTTTTTATGAATGTACCTGTGACCAAAGAGGGTGGCTTAAGTTTTGTCGATGGCATTAGTGATGCGGGTAAATACGTCGAGTTAAAAGCATTGATGGATGTTGTGGTGCTTATGTCTAACTGCCCTCAGTTAAATAACCCGTGCAATGCATATAATCCGAGCCCTGTTGCAATGATAGTGTGGGACGCATAAGCCTACTTTAAAACACATATAAATGGCAGCGTGGCTGTCCGAGTTAGACGACTAACTCCGAAAAAATTGACGCGGGACGACCCGCCTGAATGTGAAGGTTTATCATGTTCAACAAAGTATTGATCGCCAATCGTGGTGCTATTGCTTGTCGTATTATTCGCACCTTAAAGCAACTGGGTATAGAGTCGGTTGCTGTATATGCTGAAGCAGATCGTGACTCATTGCATGTCTCGCAAGCAGATCAGGCGTTTAGCTTGGGTGAAGGTGCCGCTAAAGATACCTATCTAAATCAAGAGAAATTACTCGCCATTATTCAGCAAGCCGAAGTTGATGCTGTTCATCCCGGTTATGGTTTTTTGAGTGAGAATCCAGATTTTTCTGCATTGTTAGCAGCCAATAACGTAACTTTTGTAGGGCCATCGGCAGAGCAGATGTTGGCCTTTGGTTTAAAACATCGAGCACGAGAACTGGCTGAACAAGCAGGTGTGCCGCTAGTGCCTGGCACAGACTTATTGCTCGACGTTGAGCAGGCTTTGGCCGCAGCGGATCTTATTGGTTATCCTGTTATGCTAAAAAGCACCGCAGGTGGCGGTGGTATTGGTATGCAAGTTTGCTTAAGTGCACAAGAGCTCAGTAGTGCTTTTGGCAAAGTAAAACACCTAGGTGAACAAAACTTTTCTAACGATGGTGTTTTTTTGGAAAAGTTTATTGCCCGAGCCCGTCATATCGAGGTTCAGGTTATAGGGAATGGTGCCGGTGAGGTTGTCGCTCTTGGTGAGCGGGATTGTTCTTGCCAGCGCCGAAATCAAAAAGTCGTAGAGGAAACGCCAGCGCCGAACTTGCCACAGCATGTACGTGAGCATATGCACACTACGGCAGAGCAATTGATGAGTTCAGTCAATTATCTAACTGCTGGAACAGTGGAATATATTTACGACTTTGAGCAAGAGCAGTTTTACTTTTTAGAGGTAAATACTCGTTTACAGGTAGAGCACGGTGTTACCGAAGAGGTCTTTAATGTAGATCTTGTTAAGTGGATGTTAGCAACTGCCAAGCAGCCTGGTTTGGATTTAAATGAGTTGCGAGTATTAAGGCCCCAAGGGCATGCTATTCAGGTTCGAGTCTACGCAGAAGACCCTGTAAAAAACTTCCAGCCTTCGGCGGGTTTATTAACTCAAGTTGAATTCCCTAAGACACCGCATGGTATTAAGGGCGAGCAGGCAGGGCCTCTTCGTGTTGATACATGGGTGCAGGCAGGTATTGAAGTATCGCCATTTTTTGATCCCATGCTCGCCAAAATCATTGTGCATCAGCAGACACGTGAACAAGCAATAAGCGCTATAAATAGCGCCTTAGATAACAGTATTGTTTATGGCATTCGCACGAATTTAAATTACCTTAAAAATATTTTAAATTGGTCCTTATTCAAAGCCGGGCAAGCCAGCACTAAAAGCTTAGAGACATTGGCACACAATGAGAACTTAATCGAGGTTCTATCTCCGGGCACGATGACCAGTGTGCAAGATCACCCTGCGCGTTCAGGTTATTGGCACGTGGGCATTCCCCCTTCGGGTGCCTTTGACAATTTCGCTTTTGATATTGGTAACCGCATGCTGGGTAACGACCCTTTGCATGCTGGTTTAGAATTCACCATTCAAGGTGCGGTGCTTAAATTCCATCAAATGTGCAAGGTGGTATTGGTTGGTGCTTCTATGAGCGCCAGCTTAGATAATAAGCCGGTATGCTTTTATCAGGTGTTAACCATTCAAGCGGGGCAAGTCTTAGCTGTAGCGAAGTTGACTGGAGCTGGAGCGCGAGCTTACCTATGTGTGCAAGGCGGCATTGATTGCCCTGAGTATTTGGACAGTCGCAGTACGTTTACCTTAGGCCAATTTGGTGGCCACTGTGGCCGCGCTTTACGTGCAGGTGACATGTTGCAGGTGGCCGATAGCCAAGATATGGCCATTAACTTAGCGGAACTTGCCCCAGAGCATCAACCGCGATTAAGTCATCACTGGCAGCTGCAAGTAATATATGGCCCTCATGGTGCGCCAGACTTTTTTACTACTAATGACATTCGGCAACTGTTTGATGTCGAGTGGGAGGTGCATTACAACTCTAGTCGCACCGGTATTCGTTTAAATGGCCCTAAACCCGAGTGGGCGCGCAGTGATGGTGGTGAAGCCGGCTTGCACCCGTCTAATATTCACGACAATGCCTATGCATTTGGTGCCGTTGATTTTACCGGTGATATGCCAGTGATATTGGGGCCGGATGGTCCGAGCTTAGGAGGCTTTGTTTGTCCAATAACCGTTATTGATGCGGATTTGTGGAAGCTGGGCCAGCTTAAAGCAGGGGATACCATAAGCTTTGTGCCACTTGAGCAATCTCAGGCTGTTGAGCAGGCGTATTATCGGCAAGATTTTTTATCTGCCCTTAACACCCGAAAAAATATAAACGACTTAGCGCCTGCGCCATCACCCTCGGCGCAGTCCGTGAGTGAGCTGTTAGCCAAGCCCTTAGTTTTGGCGACAACAAAGGCTGAGTTTGATGTGGTTTATCGCCCTCAAGGCGATCGCTTTTTATTGGTTGAATATGGTGAGCAAGAACTGGATTTAAAGCTTCGTTTTCGTTCTCAAGCTCTATTAGAAGCGCTTAAGCAGCATGTTGCTAGCCATCAATTAACAGGTATCGAAGAGTTAACCCCCGGTATTCGTTCCCTGCAAATTCACTACGATTCAAAACTGTTATCCCAACAAGATTTACTTAGCTTATTACAGCGCTTGGAAAACAACTTACTTGATGTAAACGATATGGAGTTTGATTCACGCATCGTTTATTTACCTTTAAGTTGGGATGACCCAGCCTGTCAGGAGGCCATTAACAAATACTCACAATCAGTACGACCCAATGCACCGTGGGCTCCTTCAAATATTGATTTTATCCGTCGCATTAATGGTTTGAGTAGCGTTGATGAAGTGCAAAAGATTGTTTTTGATGCAAGCTATTTAGTGATGGGTTTAGGCGATGTTTATCTCGGCGCACCTGTCGCAACGCCAATGGATCCAAGCCACCGCTTGGTCACCACTAAATACAACCCTGCAAGAACATGGACGGCCGAGAACTCGGTTGGCATTGGTGGGGCCTATATGTGTGTGTATGGCATGGAGGGCCCTGGCGGTTATCAGTTTGTTGGCCGAACGTTACAGATGTGGAATCGCTACCAAAAAACGCAAGAGTTTGAAAAACCTTGGTTATTGCGCTTCTTTGATCAGATTCGTTTTTATCCCGTTAGCAATGAGCACTTGCAACAAATACGTCGAGATTTTCCCAACGGACGTTATTCACTCAAGATCGAAAAAACAAAGTTGAATATGCAGGCCTACCAAGCTTTATTGGATAAAAAGGCAGAGCAAATCGAAACGTTTACCCAGACTCGGCAACAGGCGTTTCAGCAGGAACTTGAGCACTGGAAAAGCACTGGTCAATTTACCTATGAGCAAGAAGTTGATGCTGCAGATCAAAGTACGGACCTAGTTTTAGCGGATAAGGAGTTCTTACTTGAAAGCCCTGCAGCGGGAAGTGTATGGCAAATTCTAGTGAAAGAAGGCGACAGCTTTGATGCCAGTGGTGTCTTAATGGTTTTGGAATCGATGAAAATGGAACTTGAGATTCCCAGCTTAGAGGCCGGAACGGTTAGCCAATTATTGGTCAAACCAGGGCAGCAAATTAATGCTGGGCAGGCACTCATGGTTTTGACTGTTAAAGACTGAACACGGGTGAGAAAAATATAACGACATGGGCCCAAGCTTACTAGGGCCAATAATCGTAATCAAGATCGAGGTTAGCATGTACCAAAACTTAACTATTACCCATCTACGTCAGCAATATTTAAATAAAACGCTAAGCCCCAAACAGTTATTTTCTGAACTATTAGAGAAAGCCGCTTTATTACAACAGGATAATGTGTGGATTAGCTTGTTTACTGAGCAGCAAGTCGATACCTATCTAAACCAGCTAGAGACCTTAGATATTAATGCATGCCCCTTATGGGGTATTCCTTTTGCGGTTAAAGATAATATCGACGTGGCCGGTGTAGAAACCACCGCAGCTTGTGCCGAGTTTGCTTATATGCCAGAACAAAATGCCGCGGTTGTGCAAGTTTTGGTAGATGCAGGCGCAATACCTATTGGTAAAACCAATCTAGATCAGTTTGCCACCGGCTTGGTGGGCACCCGCTCACCCTATGGTGCTACAGCTAACGCCTTTAAATCTGAGTATCTTTCTGGTGGCTCTAGTTCGGGTTCCGCTGTTGCTGTTGCTAAAGGTGTGGTGAGCTTTTCACTTGGGACCGATACCGCAGGATCGGGGCGTGTGCCCGCAGCGTTTAATAATTTGGTCGGCCTTAAACCAAGCAAAGGCTTGTTATCGACCCAAGGAGTGGTTCCCGCTTGTCGCAGCCTTGATTGTGTAAGTATTTTTGCAACGACCATTGACGATGCCAATAGCGTTTTTGATGTGGCTGCCCGCTACGATGAGCGCGACTGTTATAGCCGTGCTAATCCTGCTGAAAATACAGGCTGGGAAACGCCTTTTGTAAATGCTGGAAAAAGTCATTTTAGTTTTGCTGTACCCAAGGCCGAACAATTACAGTTCTTTGGCTGTTCTGAATCTGAGCAAGCGTTTAGCCAAGCCTTAACAGCCTTAACAGATTTAGGTGGCGAAGCGGTTGAAATTGATTTTGAGCCCTTTCTGGATGCTGCGATATTGTTGTACGAGGGGCCTTGGGTGGCAGAGCGCTATGCAGCAACAAAAGCGCTTTTAGATAGTCAACCAGAGGCTTTTTTAGAGGTGACTCGCAACATTATCACAGGTGGTAAAGACAAATTAGCGGTAGATGCCTTTTCTGCTGCTTATAAGTTGCAAGCATTGAAAAAAATAGCCGATAAGATTATGGCTCAAGTCGATTTTATGGTGACCCCAACAGCGGGCCGTCATTTCACCATTGATGACGTTCAGAAAAATCCTATTGAGTTGAATAGTCAACTTGGTTATTACACCAATTATATGAATTTATTAGATTATGCTGCTCTTGCTGTTCCAACCGGGTTTAAGCCCAGTGGCTTGCCGTTTGGCATTAGTCTAGTTGGCTTTGCATTTAGCGATAAAAAGCTCCTGAGCATTGCGCATTTGCTTGAACAAACGCTTAAATTACCTTTGGGGGCCACAGGCTGGAAAGCAGCGGAAGCGACTTCTAAGAAAGCCCCTTCTGAAGGCTGGATGGATGTGGTTGTCTGTGGCGCGCACTTATCAGGCATGCCTTTAAATAAGCAATTAATCGAACGCGGAGCCTATTTAGTTAAGACCACCAAAAGTGCAGCACACTATCGAATGTACAGCGTAGCCGGTGAGGTAGAGCGGCCAGCTATGATACGCGAAGAGAATAACGGCGTAGCTATACCGGTAGAGCTATGGCGTTTACCCATTAGTCGCTTTGGCAGTTTTGTTTTAGGCATTGCAGCGCCTTTAGGTATCGGGCGTGTAGAGCTTGAGGACGGCCTTTGGTACCCAGGGTTTATTGCCGAAGGGCGTTCAAAAGACATAGGGCAAGACATTACGAGTTTTAAGGGCTGGCGTTCCTATGTGGCCAGTAAAAATTGAGTGCAGCGTTGTTGTTATTAACGCTGTTTATTTGCTTTGTTGAGTAACAAAAAAGTTAATTCGGGCTTGTAGATAAGTTATTTCGAAGCATCGATAGGGCCTGTATACAAGCTATGGAGGCAAGCCTAAAGGGACTTAGGTTAGGCTTTGTATTACTGTTATTTTGTTCGATTCATCAGCTTCTAGATGAGAAAAGTATTTATGAGTCGAACTTGGCGGTGATGGTCGACAAAGCTAAGTCTTGGTTAACGTCTGATCGAAAGGTAGACGATGTTATTGAACTGATGAACATCGTTAAAGAGAAGCATACCTATGTTAACCGTATCGAATCGATTCTTAACTGTTTAGCCGAGCATAAAACCCATTCGCAGGAAAAACGAGTTCATTACGACAAGTTTACGTTTCATGCTAAGTCACTAAGATACAGGTTCAAGCAATTTAAGCGTCGTTATTTGGGGCGTAAATAGCCCTTGTTGTTGCTAAGAGCATAGATAATTAAAGCAGACCGCACCCATCCATAGCTGCGGTTTACCTTGTTGTCATATTAATTGAGCGTTTAGTTTCCTTTATTCATCTAATAAGGTGATGTCTTTCTACTTAGACAGCGCTTTATCTACGTGGGTAATACTGTCGAACGCCACCCAATAATATCGTCAATAAGCAGAAGCCAAAGGCAGAGACCATTAGCCAGTTGTGCTCGTTTGTATTGTTTTCTTGCTTCTCTATTTTTTCAAGCTTTTGACCTTGAACTTGTTGGGTGTTATTGGTGTTTTCTTTGGCTTGGCTTTGTGCTTGATTAGCTGCTACTTGAAGCATATCTAAACCAAAACCTGCGGCACTGTTGTTTACGTAGTCTTTAAAACTTTTATTATCAGTAAAAACATCGTATTTATTGGCCAGCTCAATATAGCGCTCCGTCATTTTCTGTAAGGTTTCTGCATCTGCTTGCCAGTAGTCTTTACGAACGGCTTCTAACATACGCTCAAGCAGCTGTGCTTGCGCGGTGGGGTGTACCTGCTCAAACCATTCGTTGATCTCCATGTCGTAGCTGTCTTCGACATAGACTTCAAAAAACTGCTGCCATTGTTCATCGTGAACGTATTCGGGAGCCATGACCTCCCAGCCCCAAAAGTTATTCATGCGATCTAAAATGGCTGTTGCACCGGCATAACCTTCGTTTTGCATTTGTTCTATCCAGCGTGGGTGAAAGTAGCGTGCACGCAATTCTTTTGATAAAAATCGTTCCATAGTCTCACTTTTTTCACTGCCTGCTTTACGTAAGTTAGAAACAAACATCTCGGGTGTGGCGCCATCAAGCTCACGCACCGCCAAAGCAATACCTCCAAAATATTGGAAGGGGTCATCATTAGTCAATAAGGCGTAAAGATTACTTGAGCGAGAAAAAATGACAGCGTCGGTACCAGAGAGTACGTGCTGATATAAACCTGTTTCGGCAACATTTTCACTCCAGCGTTTTGCATCTTTACCAAAACCAAAACCCATGCGCCGCATATAAAGATCGGCCAACTTACTGTCTTCTTCCCAGCTATCAGAGGCTAAGCTCGCCCCGGCTAAACCGGTACCGTAGTTGCCGCTTTCATTAGAGAAAATACGAACACTTGAAAGGTAGTCGATATCTTCTTTTGGCAAGCCTTGCTCGGCCAGAGAGGCTTTTAGCGCTAAGGTATTTTTATACACCGAGTTGGCTTCTTCTTTTAATTGTGCAACTTGGTCAATCGCTTTAGCCATCCACAACATCACATTTGGAAACGCGTCGCGGTAAAGCCCTGTTACCGTAATGGCTACATCCACACGTGGGCGCTTTAATTCACTGTAAGGAATAATCTCAGTGCCGCGAACTTGGCCTGAAGCATCCCATTTAGGTCTTAAGCCCAATGTTCGTAATATTTGTGCCTCGAGGACACCGTGATGGCGCATGGTCTCTAAAGACCAAAGTGAGAAAGCTAATTTGTCTGGGTACTTACCGTGGCGTTTGTAATAGTCGGCGATATTCTCTTCAGCCAGTTTAGAGCCCACCTCATAAGCGGCTTTTGTTGGAACACGCGCAGGGTCAAAGCCAATAAGGTTTTTACCTGTGGGCACGGCTTTGGGGTTGCGGATAGGGTCGTTGCCGTGGCCAGGTTCAATAAATTCACCGTTTAATGCACGCAATAAATTAGGCATTTCCTGTGTGGCTTGAAAGTTATCATAATATTCGCGTGCGAGAGCGAGCTCTGCTTGTAAGCTTGTATCGGCAATATGAGCATCTTGTAGATAGTGTTTAAGGCTTTGATAACCGGGCAGGGCGGCAAGCTTAATAGCGCCGTTATCATCCATTTTTTCACTGTCTGCCAGTGCCCAGCCTTGTTTTTGTTCTGCTTCAGCGGCTTTGCTTTTAAAGTCATCGCCTAGCATTTGGCTAATAGTGGTGAATAGGTGAGCATCGCTGGGTACTTCACCAAAGCTGTGTAGGCCCAAAGGTTGGCTTTGTGAGGCCAAGCTTTGAAGGTAGTCTTGCAGTTGGGGAACTAAGTTGTCAAAGTCGTTTAGAACTTGCTCCTGAGTAAGGCCTAAATCAGAAAATATCTTATGCTCTTTGGCAAGTTTTAGTGCTTGGTCTCGGCTCGCCTCTTTAACTCCGCCTTCATCTAGCTGCATATAATCGGCTAATAATATTTGTAGCTCGGCCAGTTCACGGTAGACGCCAGCCTCGGCAAAGCCCGGTGTTAAATGGCTGATCATGGTAGCGCGACCGCGGCGTTTGGCCTGCATTGCTTCACCGACGTTGTCGATAATATAGGGGTAAATGACGGGGATATTGCCCACGGCTAAATTACTGGCATCGTAAGCCCATAAACCGCGTTCTTTACCGGGTAACCATTCTTGAGAACCGTGGGTGCCTAGGTGCAAAATTGCATCGGCGCCCCATGTTTCTTTAACGTAAAGGTAAGCTGCCAGATAGAAGTGATTTATTGCTGTGGTGGTACTGTGATAAAGCTCTGCTTGCTCTTCGGGGCCGTCACCACGACCGGGCTGCGGCAGCATAATTAAATTGCCACTTTGCATGCGTGGAATAACAAAGGCGAGTTGCCCCTCGTTTTTAACTAGCATGCCGCTGTCTTTGGCTTCGCCCCAACGTTCAACAATAGCGGTTTGTATCGAGCTGGGTAATTGTTTAAACCAAGCTTGGTAGGTGGATAGGGGGAGAAAATCAGCAAGACCCTCTTCAACAAGAGGTGAGGCATCTTCGGCTCGGTACATGGGGCGTAATAGCTTGCCTGCACTGTCTATATACCACTGCTGTTTTTGTGGTTCGACCTGATAGTTATTGTTAGCCAGAGCCTCTACGATGCGTTCTAAAGAAACCGGTACATTTAAGAATGCAGCGCCGATGTTTTTTTCACCCGGAGGGTAGTTCCACATCATTAACGCTAGCTTTTTATCGTTATTTTTAATGTGCTTTAAACGAGCATGATTCACGGCTCTTTCTGCCAGAGCGTGTAATTGTTCTTTAATTGCTTCTTTATGGCCATCTTTACCATTGGCCGCAAGAATCACAGGGTCGATCACACCGCTGGATTCAGGCATGACTAAAAAGAACGGGGTCATGGTCGCTGCAACGCCTGCATGGTCATCGAGGAACTGTTGTTTATCACCACCAAAATAGTTAATGGCTTGAATGACTGGCACGTTTAGTTGGCTAAACTCTTGTAAACGTTTATCAATATAGTGAATAACGCGATAGTTGATAACGAGGTCTACCCAAGTTTTATTTTCATTTTGCAGCAGTTCGGTATAGGTCTGACGCTCATCCACTCCTTCGTAATAAAAAGCAATGGCTGAAGCTCCTTGTTGTTCAATGCTGTTTAATAAGGTATCAACTACTTGGGTGTCTTCTAGTTCGATTGTGGAGCGGTGGATACCGACAGCGACAGTTGCTTGCGAATGTGTTGATGTTGTTTGCTGTTGCAGCCACTGTTGCACCGCTTGGCTATCTTCGCTGACTAGCTTGGGAAGGCGAGGATGGTAAAACCCAATTTTTGGTAGAATAAAAGGTGGTTCTACCTTTTGCTTGTGTAAGCTGAATAGGCTAGCCGCTGTATAAGCCATCAAATTGTCAAAGTTTGTTTGGCCTCCGTTAGTATAATAAGCACTTATGTTCTTGGCCTGTTCGCGTGTTACCCCCAGTTGCGAAGGTGCTTGAGGCAGCTCTCTTAAGGCAATCGTCTTAGCCTGAGTGTTTTTAAAAATGGCCAGGGCTGGTGCAAATACTTTTTGGCTGTTGCTGGCATCCATACCATCAAGCAGAATTAGGTCCCAGTCTGTTGCCAGTTGAGCCCAGTCTTGTTCAGTTAAGCCTCGGCTACCCTGAACAGCAAAACCTAGGTTGGCGGTTTGAGCTGCCTGACTTAGCATTTGGCTGCGTAATGAATTGCTGTGCCCCAGGCTCACGAGTAAAACATTAACACGGTACTGGTCACTCGGCTTTTTTAGCTCCGTGGCTGCCGCTGTGGTGATGCTGCTCCAGCTTTGCAAGCTAAGAAGCGTGAGTATAAATAATAATCTAGGTATCAATTTCATAGTTATCAATCTGAGGGTTAATAGCTTATATAGCCGGTGTTTGATCTTGGCTTGGTGTTTTTCGTTTTTGGCTTAACCTTGCTTATTTTTCCGTGTGTCGTGTTTCTTTTACTTTGTTAGAAAAAAGCATAGAGGCGATTAATGTGGGCTGATGTTTAAACTGAATAAACAGCACCGCAGTGATATGCACTGCGATAAAGGCAAATAGAGTTTCGGCAAGTAACTCGTGGCTTTTTTGTAGCCAGGCTTCTCCCCAGAAACGTTCTGTCTCTTGGGCCCAGCCACTTAAAGCGCATAGTAATAAAAGCAACCAAAGGTTTAACTTCATCAAGCTGGCAAGAGCTGAAGTGTCATGAGCTTGATTTGCCTGAGCAGGTCTTGTGTGAGCCAGCCTTGGAGCTAATGGCTTTGTGTAGAGTCGAGATAGCTGCGAACGTAGGTCTTTAAGTTTGAAAACTAACAAACTTAAGCGAGCGGATGGGGGGCCAAGCAGTCCCCATAGCAGGCGAAACAACACCAAGGCTGCTATGGCGTAGCCAACTAACTCGTGGCTTAGGTCGCCGCCATCAACAATAAAAAAAGCAGCAACAAACAATAAGGCAATAAACCAGTGGCACAGGCGTACAAACAAGTCATGTGTCGGTGTTGTTTTAGTGTCTAACATTGTTGGCTGTCACTGCGAGTATTGATGGGTGCTATTTACTCTTTTTCTTAACGATATCGCCGTTAACTGGGTTGAAATAAACTTCGATACGTTTTTCCTCTTTGCTTTCACTATCGGTTTCCCAGCCGTAAATCTCGTAGCAGTTCCCATCTATTAAGAATCGTTTAATGCTAAAGCCGTAGTCATTAACGATCTTTTTTTGCATATCCAATTTACTAAGCCATGTGTCTGGCTCTGCTTCTGGGCAATCTGCGCCAGCAAAGGCAAACGAGCTAGTCAGGCTTAAGGCAAGTAGGGTAGTTAGCTTTTTCATGTGATGTCTCTTTTAAGTCTTAATCAACAATGCTGTTGCTAATAGTAATGAGAACAGTTAGCATTTGCAAATGAAATTGACGCGTAAAGCAACATTATAGGTTGCGGCGTTTAGCTTATTTAGCTTGCGGGATAACGATTTTGTTTGGCTTGAAACTAAGGGATGGTGGGGCTTGGGCTCTGTCTACTTGTATATTGTTAAGTGCTTTAGAGGTAGCGGCTGAGTCTTCAGCAGGCACAGAAGAGCGTGTTAAAAAAGACCTGGATCAGCTTGAAGAGGTGGTGATTACCGGTACGCGTACCGAAAAACTGTTAAGTGAATCCCCTGTTTCTGTTGAAGTTATTTCTGGTTCAGATATTCAGGCTGTAAGTAGCACCGGTACTCTTGAACAGGCTTTGCAGTACATTCCAGGTGTTTATATGCAGCGTTCCGAAAAGGAAGGGTTCAATATTTTAATGCGCGGTTTTGATGGTGATCGTGTGTTGGTCTTGGTTGATGGGCAACGATTATTGGCGCCCACTGGGTCGTCAGTCGATTTTGCTCAAATTTCATCTTTAGATATCGAACGTATTGAAGTTGTACGTGGTGCTGCATCGGCTTTATATGGTAGTGAGGCTATTGGTGGTGTGATTAATATCATCACAAAGAAAAACAAACAAAATCAGTTTTTCCTAGCGCAAACCTTTGCTCGTTATACCGATAATGAAATTGATGATTTCGATTCTCAAACACGCGTTGGTGCCACCATAAATTATAAAGCGTGGGCCCTAGATGCGGTTTATCAGAGTATTGAGGCGCCGGCTTTTGACCCGGACTTAACTGACAATAGCCAACTTGGTGCTGATCAAGATAAGACCATTGCTAGTGCAAAATTAAGTTATAACAGTGACCTTCTCAGTGCAGCGTACAAATATCAAGATTTTCAAGAGTCAAAATACCGAGTGACGGGCGCTTTTCCAGGTGGGTCTGATAATTATTATACATCGGATGTAGAAAAAAACGCTCATAGCTTTATTGCTGACTTTGATCAAGTAGAGCTTAAAGCCCAAGCCATACAGCACGATGAAATAAGCGGTCAGCGTGGTTCTTTACGACAGGCTGACATCTCTCTAGTTGAGCTAGATGCACAATACGCATGGCAGCTAGATGCTGTTGAGTGGTTAAGTGGTTTGCACTATTACCAAGACGGTCTTTCACAAATAAAGCTGGGTGAAGCCACACCCGAGGTGGATGATGAAGAGCAAGGCGGTGTTGAAGCCTTTTTACAAGCCGATTGGCAAGCGAGTGAGAAGTGGGAGTGGGTCGTCGGTGGTCGTATACAAAATGACGAAGGCTATGGGGCTCACACCGCATTGCGCGGTAATGTAAAGTTTGATCAAGATCTAAGCGAAGACACCCGCTTTGTATGGCGAACAAGTTTGGGCGAAGGCTATCGTGTTCCGAACATTAAAGAGCAATATTATTTATTTGATCACAGTAATTTAGGTTACATCATTATCGGTAATGAAGATCTTGTTCCGGAAGAATCCGTATCATTTAATACCGAGATTGAACTTAATCAAGAGCTAGATAATAGCGCGACACTGACAACTACGCTCTCTACTCACTACTCAGATGCCCGTAACTTTATTGATACGGTTTATTCTCCGGAGCTGAGTGAAGAAATGAACTTAGATGTCTATCAATACCAGAATTTTGCTAAAACACGAATCTCTGGCGTGGATGCCGATGTAGCTTATAGCAAGGGCAGTAGTAGTTATCGGCTCAGTTATAACTACCTTGATGCACGTGATGCCATAACGGAGCAGCGTTTAGAAAGCCGCCCTTACCACCAAGTAAAAGCCAATTATAAAACCAAGCTGACTAAAACTGGTTTGGAGTTGCTTCTTTATGCTGTGTATCAAGCCGATGAAGCTCACGACCCTAGTTTGGTAGCTGTAAATAATGGTTATACGACCTTTAATTTAAGCCTTGCTCAAGATATTGCTGCAGGATTCCGTTGGCAGCTCGGCTTAGATAACCTCACCAACGAACATCGAGCCTATAAGTTTAAGCACGGTCAAGAGTTCGATCCTCGCCCTGAAGCAGGGCGATATGTGTCAGCAACAATTGAATACTTACTTAAATAACTCTTTTAAATAATTTAATGCTTATTAAAAAATATTATCAGGAGAATACTATGAATTTACTTAGCAAGATTTCTTCAGCTTTTGCCTTGGCGGCATTTATGTCAGCTTGTGGTGGCGACTCAGATGAACATAAACCGGTCGTTGAGACGAGCCCTAGCCCTGAAGCTAGCCCTAGCCCAAATGCTGAGTTATTTGAGGTCAGTGATATTGATACAGGCACTCGATCTTTACCTAAAACAGTGTATTACGACCTAGATAGTGCCAGTATCGTTGAGCTTAGCGAAGAAGAGGCAGAAACAAATGCCGATTGGGATATTGCTTTTAACCGTACCAAAGTTTACTTAAATCGCTTTGCTGATACGCCAGTTAGTATTTATTTTACGGCTAATACGGGAGATTTTTATGACGCAGAAGGCAAGCCTGTTGTGGAGCGTTTTAACAATGCCACAGCAGAAACAGAGTTGGATGCGTTCTTGGCTTTAGACCCTACTATCCCTGCTGACGATGAGTTTTCTACCGATAGTGCCGAAGCGGTTATTAGTTCTTGGTACAGCTATGATGTATCGACGCATACCGTCAGTGCCGATGCAGAAAGTTTCTTTTTAGTTCGTTCAGATGCTGGTCTTGCGCGATTTAGTGTAAGCGAGCTTGTGCAAAATAGCATGGGTATGGACTCCATTCGTTTCTCGGTTCAATTACAGGCTAGTGACGTAGAGATGTTTGACGATGCATTTGACATTGATGTTAATGCTAGTGCATGTGATAGCGCCGTATATGTTGATTTGCACCTGGGTATGACAGTTACAGCAGATGATGGCTGGGACATAAGTATTCCTTGTAGTGATAACTTGCTTAATTTTGACATTAATATTGCAGACGATCGTACTGCCACAAATGACCCAAGTTATGCCGATGTAGAAGGTATCCCTACAGCCAATATTGGCTTTATGACTTGGTTGCCCAATATTGAGATCACCAGTGCTTACGCAACTCAGGGCGATGCTAACGCACCTTATGGTTGGGGTAACTATGGCGTTAATGACGGCCATCTTCTTTGGTCTAACTTTGCAACCTATATCGTTAAAACTGATGCCGCGAACTACAAGTTTCAAATTACAGCGTATTACGATGCTGAAGGCAATTCCGGTACCTACAGCTTTCGTTATATCGAGCTACCTGCTTCTGAATAAGAGAGTCAATATCTTATAGGAGCTTGTTACAAGCAAAGCCAATGACCTTTTTTGATGTTGTCTTTGCTTTAACTTATTAGTTTTACGATTTCAATCACGCACATAAGAAGAGGGATTTTGTATGCGCACGATAAAGAAAAGACGGCTGCAAAAAGGCAGTCGACGCCGGCAGAATCAAAGTGTAATTAAAGATAAATAGCGTTATTGGTTTTAAGTATGCCCTTGTGTATTGCACTTTATTGCTGCTAGGTCTTGATCTTATGCAGCAAGTCAATGTTGGTCTTACTCCCTAGTGTCTAGTTAATAATTGGTAAGAAAATGATCCGTAATTTAGAAGAATTAATGTACCAGATGTCCGATTTTTTTATGGCGCCGGTACTTATACTGTTATGTTTGTTGTTTGTTTATAGCTTGTTTGCTATGGGTGGTTTTGCTGCTCAAGCTTATCAGCGCCGACAAAGCCGCTCCGCATTTAAAAACTGTATAGACACAAATAATCTGAACACCCTAAGGCCTATTCGCGGTTATCCATTGTTTACCTTTCTTAAAGCCCAGCCTAGCAGCACAAAAGACGAGCTAGACGTAGCAGCCTTTGAAGAGTTAGAGACCGTGCGTACTGTTAGCCGTATCGCTCCTATGTTAGGGCTAATTGCGACTATGGTGCCGATGGGGCCCGCACTTAAGTCGTTAGCCAACGGCAATGTTCAGGGTATTAGTGAAAATTTAATTGTAGCCTTCTCGGCGGTTATTTTTGGCTTAGTGATAGCCTCTATTACCTTTTGGATCGCCAGTGTAAAAAAGCGTTGGTTAGCTACAGAATTAATCGCATTGGCGCGTGTATCGGCTGCTGAATCACAAAGCAATGATCCCCAAAAAAATGACACGCAAGGAGCAAACTTAAGTGAAGCTGCTTGATGAAGATGAAGCAATTAACCCTGCACTGTCGGTAGTGAACCTTGTGGATGTATTTTTGGTATTGGTTGCAGCCTTGCTTATTGCTATTGCTCAAAACCCGATGAATCCATTCCTTGACGAAAATGTCACGGTGATTAAAAACCCTGGCCAAGAAGACATGGAGCTGATTATCAAAAACGGTGAGACCATAGAAAGTTATAAAAGTAGTGGCGAAATTGGTAATGGTGAGGGGGTTAAAGCTGGTGTTGCTTATCGTATGGGCGATGGCTCCATTGTTTATGTTCCTGAAGATAAACAATCACAATAATAGTGAATACCATGACGTGTGTAAAACAAACGCTAGTAGGCTTGCTGTGTCTATTAGCTAGTAGCCTTTTATTGGCTGAAACGAGTAATGTGCTATTTGTTAGCGGCTCTCATAGTAATAAAGCTAAAATGGCTTTGTTAAAAGAGCAAGCCCAAAAGCAAGGTGTGATGATTCGCTCACGCTCTGCTCATGAACTAGATAACAAGGAAGATGCCTTGGTTGCTTTTAAGGCCGCTGACCTGATTGTGTTTTCTGGGGTTAGCAAGCGGGACTCAAAAGCTAGCTTCGAAAAGTTTGAACCTGTTTTACAGAATACGAGTAAGGCACAAGGCTTAAGCGCAGCATCGGTTGCGATCTCGTGGTTAGACAACCCTAAGCTGAAAAGCAAGGTTAGCCTCGAGCAGGGCCTGCGCATGAACGCCTATTTTGATAATGGTGGCGCAGAGAATATGGCCAATCTTGCCAGATATATGCACGCCGATGTTATTCACGGTCTTAATACCACTATTGCCGAGCCTATTGTTCTTCCTGCAATGGGTATTTATCACCCTAAGGCTCAGCAAGTCTTTACGAACTTAGAGTCTTATTTAAGTTGGGAGCAGAAATATCGTAATAATCAGGCCAAGATCGACTCGCTTACAAAAGGTCGTGTGGCTTTATTGTTTCAGCGTGCGGCGATTGAATCAGAAGCGACGGAGTTAATAGATCAAGCTATTGCTCGCTTTGAAGATCAAGGCCTTAAGGTGCTGCCTTTTTACTTTGAATTAAGCCCTCGTGCAAAAGATTACCGTGACTTATTACGTAAAGATGGAGATGTCTATGCTGATCTTATCGTAAATTTTCGCTCTATACATTGGGCCAGTAAGCGTAAATCTGAATTTGAATCCATAGCAATACCTGTTATTCAAGCACTAACGTATTATGGCGGTAATCAGCAGCACTGGGAGAAAAGTTCTCAGGGTATTGCGCCAGGTTCAACTCCCTTCCAATTAGCTTTACCTGAATCGACTGGTGTGGTGAATCCGATTATTGTTGCAGCAACCGATAAAACCACAGGCCGAATTGAAGTAATTGACTACCAGCTAGAGCATTTGGTGAGATCAAGTAAAAACATCCTGAACTTAAAATACAAAAGCAATAAGAAGAAACAACTGGCAGTAATGGTTTGGGGGGATAGGGATGTAGGTGCTTCGTTCTTAAATGTGCCAGAAAGTTTACGTTCTATTTCGGAAAACCTTAATAACAACGGTTATGGTGTTAACAAAGTCGAGGCCGATTACTTTACAGACAAAATTGACCGTATATTAAGCCCTTTTTATCGCAGTTATGAGCTGGACTCTTTAATAGACGATGACCTTGCCGAATTAATGCCAGTGAGTGAATACTTAATCTGGTTTGATACTTTACCTGCGCATGTAAAAGAACCCATTAATAACTTCTGGGGTCAAGCTAAAGACAACTTTATGGTGGTGGAGCGCGATGGCACTTCTTATTTTGTGATACCGCGTATTCGCAATGGTAATATGTTGGTGATGCGCCAACCACCGCGTGCAGAAAATGAAGAAGACGATAAGCGTTATTACCACAAAGCTACGGTGCCGATGAACCACTATTATTTAGCGGCTTATTATTATACTCGTAAGTTCTGGGGCAGTGATGCAATTGTGCATTTAGGTACCCACGGATCGCATGAATATTTACCGGGTAAAGAGCGTGGTTTATCTCTGTACGACCAAAGTAACTTAGCCACTTGGGATACCCCAGTTATCTATCCCTTTATTGTTGATGACGTAGGCGAAGCCATGCAGACAAAGCGCCGTGGTAGCGCCACCGTTATTGCCCACATGACACCTCCTTTTGCTGCAGCAGGCTTGCACGGCGGTATCGCCGATATGCATGAATTAATGCATCAATATAAATCCTTAGATGAAGGTGGTGTTAAAATAAAAACCGCTAAGCTCATTGTAGAAAGCTGCCAAGAGCAGAATATTTGCAGCGATATGGGTTGGCAAGAGGAGGCTATTTATGCCGACTATCCTTTATTTTTAGAAGAGCTGCATAGCTACTTAGAAGAGCTTGCTGTACAGAACCAACCCTTAGGACTACATACTTTTGGTGAATTACCCGAACAAGAGCTATTAATCGCGACTTTAGTGCAAATGTTGGGTTCTGATTTTTACAGTTTGGCCGCGGAGTATGAGCACGAGCTGGGTAATGATCATGAGCACAGCCATGAGCGTGCCGATAGACATGAGCACAGCCATCATCACCAAGAAGAGCAAGTTACTAGCAACGTCCATCATGATATTGAAAAAGGTATAGAGCTAGAGCATAGCGTTGGTTACCAGCTGGTTAAACACTATGTGCTGGAAGCTCAACCGCTTGATGAATTAGAGCAGCCCCTGCGAGAATACTTGGAAAAAGGGCGTGAATTCTATGCAAACTTTCAAGCCATCCGTGAACAGCAGTATTTAATTAATACACTTGCAGGAAAATACATTCCTGTTAAAACTGGTGGAGACCCAATTCGTCATCCAGAGTCACTACCGACCGGTTACAATCTCTATGGTTTTGATCCATCACGTGTGCCGACCAAAGCCGCGTGGCAACAAGGTAAAGAATTAACCGAAGGTGTTATTAATGATTATTACCAAAAGCATGGTCGTTACCCGGCTAAGCTGGCCTTTTCTTTGTGGTCGATGGAAACCATGCGCCACTACGGTGTATTAGAGTCTCAAGCACTGTATGCCATGGGAGTACGCCCCAAGTGGCGTCAAGATGGGCGTGTGATCGGTACAGAAATTATACCTGCATCAGAATTAAAACGCCCACGGGTAGATGTGGTGTTATCGGCAACAGGCTTGTACCGCGACGCCTTTCCCAACGTAATGCAATGGATGGCCAAAGCAATAGAAGAGTTAAGCCAATTAAAAGAAGAGGGCAACTCGATTTGGCAGCACAGCCAAGCAACCCAAGCCGCATTAATAGCGCAGGGTTTAGAAGAAGATGAAGCCGTTTACCTTTCTTCTGTGCGCATTTTTTCTAATGAATCTGGTAATTATGGTTCGGGCTTAGGTGAGTCGACCATTGCATCTGACACATGGGGCGGTGATAGCAAACTGGCCGACTTATATTTGTCTCGTATGGGGTATGTCTATGGTGCCGATGTCAACCGTTGGGGGCAGAGTGCGCCAGAAAACGTAGACCTATATGCACAAAACTTATCGGGCACCGATATTGCTATGTTCTCTCGTTCATCCAATGTGTATGGCATGCTTTCATCTGATGACCCTTTCCAATATTTTGGTGGTTTAGCACTTGCTATTCGTAATATCGATGGCGTATCACCCGAGATGTTTATTGGCAACTTGCGTGATGCCCAGCGCCCTAAAATGGAAAACGCAGCAACCTTTTTAGCCAAAGAGTTACGCAGCCGTAATTTACATGAACGCTGGGTCGCGGAAATGAAAAAAGAAGGTTATAGCGGCGCCGTTACCATGGCCAGTAACATTAGTAACTTTTTTGGTTGGCAAGTCATGGACCCAAACCTAGTGCGTGAAGACCAGTGGCAAAGCTTGTTTGAAGTCTACGTAGAAGATAGTTTAGAGCAGGGATTAAATGAATGGTTTGAAGAAGTCGACCCTAAAGCTCAAGCCGCCATTATTGAGAGAATGTTAGAGGCCAGCCGCAAAGAATATTGGCAGGCAGATGCCCAAACTTTAGAAATCCTAATAAAGCGCTACGAGTATTTAGTTAATAACTACGACTTAGTGGTCGATAACAATAAACTGCGTGACTACATTGGCGAACAATCTAAAGGTTTTGGCTTAAACCTTAGCTTACCTGCGCCCGAACTTGCAGCGCAAGTGACGGACCAAATAAAAGCTACAGAAGCTGCTGAAAAAGTACAGGGCCAGAAGCTAGAGCAGCAGGAGCCAAGCACCAAAACCCCTATGCCGTGGTTATTAATAGGCGCAGGGCTAGGTTGCGTGCTTATCTTTATTTTGGGTTTTTTATATCAGTATCGTGAAGCCTTGTTAAAGCCGCGAGTGGGTAGTTAGGGGTGACGATCAAGGTTTTAAAAAGCGTTATCTAGTTGGTACATAAGAGTAGGCAACAATACGTGAACAGGAGGCCTGTTTGGGGCGAAACCGATTATGTTAAAGCCTATATAGCCGATACACCGTCCAATGACGATTTGAAATCACTAATTGGCCGAGGCGTGAATACATCATTTACAAGCTTAACGTGCTTAACTCTGTCGCAGCGAAAGGTTCGTGCTGCATTACGTAAATGATCCCAGGCAATGACATACCAAATGGGGTAGCTGAGTAGTAGGTAATGAGGCTCAATAATGCGCTTGGTTCTATCCCCGTTTAAGGTCTGGTAGTTAATCTCTATTGGAGTGTGCATTAAAAATGCTTGGTGGATATTTTCAACTATGTTTTTTTTCGGTGAAGTAAACTCTTCGAGCATAAACTGAGATGCAGAACCGCTAATCAGTATGCGTGCTTTTAAGCTGCTTACTTTATGTTTCATCGTAGGGGAAAATGATGCCATTAGCTTATGACGAACAGACGTAAGATGCGCCATAAAAATTGCCGAGTTCATTTGCTCTGCAACGGCTAAACTAATTAATAGGTCAACAGCCTCTGAATAGTTTAGGTTGATTCGACCCACTCCCCAGTGCCGATCTAGACGCACGCCACCACCACGCCCGGCATCCGTTTCGATCGGCAGACCTTGGTCTTTTAGTAGCTGAATATCTCGGTTAAGTGTTCGTACGCTAACTCCTACTTCTTTCGCTAAGCCCCCAATCGTGGTGGGGCCATCTGATTTTAATCTGGCAGTTAGAATGTCTAATCGTTCAATACGAGATGTGGTCGAGCTTCGTTTCATATTATTAATATGTCACTAAATGGCATAGTTATTCATATTATGCCGTTGTTGATGCTGTCTAGCCAAGATAGATCAACCTAGTTAATTCAATACTATTAGGATATACGATGAAACCAGTTACAGTACTAGCACCAATCAAATTAGCCAAAGGTAAAACAGAACCCGACTTATTAGCAGCGTCCGATGTATTTCAAAATGACTTTGTTGCCCATGAAGCGGGCGTGCTCAGACGCGAGCTTGTGCGTAAAGACGATGGGAGCTACCTTGATATCGTGCAGTTTCGTAGTGCTGAAGACGCAAAAGATGTAATGGCAAGGGAAATGGAATCTGAAGTTTGCCATAGGTTTTTTGCGGTAATGGATTTGGAAGGTGCGGAGGATACCGGGTTTGAATTAATGCCATCTCTTGCAACTTACTCTTAACTTACAGAACATAGGTTGCCAGCTTAATTTTACCTTTCTAAAAACCGGCCTAGTCTTTGGTTGCTATTTAACTGAAGCTTGGCCGTTTGTATAAGTAGTATATGAGCATTAAGAGGCTTACTTTATTGGCTATTTGCTTGCTGTGATCTCAGTGAATTCTCTTGTTAGGAACCTTTGGAAGTCGAGCTGCAACTTGTCCGCAGCTTGGTTGTATTGCTGAATCAATTTTTTAGCTTTAGGTGATTGCTTAGAGAAACCTACGTATATTTCTCGAGGTGCTTCGGGTAAATGCAGGGTTCGAATTTGATCCGCTACCCCCATTTGTGATGCGTAATAATGCAGATCAACATCGTTGAGGCCATAGTAGGCGTCGACTCTACCCATCAACAGCTTTTGTATGCTTCGCTCCATCCTCTTGGAGCCTGCCAGGCAATCACTCTTAAATAGGTGTTTGTTGTTTTGTATAAATTGGGTGGGTGGTGCGCCACAGTGGGAGCCTATTGTTAGGCCTTTTATGTCGTCTCCAGACTGGATTTTGGTCAGAGGGGAGTCTTTGTGAACAAAGAGCGAAGATTGTACTTGATAATATGGCTGCTCTGATAAGTGATAAATTTGCCTCCACTTTGGGGTATCAAATATCATAGCTGTACCATCAAGCGGCCTGCTTGTTGTATTTTCACCTTTACGTATATATTCAAGCAGCCTAGGCAATGGCAGTGGGCCAACCCACTCTACTTCGTAGCCCATCTCCTCAGCTATGCGCTCAAAATAAGCTATGCCGGCACCTTTGGCGCGTTTATCAACTGAGGATTGGTATTGAAACGGCTTAAGATGTATGTAACCCATGATGATTTTTTCTGCGCTTAAAGCGTTTGAGCACTTTAGAAGCACTAGGCTAAGAAATAGGTGGCTGATAACAGCAAATAAGCGGGTTCTAGCTTTATGATTTGCCATCGTAAAAGGCAACATTCTCAATACCTTGTGTTTATATGCGATAGAGTAAGTGCTACTTGTTTGAACGCTATTTCTGCCAAGTATAGACCTGTGTAGAAAAGAGTAGGGCGTGCACTTGGTTTGTGACAATGAGGGCGGGCTATTATCTATGGTTGTACCGCATATTTACATAGCCGGAGGGGAATTGGGGCAAGATAAAACTTGCCCCAATTGGTGCTAGCCTGAACGCTTGGAGTCTTGGCTAAGGTTGATAGGAGTATTACTGGTGTTTTCTTTACGCGCACTGCTTGAGATTGTTTTGGAATGGCCTTCACTCTACTTCTTTATTATGCAGTTCTAATGCATGGCGTACCGCTATCAATGGCTAGATGATTGTGGTTTTATCTTTTTATCTGTGCAGGGCTCGCTGCGTTTACCCGCTGAGACCTTTAGGGAAACAAGTTTGGATATCTGCTCTTTAACTGTGTTAAATAATATCCCTTCTACCTTGTCTCTCAAGTTATACTTATTTAATGCATAATCCTTTAGTTCCTTCTGTTCTTCAGGCCTTACGCGAGTTAGCGACACCGGTGAAAATAACGGGCATTGTTGAGTTGCTAAAAGAGCCTCTTTCGAACTTCTTTGTCGATGAGCCGGAGGAGACTCGCCTATTTAAAACTAACTTTTTGATCATGAATGCCTTGTTTCAATTGCAAGGCAGTTTTTATCAAAAAGATGCCTTGTATCTCGATCTTAATCCCTTAGATATTCGTTTATACCCCTTAATTAAGAGGGAAGGGCAGGCGGTGGCTCATAAAAACGACTTGCTTCTGAAGGAATATTACGGTGATTGGAGCCACTTTGAGCAAATTAGCAAAGAGGGTGTCGAAGAGCTGTTAGATCAATTCTGGTCATATTTTAATAACGTTGATCAGCGCACTGAGGCATTGGCTGTTTTAGGCTGCAAGCCAGAGAGTTCGTGGGGCGAGATACGGCAGGCCTATCGTCGCCTCGCTCAACTTAATCACCCTGACCTAGGTGGCAGCGAGCAACGGTTTCTGGAGATTAGAGAGGCCTATGAGGTGCTAAGGTCTTTGTATGCGGGGAAGCCGCAAGGTTGTTAACAGAGCCGTCTTAGCTCTTTATTCTTCGCTTATTAAGGCCTTAAGTAAGAAAAGTGAAAGTCTGTGATGCTCTTAGGATGCTTACATAATGAGTCATAAACCCAGTAAAACCAAAACCAGTTTCTTTCGTCGTATCTACGTGGCTTACTTAATCGATTCTGGCATTAGTACTGTGCCTGCGATTATTGATACGACGGGTATGCCTAAACGAACCGCGCAAGATACGATTACTGCTTTGCATGAGTTGGAAATACAGGTGGAATTTGTCGGTGCTACTAAGAATGGCTGTTATCAGCTGACTGATTGGGGCGCTGTCAATAAGCGTTGGGTTGAGGCTAAATTAAGTAAGATTATAGAGGTGCTTGAATACCCTGAGTTACCTGATCAGGACAAAATGCGCTAAAAAGAAAAAGTGTCACATGCGATTTGATAGTTAAGTTTTGGGGGGCGAGTAGAGTGCTGCTGTGCCTCAGAATATGAGCATAGATTTTCTGGTTGAAAGCGTGTTAAAAATTCTTCCCTGCTTCGTCCGATATGAGAAAAATAGCCTTTATTGTCATTAAACTTATTGGGTGCTCGGATGGTCGGCCTCTTTCAAGGGGGCTGCTCTTTTCAACCCCGTATATAAAAGCAGCTTAAGCTTAGGAGTCTCTTATTATGCCGGAACCAGATCCTGCCAAAGTGATGCCCTTTTGTTCAGCCAAAGAATTGGCTCAGTGGCTTAAAGTAAATCATGCTAGTGAGTCTGAACTTTGGATTAAGGTTTTTAAAAAAGGTTCGGGGCTTGCCAGTGTGACGTGGGACGATATTGTTGTTGAAGCGCTGCGCTGGGGTTGGATAGACGGCATTAAAAAATCCATTGATGGGCAAGCTTATCTACAGCGTATTAGCCCGCGAAAAGCGAGAAGTAATTGGTCAAAAAGGAATAGAGATCATGCTGAGCGCTTAATGACAGAGGGGCGCATGATGGAGGTGGGGCTTGTACACGTTCGCGCTGCTCAGGGAGATGGCCGTTGGCAGCGTGCTTATTCAGCCAGTGACATACTTGTGCCGGAAGATTTCTTAATGGCATTAGAAGGGCAGCCTAGGCTTAAACAATTTTTTGAAACTCTGACTAAAACCCAGCGCTATGTTATTGCTTTAGGTTTAACTAGCGCAAAGAAATCCGAAACGAGGCAGCGGCGATTTGATACGTTTATGGCGCAGCTAGCCCGTGAAGAAAAGCCGAAATAGTTGCGCTGGCTATAAACGTATTTGGGGTTTTTTAGTCTAAGCACACTTTTTATTAATAGTCATTACCATGAAATATATCTTTGCTCTTGCGTGTTTGTTTCCTTTCTTTGCTTGGGCCGAAGTGAGTACATGCTTTGGAACAACCTCTAGTGGCCGTTTATTAAATGGTGTAAAGCTGCCTGCAGAAGGAAATAACTATATTGCTTATAGTACTTTGGCAAGGTGGGCAGGGCGAACATATGTTCACTCTGCAGTTAGGGATGTAATCGTTTCAGCGTATCGGGACTTAGAAACAGAGCAGCCTACTAAAGTCTATAAATACGCTGAAACGGGCTTCGAAAGCGGTGGTCGATTTAGGCCTCATAAGACCCATAAAAATGGTCTTTCCGTCGATTTTATGACTCCGGTAACAGACAAGGGGGGCGCTCTGTGCATTTACCTACCAGTCCGCTTACCAAGTTGGGTTATAACATTGAGTTTGACTCGGATGATCAGTATAAGGGGATGTATATTGATTACGAGGCTTTAGCTGCGCATGTTGTTGCTTTGCACAAGCAAGCTAAGCTGCGAGGCTATGACCTGTGGCGTGTCATCTTTGATCCAAAGCTGCAAGTCAATTTATATAAGACCAAATACGGGAGCTATCTCAAAGAAAATGTAGAATTTTCTAAAAAACGTTCTTGGGTTCGGCACGATGAGCATTATCATGTCGACTTTTCTGTGCCGTGTGAATCACAGAATTAATATCCGAGCATCAAGATTGCAACATAACTTAAGGAAAAAGTATGTCTGTCATTGAGGGATTTGACAAAGTTGTTGAAAAGCTAAAACCCCACTCGCTGAAAACCATAAAAATAACAGCCTCGATAGAAGCGCCTAAACATAGCTGGAGTAGTAAGTTTGCGGGTCTGCCTTATTGGCCACTCGGCAAAGCATACCCCAGAACAAATGAAGGTGAAGAACTCTTGCTTTTGGCTCAAATTAATTTTGAAGAGTTGCCTACGCTTGAGGGGTATCCGACAACAGGCATAGTGCAGTTTTTCATAGCAGATGACGACATGTATGGTTTGAGTTTTGATCGTCCAATCGAGGATTTGCTTGCCAACCCTGATACTTATCAAGTGATTTATCACCCAGAAGTCATTAAGGATGAAAGCCTGCTCGATGATAATCTTCCCCTTGCTGATGGTGATTCCTACCTTCCTGTTGCTCGAGAGTATTCGTTGTTGTTTGCTGTGGCTGAGGAGCTTGCGTCGCCTACCGATTATAGGTTCGAGAAAATAGCGGGGGATGTTTTTGAGCTTGATGATGAGGTTGCAGAGTATGTGTTCGATAAGTTGTGTACTACAGGCTCTAAAGTTGGGGGCTATGCCTATTTTACGCAGAGTGACCCTCGTCAAGGTCAAGCGGAAGACTGGCTGCTGCTTTTCCAAATGGACAGTTCTAATGTCGAAGAGATCGACATCATGTGGGGGGATGCGGGTGTGTGTAACTTCTTTATAGAACCTGCAAAGCTTTTGTGCTGTGATTTTTCAAGGGTGTGGTACAACTGGGATTGTAGTTAGACTGCAGCGACTTTAAATCGAGTGGCATATATTGCGCTTAGGCGGCAGTAATGGCTGTTGTTGCTAGGTCTTTGTTACTGGGGCTTTGTTACTGGCATTCCATGCGGTGATTTTTAGCGCTAAGCTACTATCGTGACAATGAGTGGTGGGCCCTGTTTGCTCATGAAGTATCGGCTTCTGAGTCTAATCTCCTTGGGTATCTGGTGGCTGTTTAAAGTGTATTGGTGCTTGTTGGCTGTTTGAAACAAGGCTGCTTCCATGACCGAGCGTTAAGCTCAAGTGTTGTTTATAAGTAGAGTGTTTTGATGAGAGTATATCGTTGCTTAGCTTTCATGTTTGGCCTTGTTCTTAGCCTAGCGCTTTCGGCTAACACTTGTGGCGTAGAACTTAAAGACTTACTTGGTTCAAGTTCGGTTTCAGTTGAGCACAGTGGCGATGGCCCTAGTTTGCATGTTTATCCGGTTGATAAATATTTAGACAGCACCTATGTTGTTGGCGAGTCCATACATGTCACCGCAAGGTTTGATGCCGGTAATGGCAATGTTGTCAGCAAGTCTGCTAATGGAGTTAAATTTAGCTTGCTGCGCGTCAACGATCAGTGGGATGTCTTTTCTGAAATCGTTATTCACGATCGAGCTGCGATTGGTAAGCAGCGTGGTGTTGCTAAAGCTTCTATCCCTCTCTCGGGTGTGATTCCTTCGCCTGAATTGCCTTCTGAACAGTTTTACCTGTTGTATGCCGAATACACGGCTTCCAATGGTGAAGAAACCAAGATATCTGGCATTGCCCCCATATTTATTGTCAAGGAAACGGCCTTGGTCGATGGCTGGACTAAGACCATTACTTCCTCTATAAGACCTGATAAAACCAGCAGTGATGATGCTAATGTACCGTTCTTTAGAATTGATTCACCCGAAAAATACACTAATGAACTGTATGTTATTGATGAACCGATACGTATTACATCGCATTTTGATGTCGGCGAGGGTAATTTTGTAAGTAGCCACTACAGTGGAATTAAATACTATTTACGCCATGTGGATTCTAACTGGCATATTATTTCTGATACGGTCGTTTTTGATAAGCGTGTTATTGGCAAGCAAGCTGGTGTTTCTAGTGTGCTTATACCGTTGGATAAACTTTCGCCCTCGACTGAGTTGCCAGAAGGTGAGCTTTATTTTATCTATGCGCAACTTGTTTCGTCCGACGGTGTGAAATTTGATATTCCTGGCATTACTCCTATTACGGTGCTCAAGGAGAGGGCTTCTGAAGATGACCCGTTGGCGAGGGGCGAAAGCACAATGAGAAGCGGACTTAGTGCTCCCCCGTCTAAAGTCATCATAATTGCTTCTGGCAGCCTAACCACGGAAGCATTTTTTTATGAGACGCGCTCAAAGAGCCGCCGATGTGAAGATATAAGCAGTTACAGTTCGCCTAAGTTGTACTCTCGCACCAGTATCGAGTTGTTACTTATTTGTCAGGCATTTAGGGCTGTTGATACTAATGTCGCTTTTAAATTTATAAGCGCGCCAAATTATTCAAGAGCCTTAGAGCTTGTCAAAAATGGCAGTGCGCATTTGATGGCTGAAAGTACATGGGAAGAAGATATTGATGAGCAGTATTTTTATTCTACAGAGCCTATTATTCGTAAAGGTGAGTACTTTAAAGGAATCTATACCACAGAAGAAAATCTAGAGAAAATGGAAATAAATAGCGTTGAAGACCTTCGAGCTTATACGGCGCTGACACCAACAAACTGGTCGATAGATGTGGAGACCCTGATATCAATGGGGGTGACTAATCGGCATGCGATGCAGGTTCCCCAAGCAGTATTAAAAATGATTCACAGCGGGCGCGGCGATTATACGCTGAGCGATTTTACTAAGCAGCATCGCATGGCAATTACTGATGGGGAGGAGAATCTCTACCCTGTTGCGGGTGTTAAAGTTCGCCTGCCTTCTGAGCGCCGTTTTATTGTTTCGAAAAAGTCTGACCCAGAAGGAGAGATATTTTCTATGTTGGAGCAGGGAGTCAAAAAGCTTCGCAAAGACGGCTCAATCGAGCGGGCTCTACATGAAAGTGGCTTTATTAACTCGGATATTGAAGGCTGGAAAGTTATCAATGAGTAGCTTACTTTGGCTGGCGCTCTTAGAGCCAGTTGGCTAGTAGGGATTGATTGGGGCGACAGGCTATAAAGAGCAGTAAAGAAACTTAGTCACAGCCTAATACACAACGCAAGTACAGGTCACAAGGTACAGGCCGCTCATCACAGCTAAATAAGCTTTATTCAGTTGAGGGCTTTTCTTTCTTAGTTATTGATTTATATGAAACTCCGTTTTAGCTGTCTTGAGCGCTAAGTTGAAGGAATAATCGCCCTAGATCCCTCTAGCAGCAGGTGCTTGGCAAGCTCTTTAGTGTTGATGTGTCAAAATATATGAAATATCATATATATGGTTTTTCGTATGTATGGTGCTTCTATGGCAAGGTCTAAACAAAAAGTCTTGTTTATCTGTATAGGTAATTCGGCTCGATCACAGATGGCCGAGCTGCTATTGCGCCATGCCGCTGGTGATGTATTTGATGTGTATAGCGCTGGTATCAAGCCTGTTGCCGTGCACCCTAAAACGATAGAAGTGTTAACGGCCTTTACTGGTGATGAGGCGGAACTGCGCTCAAAAGACATCTCAGAGTTTGAAGGCTGGCAGTTTGACTATGTTATTTCACTGTGTGATCAAGCTCGCCAAGAGTGTCGTGCACTTCCATGCTTGGGCAAAAAACTAGAGTGGTCCTTTGAAGACCCTCAATATCGCAGCGGTCCGAAACCATTTGAAGTAACACTTAATGAGATCAGCAATCGTATCTCTATGTTTGTTTCGGTAGAGACCAAGCAGCAAGTGCCGTCACAGCCGTTAAACCCCGTTGTTTTTTTTAAAAACCTGACAGATGAAGTGCGTCTTCGCAGCCTTATGCTTATTCACTATGAGGGTGAACTTTGCGTTTGTGAAATGATGGTGGCTCTGGAAGAGATTCAACCTAAGATCTCTCGTCACTTAGCTCTGTTAAAAAAGAACGGTTTATTAGTTGATCGCAGGCAGGGGCAGTGGATGTTTTATAGCATCAACCCTCAACTTCCTGCTTGGGCTAGGGCTGTTATCTCAGAGGCGTCTGAAAACAACCTGGCTTTTATTGAACACAGCTTACGTAATTTAAACGCCATGGGCGACAGACCTCAAAGGCAGTGTGTCAGTTGTTTGTAAAGAAATAGAAGTAGATTAATCGTTTGGTAGCACTATAGGTCGTATTATGGGTATTTTTGAGCGGTATTTATCAGTCTGGGTTGGACTTTGTATTATAGCCGGAGTATTGCTTGGCAATCTCTTCCCACAGCAGTTCTCTCTAGTTGCCTCCTTGGAATGGGCGCATGTAAATTTGGTGGTGGCTGTGCTTATCTGGGTCATGATTTACCCAATGATGGTACAGATAGATTTTAGTGCGATTAAAGATGTAGGAAAAAAACCAAAAGGCCTGATACTGACCTTGGTGATCAATTGGTTAATTAAACCTTTTAGCATGGCGGCTTTAGGCTGGTTGTTTTTTAAGGTTTTCTTTGCCGATTTGGTTGACCCTCAAAGTGCCAATGAATATATCGCCGGTATGATCTTGCTTGGTGTGGCTCCGTGTACCGCTATGGTTTTTGTATGGAGCCAATTAACCAAGGGCGACCCTAACTACACTCTGGTTCAGGTGTCTGTTAATGACATCATTATGATTTTTGCTTTTGCACCTATTGCAGGATTTTTATTAGGTGTTAGCGATATTACCGTGCCTTGGCAAACTTTGTTGTTATCGGTTGTTCTCTACGTATTGCTGCCTCTTGTTGCCGGTGTGTTAACACGTAGAAAACTGGAAGCAAAGGCAGATGGTTTGCGTTTGGCCTCTTTTTTACAGCGTCTAAAGCCTTGGTCGGTGTTGGGGTTGTTAGGCACTGTCATCTTATTATTTGGCTTTCAAGCCCAGACCATTTTGCAGAAGCCTTTAGCCATCGTGTTGATTGCCATTCCTTTACTTATTCAAACCTACGGTATTTTTATCATTGCTTATGGCAGCGCTAAGCTTATGAAATTACCACACAACGTGGCTGGCCCTGCTTGTTTAATCGGTACATCTAATTTCTTTGAGTTAGCTGTTGCCGTGGCGATCTCTTTGTTTGGATTGCATTCAGGTGCAGCATTAGCAACGGTGGTTGGCGTACTTGTTGAAGTTCCGGTTATGTTGACTTTGGTATATATGGTTAACCGAACACGACACTGGTTTTAAATATCTTGATGTTAAACGCTTATATCAGATTATTTCTGCCCCTAATTAAAATCATTTTGCTTGGACCTTGAAGAATGACAACTCACCCCTTTGATGTTTTAAGCTTAGCGAATAAGGCTAAGTTTATATTTACTGCTTGCCCTGGTACAAAAGGTTGTAGCCTAACGGAGGCTTTTGACACTCTAGTTGAGGCTGGGGCCGATGCTGTGATTACTCTTTTAGCTGACAAAGAGCTGCAAGCATTATCGCTGACGTCATTTTCTAATGAGGCCTCTAAGTACAGCTTTAACTGGTATCAACTACCCATAGATGATGATGCCGAACCCGATGAACGTTTTGCGCTGGCTTGGCAGAAAAATAAAAGCGAACTGCTAAGGCTGGTTCAAGATAATAAAACCATTGTCATTCACTGTCGTGGTGGCACAGGGCGCACAGGTTTGGTGGCGGCCATGTTATTGCTTGAATCTGGCCAAACGTGGCCTGAAGTAAAGTCGCAAATCCAATCTATTCGAGCCAAGGCATTAACTTTGCCGGCCCACCTTCGTTATTTAAATAAGCACTATTCGATCTGAGGACATTATGAGTATTAAAGTTGGAATTAACGGTTTTGGCCGTATGGGGCGCTTAACGATGCGAGCGGCCTTTGATTGGGCCGATATTGAAATCGTTCAAATTAATGACCCAGCAGGTAGCGCAGCAACCTTGGCCCACCTTCTTACCTTTGATTCCGTGCATGGCAAGTGGCATCACGAAGCTGAGAGTGAAGGCGAAACCATGCTTATTGGTGAGCAGCGTATTCAATGCACACAAAATACACATATTACCGAAACAGATTGGTCGGCCTGTGATGTGGTTGTTGAAGCTAGCGGTAAAATGAAAACCAAAGCCCTATTGCAGGCCTACCTTGATCAAGGTGTTAAGCGTGTTGTGGTTACTGCACCTGTGAAAGAGCAGGGTGTATTAAATGTGGTTATGGGTGTGAATCATCAGCTGTATAAGCCAAGTGAGCATCAGATCGTTACAGCGGCATCATGCACAACTAACTGTTTGGCGCCTGTGGTAAAAGTTATTCACGAAAAACTGGGCATTGTGCATGGCAGCATGACCACCATTCACGATATTACCAATACCCAAACGATTATCGATGCGCCCCATAGTGACTTAAGGCGTGCACGAGCCTGTGGCACTAGCCTGATTCCTACGACGACAGGTTCAGCAACAGCGATCACTCATATTTTTCCTGAGCTTGTAGGTAAGTTAAATGGTCATGCTGTGCGTGTTCCTTTAACAAATGCGTCACTCACCGACTGTGTTTTTGAAGTGAGCCGAGCTACAACGGCTGAAGAAGTAAATGCCTTTTTACAGCATGCTGCCAATACAGAGCTGCAAGGTATTTTAGGTTTTGAACAGCGGCCTTTAGTTTCGGTGGACTATAGAACAGACCCTCGGTCGAGTATTATTGATGCATTATCGACCATGGTGGTTAATGGCACACAAGTAAAATTATATGCTTGGTACGATAACGAGTGGGGCTATTCTAATCGCACAGCAGAGTTACTGCGCTTAGTTGGAAAGATGGATCAAGAGTAAGAATTCATGGCATGGCTTGCGCAACTTCCACCCAATATTCGCCAATACATGGTGGTTACGGGAAATTATTGGGCCTTTACCTTAACCGATGGCGCTCTGCGAATGCTGGTGGTGCTGTATTTTTATGGTTTGGGTTATAGCCCTTTACATATTGCCATGCTGTTTGTTTTTTATGAGGTCTTTGGTGTAATAACTAACTTAGTTGGTGGTTGGTTGGGGGCTCGTTTGGGCCTTAATCGCACCATGAACATCGGTTTATTTTTACAGATAGTGGCCTTGGGCATGCTCCTTGTACCAACGAGCCTGCTTAGTGTCGCTTGGGTGATGGCCGCACAGGCTTTATCGGGCATTGCCAAAGATCTTAATAAAATGAGCGCTAAGAGTTCGATAAAACTGCTGGTGCCTGCAGATGCCCAAGGCCAACTCTATAAATGGGTGGCACTGTTAACCGGCTCTAAGAATGCACTTAAAGGCGCTGGCTTCTTTTTAGGGGGCGTATTATTGAGCCTTGCTGGTTTTAAAGGCGCCATACTGAGCATGCTTATCGCTTTGGTTTTTGTCTGGCTGTTTAGTCTTTGGGCGTTAAAGAAAGATTTGGGCAAGGCCAAAAACAAAGCGAAATTCACAGAACTGTTTTCTAAAAGCTCTGCCATTAATTACCTGTCTGCGGCACGACTCTTTTTATTTGGCGCTCGTGATATTTGGTTTGTTATTGCTTTACCGGTTTATCTTGCTAGTGAGTTCGCTTGGGATCATTGGACGGTCTCAGGTTTTCTAGCGACGTGGGTGATCGCTTATGGGCTTGTGCAAGGCTTTGCCCCCAAGCTTACAGGGAGTCGCTCTGCAAAGCTTCCCGATGGTCGACATGCTTTTGGCTGGGCTATTTTACTTAGTTGTATTCCCGCCTTAATTGCGCTTGCGCTTTATTTTCAATGGCACAGCCAAGAAGCCTTAATAGGCGGATTACTCATCTTTGGTGTTTTATTCGCTATTAACTCCTCACTTCACAGTTACCTCATTGTTAGTTATGCCAGCGAAGAAGGTGTTTCTTTAGATGTGGGTTTTTATTATATGGCCAATGCGATGGGGCGGCTAACGGGCACTGTGTTATCAGGCTGGTTGTATCAGGCTTATGGGCTTGGTATTTGTTTGTGGGCTTCATCGGCATTTATTTTAACCGCGGCGTTGTTGTCTCTGGGCCTGCCTAAGCATCAGCCGCAGGCAAGTTAGTTATTCTGTGGGGCTCTTAATCTTGAGTGCTAAAGCCTGAGAGCTTGCTTTAGTGATTGCGTTTTTATTCTGTGACAATGCAAGTTTTGTTATGGGGTGCCCCCTCTATCGATGGCGGGGTAATAGCACCTAACGGCCTGCCGGATTTCTTTTAATACCGTGATATAGATTAATTGTTCCTTATATAGAGATGGCAATAATAAGCGATATTTGGAGCGAGTTTAACCAATTTAGGTATGCCAGCCTTTCAGCCTAAACCTCTATTATTTAGAAGCCCGCTTTATGAAGCCTGTTGTCGTCTGAATAGGTCGATTTTATTTATGTACTATGCTGAAATCAGCAAGTTTATACCTGAATTTGGATTGCGGGAGCTGGTAGTTAGCGTCTTTTAAAGCATAGATGCCATGTGGTCGATGTGTTTGAACTACATGTTTTTCAACTTAAGTTGCCCAGAGGTCTCGATATAGAGATGGATGAGATATATGCGCTTATTATTAGGTGTTAGTCAATAAATGGAGTTTTTATGAGTAGAGCCATATTGTTCTTTTCTTTATTTTTTTCAAGTTTATCTTATAGCGTGAGTTTTGATTGTGAAAAAGCAAGGGCAGATATTGAAAGTGAAATTTGTGCTGTAGAAAAACTATCGAACTTAGATGATGAGCTTGCAGGTATATATAATAAGTTGCGCTCTAATAGCCCCGATGTGATGAAGGATGATGTGCTGGCTAAGCAGCGGAAATGGCTGGAAACACGTAATAATAATTGCAAAGAGGCGGATGAGTCGTGTCTGGAAAAAAGTTATAGGAGCCAAATTGATTATTTCAATCGATTGAATGACCTTGTTTCTGCAAGCAAGCGAATAGCTAGATCTTTTAAGCCGGGTACGATGACAATTGGCCGTGATGGTGATGTCGGTGTTAATAACTCTGGCCAAAGACTTACTCTAGAAGACTTTAAAGACAGTGACTTGTTCTCTTCTCTATCTATGGCGGATGGGGAAGAGCTTATTAACTGGTGGAATGAGTCTAATTATATTTCGGTGATAAATTCTGACTTAAACGAAGACTATTTAGTTGATTCCGTTGTTTATCAAACTGTAGGTTCAGAAGGTTGTTCAAAGCCATTTGTGTTAATTCGCCATCCTGATATGTCTGTAAAGTTAGCGAATACACCTCAGTCCTGGAAGGAAGACGGTGCTTTCTGTGGTTCCTCCCTGACTGTTTTTAAACTAGGAAATAATCGGTTGTTAGGTCATATTGATCGTTTTGGAACTGGTGGAGGGCGCCTGTACGTGTATGCCGATATAAATGATACATTTAGCATGTCTTGCAGTACGTTGTTTAGTGTTAAAACTAAATATAAAAAGAATAGATACATTTCCTATCATGATGCGTTTCAGTGGGTTCTCCGTAATCAGGCTGATATTGAAACGGCTATAAATAATGAAACCCAGTCAGAGTTATCTATCGAGGTGTTATCTATGTTAGCAAAGCAAGAGTTGAATGAGATTTTTCTTTTGGATGTAAATGGTGATGGCAGTAAAGAAGAGTTGAAGTTTGTAAAAGGCAAGTTGAGTATTAAAAACTCAAAAAATGACTTTATTCCTATTGATGATTTTTGGAAGCTTCGACTTGTAGATAAAAAGCATACAGGTACTTCTTACAATGTTTTAAATCGATATAACGCTAGCTATCTATTATTTCGTGGTGAGGATAATAAGCTATATATGATACATTGGAGCAATGCTGAGTTTGGTTGGCGGCAAAGCCAGTCTCAGCTTATGTTTTTATATCGCCTAGGTGGCAATAGCCCTGAGTACTTAGATTCTCTAAGGTTAGAGCCAGACAATACTTATTTTATGAAGCATATGTTTTGTGATTAGCTCAATTTCTACATCTTCGGTCTTCAGTGGCTTGCTGCTACGGCTATTCCTGTATTGGATTTGTCGCGCTTGTCGTTGCCGAGATGGACACCATCTCGGCGTTTAACGCGGTAACTTTGGTAAGCATCTACCGAAGCTCATTGAAATCACTTTTGGATATTGATGGACTTAGCTGCCTCGCGAGTAAGGGGGCCTTGTTCTTGCATATTCATCACTACCTACCCTTAGCTGTTATAGCTAAGGGTAGGTAGTTACACAATTTTATCTACAGGCTTAAGTGAAACTCCTTGAATATAACACTCGCATAGCGACTATAAAAATGGGTTAAAGATTAACTGCTCTCCCTAGCGATTTTGTGATACTCCATTTTTGTCGGCCAGAGCCATCATCCTTGGTCCATAAATCCACCTTCGTGCCCTCGGGATTAACGCTTAGGTACTTCCGGTTACCTGAGACTCCGCCTTTAATCTTTATATGCTCTCCTGAAATAATCCATCTTTGACGACCAGAGCCATCATCTTCAGTCCACAAATCAACAATCGTCCCATCTCCATTCGTACTTAAGTATTTTCGATTGCCATCAACTCCACCCACGACAATAATATTATATGAGACCCCATCGGAGGTTTTCTCTAGCCCCCACATCTGACGCCCCTGGCAATCATTAATAGTCCATAAATCAACAAATTTACCATGTCCTGGAACACTCAGATACTCTCTTCCGAATGTACCACCTTTAACTTTTATATTTTTCACAAACGGATGATAAAGAGTGGAACATCGGAATTTAGTGCCATAATGGCACCCATTTGAGCCCACTATGTCTAATGGGTTGCTGCTGCCACCCATGGGGCGAGAATGTAAATTTCCAATACACTCGCTCTTATTTCTGCCGTTACAGGCTTTAGTTTCTCCCGAGCATCGATAAGGGGGGGCCTTGCTTGCGTGAAAGCGGCACCCAGGTTGAGTTTCACAGTTTGAACGAGTGGTGAACATGTGGCACCATGTAGGCTGCGCTTTACAGATATAGTCACCTGCCGTAGAGGAGAAAGAAATCGTACTCAAAAATGAAAAAACTATTACCACTTGAAATAACTTATACATGCTCATTTCCTTGAATATAAAATTCGACAAACAACACAGTCCTATCTAGAGAACTCATCCCCACCGGTCAAAAATGGAAATCTCTCCGTAATTTCGCTTTTTTCCTTCCCTCTTAAAATAAACTCATTTTTAATGGATTCATAAAGTTCCAATCTGTGAGTGGGGTTTTTAATTTCATCCAGCCAAAATTGAACTTCACTAGGGCGAGAAAAGATGAAACGTTTTGCAGTACTCATAGCAATACGATCTTTATACTCACCTGGGGACCGGCTATATATTTCCGTTTTAAACTCATCTAGACTCAAGCTGTTAAATGCATTATCAATAACAAAAAAAACATCCGAGTCCTTCACAATTCCCTGCTGGTTAGTCGCGTAGCGAAAAGCCTCAATTGCATTATGGTCTGACCAGCGCTTTAAAGCCTCTCCCTTTAATCGACTAGAAACCTCAGCCTCACTCGCATAATAATCTGATAATTCTAATGCTTTTTCATAGTCTGATTCAGCAATCTTTTCAGCCGCGATCCTTAACAGCCCGCCTCTAACTTGATCGCTTCTCTCTAATGTAATCTGGTCGATAGTTTGTGCAAATCCTTGATCGCTATCCAATGCAGATTTCACCGCAATTAATTTCAAATCAAACAAATTAAGAGAAGAAAATTCAACTGAGTTCTCTATGTCGCTAGAGTTAATCCAATCGATTGCCTGTTGAAGATGATGACTTGCCAATCTTTTTGATACCTCCTCTCCCAACTCTATTTTTTTGTATCCAGAGGCTTTAAAAAACAAATTTATTATCTCCGAAATACTTTCAGTCTGGACTTCTTCAATACCTTGATTTTTACTCGTTGAACCTGATCTTAAACACTGCTCATGCCTGACGCTACGTAGTTCAGTTTTTCCCCTTTCTTTAACCGATGGGAAAGGAGAAGCGGCAGGTGCCGCTACTGGATTTTGATTGGCCTTCAGCCTCTCCCAGTACATACCAAAATAAAAGCCTAAAGCGCAAAGGAGGAGTGGAAAGCCAAGTGCAAGACAGTAAATATATCTAGGAGGCATACGGATACACATAGATACAAAAAAACAATTATCATGTATCCAAGAACTATAAACAAGAGATAAAAGACGACATGCTTTTAAGGTAAATAATTGGCCATGACAATCAAGATATTCAATCTCCATGAGAGCTGTTACAGAGTCCTAAAATAACGCGTGAAATGTGTAAACTTGGTGTTCGTATTGATCAGAATATGTGTTGTTATAATCATGAGGGGCAATAGTTTAAGGGTTGCTACGACTCGGGTGTATCGTGCAGTAACGTATAAAAATTGGACTATCCAAGGCAAGCCCTTCTTTGAGAGTGTCTCACACCTACAGTGAAAAATCAGATACGTAACCTATATCCGCATTCATGATGAAAGATGGAAGTACCTTGCTGTGATTATGGGCCGGTGCAGTAGCAGAGTTGTATCCTGAGTTCTTGGTGATGAAATAGACGCGGCTTTAACAGTTGCGACAGTCCTGTGGGCCATTCGAAACAGAGGGCAGTACCTAGGCTTGATTTTCAACTCTACTTGGCCATCAATGACATCGACAGCACGAAAACTAAAGCAAGGTCACCATAGATAAGCGACATCTACTAACGCTTTCACAAAGCGATTTTTAATGAGCTTTACCAAGTGAATTTTCGCAAAAAATTATATGGTTCTCTAGGTAAGATTCAAGAAAGTCTGGTTGAATGGATACTACAACAATGTTCGAACCGTCAGGGAAATATGCGCTACAGAAGAACGCCAATGGAAACTTTACTTGATGGTAAAACATCTGGTCGGAGAAGAATTTAGCTCAGATCTAAACTGACAAACACTTAATTAAGTCGAGTAACTGTCAGATTAAGTCTGAGCTACTATCTGTCATTACAATACCAATTATTCTGTTATGCTTTACTCCTAAATATAGCCATAGCGTGGGTTATTTGGTTTTAATTATTTCTTATATAGGCGCAAAACTACTTGAGGTCTTTGACCATCAAATTCATGCTTACTTGGGGCTTATAAGTGGGCATAGTATCAAGCATGTCTTGCCAGCAATTGGCCTTTACTACTTGATTTCAACATATAAAAAGAGAGTGGCTATCTAAGCCTGCATGTCTATCGTTGCGGATTATCACCTGTACTGCTTAGGCATCTTTGTTTTTTCTTGCGTGTGGCTCAAAGTGCTTATAACGCCAGCGTCGAAGCGCAAGTACTAAGGTATTTCCTTTTTTATGGCTCAGGGGTAACGATGCTTCTGCTTGCATGGTCGTGCTCATATCGACGGCAAGTTTGTCCATTTTTTCTTGTATGCTTTGCTGGGCTTTGTCCGAGAGTAGGGCGTTCATAACGATGAGCTTTTCGTCGCTGGCGGCAAAGCGTGTATTAAAGAATTCATCTACAACGACATCTAAAAAGTATTTCTGAATTGGCCCCATTGGGTTCCAGCGGAAGTTGGTTGCGATTTTCAGCTTAATACGGTTACCCGGCAGTAAGTCGATGAGCTTGAGTCTATCGAGCTTGGCGAGCTTTTGTATGCAGGTGGCTTGGCTTAATTCATAGTGCTCAATAAGGTCTTGAAAGCAAAAACCGTTAATCACACTGACGGCAACCAACAGTAGCTCAAGGTCTGCTGCTATTTCACGCTCTTGCTCTTCGGTCAGGTGGGCAAGTTTCTTTTCGCAGCTTTTACTGGCCTCTGCAAGGTCGATCCAGTCCCAATCTAACAAAGCGCAGATGGCGGCGATACGCTCAAGGGTGAATTGTTTGTTGGCAAACATGCGCTTGACCGAGGCTTCACTTAACTCGAGTTTTTCAGCAATGTGGCGGTAGGTGATATGTTTGCGCCTTAGTTCTTGCTTGAGTGTATCGATCAATTGCTGAGTTTGGGCCATTATCTTACTTAAATAGGTTGCTGAGCTTAGTAAAGAAGAGCTCATAATAGTAAAAAGGTATTATTTGGTAATACCTTTGTGCTCGTATAGAGGCACATTTTAGAGGAGGGTTGTGCTAAACACTACCTTTGTCGATACTTCAGCCTCTCGTACTCAACTGGAGTGAGCGCAATGAAAGCACTTACACGCACTGTCGGGGCGCTGCCCTTTTTGGCTGCTGTCTTCTTAAACGCCTTTGTCGATCTCGGTCACAAGATTACGGTTCAGAACACCATCTTTAAGCTCTACAGCGAGCAAGATCAAATTGTAGCGACGTCAGTGTTGAATGCGCTGATCTTGTTGCCCTTTATATTATTGTTGAGCCCTGCGGGTTTTTTGTCTGACCGCTTTGCGCGTGTGCGTATTATGAGAGGAGCCGCTTGGGTGGCTGTGGCTTTATGTACGTTGGTCTGGTTGAGTTATGTGAATGGTTGGTTTTGGTTATCTTTTATTGCCACTTTTTTACTGGCCGCTCAATCGGCTATTTATTCCCCTGCTAAGTTTTCGTTTATCAAAGAGTTGTTTGGTAAGCAGCGTTTGGCACAAGGCAACAGTATGGTTGCTTCGCTTTCTATTTTGGCGATTCTCACCGGCACCTTTGTATTTTCTATCTTTTTTGAACGTTATTACGACAACAGCTTAAGCAGCGAAGCCGATGTTATTCAGTCTGTTGCGCCTATTGGCCTCATACTAACCGTTACAGCGGTGCTTGAGCTAATTTTCATGTATCGCCTACCTCTAGAGCCTGAACACGTACTGCCAGCGAATACGACTAAGAAATTTGCTTGGAAAGCTTTTATTTGTGGCCGTTTATTTGCTCGTGATTTACAGCCTCTTGTGGATCAAAAAGCCGTGCGATTATGTGTTGTTGGTTTGGCGACATTCTGGGGTATTGGTCAGGTGATGCTGGCTGCGTTCCCCGCCTATTTTAAAAGTGTCACTGCGATTGATAACACCATTGTTATTCAAGGTATTTTAGCCTGCTCAGGCCTTGGCATTGCGCTGGGGGCTTTTTTAGCCGGTAAGCTGTCTAAAAATAAAATTGAGCTGGGCCTGCTACCTCTTGCGGCTCTAGGCATTGCTATTGGTTTATTAATATTGCCAACGATTAGCAGTGTTACTTTGGCCGCGATCGATTTTTTCCTTATTGGTGTCTGTGGTGGCTTGTTTATCGTGCCGCTTAATTCACTTATCCAGTTTCTCGCTAAAAAAGGGCAGTTAGGCCTTACCTTGGCCGCAAATAACTGGGTTCAAAACATCAGTATGTTTGGCTTTTTGGCGCTTACCGCAGTGTTTGCTTGGTTAGATATATCCAGTAGAAGTCTGTTGTTTGTGATTGCTGCGGTGGCTGTTATTGGTTTTGCGTATACCTTGTACCAGCTTCCACAGAGCTTTTTACGTTTGATGCTGATGTCGATATTACGTAACCGTTATCGTGTGGTTGTGCAGGGCTTTAAAAACTTACCGGCTGAAGGCGGCGCTTTACTATTAGGTAACCACGTTAGTTGGATTGATTGGGCCATCATTCAAATGGCTTCTCCGCGCCCTGTGCGTTTTGTAATGATTCGTCATATTTATCAAACGTGGTATTTAAAGTGGTTTTTTGATCTAGCTGGCTGCATTCCTATTGAACCAGGTGCGCGAAGCCGTAAAGCACTTGATACCGTGCGCGAATGTCTTGAAGCCGGTGATTTGGTTTGCCTTTTCCCGGAGGGAACAATTAGTCGTACCGGGCAACTCGCTGAATTTAAAAAGGGCTACGAGCGAGCTTGTTTAGGTTTGAGTGAGTCGGTTCCTATTATTCCTTTTTATATGCACGGTTTGTGGGGTAGCCAGTTCTCTCGCTCAACCTCATTGCTTAAGCAGCGTCCAACAGCGGGTGTGCGCCGTAAAATTGTTGTGGCGTTTGGTGAGCCTATCTCAAATCAAACTGATGCAACCGAGTTAAAGCAACGTGTATTCGATTTATCTATTTGCTCGTGGCAAGAAGACGTTAATGAATGTGAGAACTTAGGCCGTCGCTGGGTTCAAGCCGCTAAGCAACAAGGTCGCGCTTTTTGCATGGCTGACAGTACCGGGGTGGAACTCAGCGCGGCTAAAGCCCTAATAGCCAGTACGAGCTTAAAATACGCATTAGCTGACAAACTAGCCGGAAACAATATTGGCCTCTTATTACCTTCCAGTGCCGGTGGCGCACTTGCCAATATGGCTGTATTACAGGCAGGTAAAACCGTTGTTAATTTAAATTACAGTGTGGGTACTGATGCCTTGATGGCTGCAATGCAAAGTGCAGACATACAAACAGTGCTGAGCTCACGTAAATTTATTACTAAGTTAAAAGCCAAGGGTTTTGATCTTGAAGTGGCCTTGGCTGGTGTGCAAGTGATTGAGCTTGAGCAGCTTAAGGAAGATATGGCTTTTAGCCATAAACTTAAAGCCTTTCTTGCGTGCCAGTTATTACCCACGTCACTGCTTAAGCACCTTGTGGCTTCTAATGTGAGCAATGATTCAAGTGCCTGTATTTTATTCTCAAGTGGCAGTGAGGGGACACCAAAGGGCATTTGTTTGAGCCATCTAAATGTGCAAGCCAATGTGCAGCAAACCCTACAAGTGCTAAACCCAGAGCAGGGTGATGTGATGCTGGGTAATTTACCTTTATTTCATGCCTTTGGTTTAACGGTGACACAGTTCTTACCGCTACTTCATGGTGTCCCCGTTGTGTTCCACCCAGACCCTACCGATGCCGTTGGCTGTGCAAAATTAATTACGCGTTACCAAGCTAGCTTGATGTTTGGCACGTCCACATTCTTTAGGCTTTATACCAAAAATAGAAATGTACATCCTCTTATGTTGCAAAGCTTACGCTTGGTGGTTAGTGGTGCTGAGAAGCTGAATCCACAAATTCAGCAGGCTTTTGTTGAGAAGTTCGGCAAGCCTATTTATGAGGGTTATGGTGCAACAGAAGCAACACCAGTGGTAAGCGTAAACTTGCCTGATCAATTAGATATGCAAACTTACAGTGTGCAACTGGGGCAGAAGAAAGGCAGTGTAGGTATGCCGCTTCCTGGTACCAGTATTCGTATTGTCGACCCCGATACCTTTGAGCCTTTGCCAAATGGCGAAGCCGGTATGATTTTAATTGGCGGTGTTCAGATAATGCTGGGGTATCTTAATGATCCAGAGCGCACAGATAAGGTGATTTATAGCAAAGAGGGTGAGCGTTGGTATATCACAGGAGATAAAGGCAAGATCGATGCGGATGGCTTTTTGAGCATATTAGATCGCTACTCTCGCTTTGCAAAAATTGGTGGTGAGATGATTGGCCTCGGTCGAGTCGAGCAGGTGATTTATGAGTTATATACAGATGCTCTTAAACAAGAGAAGTCGCCTCTTGATGAGAAGGCCGGTGAGCAGGCAAGTGATCAAGTAAGTGATCAAGAGATACAAAGTTCTGAGCTTGAACTTGTTTTGGTGAGCCTGCCGGATGACAAGCGTGGTGAAAAGCTGGTTCTGCTAAGTAATTACGTGCCTGATGGCGTATTAAATAGTCAGAGTTTTGCCGATAAGGGTTTGAGTAACTTGTCTTTACCTAGTTGCGTGTATGAACTTGATACGATTCCTAAGCTGGCTAGCGGTAAAGTTGACTTTGCCAATGCGAAAAAACTGGCTCAGTCACTCGCTTCGTCATAAAGCGCAGCAGCATATACGAGATACATAGTTCATAAATATGAGCGCGACATAAATGCAATATATAGAGCGAAATAGTAAGTGCCTAAGTTAATTGTCCAATTACTTGGCCTTCTAATAATCATCTTTTGGAGCGCCTTAAGCCACGCGTCATGTGTGATTTTATTGCACGGTTTGGCGCGTAGTGATTCGTCTATGGATGTATTAGAAACCCGCTTAAGCGAGCCGGGTTATCAAACCGTTAATGTAGCTTATCCTTCTCGTGATTTTGATATTGCTACGCTAGCTAAGTTGGCTGTTAAACCTGCCTTAGCACAATGTGCCAGCGAAGGCAGTGTGAATTTTGTGACTCACTCCCTAGGTGGCATCCTTGTTCGTCAGTATTTATCTGAGCAGAATATAGAAAACTTAAAATATGTTGTCATGCTTGGCCCACCGAATCAGGGCAGTGAAGTTGTTGATAAGCTTCAGCATTTTCCTGGCTTTCATTTTATTAATGGTGATGCCGGCATGCAGCTTGGCACTGCGGAAGTGAGTGTGCCAAATCAGCTCGATGCAGCACGCTTTAATGTCGGAGTGATTGCCGGAAATAAAAGTATTAACCTCATTTTATCTAGCTTAATCCCAGGTGTGGATGACGGTAAGGTTTCGGTAGAGCACACCAAACTTGAGGGGATGAATGATCACTTAGTGATGCCTGTTACTCATACCTTTATGATGAAGAATAAAGCGGTAATAGAGCAGGTTTTGCACTATTTAAAGCATGGTCAGTTCGATACCACATCCCGTGATCGCTAAGGTCTTTAAGCGCTTGGTTTATCTAACTTTAAGATACAAAACCTAGTTCACGAGAGGGCAAGTTTTAAAAATACGATGCGTGCTATGATCGCACGCGCTTTGATCACTAACAGGATGCTATGTGAATCGACTTGTAAATGTACGTGCGAGTGCGGTGTATCTGCCTCAGCAATGTGTAAGTTCAGAAACTTTAGATCGTCAGCAAGGGCTTGCTATAGGCAGTTCACTGTCTAAATCGGGAGTTGCTGTTCGTTATTATGCCGGCCAAGAAACGCAGTCTCAGATGGCAAAAAAAGCGATAGATAAAGCGCTTAGCGATGCCGGTCTTGAGCTAGATGATATCGATTGCTTAATCGCTGCTTCTGGCACTATGGAGCAGTCCATCCCCTGTAATGCAGCAAAGATTCTTGCTCAATACGGCGCCAATGTCTCAACCTGCGCCTTTGATATTAATATGACTTGTTTGAGTGCTTTACAGGCCCTGGATTTAGCGGCGTCTATGATTGCTGCGAAACAGTATAAAACGATATTAATTGTTTCGAGTGAGGTCGCTTCTGTTGGTCTTGCCAGTGACGACGTCGCTGTTAAAGCGCTCTTTGGTGATGGTTCTGCGGCTTTTATTGTCGGCGCTTGCCCTACCTTAGACAGCCTCGAGTTAGAAGCTCCAAGCTTAGATCTTGCTAAAGTAGAGAGTCGCGAAGTTGATACTGCGTCTACAAAGAGTGCGCAGCATAGCTGTCGGGCAAAGAATAAAACGCCAAATATTCAGATAGTGAATTCACATTTTCGAACCTACCCTGCGGGGGTGGATTTGTGTGAAATTCGTGGGGGCGGAAGTTTATACCACCCCAGTAAAATTGAAGGCGATTATCGTGCTTATGGTGTCTTTAGCATGCAGGGCAAAGAGCTGTATCGCCAAACCGCGAGTGTGATTGACCAATTTCTATGTGAATTGTTAAGCCCTGTTGACTTACAGCTAAATCATATCGACTGGGTTGTGCCTCATCAGGCCAGTGGCAAGGGCCTTAAAAGGTTATTTAAGCGTTTAGGCATTGCTACAGACAAGGTGGTTAATTTATTGGCATCTAGAGGTAACCAAATCTCGGTGTCTATCCCAGCGGCCTTACATGAGTTATTAAGATCCTACCCTGTGAAACCTGGGCATCGTATTTTACTTATTGGCTCATCGGCAGGTTTGAGTCTAGGCGCCATGGTGCTTGTTTATGAGCCTTGAGTTATTAAAGGTTGGTCATTGCTTTCATCCTGAGGCCATTGTTACCCGTGGCGCTTCTTTACGTTCGCAGAAATTCCCCGCAATAGTGGCTTTACTTAAACACCCAACTAAGGGTTATATGTTGTTTGATACGGGGTATGCCAAGCGTTTTATGTCGGCTACTCAGCCCTTTCCTCAGCGCTTGTATCGCTGGTGTACGCCTATGCATCTATGTGAGTCTGAAAACTTACATGCTCAGCTTCATCAGCGAGGTATTGCGGCAGAAGATATTCGTTATATTTTTATATCACACTTTCATGCAGATCATATTGCGGGTTTAAAAGATTTTCCTGCAGCTACCTTTATTTGCTCTGAAGAAGCCTTAAGTTCTATTCAGCGCTTGGGGCGTTTTAGAGGCTTAATAAAAGGATATTTGCCTAGCTTGCTGCCAGAAGATATATGCCAGCGACTTGTACTAATTGAACAATGTAAGCCGTGCTTATTGCATACACGTTTCTCACCCTTTAAATATGCCTATGATTTGTTTGCTGATGGCGCTTTGCTAGCTGTGGCGCTTCCGGGGCATGCCTATGGGCACTTTGGTTTATTGCATATTGATCAGGGGACTTTCCTTGTTGGTGATGCGTGCTGGACCAATCAAGCGCTGACATCGGCAAGTCGACCCCACCCTATTGCGCATTTATTGCTTAGCGATACCAAGCAGTATTACCAGACCATCGATAAGCTGAGCCAGCTCTATAAAAAAAATACAGATGTAAGTATCGTGCCGGCACACTGTCACGATACTTATATATGTCATAGCGCTACGTCTTATAGCAACATGGGGCAAGGCAACTTAGATCAAGGCAACTTGGATCAAGGAAATTCGGGGCTTGTAACAGACGATGATGTTTAGCAGCTTCAGTTTTATTAAAGGTTATATAAACGGCAAACTTGGTAAGCGAATGAGCCGAGAGCAGCTGCTTGCAAAGCAGTCGCGCCTGTTTAAAGTCCTAAAAAAAGAGGTATTGAAAAAGACTGAGTTTTATAAGGCGTTGGCTTGTGATGAGAATAGCGCTTTAGAGTCTTTCCCTGTGCTCGATAAAAAAGCCCTATTGCAGAATTTTAAGGCGATTAATACGCTTGGTTTAACACGAGTTCAATGCGAGCAGCATGCGGAAAAGGCAGAGCGCAGCCGCGACTTTTCCAAACCTTTGCGGGGAGTCTCAGTCGGGCTTTCTTCTGGCACCAGCGGGCAGCGGGGTATTTTTTTAACAAAGCCTAACGAGCAGGCCGAGTGGGCGGGTTATATCATTGCAAAGAATTTACCATTTAGGCTGAAGCCTCAGCGCGTAGCTTTGCTGTTAAGGTCAAATAATGGCCTTTATGAGGCATCACGCGGTTTATTTGTTCGCTATCGCTTTTTTGATTTGCTCGCCCCTTTTGAAGACATTGTTCAAGCCTTAGAGGCTTACCAGCCTGATGTGCTTATTGCACCTGCTCAGTTGTTAGGGCAAATCGCTGAGCGAAAGATCACGATAAGCCCCTCAAAAATCATTTCTGTCGCAGAAGTCTTAGAAGAAGATGTTCGCGAGTGCATTGAGCAAGAGTACAAGCTTCGTGTTGATGAGATTTACCAGTGTACAGAAGGGTACATTGCATCGACATGCAGCCATGGACATCTTCACTTAAATGAAGATATTTTAGTTATAGAAAAATCATGGCTAGATAAAGACTCTGGTCGTTTTATGCCTATTGTGACGGATTTACGCCGCTCAAGCCTGCCAATAGTACGATTTAAATTAGATGATATTTTGCAGTTGGATCATAAGCCCTGTGCTTGTGGTTCTTCCATGTTGCGCTTAGCAAAAATAGAGGGGCGTAATGATGATTCGCTTTGGTTGTTGTCGGCAGACGGTTGGCAGCGCTTATTCCCCGATGTCATACGTCGCGCGATAATGATGTGCAGCAAAAACTATAACGACTACAGAATTGAGCAGTGGCAGGCTTGTTGGCATGTGGCCGTTGATTGTGACGACTTTGATAGCGCCCAAGCCTCTATTCGCCAAGCTATCGAAGAGCTTGCCGCCTCGTATTCTTGTGAACCGCCAAAGATAGTGTTTAAGCAAGGTATTCATCAATCTATGATGCAAAAGTGCCGACGCTTGGCATGTAAAGAGCGCCCTCAAGAAGAGGCAAAAAATGCATGTGAGTTTTGCCTTGAAACAGATATTACTTAGACATATAAGTAAATAAATATAAGGTTTGAAGTGATGACCAACATCTTAGTGACAGGGGCGTCTGGATTTGTAGGGCGCAATATTATGCAGCGCTTTTCTGGGCGAGATGATCTAAATCTCTTGGGTGTGGCCAGAAGGCCAATGCCTTTTAACAACTACCAACAGCTTGATCTTAGTCGTGGCTTAAATGTTGATTTTAGTCCTGATGTTGTCATCCACGCGGCTGCTCATGTGTCTCCTTGGGGAAGCCCAAAGCAATATCAAGATAAAAACATTAAAGCCACTCAACATGTAATTGATTTTTGCCAACAACATGGCTCTCCTAGGCTGATCTATTTATCGAGCAGCTCCGTTTTTTACCGCGACGAGGCGCAGTTTGCTTTAACAGAGCAAAGCCCAATTGGCCCTGATTTTATTAATGACTATTCAGCAACTAAATATGCCGGTGAGCAACTGCTTGAATGTTATCAAGGTGATCGTGTCATTCTTAGGCCAAGGGCCATCTTTGGCCCAGGCGATACCGTGCTTTTCCCGCGTATATTAAGAGCGGCTAAAAAAGGTATGCTGCCTATTATTGAATCGCAAGAACAGGCGGTAGTAGGGGACTTAATCTATATCGATGTTCTGGCTGATTACATTATTAAAGCCGCGTTAGACTCAACTATTGTTGGTAGCTACAACCTGACTAATGCAGAGCCTATCGAGTTTCAGGCTTTGTTGCTTGATGTGCTCAAACGTTTAGATATCGCTTTGCCTAAGCGGCGTATTAAGGCGGCAACCGCTATGCGTTTAGCATCGCTAGTTGAGTCTGTATATAAAGCCTTGGCGATAAAAAAAGAGCCACCTTTAACCCGTTATGGCGTCAGTGTGATGGTGCACAGTAAAACCTTTGATGTGAGCCGGATGCTAAAAGACTTTGGCCCGCCATCCGTGTCAATTAGTGAAGGTGTCGATCGATTTATAGAATGGCAAAAAAACCATGTTTAATGTTCTTATTCTAGTCTTTTACTGTTTGGTTTTGGTGTTTAAGTCTTGGGGCTCTCGAGTGTATAAGTCCCAGTTTAAAGCAACGCGCTTTACGGGGAGCTACACGGATGTTGCTATCCTTCAGCCTATTTTAAGTGGCGATAGCAGCTTAGAAAAAACTTTGCTGGCAAATTTAAAGGCCTTGCCTGAGGTAAGCTTTTATTGGCTCATAGACAGAAATGATGTGGAAGCCCAAGAGCTTGCAAAAAGACTGATTGTTCTGTGTCCCAAGGCCCGTGTTCAGCTTATGTTGTTTGATCAGGCACCAGAGGGGGTTAACCCTAAGGTGTTTAAGCTAGAAGCCGCCTTTGATGTATGTACTCAAGACTATGTACTTGTATTGGATGATGATACGGTTCTGCCTGAATTGAGCCTTTCTATATTATTGGGCGCATTGGCTTCGGCTAGCCTATCAACCGGCTTGCCTTCTTATACCAAAGGCGGCAATCTCGCTTCTCGTTTTTTGGCTAACTTTGTGAACAACAATGCTGAGCTAACTTATTTATCGCTCTTGCCTTGGATAAAACCGGTTACGATTAACGGCATGTGTTACGCCTTAAAATACGATACCTTGGCGCGCTTAGGTGGTTTTAAGGCGATTAGGCAGCATTTAACAGATGATTTAGCCATGGCCGAACTTATCTTAAATAGTGGCGGCACTATTGCGCAGACACCTTATCGACAGGTGATAGAAACCCAGCTTAATACAGTGAGTGATTATTCTCGGCAGATGCACCGCTGGTATCTTTTTGCTCATATACTGTTTTTTAAGCAGCAGCCTCTTGTACGTTTTTTTATGCTCTTGCTCTATGCGCTTCCGCCGTTATTGCTATTTTTAGCGGTGCTCGGTTTTATTCTTGCTCCGAGTTATCTTGCCGTATCTGCTTTGAGTTTGATGCTGATAGTTAGGCATTTTATTCTAGTTTGTCACAGCAATAAGCGTTTGAATTGGGGGGCAGGTGATATTTTGGTCTCTTTTTTGTCTGAGTTAGTACAGCCTTTGCATTCACTTCATGCCAGTGTAAAGCGCGATATACGCTGGCGTAGTCGCCGCTATCGAGTCTATGCCAATGATCGTTTTAGCGACATAGATTCATGAGCTTAGGCATCGTTTTTATTACCGGGCAGAGCAACCCTAAGTCGTGCTCCTTGAGCCCTTTGCAAGTCTCTTTTGCTCAGCCTCTAGTAAGGGCTGGGGGCAAACTGCATAAGACTAACTTCCCTTATGATAAGCAGATGGAGGCGTTTTCTCCCGTTAATATCATCAAGGCCAGCTACCATAACTATGGCGCTTTTCGCTCTTCTAAACGGGCTTGTTTTGCTGAACGTTACTCAGGGTATGTCGATGCTTTGTTTGTTGAGTATTCACAAGTCTTATTTCTAGCGGGAAGTTGCGGGCTTGAATTGCTTAATAATTTAAGCTTCTCTAAAGATCTTCAATCACGAATGTCGGTTTTAGCTTATGGCCCCGTGACTCGTAAACCGAGGTGTGCCTCTGCTGTGCAATTCCCTGTAACAATTGTCAAAGGCCGTTATGACTTGATCTCGCGCTTAAGTCACCACAAAGCCGATTATATAGTGGGCTGTGGCCACTTAAGTTATTTGGCTAATTCTGCCTTTCAAGCGTTTGCTTTAGCTCATGTAGAGGCCTTGTTGAGGGATATGAAAAAGGGGCATGCATGAGCGATCTAGGGCTGCAGCGTATTGACTTATTTGCACCGCCATTTCGAGGTCATCTTCATCCTATTCTTGCCATGGGGCGAGAACTCAAAGCCGCAGGTTATAGCGTATGTGTTTTTTCTACGGCATCCGCTCAAGCTGATATAGAAAGCTCTGGGCTTGAGGCTTTTATCTTTTCAGGGATTGACGATTCGGCACTGCTGCGTGTGGTTAATCCTTCAGGCCAGATTGGTCGTTCACCTAGGAAGTTAAAGCAGCAATTTGAAGCCGTATTGGTTTTTTTTCGTTTGCTTAATGACGAGTTACAGTCGATCTATCAAGACCGTCATGTTGATCTAATTATTGCCGATTTTACCTTAGCTCCTGTGGTTTTATATGCTAACAAGCATCATTTACGCTGTTGGACAAGCCTGCCATCGCCGTGTGTTCTTGAGTGCAAGGATGGGCCGCCTGCTTATTTTGGCGGTTTACAGCCTAAAAAAGGCAAGCACTATCAGCTTTATTATTACTTGGCACGTAAGTTAGTTCAGCTGTTTAAACAAAGTCTTTTTTACTTAAACCGAAAAACCATAAAACAAATGGGCTTGGAAAGTGTTTATCGTGAAGATGGCAGTGAGAGAATATACTCGCATGAGAAAATCCTGTGTTTAGCAGACCCTCGTTTAGAGTTTGCCACGCAGTGGCCTAAAGCCGCAGAGTTTATTGGCCCACAATTATATAGCCCCAATACGGCTGTTGAATCTTTACAGAATTTAACTGCACCAAGCTTTATTCAAGGTAAGCGCCATGTGCTTGTCACCTTGGGGACTCACCTAGATTGGCACAAGCAAGCACTATGGCAGGCCTTACAGTCTGTATGCCCGCATTTTGATGATGTGGTTTTTCATTTTAGTAATGGTGGTGCTGAATTAAATAAGCCCCGTTCTACAGAGCGCTGCATGCGTTACCAATATATAAACTATAAACAACATATAAATAGCTACGACCTTGTGCTTCATCATGGTGGCGCGGGCATCATGTACCACTGCTTACAGGCCGGTATTCCCGCGATTATCTATCCCGTGGATTATGATCAGTTTGACCATGCCGCAAGGTTGGCGTTCTATGGTTACGGCCTATGGCTTAAAGATCTAAAAAACTTAAAGGCAGTACTTGAAGAGGCTCTTAAAAAAGAGAGCGTAAGCCAGCCTGCTTTGCATCTGTCGTCATTGCCTACGCTGCTTGAACTCATTCAAAAGGTGAAGGGGGAGCCTGAGTCTCCTTAAGTGGTAGAGACTCAGCTTAATACCGGGTGTGTTATTTACTGATGCAGCGTGTTAGCCAGTAATCGATACTGCAATACCTTCCTGCACCGCTAAATAAGAGGGCCAAAAGCATAATAAAATAGGTGGCGGCAAACTCGATGCCGTTTTTCAATACCGTAAAGTTACCTGCTTCAGTGAGCCAGTTGTAGTTTCCGTGTTCATTTAAAATAGACACAGCGGCTTGTTTTCTTACAAGTGCAGATTCAATAAGGTCGTTACGCCATTCCCACGGTACAGTCAGTTCGGCCTCAGGCAATACATGCCAGCCAAAAGACCAATGAGCCGTTACCGCAGCCACAAGCATTGTAAACATTAATGGTATGGTTACTATTCTGACGCTTAGGCCAAGTAGTAATAAAACGCCGCCTCCAAGTTCAGTGAAGCCGGCAACCCATGCCATTAGCTCTGGAAAAGGGATGTTTAAGCTCGCAAACCAATAACCAACGTTTTCAATGTTGTTTAACTTACTCTGCCCAGCCATTATAAAAATAGGTGCAAGGTAAATCCTCAACAGAAGGGGAGCTATAAAGTCGCCTTTACTTAAGTGTGTGACTGCTGTTTGGTAATGATTGTTGAGCGTGCTCATTATTTATTCCTTATGCCGTTTTTAAGTGTTCAAATGGGAATTTCTTTCTCTTTAAATTCGACTGAAGATTGTCAAAACCGCCTATGTGAATATCATCAACAAAGATTTGTGGCACTGTTCTTCGGTTACTAAGCTTAACCATTTGCGCAAATGCCACTGGATTGTTGCTTACTTCAATGGTGCGGAATTTAAATCCCTGCTTTCTTAATAACTGTTTTGCCGCTTTGCAGTAAGGGCAATAGTCTTTTTGATAGATAGTGAGCTGTTTCATAAGAGCTCTTAGCTTTCTGTTTAAGATGAATAAAGTATACAATTGGCCCCTCTAATTCTTTGTGCCCGTAATACTGGAAACTATGTCTGAAAATCCTAATATCTATCTAAGCGATCCAGACCCTTTAAGCGTGCTGCTGACTCGTCTAGACCTTAAGGCTGAGGTTTATGTTAATGGCGATTTTTGTGGCACGTGGGCCGTTGATACCGGGGGCAGCAGGCGTATACCCTTTCACTTGATTGGCTCAGGTAGTGCTTGGTTACACTTTGAAGGGCAAGAGTCTCAAGAATTGAGATCGCACGATTTAGTTGTTTTCCCAAAAGATTCTCACCACGTTATCTCCAACTCAAAAACGGCACCGTTACCCGAAAATGTGAACACGGCTATGAGCAATGATGGTGATGTCACCAACATGGTTTGTGGCTTTTTTGAATTTCGTAACCCCGTACTCTTCCCCTTATTAGAAACCTTGCCTGATGTTCTGGTGTTGAAGTCTAAGCTTGATCAGGGAAATAACCCTATCGAGCTTTTAATTAGCCTAATGCTGAATGAATTACAGGCAGAGCGACCTGGTTTTTATACGGCTATTGATCAGATGGCTTTTTTAGTTTTTGTCGAAGTGCTGCGCCAGCAAATGGATGCCGGTGAGATTGATAAGGGCTTATTAGGTGCTTTGTTTGATAGCCGTCTAGGTAAGGCTTTAAATGCTATACATCAGCGACCTGAATCATCTTGGACGCTCGAAACACTGGCAGAAGAAGCTCTTATGAGCCGATCAACGTTTGCTGATGCCTTTAGTAAAAAGGTGGGGCTTACACCTATGAAATACCTCACTCAGTGGCGAATGACTCAAGCGAGACACTTGTTGCAAACAACACAATTGTCGGTTGCTCAAATTGCTGAGAAGAGTGGTTACGACTCCGAAGCTGCCTTTCGTAAAGCTTATCGTAATACCTTGGGTGAAACGCCTGGCAGTGTGCGTACAGGCTAGAATAAAGTTCGCTTCTATAAGTTCCTTTAATTGAAAGCATCATTTACAACCATGATGCTTTCAATCAATGCTTGTGTGGCCTATTAAAGTTCGCTGGATTCTACATTTTCAATGGCAGGCCATTCTTTGTTTGCTTGTGAAATATGAGTTGGAACGTCTTTTTTCCATGCTTCGTAAACGCTTACGTTTTTGTTTACAAATAGTTTGCCATCAACAACTTCAAACGCTTTCCCATCAATTTCAAACTTTTTACCAAAGGTGGTGCCGTAGGCACAAAAGCCGCCGTATTGTGGAGCGTACTTTGTTGGGTTTGCGCTAAATAAGTCACGGTTTTTAGCGCTGCTAAAACGGTAAATTGCATCATTGTATGTGGCTGTATATTCTGCCGAGCCTAGTACAGGTTTATTTTCGGTAAAATAAGCCACCGCATCATGGCCTGCTAAAATCACGTCGTTACTGTCTGTCTCAGTATCCGCTCCTGCACTTGCAAGGCTGCTAAAGCTAAAAGCACAGGCGGCAATAAAGGTAGGCAGAGACTTGCTAAAAAGGCTTGTGAATGACATAAGATTTTCCTAGGTGTTGTTGTTAAGTTCGGAGCGTAGTTTAGGTAACGAGGCATTTTGGCGATATGTTCAAAAGTCAGCTTGTTGTATCTAAAAGTCCGTACTGCACTGAATACGCCTATAGCCCCTTGTTTTCGCAGGGCCCAGTTAGCTGGGATAGCCTAGGCCTTAGCTGAACAGTGGGCTGGTGTTTGTGTTTAAATGTATATGCATGTATATTGCGGGTGTCGATTATAAGGAGACCGCCTGTGAATACTGATCTGTGCTTTAACTTAGCGCTTCGAAAGTCCAGTCGCTTAATTACTCAGTTCTATGAAGAGCGTTTGAGTGAAGCGGGTTTAAAGGTGGGGCAGTTTTCAATATTAAGAGCCGTGTATTTTTCTAAGCAGACCACCAACAAAGAGCTGCAAGCGATTTTAGTGTTAGATCAGACAACCTTAAGCAGAAACTTAAAACCCTTATTGCGGGACAAGTTCTTACAACAGCAGCAAGCCCCAGAAGACGCTAGGTTAAAGCTGATCAGCTTAACCGCCAGTGGTAAAAAGCTATATGCTCAAGCCGATCCTATTTGGCGCGATGCACAAAAGCAGCTATTAAAGAAAATTGGCAGCGAAGACGCGAGTAACATCTTAAGAGTTGCAGATGCATTAGCTCACGCTCTAGGGGAGGGCTAGTTTTTTTGTGTAAAATATGTATATGCATGTTTTGTGCGCATACATGTTGTTGGCAGGGAGACAAGAGTCTATATAAGCCTACAGGGCGGCTATGTAAGAGAAACAATGTAAACGTTTGGATTTAACAGGTGTGGAGCTTAGACAGATGCATAAGATGATAACCTTGTATATCAATCCCTTAACAGTTAATAGCATCAAGACGATATTGCTCTGTAATGCGTTGGAAATTGATGTTTCTTATCAATATATACAGCTACATAAAGGGGAGCAGCACAAAAAACAATTTAAACAGATAAACCCTGAAGCACAGGTGCCTGTGCTTGTTGATGGTGACTTTGTATTAAGCGAATCTAATGCCATCTTGCAGTATCTGGCCGCCAAGCATAAGTCTTCGCTTTGGCCTCAGTGTGAACAAGAGCAAGCTAAAGTATTAAGTCTACTTTTTTGGCAAGCAAATTACTTTGCTGCTGCGATAAGCCCTTACGCGCATAGGCGCTTGGTGCTTCCTCATTGGGGGCTGCCCGCAGGAGAGATTAGCAGTGACATGCAAGCACGCTCTCATCAGGCTTTAACCGCTTTAGAGCGTATGCTGGCTCAAGCTGATTTCTTACTTGGCAAGCAGCTAACTATTGCCGATATCAGTGTTGTCAGCTTTTTTATCTTTGCCGAACAAGCCGGGCTGCCACTAGAGGCGTACAAATCAATTCAGGACTGGCTGGATAAATTAAGCACTTCATTTTGGTTCGACCATAGCCAGAGATTATTACAAAATATCTTGTTGACTCAGGCTGAGGTTTTTTGATTCCTTTTTTAACATCAAAATCATGCATATGCATGTACTTATTCATTAGGAGTGAATATGGCTACTATTAGCTCGGATATACGCAAAAACCATGTTGCTGCTTTACCTTGTTGGGCAGAGGGTGGTGAGTTTAAAACCACTCAGGTTAATGGGCTTAACTTACGTTACTTAGATGTCGGGCAGGGGCAGCCCCTCGTTCTATTACATACCATTCGCTCTCAGTTAGATTACTTTCAGAAGCTTATCCCAGAGCTTGCTAAGCATTACCGGGTTTATGCGTTAGACCTTCCTGCTCACGGCCATTCTGATATACCGGATTTAGCTTATGACAAGCCGATGTTTGTTGGTTTTGTCACAGGTTTTATTCGTTCGCTGGGCTTAGAAAATGTGAGTTTAATGGGCGAGTCTATTGGTGCCTCTATTTCATTAAGCATTGCCGCAGAGAAAAAGGTGACGGTGAAGCAGGTAATTGCTTTGAACCCAGCTGAATATGAACACAGCAATGGCTTAGATCGTAGCTCTATGCTTGGCAAACTGTTGTTTAGCTGCATTACGCTCCCTATGTTGGGATACATGATTGCGAATGGGGAAAACCCGATTATTTTACGGAAAGTTTTTGAAGGTGGATTTAATGATAAAAGCCAATTACCTAGGCACTTTATTACAGAGATGTCTAAACAAGGTAAGCGGCAAGGTTATGCTAAGGCTTTTCGTTCTATTTTCTTAAACTGGCAAACTTGGACAAATAAACTTGAGCTTTATGCAGACATAGAAGCCCCAGTGCGGCTTATATACAGTGACAATGATTGGTCTTTACGTAGTGAGAGAGAGGCGAATCGTCAACGAATACCCAGCGCTGAGCTAGTCATCCTGCCTGATTGTGGCCATTTTTCTGCGCTTGAAAATCCTCGGGATATCCTCTCCGCTATTCTTTAGTTCTGAGGTCAACGTAGATTTAAGGTCGTATTGTATTATGCTCTTTAAATCTACGTAATAAGTCGTTTCTTATTATTTTAACAGCGGATAGGAAGGAGATTGTTTACTGTGTGTGGTTTAAGGCTTGCCGCATACCGGTATGCAGTAGATCCCCCGTATATTTCCAGCTTTCATGGTTCTTCTCCAAGTCTTTGGCCCAGCGCATTATGTGTTTAAATCGATCTACAGGTAGTTTGCTGTATGGCATTTGGCTTAACGCCGAAGCTAGGTCAATATCAGCGAGGCTAAATTTTTCACCCACAACATAGCATTTATTAGCTAAATGTGAATCTAGCACTTGTCCATGCTTACTTAGCATGAACTCTGCTTGCTGTAAGCGTGTGGTATTTGGATCAGTACCCATTAGCTGAGTAATTACGTTTTCTTCAAAATAAATAGGAGCAGGCTGACGAAAGTGTTCGGCCGCCCAGCTCATCCATTGCAATATTTGATAGCGTTTAGTCCCATCTTTTGGCAAGAGATGAGTCCCTCCATAGGTATCACAGAGATAGATGTTAATTGCCATAGCCTCAGTCAAGATAAGGGGCTGTTGTTTGGCTTTTCTATCAATAATCACTGGTAGCATGCTGTTAGGGTTTAAAGCTAAAAATGAGTCACTTTTATTTTCCTTCTGTAGTAAGTCGATGGGTTTGTAAACTACGTCTAAACCAAGCTCTTTAATGACACTTGTTGTACGTCGGCAGCTTCCTGATCGATTATCAACGTAGTATTCAATGCTCATAAGGTGTTTTCCTTTTAATTGCTCTTTGTTTTAAATTCGGTTTATAAGATCAAGGCTACTAGTCGTAGCCCTAATTAAGCTTCACTCATAGATGATATAAGTAACTTTTAAGTATTGGTCATTGTGCTTGCTTGCGTATTTCGTTAACTTGTACTCAGTATATGGGGCGTAAATCTGCTTTAAAGTATGTATTTGTGCGTATGCTTTTCGCATATTTGCGCCCGGTGTTTGGTGGGATGGGCATAGCTCTAATGAGCGTGGATGAGCTAATAGGAATATTTGTGGATCAAATCAATTGGAATGATTTAAGAGTATTTTTGGCTATTGCTGATGAGGGGGGCTTAAAAAAAGCTGCCCGCCGTCTAGATTTACATCATTCGTCGTGCGCAAGACGTATTACCGTACTTGAGGCATCATTAAGCACAACGCTATTTGAGCGGCGATCTAGTGGCTACTGGCTGACAGAAGCTGGGCGCGCACTTTATCTGTCGGCTGCTCGTATTCGAGACGAGTTTATCAGTATTGAGCGTGAGGTTTTAGGTAAGGATAAACGTATAGAAGGCAAGCTCTGTTTAACTTTACCTAATGGCTTGGCTTGTCACTTATTGATGCCTGACTTACGATCATTTATGGATACGCATAATCGTATTGATTTAAAAATTAATATGTCTTATGAATATCGTGACTTATCAAGTCGAGAAGCAGACATTGCTATTCGTCATATCACTGATCCTCCTGACTCTTTTATTGGTAAGCGTGTTGCGCGCTTATATAACTGCGCTTACGCAAGTACAGAGTATTTGCAAGTACACAATGTGGAGACTGATCCAGAGGCATGCTTTTGGCTTGGTTGGGGGGATAAATCTAAGCACCTGCAATGGCCATGTAAGAATTTTTATCCTGATATTCCGGTTAGAGCTGACATGTATTCTGATGTCCTTCAGTTAGAAGCGATAAAATCTCACGCGGGTATTGCTTCTTTACCTTGTTATATGGCAGACGGCATTGAAGGTATAGAGCGATTGCCAAATGTTGAACCAGTTGCGGGGGATTGGATTTGGGTATTAGCACATAAAGATATGGCTAATAATGAGAAGGTAAGGAGAATGATCGATTTTCTTGCTCAGAGCTTTAGACGCTATGAGTTGAAAATAAAAGGTTCATCGTAGCAAGATAATAGGTTTGTAATGAAGTCGCTGTAAAAATTCCTAGTCTTATTTCTATAAAGAGTTAGGCTGGGCTGTTCTTTAGTAATAAAGCTAAATGATAATTTTTTGTTAAAAACCAGGAGGGTATTTATATGATGACTGAAGGAGAGCAGGTAATTGCCATTTCCTTATTCTTAAATCTAGTGCTAAGTAAAATTAAAGAGGTTAAAGCGCAAGAAACTCAGTGTCTTAGGGTGGGGAATAATATTTTATGGGTCGCATGTAATAATGATGATAATTCACGATTGCTTAAAAGTTGGCTTGATAAGGAGGGGCTGACCTCAGTACATCTTATCTTAGATAAAATACAAAGTGTTGATTTGACCCAGCTAAACCAGAATAGCATTATTCGTGACCGAAACCCTGAGAGAGACAGACCGACTAATTTTAGATCACTATCTACAATATCAACACTAGCAGGTATTGTTGATGATGAATTAGCCGTTATGAGTGACTTTAGAGATATAGATGATAACCCTGGAACTCTTATTGAGCATAAAATCAAGCGCTATACTGGTAAGGTTCCCTTAGCTAACATAGTTTTTATAACGGGTAACCCACCCGTTGAGACAGGCATTTCTCAAGTTCATGCAGAGCAAAAACTTATATATGCATACTCAATTGGATCTCAACACGGTACACCTGGCCAGGTCTATTTAGGTGGCTGTAAACCTCCGTGTGGTTCATGTTTAAAGCCAGTTGTCTATGCCGTATCTCGCTTGGGGATAAAATATGCTTCTACTGACAAGATAAAAAGGCCAAGATGGAGTGCCCGTCAAGATAATTCTGGCACGATGGCCATTGATGCATTTGCGTTTGACAAGTTCTGGAATGTAAACAAAGACTATTGGAACGAGTATGTTTCTATACTTGCAGACAAGTCGACGTAGTATTCTGGTCTATAAAGCGCCTTGTATTCCTTGATCAAGAGAATTTATAGGCAGCGTCATGTCGGTATTTTCATGGTTTCGATTGTTGATTAATGGCGTTCAGTTAGTTGTTATTTGAGGCTTTTTATTAAGGTTCTGTCTTCTAAATTAAGTACTTATTTATGTGCATCAATAGAATTTTTATTTTAGTAGCTTGCCTATTAGTGATTTCTGCTTGCGGGGGCGGCTCTTCTTCATCTAAAGAGAAGCTAGATACGGTTAGCATTAGCAGCTCGGTTTCTCTTGGGGGCAGCATAACACCGGCCTCTGCAGAGCTAGCCGCTGGTGAATCTGTGCAGTTTTCTTTAAGCAGCGAGCAGGGTTACACGCTAGATACTGTTAGTGGGTGTAATGGTCGCTTGGCTGGCATGATTTATACCGTTCAAGCGCAAGATTCAAATTGTTCCATCGTCGCCAGCTTTGTTAAAAATACCTATCTTGTTGATAGTACTGTTTCTGCTGGGGGCAATATAGACAAACCATTATCCGAGCTTGCTTATGGGGATGGTTTGGAGTTGGTATTAAGCCCTCATACAGATCACCGTATCGCGAATGTCTCTGGCTGCAAGGGGCACTTATCTGAGCAGCTGTATTCTATTTCTGCAGTTATTCAAGATTGCACGGTGGATGTGCTGTTTTCTTCGTTGTTTCCAGAACCAGAACCACCGCTTACGCGTGTTCGTATCCCGCTGGTGTTTCACATTCTAGATGCTGGTTTTACGGATGTTAGCGATGAAGAAATAATCTCTCAGGTGCAAGCGACTAACCTGCATTTTAGGCAGCAGAATATTGATGAGTTAGATAGCCTACTAAATTCAGACAAACCTTTTGTTGCTGACATGGGCATTCAGTTTTATTTGGCCGATCGCGACCCTCAAGGCGAGCCTCATAATGGCATTATTCGGTTAGACACCGATACCTCCGCTTTTGATTTAGACTATAAATTTGCGCAACAGGCCTTTGGTGGCAGTGAGCCTTGGCCAAATGATCAATATATTAATATCTGGGTGGGCGATTTTCGCACTCGTCATGGAAAGCTTGGCCTAGCTGGTAAAGCTTATATACCCAGTCTGGCTCCTGATGCCTATATTGGGGTCTCAGTCGAAGAGAGTTTAATCGGTATTATCGATCCTCAAGAAGCGGATTTTGCACAAGGCAAAACACTTACTCATGAGTTAGCACATTTTTTGGGTTTAATTGGCCACACCCATGGCACTATTTCTGATGAAAATAATCACGCCCATTTAAGTTGTGATGCTAATGGCCTTAGCGAGTGCAAGAATTCGGATCTCGACAATAACTTTATGAATGTACTGGTAAAAGATGAAGGCATGAAAATGTTTTCTTTGAGCCAGCAGCGTGTCATGCGTGAGTGGTTAGAAAGTGGGCCTCTTTCGGCTTTGTATCAAAATAACTTACAGCGCTAGTTGAAGGCCTTGTTTGGCCTGTCCTATTTTGCTTACTTATATGGCTTAAACACCCTTGCTGGGTACTGAGTATTTTCAATACTACAAGGACACTTTATGATCGGTTACGTCACCATAGGCACCAATCAATTTATAGACGCTTTAACATTCTACGATGAATTATTAAAACTTGTTGGAGCAAAGCGCTTGTGGTCTACAGACTCGATGGCTGCGTGGGGGCTCTCGCGAGAGCTTCCAGCACTTTGCATTAGCAAGCCCTTTAACGGTGAGCCTGCAGCAGTAGGCAATGGCTCTATGATCGCGTTAAAAGTAGAGTCTAAAGAGCAAGTAAGCTTATTACATGCTAAGGCTCTTGAGCTTGGAGGCACTTGTGAAGGTAAGCCTGGGCCTAGAGGCAGCGGTGGTTTTTATGGCGCTTATTTTCGTGATTTAGATGGCAATAAATTAAATGCCTACCTGCCTGCAAGCAGCCCCTAGTTTTTTAGCTCAGCACTAAAATAAAAAAGTAATGTGCAACATGGGTAAGCGTAGATACCGTGTTTAAGGGGGGCGAGCATCAGCCTGCACTTATGTGCAGGCTGATGCTGTCTTTAGAACGGTGCAAATTCATCACGTTTATCTTGAGGCACGGTCCAGCGCTGATGTGCATGTGTTTCTTCACGGATAACGCTATGGCTTGGGATTTCACCATTATCACCGTATAACCACAAAACTAGATTCGTGCGTGAGCCGCTAGTTATAGGTTGGGCGGCATGAGGAATATTACCTCTATGAATCATGGCTGTGCCGGGCTCAAAAGAGAGCCTATTTACCGCACCTGTCACGGGGTTGTAAAAATCGACTTCCGAGCCTGTAAACTCTTCCTCGGGTAGATTCAAGTTAATATTAAGTGTTGCCGCCGACGCATCCGTATGAAGCTGAAGAGATGTGTCTACGCCTGCTTGATACTGAATCGAAAAACCAAAGGTTTGGCTGTCATAGCCCATGAGTTCAGGAAACAAGAAGCGAGCAATTGGTCTCATATACTTATCTAGTAGCTCGCGATAGAAGCTCTGAAAACTTGGCGCTGCAAGATAGCCTTCTGAGCGGCTGTCGAGCATCACACCTAGGCGGTTTAACGCAATGCCATAGGGTGGGCGCAAAGGAATCTGCGCATCGGCGACACTATCTAGATAAGCGCGTAATTCGTTTAGGCGCTCTGGGTTAAAGAGTTGTAGCTGATAAACACCAGGAGAAACCTTACGCAGAAGATTGGCTAACAAGAACTCTTTACTTGGATCTTGCCAGGCTTGTGTGATCGCCTCTTTTAAGTCTGCATCGAGTAAACCATCGCTAGCTGGTAGCAGGTTTTCTTTTGTTACTGCTTCCCATTCGTGCCAAGCTTCACTGAGTAGTTTGCGATTAGTATTCCAAAATTGCTGTACTGATGGAGCACGCTGAAGCATGGCTTCGCGTGATGGTCGTTCTAAGTTGCGCGCACGTTCTAATTGGCTAACTGACATATCCCGCTCCTCTTTGTTGCTATTACCATTGAATAAGCGTCAATATATTTGAGTTGGCTTTGTTGATAAAGGTGCTTATTAAGTAAACACTTTCAACAAAAAGGATATAAATCATGGGGGTGAAATAATACTTATGGGTCACTTTCTCATATTGGGATGTACAAACCCTTACTGTAGTAATACATAACGTCGCCGTAACTTAGTAAAATAAATTACGGCTTAGTTTATTTATTTTAAGGTGTCGCGAGGAGCGAGAAAGCGTATTGGTGCTCCAGAGCTGAGCATATGACTTTCATAATTAACCCAGTCAATACGGTCACCGTTTTCATTAAACAGCTTTATTACGTCACGTTTATTGGAGAGTCTTATCGGCTCTAATCCTACGACAACTACGCCTTCTCCTGGCGCCAATATACACTTAGCGGCATCAACGACTGAGCCGATAACAATGTGTGCGCCAGAGTTATCAGATAGTTTCCAAGCCGAAACATCAATACGCTTAGTGCTGTAGTTTGTAATCGCTACCCACTCTTTATTTTCATCCACACCTTCGGGGTTGGGCATGGCTGCAGAAATGAAGACGTCCTCGCTATCATCGAGAATAGTAATGCGTTGACTACCAGCACTGAGAATATCCTCTGGGCGTGCAACTTCAAAACGCTCAGGCAGGCTGTAATCTTCGCCGTAACCACGTTCTTGGGCTGTCGCCGGATCGGCGATAAGTGGATTAGCATGGTATATGGCACTATCAAATTTAAGGCCGGTTAATTGCTCTACTTCGCTAATTGTTACTTGATAGTTCTGGTTGTTGTAACGAGTATGGCCACGCTTATCGGCAAGCGCCTCTTGATCTTGGTACATGACAAAAGCACGGACATCTAACTCATCTGAATCTTTGTTGATAAAACAAACTACTTTAAAAAAGCCTGCAGGTATCAATGCTAAGTCGTGACCGGATGGTCGAATAGTACGATCGTTATCGCCATAAAATGGCCCGGTAAAGGTTGTTATTAAACCGTCTTTATCAAGGTCTAAATCTTTAACCCATTCTTCGAGGTCATGAAGCCACTCATCCTGGTTTAAGTTAGCATGCTGAAGGCTGGAGTTAGTGTAATAATAGGTTTCACGGGTAGCGTATTGGGCATCACCATGAGTATTTCCCCATCCAGCAGTAGCGCTTCTAACCATGTGTCCTCGATCCCAATCATTATTACGATAATAGGTATTATCAAGCTGATTGTTGGCGCCTACACGTCCATCCGTTCGCCATTTTCCTCGAGAAACGCTTTTTAATTTGTTTTGGTCTAGATTAAAGGCCGCTATAACAAGAGAGCGTTTTTCTCTTGCTGCATTCATTACTAAGGAATAATTTGGGTAGTCGTAGACTCTGCCTTCTTCAAGTAATTCTGTTTCCAGTTCGACACTGTAAGTTGGCATTGGAAGAGTAATACCATTTAAATGATTCGGGTTGTATCCAGTCATAAGAATATCCCTGCATATTATGCTGTAGGTTATAAGGCCTTGTTTAAATTAGGTTTCCTTATTACGGTCTGAAAACCGATTCAATATTATTCTCTTAACCATTACAGATTGATTATTGCTAAGCTCTTACTTTCATTTAAAGCACGAGAGCCTTAAGAAAAGGGCTCGGTGTATGAAACTGCAGTTTGGTCGATTTACGCGTTTGGCAGGAATGGGAGGGGCGAAATACAAGACGTTACGGTTTTTTGAACGTAGGAATTACTTAATGTTGGATATAACGTATTTTATTTATATGTTCTTTTGCAGGCGCTACATTGTGTGGTGCGCTAGTAAGGGGAGAGCATACAGAAAACAGTTGTACTGAAGGTGCTGAACTTGTTTATGTATCTACCCAAAGGCAGATAGGATTGAGCTAATCTATAGCCTTGCTTTACTTTTGATAGCCTAATTGTTCCATGAGGCAAGGGCACTATAAGTTGCGCTAAGCCGTTGGTGATTAACTTGTCCCTAGCTGCGAATAAGGGCGTCACTGGCTTCGGGATATTTAAGAATTTAGAGACACTGCTCTTCAATTTTCTCTAAGAGCTCTATGGCTTTGTCATTGCCGACTTCAGTAAAATATTCGAACAGTACGTTCACCTGGGTGCCAATAAAGAGCAGGTTGTCTTGTTCTAGCTTCATTTGCTGTTGTTTTTTACCTGCAAAATAATCTTGCCAGAGGGCTCGGCCACTGCCGTTACTCAGCTCGGTGTTTAGCAGGGTGACCAGCTCATCTGCGTCTTGATCGCAATGGATATTGCAAAACGAGACGTAGCGGTCAGGTTTCGCTTGGGCTGTCATTGTCTATCTCCTTAAATTAAATGGATTGGTTGGGCCATTGCTTAACAGCTAAGACCTCTAATGCTGTTAGTTGATAAAAGTACCCAATGCCATGATTTATGTCTGTCAGCTAGCTGACAAAACCTTCACAAATGTTAGAAAGGCGCTCAGGTTGTAATAATTTAATCTTTTTCCGACTTAGGCGTTTTATGAGTCCCTGTTTAATTAGCTGGTTAAATTCGGTTGATAAGGTCTGTCTAGATGTTCCAAGCTGTTGTGCTAGCTCTTGCATGTTGTAGGGTAAGTCAATCGATTCGCTTTGTTGATGCTTGGAGCTTAATAGTAGGGCCCTACTTAATCGTTGACTGACACTGCGAAAACTTAAGTCTTCAATTACGTTGATGGTGTTGTGTAGCAGGTGGCCGAGTTCTTGAATGACTTGTAGTGCGATCATAGGCTCTAAGCTCAGTAGCCGCTTAAATTGTGCTAAGGGCCAGCGTTCTATCAGTAAATCAGACTCCGCAGACACCCAAGCCCGACTGTGGCTAACATAAATGTCTTCAGTTTTAAGGTAGGCGAGCGTCAGTTCTTTTTGGTCGTGTTGTAGGTGAATACGGGCTCGCCCCTGGAGGATGACAAAAAAATGCTCTCTGTCCATACCTGGGCGGAGGATCACTTCGTTCGTAGTAAATGTATGCTTGCGCCCGCCAGTTAAGTGTTTTGTCCAATCGAGTTGTGTCATTGGGGTCTCGCTTTTTTGAATCTTAGAGCCTGTTACAATTGCAAGGATTGTTCCTTTTGTTATTTGGTGCTTATGCTGAATTTAGATCGTTGTGCTAGTGACAGCTAGCCAACAAGTCGGCCTATTACGGTGGGAAAGTTGTGTCCTGCCTGATTTAAGCGCGAGTGGTAAATTATATCGAGTTTAGGTAATGCGTAAGACAGACAAAAAACTAGAAAAACAGCTGATTAAAGTGCTAAACGAGGCTTGCAATGACGCTCTTGCTCAGTTTCAGGGTTTTAAGTGGTTAACACATAGTGTCCGTTACTCTGACTTCCCCGCTAGCCTGTCTATTATTTGTGTGTTCGATACTGACGAGAACTTAGAGCTGCTATATCGAGTGGGTGGTAATGCAGAATTTCTAGACTTGATTGCGCAGAAACTTGGCCTGTTACCGTTTACATTACAAGATGTTGATCGCCACGTATTATTCGATACGGAAGAAACGTGTCACAGGGAGAACAACGGTCGGTGGAGTGAGCGTCTGCGCTAAGCTAAGTATTCATTCTAGAATGAATACTTACGAAACCTGAGTGGTGATTATCAGAATACTTCTGTACCTAGCGTCTTTATAATGCCCGATCTAGCTGGAGCAACAGCACTATAGGGTGGTTTCATCGGTGGAGCGTATACTGATTGCTTGATGATTCAGATAAGTATTTCCTCTCTATTAGGAAGCTAAGCTCACTACCCAAATTTATTCTGCCTGTACAAAACTAGGCAAGTTCTGTTTGTTTTTCGTATCCCATCAATCCAATTAAACATACTGCCCCGCACACCAGCCACTGGCCCATGCCCATTGGAAGTTAAAACCACCTAGCCAGCCGGTAACGTCTAAAACTTCGCCAATAAAATACAAACCGTCGACGTTTTTAGCCTCAAAGGTTTTTGAGCTGACTTCGTTGGTATCAATGCCGCCTAGGGTGACTTCTGCAGTGCGCCAGCCTTCTGTGCCGGAAGGTTTGAAGCACCAGTTTTTAAGAGCATGGCAAACGCGCTGTATTTTTTCATCGTTCATATCGCAAGGGCGAAGTTCGGCGTCTTCTTGTAACCATTGCTGAATAAAGCTTTTGGCAAGGTCGAGTTCATCTAGTTTGCTCAATAGGTTTTTAAGCTCGCCTTTTTGGCCTTGTTGACGCCATGTTTTAAGTTGTTCTTCTAGGTCAAGGCCTGGTAGTAAGTCGATACGCAGCTCATCACCAGAGCGCCAGTAGGAGCTTATTTGTAAAACAGCGGGGCCGCTTATGCCTCTGTGCGTAAAGAGCAATTTATCGTTAAAGCTTTGATTGTTGCATTCGATAAGCGCTTGTAGGGAGACGCCCGCTAGAGCTTTACAGCTGTCTAAGTTTTTATCGCTAATGGTAAAAGGCACCAGCCCTGCTTGCAGTTCACTGACCTGCAAACCAAATTGGCGAGCAAGTTCATAACCAAAGCCTGTTGCACCCATGGTAGGTATGCTTAAGCCTCCTGTTGCGACAACTAAGGATGTACAGCTGAAGGGGCCTTGTGAGCTTTGTAGTTCATAAAGCTCGTTCTTTTCTACTTTGCTTATTTCGCAGTGGGTTTGTATTTCGGCACCGGCTTGTTCACATTCATTAAGTAGAATGGTAAGAATGTCGGAGGCTTTGTTATCACAGAAAAGCTGGCCTTGTGTTTTCTCGTGGTAGGCGAGGCCGTGTTTATCGACCAGTGCAATAAAATCCCATTGAGTAAAGCGGCTAAGCGCACTTTTACAAAAGTGCTTATTGGCACTGAGGTAGTTGGTAGGCTCAATATAATAATTCGTGAAATTACAGCGGCCACCACCGCTCATTAAAATCTTTTTGCCGACTTTGTTGCTGTGATCAAGTACAAGGGTGGATTTGCCTCTTGCCGCCGCCGTTGCCGCGCACATTAGCCCTGCGGCTCCGCCGCCAATAATAATGCAGTCGTAATGCTTCATGGTTGTATGTTTACTCTAGGGCTTAAAAGGGCCAAAACTGTTGAGGTAGTCGGTTTTGTTGAATCAAGGAGGCAAGATCCATGGTGACGGCGACACCGGCATGCACCAAAAAACCACCCCAGATAGAGAACGAACGCAGGGCGAGTATGCCTAAGAAAAAACCAAAAAAGATGGCGCCAGTGGCTTCTAACCAGAGCTTGGGGAAGTGAATCATTAAATAGGGTACACACATGACCCAAATAGCGCCTGCACCGATGGCAGGCCTTAAGCTTTGTAAAATAAATCCTCGGAAGAAAAACTCAAGTGCGGCAAATTGGCAAAGGTAAAGGATTTCCCAAGCGATAAGGTCAAACCAACTGCGCCCGGCATCATCATAAAAAGGGTAGTGCTGTAAAAAGTCTGAACGGAAGCTGACTAAGAAAATAAAGAATAAGATGGGGCTAAGTAAAAGCGCATAACCAAGCCAGTGTTTATGGGTGTCGCCCCAGCCTATGGCCATATCAGACATACGCATCTTAAGTACGTAGCGAATGAGTAAAAAGGGCAAGAGCACGTAGCCAATCAGGTGCCAAGAGGTCCACCATGTGTAGCTAAATAAGCGAGCAAAGCCGCTAGCTTGGATTTGACTAAGCCAATAGTTAGAAGCTTCACCTTGCAGTTCACTGAGCATGGCTAATGCAGCGATAAAGCTTGAGGAATATTTAAGGTAGTGAATGAGAATCAAGCAGACACAGGTACAAGCAAGCACTTGAAGTAAACGCATGCTGCAGTGTTCGCGTTTTAGGGTGTAAGAGGGCGCTTCGCTATCGATTTGTTTAAAGCTGCGCATAATATTACGCGGATCGAGCTGAATTAAGAGAGGGCTGCTCATGAGATAAGACTCTTGTAAATCAGGGCGATGCCCATTGCAATGGTGACCAGTTCAAATACGCGTTTAATGACTCGGTTGCCATAAGTGACGGCCCAGTGAGCGCCTATATAGCCGCCAAGTATGGAGCCGAGTATCAGCATCGGTAGCCAATCCCACTTTACTTCCGTGAGTAAGGCTAAGGTGAGAGCGCCACTGCCATTCCAAAATAACCCGACCAAGATCATGGTGTAAGCTGTGGCGCGCTTGAAATCAAAACCGTACCAACTAATTAGCCAGATAGTAACAAATAAACCCGTGCCCGAAGTTAACGAACCGTTAAAAAAGCCTAAGGCAAAAAGCCCCAAGGCTCCTAATATTTGGCCTGAGGTGTCGCGGTGTTTGGCTTGATAATCTTGGCCAAGCTTTTTTTTGTAGATGGAATAAACACCTAAACCGATGGTTAATACACCTAAAGCGCTTTGAGCAATAACAGCGGGAATGCTAAGAATGGTATTGGCCCCGAGTACAACGCCGGGTAGGCCTGCACCTAGCATCGTTAATGCAAAAGGCCAGCCGACGTTACCGCTGCGTGCGTGTTTGAGAGTTGCACCAGCACCGAGGGCGACCGTGGCTATTTTGTGGGTGGCCAGCGCTAGAGAAAAGGGCAGGCCGAGGAAGATCAAGGCTGGTAATTGCAAGAGGCCTGCACCACCTCCGGCCATGGCCGATAGGGCGTTACTGACAAGGGCGACGACTAAGAGTATTGCGTGTTCGAAAAAATCCATAAACCTGCCTTATATTCGAGCGCGCAGTGTACACCGACTTGGGCAGAATATTTAGGCTTCTGGACTAACGCGATTACGGCCCGAGTTTTTCGCCGTATAAAGATTACTGTCGGCAATACCCAAGAGCTCGGTCATATCGTGGCTTTGTGAGGAGCAAGATATTCCTGCGCTCATGGTGACTAAACGGTTGGGAGTGTTAGGCAGGAGGCTAGCTTGACAGATACTTTTACGCACTTTGTCAGCAAGGCTTATGGCTTCATGCAAGTTGGTATTAGGTAGAATGACTAAGAATTCCTCCCCTCCCCAGCGGCCCACTTTATCGGTATCTCTAAAGCTGCTGGTTAGTAGCTTTGCAAAAGCCTGAAGGGCTTTATCGCCTTCGCTGTGGCCGAAGCTGTCGTTAATTTTCTTAAAATAATCGATGTCGCATAAGATAAGAGCAAAGTCACTGTTTGAGCGCTTAACGCGTTTGCACTCGAACTCGAGGCGTAGGCTCATATCCCGACGGTTAGCTAAACCGGTTAGCTCATCGGTTGAAGCGATATGGTGTAGTTCGTGGTTAAGGTGATTGACGGCTATGGCGTTTAATTCACGCTCACGAGCTTGAAAGAAGGTAAAAGCTGAGGCGAGCAATAAGGCACCTGTGCCACCAATTTTTACATAAAAAGCATAGGTCGCGAAGTAAAATGGGTTGCTGGTAAAAAGTATGTATACAACGCAGAAGACGAGAAGAGTATTGATGCACGCGGCGATCTTTACCCGCAATAGGTTGTATAGCACTGAGGGAAAAACGGCGACCCACATCAAGCCACTGTTGTCGGTTGCCCCATGAGCTGCAAGAAATAAGCAAAGCAGGGCGCCCGTGGTAACAAGGTAATAACAGAAAAAATCGAGTTTTTTGAATTGGCGGTAAGCTGCATAAGCCAGCATTTTGGCTGCGGCAAAACCAAGTAAGCTAAAGCCAAGGCTTATGGGGCCGGTAATAAAATTCTTAAGGGCAAAAACCAGTAGCAGTGCGCATACGGTTATGCACATAGCCCGACTCAGCGTATCACGTCGACGGCGATCAGCTTGCGCTAGTTCACTCTGACTATCGATAGTGTGGTTTATGTGCATAAGTAATTAGGCAGCATCCAATGCTAAGTTTAACGCCATTATAAGACATGTGTCACAAAACTGCCTCTACCTTTGTGGGCGGATACGTGCTTGTTTGCAGGCGGCGAATGAATTTTAAGGTTTGAAAAGCATCAAACCAGTGTTGGAAGTGTCGCGCAAAGCTAGATGGGCTGTCGTTTTGCTTAGAGCGTTGAGCTAAAAACGATTCTATACCCGCTTCTTTTAATGCGGTTTGACTGCTCTTTTCTAACGTATGGATAGCGTTTATCCCTTCGGCAAAAAGGGCGTTATGTAGGCTTAATACTTTTTTTAACTCTATAAAAATCTTTGGGTTGTACCAAGTAAAGGCTTCTCCTAAGCGCTGTTGTTCGCATATTTGTGCTACTGCCGGGCCTGTACCAAAGGGTACGCGTTCTGAGAGCCTAGCTTCAATATTGATGCATATATCTTCGGCATAGGCGATGCCTTGCAGCTTGGCGAGTTTGTTTAATAAATAGAAGTCTTCTGCGGCTGAGCGCTTAGGAAACCCGCGCACTTGGGCGTAAGCTTGATAATTAAAAGCGAGGGCGCTGCCAAGGCTGTGGTAGGCGTAAAGTGAGCCTGCCCGTTCAAGCTGAATACGCCACTTGTGCAAACCGTATTCATACAGCCGTGTTGCCTTGGCAACATCCGCTTCACCACCTATATGTTTGAAATTAAAAGTCCAGGCACTTGCGCTTTGTTGTTCTGTTCGGTTTTTAGTCAGAGAAAAATAGTTATCTGGCAGCTGCGCATCAGCATCAGAGCTGTATATCCAAGGGCTGAGCACGCTGCCTTGGTCAATTAAGGCGGTGGCGCAGTCAGCACCTATTTTTCTCGCCAAACCAACACCTTGCTTGGGGGGCAGGGCTCGCTCTGCACAGCGTTCTATCAATAATATCTGTAATGATTGAAAGCTTAAGAGGCTTACGTGCTCTTGGCAGCCAATAAGCTGTGCTTGCGCCAGTAATGCTTTTTTAAATACTTGGTTCTGTTCTACAAATTGTCTTGGGCTTTGTTGGTGTTCATTTAATACCAAGATCAACAGTAAGGCTTCTGCTTGTGGGTGCTGGCTTAGCCGCTCCACAAAGTGTAGGTGTTCATGGCAAGCTGGGATAACAACAACATGTTCTCGCACTGTTATTGGCAGTGCGAGGCAGAGTTTGTGCTCTGTCTCGGCGTAGTTCTTTAAGTACTGCCTCAGTGCTTTACTCATTTTTAGTGAAGCGCTGCTTGAATAGGCAAGGCGGCACAGATCTCGGCTTCGACATCCAATAACTCATCTAAACGAGCATCGACAACACTGTCTTCAAAGTACGTGCGAGCTAGATCGATAAATAAACTTTCGTGGCGGGCTTCACTTTCGGTAATCGCTTTGTAAAAGCCTTTTAATTCGCCTTCGGGAAGGGCATCGGCAATTAAACCAAAGCGTTCACAGCCGCGAGCTTCAATGATACCTGCAATAATCAGGCGGTCGAGCATGTAGAGCTCCGAGCCTTGGCGCATATGTTTACGTAACTTATTTACATAAGCATCTTTGGTATCTGGTGCGAGAATCAGTCCGCGTTTATTCATTAATTTGAGTACATCGCGAAAATGCACCATTTCTTCGAGGCTTAAATCGACCATGGCCATCACCAGTTCTTGTCTATCGGGGTAGTGGCTGAGCATAGACACGGCCATGCCAGAGGCTTTTTTCTCGGCGGCGGCGTGGTCAACTAGAAAAGTGTCGAAGTCATTCATTACGGCGTCGACCCAAGCTTTGGGGCTGTTATAGCGGAGTTTAAACATAGTTTTATTGGCTAGATTGAGGTGCTTGTTGGGCTGGCGTGTCTTATGGGGGGCATCGCTGAGCTTGGCTATTTGTATGAAGCCTGTACGATGCACGTTTGTTCACAGCCGACCTTGATATATAATCCGCCGCGATTATACCAGCCACTGGAAATAAACAGGAAAACAGCATGATCATCAAACCTAAAGTTCGCGGTTTTATTTGCACTAACGCCCACCCTGAGGGCTGTGCCGCTAACGTGCAGGAGCAGATCGACTACATCAAGGCTCAAGGGATTGAAGGTGAAGGCCCTAAAAACGTATTGGTGATCGGTGCATCTACAGGTTACGGATTGGCCTCGCGTATTACCGCAGCCTTTGGTTATGGTGCCAAAACACTGGGTTTGTTCTTTGAAAAACCTGCTACTGAGCGCAAAACGGGTTCTGCTGGTTTTTATAACAGCGCAGCATTTGAAGCTAAAGCTGCTGAAGCTGGTTTGTATGCCAAAAGCATCAATGGTGATGCGTTTAGCAACGAAGCTAAGCAAAAAACCATCGACATTATTAAAGAAGATTTAGGCAAAGTAGATTTGGTTATCTACAGCTTGGCGTCTCCTCGTCGCACAGACCCTAATACTGGCGAGACTTATAGCTCGGTATTAAAGCCAATTGGCCAAAGCTACACGGCTAAAAACCTAAATACGGATACCCTAAAAATCGCTGATATGACAGTAGAGCCTGCCAGTGATGAAGAAATCGCTAACACTGTTAAGGTTATGGGCGGTGAAGATTGGGAGATGTGGATAGACGCGCTTAAAGAAGCTGACGTACTTGCCGAAGGTGCTAAAACCGTAAGTTACACCTACTTAGGTGAAAAGCTGACTTGGCCCATCTACGGTCATGCAACCATTGGTAAGGCAAAAGAAGATTTGGATCGTGCCGCCGCTGCCATCACTGAAAGTTTAACAGCCCTAGGTGGTCAGGCGAACGTCTGTGTGCTTAAAGCCCTAGTGACTCAAGCGAGTTCGGCTATTCCCATTATGCCTTTGTACATTTCTACTTTGTATAAAGTGATGAAAGAGAACGGTACTCACGAAGGTTGTATCGAGCAGCTTTATCGCTTGTATACCGAATGCTTATTTAATGACAGCCCGCGCTTAGATGACGCTAATCGCATGCGTGTTGATAACCTTGAGTTAGCTGCGGACGTGCAAGCTAAAGTTGAAGAGATTTGGCCTGCAGTGACAGAGGAGAACCTCTACGACACAACAGACTACAAAGGTTATAACAGTGAATTCTTGAAGCTCTTTGGTTTTGGTGTTGATGGCGTAGACTACGAGGCAGACTTAAGCCCTCAGGTTGATGTTAAGTTCTAAGGCTTGAAACTCCGCCTGTATTAAAGCGCGTAGGCTAAAAGCCACGCGCTTTTTTTATGCCTATGGTTTATTGAAAATAGGCCCAAGTTTTTTTAAGCCCGTCAGCATTTGGCGCTTTTGTCCAAAAGTGAGAGCTGCTTCATTTTTCAATTAAAGGCGATAGCTATAAATGCACACTAACAATATAATGATATGCTATAACGTATCATTTTCGTGTCGCCACTTTCTGTTGGTGCATCATTTTATTTGGGAGTAAACGTGAATAAGCAAGTTACCCAAGCGCTTATGCTTGGCAGTGTGGCCATTTCTTTTTTCAATTGTGGCTTTGTTAATGCTCAATCAAACGATAAAACAGAGCAGGGCATTGAGACGGTTACCGTTATTGGCATGCGCCAAGCATATCAAGGTGATTTTGCGGAGCTGGAGATTCCTCAGGCTGAATTGAAAATTGATTCTCAAGTATTGCAAGACGCAGGCGCCCTTGATCTGGTTCAAGCGCTAGACCTTTCTGCATCCGTTGCTCGGCAGAATAACTTTGGTGGTTTATGGAATAGCTTTGCCATTCGTGGGTTTGTTGGTGATGAAAATTTACCAAGTAATTATCTTGTTAATGGTTTTAATGCCGGGCGTGGTTTTGGTGGAGCGCGTGACCTTTCTGGTATTGAGTCTGTTGAGGTATTAAAAGGCCCTCGAGCAGCACTTTTTGGACGAGGAGAGCCTGGTGGTACGATCAATCTTGTAACTAAGCGCCCGACCTTTGAGCGCGAAGGGGAAATTCGTCTTTCGGCGGGTAGCTTTGATACTTACCGCACCGATCTGGATTGGACTTCACCACTGACGGATGATGTGGCTGTACGAATTGTTGGTTTTTATGAAGATGCAGGTAGTTTTCGCGATACCATCGAGTCCACCAAGCAGGGCTTGAGCCCTTCCTTGACTTGGCGAGTGAATCAGCAAAGCCAGCTGACTTATGAGTTGGAATACAGTCACCAAGAAACCCCCTTTGATCGTGGTGTGGTCGCCGTGGGTCTCGAGGGCGAAGAAAAGAAACTCGGTGTCATTCCTCAAAGCCGTTTTCTTGGCGAACCTGATGATGGGCCAATGAAGGCAGATGTGCTTGGTCATCAGTTAGAGTTTCAGCATGACTTTAATGACAACTGGAGTGCCTTACTTGGTTTTAATTCCCGTGATACTTCTTTAGAGGGGAATGCAACCGAAAATGGTTTTTATGGCAGTCGACAGTTTCTTCAGTTAGACGGTGAGCATCTTACACGCTTTCGCCGATACCGAGATTACGATGCTAGGTATCAGGTGTTAAGAGCCGAAATAAGTGGGCTTTTTTCAACGGCCGCTATTCAGCACCGTCTTATCATTGGTGTAGATGCCGATAAATTCGAAAACGACCAAGTGTTTTTACGTGCACGTGGAGAGAAGATTGATGACAGTAAGCCCGTTGAGGACGAGCTCGATCGCTTAGCTGAAACAAATCAGGTTATTAATATTTTTGACCCTGTATACGGCGCTTATCCTTTACCTGTGCCTCAGCCTAATACGGATCGTTTAGAAACTCAGGAGTCTCTTGGTTTTTATATTCAAGATCAAATGAGTTTGACCAATAAATTAGATGTACGAATAGGTGCTCGTTTTGATGATTATCAGCAAGAGCTCGACAATCGACGCTCTGGTGAAGTCGATCAATACTCTGAGACACGTGTTAGCCCTCAGTTTGGTGTGGTTTATAAAGCAACAGATGCGATCTCTGTCTATTCAGCCTACGGTGAAAATTTTCGCCCTTTATCTGGGGCAACAAGCTCTAATAATTTAGAGCCTAACCAGTCTACGTCTACAGAAATCGGTATTAAGTTTGCGTTAAATGATGGGGCTCTTCAGGGCACGGTTGCGGTGTTTGATGTTCAGCAGTCGAATATATCAACCGTAGATGCTGATTTTAATGCAACTGCAATAGGCGAAGCCGAGAGTCAGGGCTTAGAAGTTGATATTAATGGCCAGTTAACAAATACGCTTAATCTTTGGCTCTCTTATGCCTATACCGATGCTAAAACAAAAAATGCTTTTTACGATGCAAACTTTGGTGTTGAGGTTCCCGCTGGAGCCGAGCTATTAAATATTCCTGAAAATCAATTGAGCCTTCAGCTTGTTAAGCAAACCCAGCTTATAGGTAAAGATTTAGATCTTATTGCAGGGGTTATTTATGTTGATGATAGGAACGGTTTCTTTAGTGATCAAGATTTTAGATTGCCAAGTTATACCACCACTCGAATAGCAGCAAACTACAGACTATCTGAGCTCTTAGAATTGAGCGCTGAAGTGAATAACGTATTTGATGAAACCTATTACACCAACTCGTTTGCTGATGTCTGGGTGCAGCCTGGTGCGCCTCGTAATGTACTGCTCTCAGCGAGGTTTAGTTTTTAAATGACAATGTTAAAAGCGGAATCGATTTTTCTTTCTCGTTCTAACAAACCCGTTTTGAATGGCATTAGCTTTAGTGTCAATAATGGTGAGGTTTACGCCTTGCTCGGTGGTAATGGTGCGGGAAAATCAAGCACCTTATTGAGCTTTTTGGGTTTTCTTAAACCCGCTCAAGGCCGTGTTCTGGTGAAGGGAAAGGACGTTGCTGCTGATATTTCAGCAGCGCGTAAGGCCATAGCTTACTTGCCTGAGTCGGCAACACTGTATGAGCATTTAAGCGCGTATGAAAATCTACGTTACTTTTTAAAGTTGGCTGGTATTGAGCCGAAGCAAGCGTTAATTGAAGAAACTCTGGAAAGGGTGTCACTAAAGCGTGAGGCTCGATCGAATCTCTTACGAGATTATTCTAAGGGCATGCGACAGAAAGTTGCCATCGCCTTGGCGATGTTGCGCGATACCGATATTTTGTTATTGGATGAGCCAACCTCGGGGTTGGACCCAAGCGCAATTGATGAGTTTCATCGAATCGTTCGCAGCCTTGCTAATAATGGTAAGGCTGTTCTTATGGTGACTCATGATGTCTATGGCGCATGTCAGGTAGCGGACAGGATCGGCTTACTTAGGGATGGAAGCTTGGTAGCTGAGTTTAGTGCTGATGACAATAAACGTATTGATACTGAAACAGTACACAGTGCTTTTTCAGCTAGCGCTCAGCTCCTTTCCAACTCGGAGGTGCTGTAGTTACTATGAGGCAGATATTACTTATTGCAGCAGGAGAGTGGCGATATTGGCTTCGCTCCTATTTTGCATTGGCTGGTGTTTTGGTTTTTTTACTGCTTATTGTTACGAGTAGTATTTTAACGGCCTTTCGTATAGATGCTGAAACGCATACCAGAGTGGAACAGCAGCAGGAGTCCGAGCAGACCTTTTTAGAGCAGCCCGATCGCCATCCTCACCGTATGGTGCATTATGGACACTATATTTTTAGAGCACCGGCGCCGCTAGCCATATTTGATCCTGGGCTCGACTCTGTCACTGGGCAATCTATCTTTCTTGAAGGTCATAGGCAAAATACCACCATGTTTGCTGAGTCATCAGTTAGTGCTGATTTTGGTGGGTTATCTGCAGTGAGTCCTGCATTAATTTATCAACTCTTTGCGCCACTCATTATTATCTTGTTAGGCCATGCCGCACTTGTTCGTGAGCGAGAATCTGCGGCGCTTAGCCCATTATTATCGCTTGGTGTAAGTGGCCCAAGGTTGATACTAGGTAAGGTGTTAGCGCTTTTTAGTTTTATTTTAATTCTACTGCTACCGCTGCTTGTAAGCGGCGCGTTGACCTTGGTGCGTGGTGAAGATCCTAGATCTGTATTGTTATTGTTCACTGTTTATTTAGTGTATCTGTTGTTGTGGGGACTTATGACGCTTTGGCTCTCTACAATTTCAGCTAAGCGTTCGACAGCATTGGCTGTATTGGCTGGGCTTTGGTTTATGTGGTCCTTGGTTTTGCCTTCCATTGCCGTCAATATTGCTTCAAGCACGCTACCTCTTGCCGGCAAGATTGAAACAGATTTAGCAATGCTAAATGAGAAGAGAAAGCTCGGTGATGGTCACAATGCAAATGACCCAGCATTTAAACAGCTCCGTGCTGATCTATTAGAAAAATATGGTGTGCAGCAGGTTGAAAAATTACCTATTAATTTTAGGGGGCTTGTGGCGATGGAGGCGGAACAGAAGCTTACGAATATGCTTAATGAATATGCTCAAGCGCGCATGGAGCGAGAAAGTGAGCAGGAAAAATTAATCGGAAATTACGCTTGGTTAACACCAATGCTAGCTATCTCCTTTGTTTCTCGTGCAATTGCTGGCACAGATCTCGAGCATTACCATCGCTTTCAAAAGGAAGCAGAAGCACTTCGTTTTTCTTTTGTTCAAGGGCTCAATCAGGCGCATATGCAAGAGCTGTCGTATCAAGATGATATCAACCGTAATAAAGATCAGGCTTCTTGGTTGCGCGCTCGGGTCGATGCTTCTAGTTGGCAGGTGTTGGATCGTTACCAGTTTAAAACGGCGGTTTTTACTGAGCGCTTTAGTCATATTAAGGCGCCTATGCAGGTTTTATTAATTTGGTTATTTCTGATGCTAATGGTTCTGCTTTACAGTGCGAGGAGTTTGAAACCATGACATCCTTGTTTAATGAAATACGCTTCGCAGCAAAGGACAGAACGCTTTGCTTGTGGATGGTTATTGTTATCAGCCTATCTACTGTGGCCCTTGGCTTTGGACTGGCAGAAGTGCAGAGCCAGAATGCGACGATTGCAGCCTTAATTGAGTCGGATAGGGAAGACCGCTTAGCAGAATCAGCAAAGCTGAAGGACTGGGGCAGCGCAGCCTATTATAACTTTCATTTAACGTATGATGAGCCTTCAACGCTTGCTTTTATGGCCTTGGGCGGGCGTGATATACATCCCTGGAAGCACCGTATTAGGATGCTTGCTCTAGAGGGGCAAATTTATGAGCGAGACGTTGGTAATCCGAGCGTAGCCTTAATTGGTCGCTTTGATTTTTCTTTTCTAGCATCATTTGTTTTACCCCTCGTATTAATCATTGTGCTCTATGACTTAAGGGCTGGCGAACAAAGGGCCGGGCGTTTTAATTTATTAGAAGCTACCGCAATACGGCCGGTAGTCTTATGGGGCTTGCGTGTATGGGTGCGTGCAACGGCGGTTTTTTTATGTCTGATCATTCCTTTGTTTGTTGGCGGTTTAGTGGCCGGCGCCAGTTTGACGTCTTTGCTTACAGTGGCTGCGGTTGTATTTCTCTATAGTGCATTCTGGAGTTTCTTGTGCTTTAAATTGTCGGCTTGGCGGCAATCGGCTCCCATTATTTTAATGGCGCTTACTGCAATTTGGTTGCTTACGGCCGTTGCGATCCCCGCAGCAGCACGTCTTGCTGTAGACCGATTGGTGCCTATTCCAGATGGAGCTGACATTCTGATGCTGCAAAGAGAGTCTGTTAACGATGCTTGGGATTTACCCCGAGAAGCGACGATGGATAAATTTTTTCAACGCTATCCTGAATACGTAAGTTATGAGCCGGTAAGCAGCTCGTTTGAGTGGCAGTGGTATTACGCGTTTCAGCAGGTTGGTGATCAAGAAGCAGAGTCGCTTAGTAAAGCGTATCGGCAGGGTAGAGTGCAGCGTGACAACATAGCAGCATGGCTTTCCTTACTTGCGCCGCCGTCGTTACTTGAGCGTACACTTCAGTCTTTAGCTGGGACAGATATGAAGGCAAGCAATACTTATGAACAGCAGGTTCGCGATTACCATGCTCAGCTTCGCGCCTTCTATTACCCCAAGTTTTTCTTTCACGAGACTTTTGATAAAAACAGCTTACAGAAATTACCGGTTTTTGGGGGAAGTCCGTTGGGCCTAGACTAGCTTGAGTTGTTGTAGATAGAGCACGTCATTATTGTATTCGCTGTAATCAAGAGTGTTAGTGCTCTTAATAGTGCTATGTCGGTGGAGTTATTTAGCTTAAAATTTTAAATCTAATGTGATTTATTTTGTGGGTGACTAAGTGAAAAGTTCGATTTCTTTGAAGTCTATATTGGTTCTGTTTGGTTTTTCTGCCAGTGTTTGGGTGCTGGCAGATGATTCAGCGCTTATTGTGGAAAGTGTTGATAAAAAGGCGTGTAGCTTAGTCCTTGAGCAAGCGTGTATTACCAAAAAGCATGATGCTGAAAAGAAATGTTTGCCTTGGCATAAAAAAGAAGCTTCATCTAAGGGAGCCAATACGGTGTTGATTGGTGAAACGACAGTGACAACGCACCGTCGCCCAATGTATGACGGAACGTCAAAAAAAGTGAAAGAGACAACTATAAGCGCTTCTTATTATCTCTGTCCCGTAGAGGCGGCTAGTGTTGATTCGAGCCAGAGTGTGAATCAACAAGTTAAGCCTGCTCAAGACCTTTCTATTGAACAGCGTTTAACTCAATTAAACGAGCTACACGAAAAAGGCTTAATCAGCGATAGCGAATATAAAGATAAGCGAGCCTCGATTTTGAATGAGCTATAAGCTCAGCTATGCGATAAGCGGCGCTGCTAGGGGCCTTTCAGGCCATAGTGATTAAGTGAAAGCTAGGTTTTGATTGGCTTATATAGTGAGTTTTAAGCCGGTGTTTATTAGCGTCGCGCTTATTGAGGCTGACTCTCTTGTTGAACCTTGTCTATAGTATTTATTGCTATATCTAAAAGTAGGCTCTAGCTAAAACCTACTAAGAGCTAGAGTGCTCCGCTTATCGTTGTTATAGCCGTGATCAAGCGCTGATTCTGTGTTTTTCAGTGTGAGGGCACCATTATAGGCTTGTATATGCTGCTTGTTGCAGTGTTAACATGCCCGTTAATGGTGCTGTTTTTTGTTGAGCTGGCTGTACATTGTGTATTCATTATGTGTATTTACGCGTCATTCGTAATATAATGTTACCTTTCTCTACTTATCGTTGTTTCCGAAGGACATTCAATGCTGAATAAGCCCTGCCTTAGCTGTCAAAAACCTCTTAACGGGGGTGTGTATCGTAAACCCAATATGTGCCCTTGGTGTGGCGAGTTACAGGATGGAAGCCAAAGTGCTGCGCAGCGCAAGTCTAATTCTGTTACAAGGTCTAAAATCGTTGCTGATCAGCCTATCATGGCTTCGGTTCAAGAACCGGCTAAGCAGAACGCTAAGCCTGCAGCCAAGCTTGCCCCGGCGGATCAATACAAAAAGATCAAGTTATCAAAGGGTGAGTCGAGTGATTTTGAAGTGGCGAGTCAGTTAGGTAGTGTTAAGGCTAACTGTTTGTTTTCCCTAGAAAAGTTAATGGCCAAATCCCCTCAGAATACCCGCCAGACTGTACTTAAATCGGCACAGAAGAGCGTTTTACTTTCTCTTCGTAAAGAGGCCCATAAACTGGGAGCCAATGCTGTGATTAAGACCGAAGTTAAATTCAAAGAACTTAGCCACAAGGGTGAACCTAAAGTACAGTGCATCGCCTTTGGCGAAGCGGTGATGGCTAACGGGCTTTAGCCCAATTGCTTGGGGGCAATTGGCTTTGCTCCTAAGTTTTCCCCGCATTCCTTATACCAAGCTTTAGGCTTCTCTTCTAACGCTGTGCTTTTGTTTATGTGCATTTGTTGATGTACATCGGCGTATCCATTTTGCTCGCTTTCTTAGCAATCTCGCACCCGTTGTCGCACGCTTAGGTGTACTGATCGCTTATTACATTGCCCCTCTTGTACTTTAAGGCTAGGCTAGCCCAGATTTATTTGTGGTTCTGCTTTGCTGTTGGCAGATCAATGCTTAGGGATCAAGCTTGGAGGCTTAAATGACCCAATTGTTTAACGTATTTCGATCACCCTCGCTATTTCTGTTTTGTATCGCTCTGATATCGGGCCTTAGCTCGTCAACAATGGCTGGAGTAAATAGTGTGAATGATTGGGAAACAACGGAAGTTATTAGTCGTAATAAGTTGGCGCCTCGGGCAACGACCTACGCTTATCCAAGTGTTGAGCATGCATTGAGCTTAGATCGTGAAAAGGCCAGCATGCTTAATTTGAATGGCATGTGGAAGTTTCACTATCAGGCAGACAGTGCTTCCATGTCAGATGATTTTGCTCAAAATAATTTTAGCCTCGACAGTTGGACAGAAATCCCTGTGCCTTCCAACGTAGAGCTGCACGGCTATGGCATTCCGTATTACACGAATGTACCAATGCCGTTTTATTCCACACCTGAATCTGCACTGCCAGATACCAGCCCTAAAATTAGTCGTGCTAATCCTGTTTCCTCTTATGTTCGCTTTTTTGACGTTCCAGAGGCTTGGAATAATAAGCGTCTGATCTTACATTTTGGTGGTGTCTCATCTGCTTTTTATTTGTGGCTCAATGGTGAAAAAGTGGGCTATAGCCAAGGCAGCCGCTTACCTGCCGAGTTCGATGTGACGGATCTAGTTAAAAAGAAAAACAATCGTTTAGCCGTACAAGTGCTGCGCTGGAGTGATGGTAGTTACTTGGAAGGCCAAGACATGTGGGATCTAAGTGGCATACATCGAGAGGTGTTATTGCTTGCCGAGCCTAAGGTAGCGATTAACGACTATTTTGTTAAAACAAAGCTAAGTGATGCTTATCAAAAAGCGAATATTCAAGTACGCCCTCATTTTTCTAATCTAGAGCATCAGGACTTAAAAGGCTGGGTTTTAAGCGCAGGCTTATACGATGCGCAAGGCCAGCTTCTAAAGGACAGCTCGCAAAGTATTGATGCGACAACGGTAACGCAAGCTTATCCCCAGCGTGAAAATATTCAGTTTGATTTAATTAATCTAGAGCTTAAACAGCCGCGCTTATGGTCTGCAGAATCTCCCTACCTATATCGTTTAGTGCTTAGCCTGCATGATCAAGAAGGGGCTTTGGTTGATGCAAGAAGTGCTCGTGTTGGTGTGCGTGAGGTAAAGATTGATGCACAAACGGCGCAGCTAAAAATAAATAGCCAGCCAATTAAGATTAAAGGTGTCAATCGGCACGACCATAGCGCGGTAAACGGCAAGGCATTAACTAGAGAAGAAATGCTTAACGATGTTCTATTAATGAAGCGCTTTAATATCAATTCCGTGCGCACAGCTCACTATCCTAATGACCCTTATTTTTACGATCTGTGTGATGAATACGGTATTTACGTTATGGATGAGGCCAATGTAGAGAGCCACTTATTTGGCGGGCAGTTCTCAAATAGCGTGCAGTGGATTTCACCTATCGTTGATAGGGTGGCGCGTATGGTTGAGCGAGATAAAAACCATGCCTCTATTATTTCTTGGTCGCTGGGTAATGAATCCGGTATGGGGCCTGCCCATGCAGCGGCAGCGGGTTGGGTGAAAGATAAAGACAATACACGCTTTGTGCATTATGAAGGGGCTCAAGGGCTGGTCGATCACGATGATTTTATCGAGCCACCTAAGCATTGGTACTGGGTGCCGGAGACCTTAGAAAAGCTTGGGCGCTCAACCCCTATGGCCAACCCTGATGACCCTTTTTACGTAGATGTGATCAGCCGTATGTATCCAAGTGTTGAATATTTAAAAGGACTTGCAGATTCAGAGACGATTAAGCGTCCAATTTTAATGTGTGAATATGAGCATGCCATGGGCAATTCGATGGGGGGCTTAGATGATTTTTGGCAGCTTATCCGCCAGCGAGATAATTTAATTGGCGGTTATATCTGGGATTGGATGGATCAGGGCCTAGAAACCAAAAATGATAAAGGCGAAACGTATTTGGCTTACGGCGGCGATTTTGGTGATGAGCCAAATTCGAGGGCTTTTTGTCAAAATGGTATTGTTGATGCCTATGGCAAAGCAACACCTGAGCTGTGGGAAGCCAAGTATGTCTTCCAGCCTTTTCAATTAGATGCGTTGAATTTGAAAAAAGGCAAACTACAGCTTAAAAACAGAGATGCTTTTACCAATTTAAATCACTATGAATGGCGTTGGCAGCTCAGTGAAGACGGTGTAGTGATTGAACAAGACATGCTTAAAAATGTAGACGTTGCTCCTAGAGCAGGGCAGAAATTGCGCATTCCTTTCACTAAACCCAAACTTAAACCCGGTGCCGAATATATCCTAAGAGTGTCTGCTCATTTAAAAACGGCAACGCTTTGGGCCGAGGCTGGACACGAGGTGGGTAAGCAGCAGTTTATTCTTCCCTTTGCTAAACCAATGAAAGCACAAAAAAGCCCAGCTCAATTTGATGTCGTTAAAAGCGATGAGTTACTGACTGTCAGTTCGGGGCCGCATGCTATCGCTTTTAATTTAAAAACGGGTTGGTTAAGTGCGTTTAGTCAGTCTGGTGAAAATCAAATGGCGTCTCCTCTTGTGCCTAATTTTTGGCGAGCACAAACGGATAATGACAAAGGCGCTTGGCGTACGCATGAAACTTTGGCTTATTGGAAGGATCTGGCTGCAAATTTGAATCTGAGTGAGCTTAGTGAGGCTGAGGTTTTTGATAGCTATGTTGAGTTAAAAGCCTCTTATCAGCATGAAGAGTCAACAAGCCTTGCCATTGTTTATCGCTTTTACGGTGATGGCGAGTTACAAGTTAGCATGAACTTGAAGGCCGACCCTAGTTTACCAAGCATGCCTCGGCTAGGAATGAGTTTAGGACTTAATTCTGATTTTGATTCCATGTCGTTTTACGGTCGTGGCCCTTGGGAGAACTATTCCGATCGTAAGCTCGCCGCTGACTTAGCTGTGTACTCAGCCAAAGTTGAAGACTTTGTTTATCACTACATGGTGCCTCAAGAGAATGGCAACCATACTGATGTACGCTGGTTAAGCCTAAGCAGTGATGCCGGTGCATCCTTTAAAGTGCGCGCGCATCAGTCTCTAAATGTCAGCGTTTGGCCTTGGTCTCAAGCGAATCTTGATGAGGCTTTACACCCTTATGATTTAGTTGAGCAGGGTTTCTTTACCGTGAATATTGACTTGGCCCAAGCTGGCGTAGGCGGCCAGGATTCCTGGACAAGTTTAGGAGCCCCTTTAGCTAAGTATCGAGTACCTGCAGGCGATTATGAGTACAGCTTTAGCTTGAATTTAGAATAAGACATGTATCGGCGCTGCTTGCTAAAACCCATTGGCGAGCAGCGCTTTTTTAATTTTGCTTAGCCTTTTAGCCAGAGCAGAAATGTCGCCAAGCTTGGGTTCTTCTGCTGCATCAAGCATCGCTTGCCAGTCTTCAATTTCTTGGTTTGCAAACTCAAGCAGTTTTTTAGGGCAGCCTTTACAGGGACCACGACATAAACTCGCAGAACTTTTATCAAGAGGCAATTGGGCGCGAGCTTGATCCAGCAGGGTTTGCATCGCAATCGATGGTTTAGCTTTGGGTAGGTTTTGATCTTTGGCCATTGCCCTTTGTAAGGTATGCATCAACCGGTCCCTTTGTAATATATCAACTACTTGGCTTTTGACCTCGTTGAATATCACTTGTTTCAAGCTCTCCGTTCTATTGGCATATGCGCTTTGTTTATAAGGAACGGTAACTTAAGTCGGGGCTCTGTCTTCCTAAGTTTGTTGTGACAAACTAGAATGCGCGCCCGTTTTGACTGGGCTTGTGTTTGCGTGTGTCTTCTGAGCTGGCTGGACTTGGTTTATCTAGGTCTCATATTGTCAGGCCCTAGCTAGTATCAAGACTACGGTGTAAGTAATAACAAACCTCACCGTCTTTGTGCATGCATTAAAGAGCGGGATACGTCATTTTCCGTCGAGGGAGACAGCTGGGGAGCTATTTTGTTCCACACTGAATTCAAGTTGAAGCGATGGTGCTTCTAAGAATGCAGTTCCAGCCAAATAAATAAAAATATAGGTGGGTGCAGCAATGAGTGCTGAACAAGGAGTCTCGGTAGAGCTCCTCAAATTACTGTATATGTTTTCAATGAGCTTAGGCCTATGGACCTGCTTAAGTGTATTGCTGAATAGGCGGTGCCCGTCAGAGGCAAAAATTGTACTGCTGCTATTTATCGCTTTATTGTTGGTGATTCCCTTAAATAGCTATTTGTCCTTGGCTTTTGGTGAAACGCCTCATTTATTGTTTTCGCTGGCAAGTACATCGACTTGGTTTTATGGGCCGCTTATATGGACCCTCTTAGGTCATGTGGTACACAGCAAGCAGAGTTATAAGCGGCTACTTATCCATGTGCTGCCCTTTACCTCGGTGACCGCGCTGCATTATTTCAGATTACAGTGGCTCGATTTTACGATTTATCAGAGCGCCTTGATGCTTCAGGTGGCAGTGTATTTGGGGGCATCTATTTTCACCCTGTACCGTTATCGCGCCAAGATTTCAGTGCTGGGTAAAGAGTTTCGTAACTCAAGCTACTTTTGGATGCTCTACCTCGTTGCAGGGCTTGCTGCCATTGTTATATATGATTTGACGATGGTGCTGCTGCTTCACTCTGGGGTGGCAATTAGCTACTACTGGGTTGCAGCGACTGTCTCGGCGTTTTCGGTTTATATAAGCACCATTTCTTTGTGCTTATTGATACAGCCAGACGTATTTGCGCCGGTTGATGCTTCAGGCTCTGCTGATGAATTTGAGTCTGAGCAGGCTTTAAGACGCAGTCACTCTAGCGACTCAGAGTCTGGGCAAGGTACAAGTGTAAAGAGCCAGCCAGACCTGGCCTTAGAAAAGCTACAGAATACGGTGTTGGTCAGCGATACAGATTCGAATACCAAGCAAACAAAGGCTAAAAACTTAGAGTTAAGTACCGATGCCGCAAGAGAGTTAGCACTGGAGTTAGACCGCCTGATGCTTGAGCAAAAACTGTATTTGGACCCGGATCTTAGCTTATCGAGTTTGGCTGAAAAGCTTGGCGTGACCAAGCATCAGTTATCTGAATTATTGAATAGTCATCTTAATACCAGCTTTTACGACATGCTCAATTCACACCGTTTTGAGCAAGCAGTTAGCTTGATGGATAACAAACCTAAACAGCATAGCGTGACAGATATAGCGTATTTGTCAGGCTTTAATAATCGCAATAGTTTTTATCGTGTGTTTAAGAAAAAGACCGGCCTGACACCGGGAGAGTACCAAAAACAACGTCAGAACTCGGAAAAACAATATTGATCAACAAGCCATAAAGGTAAGAGGTGAGTGGTTATGAAATTTCATACTCGGTTTATAAATAAGCAGTTGTTCTCTTTGATACTGGGCATCTTGATATTCAGTTTGTGCTTGGAGGCAAGAAGCCAAGAGCTTGAAACTATTGAGGTGGATGAGTTCGACACGTTTTTATTGGCGCCTTCATTCAAGCTACCTGAGCAGCGCAAAATTTATATTGATGAACCTGAGGTTGAGTTTGCTGAATCTTGGATGTTGGAGTTTCAATCAAAGACGACACGTCATTACCGTCGAGTCATCATGAAAAAATATGGGCAAACCTTAGTCGATTTTTTAGCGCTGGCTTTGAAAAAACACAACTGGGATGTACTTGATGCGCCTAGTAGTGATGCGCTGCTTTTAAAGCCTCGGCTTGTTGAGCTAGATATTTATTCCCCTGAGCAGTCTGCAACGAGACAGACTCTTATATTGACCAAAGTAGGGGCCGTTAAAGTCGATTTGGCCTTCCTGAGCCCCGATGGTCAAACGATTATGCAAGTGATGGATCATGAGGACACCCCCGATGTCATTGGCAGCGTGTTTTCGAATAGAAGTAATAACTTAATTTATTTTGGCATGCTGATGGAAAATTGGTCGGCAATGGCTGCAGCGTATTTGGAAACCTTGATGCAAGAGGTAGAGAAGCAGCGCGCTAAGCAATAATACAGTTTTAAAGAGTGCATATGCCTTATGCCTAGGCTCGGCTTAGCACTCTTCACCCATACACTTCCTGTCGTGTGTTTTGCGAAGTTCCGAATCTTTTGGGCTTCGCTTTTTTTATGTCTGTTGTTTTTAGCTTATATACGGCTCTTGATATTTGCTGAGAGAGCATGGTTTTTATTTTGAGCTTTTTATTTCAGGCTTTAGTTTCAGTGTTTTTTATTAAAACAATGCTTAGGGTTTGAACTTAGCTTCTGTTTTTTTAAGCCTAAAGTCTATTTGTTTCACAAAAGTGATAAAGCGCTGGTTAATCGTTAGCTGGGATTTCGCTTAGTCGCTATACTCCGCTGCTGTGCTATTCGCACTTACAATAAAAATAACTATCAGGCTTGTACCTGGGTCAAGGAAAGATCATGAATGTCCGTCTTAAAGCGTTTAGCTACGCGACTGAACTTGCTGCAGCTTCTTTTTTGCTTGCTGTCGCGTCTCTTAGTAATGCTGCTAATGCCAATACCTTACGACTTGAAGCTGAAAACTTTGTCGCCAGTGGAGGTACTTACGCCGACGGCCAGCCTAGCCCTGTTAGCACTTACGCCATAGGTGGCGGCAGTGCCATTAACTATGTCAATCGCGGTGACTATGTTGAGTATGAGCTGCAAGTGACAGCGGCAGGAGCCTACGCGCTTGACTACTTTGTTGGTACATCAATTCCTTCTGGTGCAGCTGTTGAGTTTCAGCTACTAACTAATGGCTCTTGGTTATCCCAAGGTAGCACCATCGTGCCAACAGGCTCATGGGATCGTTTTGTATCTTTAGAGGCGGCTTATAGCGTTGATCTAGAGCAGGGCGTGAATCGCGTTCGTTTAATAGGTTCTGGCAGCCATAATTGGCAGTGGAATATGGATGCATTTGAGTTAAGCCTTATTACTGGCGCTTCACCGAGCCCCTCACTTAGCCCTTCTCCCAGTCCTCTACTTAGCCCAAGCCCATCAGTCAGCCCTATAGTAAGTCCAAGCCCTTCTCCTGTTGTGAGTCCTTCCCCTGCGGTCAGTCCAAGTCCGTTAGTCAGTCCTTCTGTTAATCCAAGCCCTGAGACGAGGCAGCTCATTAAGGTTGAGGCTGAAGATTTTGAAAGTGTGGGAGGCAGCTATGTCGATGGTCAAGTTGAGCCTATAGGTACTTATAGCCTAGGCAATTTGATGGCAATTAATTACGTCAATCGAGGTGATTACGCCGACTATGAGATTGATGTTATTCAGGCCGGTGAGTTTGAGCTTAGTTACCATATTGGCAGTGCCATTGTTTCTGGATCTGCTGTTGAGTTTTTAGTTTACGAACAAGGTCGATGGTTATCCCAAGGCCAAACCACGGTACCGGCTCCAGGCTGGGATAATTTTGTTGAGCTGGCGGCAAGCCATAAAGCCGAGCTGCCTGTAGGTAGAGCTCATATTCGAGTTCGAGGTGCTGGCACTCATGATTGGCAGTGGAATTTAGAGTCTTTTACTCTTCTGTCGCCTTTGCATGAGCAGGATGACGATCGTGACGGCATTGTTAACAGCCATGATCAGTGTGCAAACACAGCGTCAGGAGAAACGGTAGATACGCAAGGTTGCAGCGACTCTCAGCGCGATAGTGATCATGACGGTGTGAGTGATCTGCATGACGACTGTGCGAATACTACCATCGGTGATGCGGTTAATGCGCAAGGTTGTTCAGATGAGCAATTAGATGGTGATGATGATCTAGATGGCGTGCGTAATAGTATCGATCTGTGTGCATTAACCCCCAGTGGAGAGGCAGCAGATGCAAGCGGCTGTTCGGCGTCTCAGCGAGATACAGATGACGATGGTATCAGTGACGCGCTTGATCGCTGCCCTAGTACCTTGCCTGAACATAAACTATCAGTCGACTCGGAGGGGTGTTATATAGACCCCGCTGACACGACCTTGCTCTATGCCATTAATTCAGGTGGTCAAGCTTATTTAGCGGCAGATGGCATAGCTTATCAAGCAGATGAGTACTTTTCAGGAGGATCTACGTTTTCTAGTGCACGCTCAATTGTGGGCAGTGCCGATGATCCGCTGTTCCAAACCGAGCGCTACGATAATTTCAGCTATAGCCTGCCAGTGAGTGCCAATACGAGCTATACGATCAAACTGCAATTTGCTGAGATTTATTGGCAACACGAAGGTGAGCGTATTTTTAGTGTTGATATTGAAGGTGAGGCAGTTGCTCAAGCTCTGGATCTTGTTGCGGCTACCGGTGCACGTGATGTTGCTTATAGCCTGACTCATCATGTCGATGTGGTGGATGGCAGTTTGGATATCGTATTTAGTAATTCTGTGAATGTTGCCAAGCTTTCAGCTTTTACGGTGACTATACGCGATGGAGATATCGGCCAACCCGTCACCGACAGTGATGCAGACGGCGTTAGCGATAGCTTAGACTTATGCGCACACTCACCCAGTGCTGAGTTGGTAGACTCAGATGGCTGCAGTGCTAGCCAGTTAGCGGGTGCTTGCTACAAGCCAAATTCGAGCTCTGTGCTTGCGGCCGACGCTGAGCTGATGAATATAGCGCCTGAGACCCATTTTGCCTGGACCGAAGGCCCAGCTGCTGATGTGGATGGTAACTTGTTCTTCACTGATATTCCCAATAGCCGCATTCATCGCTATGGAACGGATGGTCAATTAACGACCTTTATGTCGAATACGGCGCGTGCCAATGGTCTGTTTTTTAATCGCTCTGGTCAGTTGTTGTTGGCCCAAGGTGATTTAGCTCGTATTGCCGCAGTGACTCCTTCGTCTGTCACGGCTCAAGATCCCGATGGTGATTTAAGCTCTGTTGTATCGAGCTATAATGGCAGCCGTTTTAATGAGCCTAATGATATGTGGTTAGCACCAAATGGTGATATGTATTTTACCGACCCCTGTTATAACAATTGCGGTTTGCCACAGGGCAGCGAGCAAGTCTACTTGCTTAAGCACGGGCAAAATATGGCGATTCGTTTAACAAATAACTTGGTCAATCCAAACGGTATTATTGGTACTGCTGATGGCAAGGTTTTATTCATTAGTGATGCCAACGGTGACAAGAAAGTCTATAAATATCACATTGGTGATGACGGTTTATTAAGCCAGCGTAGTGTCTTTGCCAATATTGGCGGTGATGGAATGACCATCGATTGTGAAAACAATGTCTATATTACTGCGCGTGACGCTTCGTCGGCCCACTATGTATCTGTACGTGCGCCTAATGGAGTCGAACTTGAGCGTATTAATCTAAGTGAAACACCTTCTAACATCACCTTTGCTGGCAGTGACTTAGACACTCTGTTTATTACTGCGTCTACGAGTGTTTACTCGATCAAGGCTCGAGTTCGAGGTCTGCGTACTCAGTAATTTAGCTTAATAGCGTTGTTTAAGCGCAGGGCTTGTTTGCAATGAGTAGGCCTTCGCGTTTAAAGCTACGTTTGTTTGTGTTTTTGCTTAACAGGGAAAGGGCGTTGCTTGGTTTTACATAATCGCTCGTTCTTTTATAAGCCCTTCAAATCAGTCCATTTTTCGGTCGGTTTTTACGCCTTGGCCAATAAGGCTATGGAACAGCTCGATGGATAAAGCTTGCATGGCAGAAATTTGATTTAAATATGCTTTCTTATATCAGTACAGCGTTAAGCTTAGTAAATTGATATTCGTAGCCTTTAAAGCATCGAGCTATGCCCATCGTTCAACGTAGTGAGGGATTTCACATGAATAAAATATTAGTCGTTTCATTTTTTGGAGAAGATCAACCAGGTCTTGTTCAGGACCTTGCCGAAATCACTCACGAGCTTCAAGGTAAGTGGTTACAAAGTAAGTTATCTCATCTAGAGGGGCAGCTAGCAGGGGTGCTCAAAATAGAACTACCTGAAGAGCAGGCCGATAGTTTAATTGGTAAGTTTCAGCGCAAACCAGAGATTGATATAAAAGTCAGTGAGCCTCAAGGTTCGACGCCCGTTCCTGAACACTGTGAAGATATTAAAATCAGCGCGAAAGATAGACCGGGGTTAGTTAATGATATTACTTGTTTTTTAAATAAGCAGGGAGTCAAAGTACTTAACTTTGAGTGTCAACGTATGGCTGCTATAGGTGCCGCGGGCAATTTGTTTTCGGCCTTGGTTGCTATTGAGTTACCCGAAGGGAAAAGCAGTGAAGACCTTGTTGCGCAATTGACTATGTTGGATGCTGAAATAGTAGCTAGTGTGGCATAAAAGGTTCAATTACTGGCTCTGCTAAGTAAGAAATGTAGAACAAGTTACGACAAAAACGCCGCAGTGATTGCTGATCACTGCGGCGTTTTTGTATGCTATGTCGATTCAATTTTCTGAGCCAGGCAATCGAGCTTGGCTATATCTAAAAGCCACCTGGAACAGACCTTATGAAATACAACAAGCTTGGCCACAGTGACTTAAATGTCAGTGAAATTTGCTTGGGCACCATGACCTTTGGTGAGCAGAATAGCCAAGAGCAATCCTCTGAGTTGATGACTCTTGCCTTTGATTCGGGAGTGAACTTCTTTGATGTTGCCGAGATGTATCCTATCCCGCCTAAGCCTGAAACTCAGGGCGCATCTGAGACTCATATTGGGCACTGGCTTAAAGCCACAGGTCATCGCGATAAGCTTGTGCTTGCCACGAAGGTAACAGGGCGCGGTGATAGAAACCCGGGCTTGGATCATGTACGCAACGGCCCCCGCGTTAATGCGAAGCACATTGTGCAAGCGTGTGAAGATAGCCTGCGCCGTTTACAAACCGATGTCATCGACTTGTATCAGGTGCACTGGCCTGAGCGCGGCTGTAATTTCTTTGGCCAACTTGAATATACGCACGATGACGACTTTGGTTTCAGTATTGAAGAGACCGTCAAGGCTTTGAGCCAATTGGTCGATAGCGGAAAGGTTCGATATATCGGCATTAGCAACGAAACGCCTTGGGGAACCTGTGAGTATTTGCGAATAGCACGCGAAGAAAATTTGCAGCGTATCGTGTCTGTTCAGAATCCTTATAACTTATTAAACCGCTCCTTAGATGTAGGTTTAAGTGAAGTGTGCTTGCGTGAAGATGTGGCTGTACTTGCTTATAGCCCCTTGGCCTTTGGCACCTTGTCAGGTAAATACTTAAATGGACAGCTACCCGAAGGTTCGCGTTTAAGCATCTCCCAGCGTTTTGGTCGTTATAACAAAGTGAATTGTGAAGAAGCCATTGGCGCTTATGTGGCGTTGGCTAAGGATCAAGATTTAGACCCCGCTCAAATGGCGCTGGCGTGGGTGAATCAGCGCTTACCAATTAAGAGTAATATTATCGGCGCTACAAAAGTTGAGCAGTTGCGCAGTAATTTGGCCAGTGTCGATGTCCAACTGAGCACGGAAGTACTGGCAGCCATTGATGAAATCCATCAGCGTTACCCGAATCCTGCGCCTTAAGGCTTATAAATGCTCTGTTTTAAGGCGGCTTAAGCCTGTGTTTCACGTCCTTGGCCATATTCGCTGTTAAAAGCGGGGTTTTAGGTTGAGTGTGGGCGCAGGCGTCAGTACTATAGGCCCCCTTTTTTTGCATTTTACGATTTAAAGCCGGAGTTAAAGCATGTTTCGAGGCAGTTTGGTTGCGTTAGTTACACCTATGAAAGCGGATACATCGCTGGATTGGGATGCGCTCGATAAACTGGTCGAATGGCACTTAGAGCAAGGTACCCACGGTATTGTTGCAATGGGTACCACCGGCGAGTCAGCCACTTTAGATCGCGATGAGCACTTAGCTGTGATTCGTCGTGTCATTGATATCGTCAATGCGCGGGTACCGGTCATCGCGGGCACCGGTGCCAATTCCACCTCTGAGGCTTTAGATCTTACTGCTGCGGCAAAAAATGCCGGTGCGGATGGCGCTTTATTAGTTACTCCGTATTACAACAAGCCGACTCAGGAAGGTTTGTTTTTGCATCATCAATACATCGCCGAGCGTGTTGCCTTACCTCAATTGCTCTACAACGTGCCGGGGCGTACCGCTTGTGACATGTTGCCCGAGACCATCAGTCGTTTAGCCAAACTTGATAATATTGTTGGCGTTAAAGAAGCGACAGGGGACTTAGAGCGTTTGGCTCAAATTAAAGCCTCAGTTGGCGATGATTTCTGCTTATTAAGTGGCGATGATGAAACCGGCTTGGACTTTATCTTGGCAGGTGGTGACGGAGTCATTTCTGTAAGTACCAATGTAGCTCCTGCATTAATGTCACGTATTTGTGAGCTTGCCTTGGCAGGTAAAGCCGAAGAGGCAAAAGCCCTAGATCTTAAACTGCAAAGCGTGCATAAAAACCTGTTTTTAGAGTCGAACCCAATGCCTGTTAAGTGGGCTGTTAGCCAGCTCGGTTTTGGCAGTGATGCTTTGCGCCTTCCTTTAACGACGTTCTCGGCTGAATATCAGCCTGTACTTCGTGCCGCTATGCAAGAAAACGGGTTGATTTGATGAGTTCTCGTGTCATTCTAGCGCTTAGCTGTGTTGCGCTTGTTGCTTTAAGCGGCTGTGGCATGCTTAAAGATAAAAACAGCTCTTTGCGCAATCGTGGTAAAGATTATTTAAGCACCGACGTAACTAAAGAAATGGTTGTGCCGGAAGGCATGCAGGCGCCAGCGATTGCACCTTTGTATCCGATTCCTGATGTTGATGTCACCGATGAATTTGGTGATCGTTACGAAGTCGAAGAGTTTCAAGTGCCTCGTCCTTATACTGTCAACACAGATGAGTTGGCCTTTGGTATTAAGATGCAGAAGCTTGAAGATGAGCGCTGGATTTATATCAGTGCGCCGACCTCGCAGGTTTGGCCACGAACGCAAAACTTCTTAAACAGCGCCGATGCCAAAGTGGTTGCCAGTAATGCTCGTGCGGGTTTAATCGAAACAGACTGGTTGCAATACAAAGATGAGGCGGATCAGATGATGCGCTTCCGCATTTCCCTAGAAAAAGGTATACACCCAGAAACAACTGAAATTCATATTCTTCAGTATCAAATTCCGATGGGCTCGGAGTTGCCTGACCCCTCATATTGGCCTGAAAAAAGCTCTGACCCAGAGCGCGAAGAATGGATGCTGCGTGAGTTAGCTAAGCATCTTGGTAAGACCATTGATACTGCCAGCGCCTCACTACTAGGGCAAAACGTTGGTGGTGAAGTTAAGGCGTATTTCTTAAAAAATCAGCCGGAACCGACCATGGCTTTGCGCCTGTCGCCAACTCGAGCATGGGCATCACTGACACATGCAACAAACAAAGGCGGCTTTGTGCGTTGGGATCAGGATAAAAAGCGTCGCTTGATTTATACCGGTTATTACGTCGACCAAGAGAAAGAGATTGGTTGGTTTAAAACCATGATGACCTTGGGTATTAATGACAAGTTACCGACTAAGAGCCGTTACGATTTAGACGAGCTTACTCAGCACCTCAGTGGTGCTCAAGATGTACGTATGACCTTTGCCGATGTTGACGGTGTTGCTTATGCCGATGCCCTCAAAAAAGCCAACAAAGGCTATTTGCTCTTGATGCGCCAAGTGGGCGATGAGATTCACGTTGTCTTACGTGATGAGCGCGGTCGCAAGGTTGATCAAAACCAAAGCAAACCTTTGTTGCGCCTACTGCGCAAAAACCTCATTTAACGTTTTGGCTGAGGCTTCTTTACGTTTTGCTTCTTTAGGTAGTGGCAGTAGTGGTAACGCTACGCTGGTTGCCTGGCAAGATACTGCAATCTTAATTGATTGTGGCTTTAGCGCCAAAGAAGCTCTGGCTAGAATGGCTAGGCTCGGCTTCGATAGCGCGAAACTAAAAGCTATCTTTGTTACTCATGAGCACGGCGATCACAGCAAAGGGGTCGCCCCCCTTGCTCGCAAGTTAAATATCCCTGTTTATATGAGTGCGGGCACTGAAGCGGCAATGGACTTTGGTCGTTTACCGGTTTTGCACCGTATTCAAGCTGACGAGCGGGTCGATATTGATGGCTTAGAGGTTTTACCTGTCACCGTGGCCCACGATGCGCGTGAGCCTTTGCAGTACGTGATGACATACCAGTCTTTACGTTTGGGGGTGCTTACCGATCTTGGCTCTCTGACGCCCGCTGTCTATAAAGCTTATGATGCTTTACATGGCTTGTTGCTAGAGGCTAATCACGATTTACGTATGCTCGCTTATGGCCCGTATCCGCCTTCTCTACAGGAGCGTGTTCGCGCACCTTGGGGGCATTTAAACAACCAGCAGTGTGCTCAGCTATTGCGGGAAACAGATTTAAGCCAGTTGCAGCACCTTGTTATTGGTCATATTAGTCGTAAGAACAACCACCTTGATTGTGTTAAAGAGGCTGTGGCCGCAGAGGTCGCAGAGCTGCCTTCGGTTCGTTACGCCTGCCAAGATGAAGGCGTGCCATGGTTGGAGCTTCGTACTGCGCCTTAAGTCCTTCGTGAAGCAGCCTGTATCGTCATGGCTGTTACCTCTTTTCCCATCTTCTGTAAATCCTTAATGCTATTTTTTCTGCTTGTTATTGCAAGGACTTGGTGCGTAATTAGGGCTTGACTCGAGAGCCTTTTCCACATCTGCATTTGCAGCGCACTAAAGTTGATCGCTATATGACCGTTTTGTTAAATGTTAATGCTTGTTTTTTGTAAGTTGTTGATTTTAAAGAGTAAAATCTATTTGTATAAAATCGCAACAGTTTAACCAAAGGGGTGTAACCATGCGGAACACAGCCATCTGTCTATACCTTTTTCACATACTTATCCACAGAAGGTGTGCATAACTTATGGTGTTGGTAAGTGTCGGGATTGTAAACAATCTGCCTCGAGATTAATCATCTATGTTGTTTACTGAGCAGCTTGTTTAGCCCTTGTTCAGTAGCGCTTTTTATCTTGGCTTGAAGCGGTCTTGAATATGCTTTTTAGCACAAGGCTTAAGCCTGCCTATACTTAGAGTGCCACGCACCTAAGGAGCCTAATGTGCACGATAGAAGAAAGTTCGAACGTCTAAGTTCAAATATTCGGGTCGAATTACGTCACCCAAGCTTTGGCTTTATATTTGGGTCAACGACCGATATCAGTGACGGTGGCGCAAGAGTGTTTGTTGAAAGCGCACCGATGCCCCCTATAGGCACAGAGGTTGAGGTTAGATTTACCAAGGCAGTGGGCTCTATTAATAATGAGCCTGTGGCGATGCGTGTAATGCATGCGACTAAAAATACGCTTGGTCTTATGTTTCTTCCGCGCTAAAAGGTTGGGGGCGTTTGCTTGCCGCTATACTCAGATCAATGACCTTAACGGCTTTAAGCTTTCGCTTGCTAGCGTTTAATTGCAGTGCTCGGGTAGATACAGCTGCTCTATTTGCGTAAGCGTGCTTACGGTCTCACAGGCCAGCTCGCTATTGCCTCTTAGGTCAACAAAGCGCAACTTGCTTAGCTCTGATAACGGGCTGGCATCGCTAATGTGGTTATTCGCTAAACCAAGTTTCTCAATGTTGGTAAATACAGATAAGGCTTGAATGTGTTGAATCTTTCCTGAAGGGCAGAACAGGCTGTCTAGCTCTTCGGCTTTGCGAACCTCAAACTCCTTAATGCTGTCTTTTAAACAAGTGCTGAGTGCGGCATCACGTTTATCAAAGTCATTAAATAGTGGGGCAGGGCTGTAGACGACATTGTCATTTACAGACCATTCATAGTTTGAGCAAGCGCTTAAGATGAAGGCTGCGGCTAAGTATTTAATGTGGTGAAAAGGGGCGTGAGGCATGGTTTAAGCTCGCTTAGAAGTGGGTGTATTCTAAACGAGCTTGGCTTTATCAGAAATAGGCGATACGAGAATCGCTGAGTTCGATATGGTTTGTGTTTTTCTTAAGTTCAGCGGCTGCTTCTAGGTTTGACTTATCGAGTAACCATACTTCAACACGTTGATTCTTGGTTCGGCCTTGTGCCTCTTGAGAGGCTACCGGTTTCACCGCCCCAAAGCCTGCTACTGCCAGTGAGCTAACCCCTTTTTTATGCAGTGCACTTTTAATGGTATTCGCTCGTAACTTTGACAGTAAGACTGCGCGCTCTTGAGTTTGTTTCATATCACCAAAGCCGACTAACTGGATACTTTTATCTTTATTTTCAGGTTTTTGTATAAACTCAACAAGACGCTGGATATCACGCTTGGCTCGGTTATCCAGTTTGGCGCTGCCAGAGTCAAAGCGGAAGTTAATGGATAGGCGATCACCTAGTTCGGCCAAGTCTCGATATACTTGGGGCCCCTGTTGTTCTTTATCCATACTAATGAGCGGGTTCAGGCTAACAAAACCTATGTCATCAACACGTAACTGACTGTTTTGTTGTTGGGTAAATTCAATAAAATCACGAGCCCGGGGGTTAAGTGGCTTCTCAGGGAAATAGAGATAAAGGCGTCGTGATAAAGGGTAGTCTTCGGTAGCGACTTGTAGGTGCGCAGGGGTGAGAGCTGCGCTACCAGAGTCTGATACAGCAAGAGCTTTGGCATTACGAACGGAAGCTAAGCCAACAAAACCAATACCACCAGTATCCATGGCAACTAAATCACTCAGTTCGTCATTGCTTTCAAAACGGCGAGCCTCACTTGATAGTTTTAAGCCTGTTTTTTTAAGTACTAGGCTCTTAAATGTATCCCAAGTACCTGAATTCTTGTCTCGGGCGTAGAGGCTGACCTCTTGATTAGGGCCACCTAGTTGTGCCCAGTTTGTAATGTTTCCTGAGAACAGTTCAGCAATTTGTTTGATGGATAGTGTATTTACATTATTGCTTGGATGGATAATCACAGCGAGCCCATCAATGGCTACAACATTTTCAGAAGAAAAACTGCGCATGTCGCCTACGTTTTCAAGTGCTTTGACTTCCTTATCTTTGATTTGTCGTGACGACATGGCGATATCGGCTTGTTGGCTCATTAAACTCTTAAAGCCAGTACTTGAGCCATGAGCGGCAATATGAATAGCGTAATTTTGCCCCTTAAAGTTGCCCTCTACGGCGTATTCGTTTTTTGTATCGAGCTCACGTTGTTGGATGTTATCCATACCCAGTGCAGCTAGATAATCTTTGGCCCAGCTTGGTACTAAGCGTGCTCCAACAGTATTAGATCCGTGTATACGAATCAGCACATTACTTTCGTAATCTTCTATGGGCATGGTTTCAGAGGCGTTAACAACTGTAATAAAACAAAGGTAAACTAGGGTAGGGCTAAGGTATCGTGACAACTTAAACATCGATCTCAATCTGGTGCGTTTTGGTTGCCAGCCAAGCTAATTATTAAATGTTACAAAAATGTTACAGGTTGTGCTTTTAATCGCTGGCTGATTTATTTTTGAGCGTAATGCATGGTTGTTGCCAGTTTATAAGTATTAATGTCTTTTTGTTGAGCTTATGACTTTTCTAAATGCTTGTAATTAATATGAAGTGGTGTCGTTTTTTAAATGAGTGAGAATGCGGTTTTTTTATACAGTCAAAACCCAGAGCAGCAGTTAGAGCTTGAGCAACTTGCGTTAAAACTTGAACTGAATGTTTTAAATGAAGAACCAAGTGATCAGACCGTATTAGAGTTGAATGAGACTGAATTGAGCCTGACTTGGCTTGAGGGGAAAAAACGTCTTAATTTAATGTTGGATTTTGTTGGCGGAGCGGCGGCTCATCGACGTTTATATGGTGGTGGTAAAAGTCAGGCCATTGCTAAGGCCTGTGGGATTAGTGCGGCTTATAAACCCTCGATCTTAGATGCAACCGCAGGCCAAGGCGGTGATGCTTTTGTCTTGGCAAGCTTGGGTGCACAAGTACTTATGTTGGAGCGGACAGCGGTTGCTTACGCTTTACTTGAAAATGCCTTAGAGCGAGCTGCCGCTGCCGGTGATGAGGAGCTGGCGCCTGTGATTGAACGTATGAGCTTGTTAAGAGAAAGTGCCTTGGATTATTTACCTAAGGCCGAGGCTGTGGATATTGTCTATCTTGACCCAATGTTTCCCGAGCGTAAAAAGTCAGCTCAGGTTAAAAAGAATATGCGTGTATTTCACTCAGTGATTGGTGCAGACAGCGATGCTGATGATTTATTGGTACCGGCATTGGCCGTCGCTCGATACCGAGTGGTGGTAAAGCGCCCGAAGGGAGCTCCTTTTTTAGCAGACACTAAGCCGACTTACCAGTTAGACGGGAAATCGACTCGTTATGATATTTATGTCAATAAAGCACTGCCGAGTAACAAATAGGCTCTGATAGTTAATTCACTGCCTTGAGTGGGGCATGGCTATCGATTGCGTAACGAGCTACCTTTTCTTGTTGCTCTGTATCGACATCAACAACGAGTAGATGCTGACCTCGGGCTAAGGCATCTTTGTAGTCATCGAGCTTGTGATTAAGTCTTGTTACCCCTAATAAACTGCCTTCCCAAGTGCAAAAGCCCATAATGCCTAGTGCAAGAAAGCTGATGACTAGCCAGCTTATTGGGTTGCTGATGGTAAATAGAAAGCCTGATAACAGAATTAATGAGGCAAGCCCCGCGCCAAGGGCCGCTCCTCGTGCACCATAGTAGAGGATGTCGCGCCTAGCCCATTCAGAGAAAGGCGGTAGGTCGTGCTCACTTAATGCGTGCTGATCATTGCTAAGTATATGAATGTTGTTGCGGGGTATGCCGTTATTTTCTAAGTCGTGTTCAGCGGCATCGAGTTCGTTAATATCATCCGTGAGGTATTTTAGTTGTGACATACACCACCTCGTGACTTATTTTTTGGAAGGCTTTTTAGCTTTCGTTTTTTTACTTCATTTTGTATCGGTTCTAGACTCTTTATTTATACCTTGAGTTTAGCTAGTTGCTACGCGCTTACTGCTTTTAGTATTAGAGTATTTGTTTCTAACACCAAGGTGCCTGAGAAGAAAAAACTAAAACGGGCTTTACTTCGTATACTTAGCTTATTAACGGCGTGTATGCCTGTTGGCTCTTATTGTGTTAGTTGGCGCTAAAAACTATCTGGGAGAGTTGTTATGTATCGTTTGATCTATAAGAGTAAAAGCCAAAAGCCTATCGATTGGGCTTGTGTCGAAGATATTATGCACTCGAGTGAAAAGCACAACCAAATAAATGAGATTACGGGGGTGCTATTAGCTTCTGAAACTCATTTTTTACAAGTGATAGAGGGGCACTACGAGCACGTCAACCAAACCTATTGTCGTATTATTAATGATAATAGGCATGGGGGTTTTCAGTTAATTGCTTTTCATCCGGTCGATGCGCGCTTGTTTGAATCATGGTCTATGAAAGGGATTGGTGTATTTAACTTCAACCAACAGACCGCTTTGGCGCTTAGTCAAAAATACGGTGAAGAAGAAGGCGGCTTGCGCTTTCCTCTAGAGGAGTGGCAAGCTCTAGCTTTGATTCAAGATGTGCACATATATCTTAAAGCTCCCGACTGGAAGCAATAAGTCTGTTGTGCCCCCCATTGAGACCCCTATGGTAAAGCTTGTTGATAGCCCAACTGATCAGGTTAAGTTTTATAAACCCAGTGAGCAGCCTCTAGTCTATGCTGCGTGTTGCCCATTATGTGGCAAGGCTAATGACTGTATGCATGTAAAGCAGAAGGCCTCTTCATGCTGGTGCAGCGAGCCTAATTTTACTTTTCCTGAGGCCTTACTTAAAACTCTTCCCGATGACGCTAAAAGTAAAGTCTGTATCTGCCGTAACTGTGTTGAAGCATTTATACAGACATAAGCTTGTTGATGATATGAGCAAGCTTGTAGTGCTAAATAAGATTGATACTTATTCTCTTGATTGAGCGCAAGCTTGTGATTGGGCAAGTAGGTGATGCTGTGCCTTCATCTTGGCTTCTAAACAGCTGTTTACCAGCGCTATTGCGAGCCTTGTGTTTATTTTTTTCTTGTACAGGGTTCTATCTATGTATGGTGTGTTGCTGCTACTGCATCTTATTGCAGCGTGTATTTGGACGGGCGGCCATATCGTCTTGTCTGTTGTTGTTTTACCGGCTGTATTAAAAAATCGCTCGGCTAAGCAGTTGCTTGATTTTGAGTCTGTTTATGAAAAAATCGGCATGCCTGCTTTGGTGGTCCAGGTCATAACGGGCTTGTTGCTAGCCCACCGTATGTTGCCCGATGTCAGTATGTGGTTTGATATGTCTATTCCTGTCGCTCACGGCATTGCCGCAAAGCTCAGTTTATTGTGCTTAACCTTATTATTTGCGGTTGATGCGCGCTTTCGTGTTATTCCAAAGTTGTCACAAGAAGGTGTCGAGCATCGTTACTTGGTTGATATGGCCTGGCATATTGTGCCGGTGACGATATTCTCAGTATTATTTGTTGTAGCTGGCGTCTCGTTTAGAGCCGGTTGGCTTTTATAAGAGGTGGCTTAACGTGCTTAACTCCATTCATCACGCTGCGATTATTTGCTCGGATTATCAGCGCTCCAAACACTTTTACAGTGTGGTGCTTGGCTTAAAAGTGATCGCTGAAAACTACCGTGAGCAGCGAGAGTCCTATAAATTAGACTTGGCTTTGCCTGATGGCGGTCAAATTGAGCTCTTCTCTTTTCCTAATCGGCCAGCAAGGCCGAGCTATCCAGAGGCTCAAGGGCTTAGGCATCTTGCCTTTTCTGTGACTGATATCGATCAGGCAAAGGCGCATTTACAAGCACAGGGCATTGAGCTTGAAGCGATTCGTATCGATGAATACACCGGCAAACGTTACACTTTTTTTAGCGATCCGGATGGCCTTCCGCTAGAGTTATATGAACAAGCCCGTGGGAATAGCTAAAGGTTCTGACTTCTATGAAATGCCTCTATTGTAATGCGCCTGTATTTGGTCGAGACGGGATTACGATTGCAGGTAAGGGGCCTGCTCATCAGAAGTGTTATCAGGCGGATCAAGCACTTAAGCGTACGTTTCAGCACTTAAAAATTTCTGAGTTGAACGATCAAGAGTTAGTAGAGCTAAAAGATCTTATTCTTGCTGAAGAGAATGATAGAAAACGCAGTGACGATGATGACGGTATTGAACTTTTTTAGCGATTATTGACCGTATTTAACATTCCCCCCGCACTATTCGCCTTCACTGAGGTCTATGCTTTGACAAGTCAAGAAGGCTTGTTATGGCTGCTTTGGGCTGTGTTTTAAATGATCGTTTTGGGGAATGAATGTCAGACTTGCTTTTGTCGGCGCTATTAATTGCGCTACTTGGTTTAGGCGCGTGCGCTCAACATACTCGTACAGGGCAGATGGTGTCTGCATCAACAGAGCTATCTAGCTTACAGTTTCCAGATGAATTACAGGGTAATATAGAAGTTCGTTATGTCTCCGGTGCTCAAGAGGATAATCCTCTATGGCATTCAGAAGTGAATAATCAGCAGTTTTCGGATGCTTTAAAACGTTCACTCGCTGCAGTAAAGCTTGGTTCTGAAGAAGCTAATTACGAACTTGATATTGAACTTTTACGTATTGATTACCCAGTGCTTGGTTTTAATACCACAGTGAGCACCCATATCCATTATCGTTTGTTAAATAAGCAAACCGAAGAAACGTACTTTGAGCAGAAAGTGGTTAGCCCTTATACCGTGACTCAAGATGAGGCCTTTCTTGCAGCCGAGCGTTTACGCTTAGCAACAGAAGGCTCGGCTAAAACCAATATTAAGGTTTTTTTGCGTCGTTTAGCTCAGAAAACAGCATAAGAAGATTTTACTTTGCTTGAGTGAGCTTGAGCTGTATTACGTTGAGGGTAGAATGGAGGCCAGCCTAAGTTTAGGCTTCTTGCCATACGGCTTTTATTTCTATTGACGCTCTCGCTCTAAGGTTACTTATGCTGTTAAACAGCTTGCTAGTTCTTTTTGCCCTGTCGCTCGCGGCGTATCTTGCGTTTTCTCCTCGCTTGGCGACATCGTCTAACTGGAAAGCAACGGTTACGCCCCTAGCTTCGATTATGGGCAGTGGTTTTTTGGTGAGCGCGCCTCTGTTGGCAGGCATTGTTGGTAACCTAGCCGTTGTGTGTATGGCGGCTCTGTTGTTATTGGCCTTTGCGGTTGGCAGTGCCATTCGTTTTAATATTCGGCACTTTGAGCCAATAGAAAACAAAAAACAGGGCTTGGCTCAGGAGCTGGCCTTTGTCTCTCGTATCGTGCTTGCTGTCGCCTATTTTATTTCCGTTACTTATTATTTGCAGCTACTGGCGAGCTTTTCTTTAAACGCTTTTTCTATACACAGCGATTTACTCGCCAATATCATTACCACCGTGTTGTTAATGATCATTGGTGTTGTTGGCATTTGGCGCGGTTTAGATGCCTTAGAAAAAGTTGAAAGTTATGCCATTAGTTTGAATTTAGGTGTGATAGGGGCTTTATTACTGGGGCTTATTATTTACAACGGCCAGCTCTATTTAAATGGTCAGTGGCATCTGGCTCAACTCGATTCGCATATCGATTTTCAAGACTTACGTGTATTGCTTGGTTTGTTGATCGTGGTTCAGGGCTTTGAAACCTCTCGTTACTTGGGCAGCGCTCACCCTCCAGAGCAACGTATTCGTACCATGCGTACAGCGCAACTATTATCTGCCGCTATTTATCTTGTGTTTATTGCGCTGGCGACCGTACTGTTTGATGTTGGTTTGGGATCGGATGTTACCGCCATTATTACGATGACCGCACCCGTAGCTTTAGTATTACCACTTATGTTGTCGATTGCCGCAATTGGCAGCCAGTTTAGTGCCGCCGTGGCCGATAATTCTGGTGCTGGTGGTTTGTTAGAAGAGCTTACTCACAAGCGTTTATCACTTCGCTCTGCTTATGCATTGATCTTGTTGGTAGCGATTGCTCTGACTTGGGAGACAAACGTTAATGGCATCATTAGTTACGCTTCGCGTGCTTTTGCATTGTTTTATAGTTTGCAGTGTTTGGTTGCCTTAAGTGTCGCTTGGCAAGATAAAAGCTTGGCCTTACGTCTACCTCGGATGCTGTTTTTTGGCGCATTAGCGATTATCTGTTCGCTGGTGTTTTTCTTAGGTCTACCTTCTGAATAACGTGCGTGTATATATTCAGAGCTTACCTGGAGCATACCAATGAATGGCCGTGTTAAGCCGCTTATCGGTTTAGGCTCCTGGCAAGCAAGAATCTCAGTTTATATTGAAAACCGCCCAGCTATGCAGGAATATCAGTTGCTTGAGGGGCTTAGACCTTTACAAAAAGGTGAGATTAAGCTGATTTCAGATGCTTGTGGCAATGGTTGGCGAAAGGTTTTTAATGTTTATGCCAAGTTAGTGTTTGAGCTTGAAGCGCCTCGTTGGCCTTTTCAAAAACAGGCAAATACGTGGCAGGATTTTCGTGATCAGTTTTTATTGCAAGAAGATGCAGCGCTCAATCTACTGTTTTCTGTGCCAAGCTTTGAAACCGCAAGCTCAACGATTCATATTGTCAGTGGCCGAACTTACGGCAATAAATTATTAGCAGAGTTGCCAGAGCTGGCCAAAAGCACACACTGGCTTAATTCGGAGTTTGCTATTAGCAAGGCTTATAATTTTATTATTTGCCCTTATTTCGATTATCGGCAGCTCTCAAATAGTAAAATTTCCCAACTGGTCGAGCTGATCAATGAGCTAGGTAATCCTAAATAAAAAGCCCGTAGGAGCTATACCAACGGGCTTTTTTGTAAGCTCTATAAAAGACTCTATTAAAGGAATTTTATATTAAATAATTCCTTCAAACTTGAGAGTACTAAGGTAGGAAGTGCGGCGATCATTAAGCTCATTAGTAGGTGCTTGGCCGATAGCGCCACAGTACCAAAGAGTATGCCGCCTAGTGGTGAGTAGATCACCGCTAAGGTCGTTCCTGTTGTGGCTAGCATCACGCTAAACAATAACTTATTTTTAAACGGGTTGAGCCTAAAGATGCTTTTAAAGCTACGTGCGTCTAATAAGTGAATGCTTAAGATAAACATCAAGGTTATAAATGCTAGGGTTTGCGCATAGGCGGTACTGGCACCACGGCTTAATGCTAGGTCGAATAGCGCGTAGACGATGGCTCCGTGAGTTAATCCGCGCACTAATATACGTGCAGCGAGGCCGTCGGCAAAAAAGCTTTCGTTTCGCTTGCGTGGTTTTCTGCTCATGATGTCATCTTCTTGTTTCTCCCAGCCCAAACATAAACTTGGCAAGGCGTCGTTAAACAAGTTGATCCACAAAATCATAATGGTGGTTAAAGGCACAAGAGGGTTGTCGCCCATAAGTAAAAACGCGAATAATACGCAGCTGACTTCTGAGACGTTGGCAGTAAGCGCCGCTCGTAGATATTTACGCAAGTTATCGTAAATACGACGCCCTTGGCGTACTGCTGAGACAATGGTTGAAAAGTTATCATCAAGTAGTACTAAATCGGCGGAGTCTTTAGCCACTTGTGTACCGGCTATGCCCATTGCCACGCCGATGTCGGCATTGCGTAATGCGGGGGCATCGTTAACACCATCGCCGGTCATTGCTACGACTTCATTATTGGCTTGTAAGGCTTTAACAATACGTTGTTTGTGCTCGGGCGAGACTCGAGCAAAGACGCTGGTTTTAGGCGCGAGATCGATTAACTGCCTGTCACTGCACTCTTCTAATTCGGGGCCTGTCATCACCAGCTCGTCATCGCTGCGACGTATGCCGAGCTCTTCTGCGATCGCTTTTGCGGTGGCGGCATGGTCTCCGGTAATCATCACTGTGCGTATGCCTGCATCGGCACACTGGGCAACAGAGTCGACAACTTCAGGGCGAGGCGGGTCAATGATGCCGTGCATCGCTAAAAAGGTAAGGTCTTTTTCATGCTCTTCTTGCCCTTTGTTGACATCGGCTTCGTCAATTTCAACAAAAGCCAAAGCTAGGGTACGTAAGGCGCGTTCACCAAATTGCTCAACACCTGCGGCAATTTCTTGTTGATAGTGCTCATTGAGCTCATGGGTATCGCCGTGCCAATAGACATGGGTGCTGCGCTTTAACAGTACATCGGGCGCGCCCTTGGCAATCAGCCAGTGACGACCTAGCGGGCCACGAACAATGGCACTGGCCATTTTGCGTTTGGAATCAAAAGGGAAACTTTTGAGTAGGGCAAAGCCTTCTTTAAACAATTCTTCACGGTAAATGCCAGCCTTAGCTGCGGCGACCACTAAGGAGCCTTCGGTTGGATTGCCTTGCACACTGTAGCGACCGTCTTTTTCTTGCAAGATCGCATCATTACAAATAGAAGAGATGATTAAGCCATATTTAAGCTCGTCGGTGTTCTCAAGATCGAGCTCTTTTTTGTTTTCGTCTAAGAAGCGCCCTTTGGGCTCAAAGCCTTGGCCGGTCACATCAAAACTACGGCCTGCGCTCCAATAAGAAACAACCTGCATTTGGTTTTGAGTTAGGGTGCCGGTTTTATCGGAACAAATAACCGTGGTCGAGCCCAGTGTTTCCACAGAGGCTAGTTGGCGTACACGGGCATTGTCCAAGGCCATTTGTTTGGCGCCCATGGTTAGGACAATGGTCACTACGGTTGGTAAACCTTCTGGAATCGCCGCCACACTTAAGGATATACCGGTGCCGAGCATTTCTAACCAGTCTGCACCATTATATAAACCAATACCAATTACACAGGCAACAGCAGCAACGGCGGCAGCAATTAAAGCCTGAGATAGCGTATGCAGGCGGCGCTGCATTGGAGTCTGCACGTTTTCAGCGGTTTGCATTAAGTTGGCAATGTGGCCCACTTCGGTATTCATGCCAGTATTCACGACGATGCCAATGCCGTTACCTGCCGTCACCATTGTGCTCATAAAGGCCATGTTCACTCTATCGCCGATGCCGAGCTCAGGGGCGTGCAGTTGCTCTTCGTTTTTCTCAACGGGTTCTGACTCACCAGTAAGCGCAGACTCGTCGATGGTCAGTTGGTTAGTGCTGAGGACACGCAAATCTGCGCCAACAACATCACCGGTATTGAGTTTGACTAAATCACCCGGCACAAGATCTTTAACAGGAATTTTTTGCCAATTACTATTACGCAGCGTAAGCGCATTAGGAGCGCCCATTTCTTTTAAGGCGTTAAGTGACTTTTGGGCACTGAGCTCTTGTAAGAAGGTAATGGTGGCATTGGCGACAACGATGACAAGAATGGCTATGGCATCAATCATGTGCCCACCCACACCTGAAAGTACGCCACCGATGGCCAGTACAATCAACATGGGGTTTTTAAGTTGTTCTATAAAGAGGGCGAGGGCGGAACTGCCTTCTGCTTCACTGAGCTCATTGGGCCCATATTGTGAAAGGCGTTGATTGGCCTCCTCACTGGTTAAACCTTGCTCTTTGTTGCTGTTAAGTTCGGACAGTACATCATCTTCGGCTTTACGAAACCACTTCATTTAGCTCTCCTTGTGCCAGATTCAATAGCATTAAAGCTTACTCTTGTTATGTGAACTTAACACTAAGGAGCTGGCATTATTTCGTCTTTTACGGCAGCGATATCTTTGATTGTTTTTTTTAAATCAAGTTTTACACGATGGCCGCTTGTTATTTATTCGAGGTCATGTAACTGATACGGATCAAATCGTTTAAGCTTGGGCCTTAGCAAAGTAGTGGCAAACAAGCTGATAAAAGCGATTTACGTATTGAGGTTTATCGGTTTGGTAGTTGTGAAGAAGATAAAAAGGCCAGCTTGGGCCTCGGTATTGAGGCAGCAGTTGGTAAAAACCGTGTTCTGCTAATAAGGGTTTACTGACAATGTCGGGTAATAGTACAAAGCCCATATGTTGTTTGGCCATTTCAATCACTGCCGACAGTGTACTGGCTCGATAGCTGTGTTTAGCTGCTAGTGTGTGCACAAGTTCATTGTTGCTTTGCTGATAAATACAGGCGCCTTTTTGCTGTTGCCAGAGGGCGGTGATCCAGCGATGTTGCTCTATATCGGCAAGTGTTTGTACTTGACCATGGCGCTGAATATATTCGGCACTGGCGCAGAACATATCGCTGCTACTGCCAATGGGCATGGCTCGATAACAACTGTCTTTTAGTTCTCCGGCATTGATAGCGATATCCAGTTTGTCTTTAACAAGATCCAAGCGTTGGTCTGAAACGACTAAGCGCGGTTCTATGCCTGGGAATTCTTGGCAGAGCTGGCGCAAGGCCGGTACCGCAATGTCGCGCTCTAGAGCATGAGGAACAGTGAGGGAGAACTCACCCTTAGGGCTGCTTTCAGCATTGCTCAAAGCAACAAAGGTTAGGTCGACTTGCTCTTGTAATAGTTCGCAGCGCTCAAGCAATTTTTTTCCAAATGCGGTGACCGCCAAACCACGGGTATTACGGCTTAATAGCTGGGCATCAAGTACCTGCTCGAGCTTGCTGACTTGTTGACTGATGGCCGATTTACTCATTGAGAGCTGTTTGGCCGCTTGAGTGAAAGAGCCTTGTTTGACTACTTCGGCAAACATCAGCATTGACGGCAGTAACTTGGTTTTATTCATAAGCTTCTCTGAGTGCTTGTTCAGATCTTTACTGTGGCTTGTCTGCTTGAGCAAGAGCAGTAAGCAATGCCGTTTACCATAGTCTTATTGTTTAAAAATGTGAACAGTGATTCCTTAAGGTGGTGATTGTTTAGGTTTTCATGGGAGAATAGACTGGCTCTGCGATCGAGGCCAAAGGCCTTGTGAGCTAGGCCTGAAGCTTGACCTTTAGTTAAAACCTTAAGCTTGTATAGACATCCACATAACCAAAAAGGAAGACGTGATGAGTGCGTATATTGTTGTAGATATGACCCCAATTGATCCTGAAAAACTTAAAGAGTATGGCGCCGCTGCAGCACCTACGGTGGCAAAATTTAAAGGTGAATTTGTTTTTAAAGCGCCGATAGAGGTACTTGCTGGCAGCGCCGAGCATACCAACAAAGTGCTCATTCAGTTCCCCGATAAAAGCAGTGCCCAAGCCTGGTATCGCTCTGATGAATATCAGGCGCTGATCCCATTGCGCAATGAAGCCATGCACAGTCACTTTCATTTGCTTGCTTAATGTATAGGGCTTTTACTCTATGCTTGGTGGGCCGCAATCAAAGTAAGTTGATGGCTTTTTTGTGATGAGCAAAAAGTCGCGGTGTTGATGTTCAAGCTTGCCGGCCTTCATCTCATCTATAAAGGTAAAAGAATTAGCGCTGGATATGTTTGTTAATAATGCAGAGGCGGCTTGTTTTAGCCGCTTTGAGCAGGTCACTAACGAAGAGTTGGCTCGCTTGCAGGTCTTAAATGCTGAGGCCCCTTTTTGCTAACATAAGTACTGATGCCAAGCTTAAAAAACGTAAGGCTTGTGTGATTAATCTGTCGTCTTATTTTTCAAAGCGTATGCTGCTTGGTCTGCTTTTGATTCGATCTCTTGTTCGGGCGATCAGCTCTCTTCACCATTGATTAAACTAATCATTTGCCAATCGGCTTTGCTTTTAACGCCCTTGCTAACGGTTGAAAAGTGCACTCGCGAATCGGTGTCTATGGCGCACAGAGGCATAGCGCGAGAGCCGTATTTTTCTTGATATTGCTCTTGGCCAAAATTCTCTGAAAGTTTAGTACTTTTAATCGATGCGCCTTTGGCAACAGCGCTTGCCAATTTTGCATAGCTGGCGTGCTCCGAAAACAAGCCTAATTTCTGCGCGTAAGACTCCGACACTTGATGGCTTTTACGCGCTTCTTTTTCATTATTGCTTAAGCCAAGCACGGCGCCTTTACCGAGTAGGTCTTCAAAGTGATAACTGACAAGCGGGTTCAGTTGGCGGTAGGGAGAAAGCACTAAAACACGGCCTATGCTTGAAAGATCTAAAGTGCGCGTGGCATGTTCAGAAATAGGGTTACCGTAATAGCAGGGGATATTAGCCATACGTGTTTCTCGTATAGCTTCCCAGTTGGTATCGGCAATCAGTACCTGTTGCTTGTTATTGATTAACTCTTGGGCAAGCATGCGGGCGAACTTGGATGCACCAAAAATTAAAATACCTCGTGGAGCAGGGGCGCGTTGCTTTAATAGTTTTGCAAGTGGGGCAGAAGTTAAACTTTGCAGCACAACCGTGCTAATAATCACTAAAAAGACCATCGGCACTAACAGCCCCGAATTGGTAAAGCCGTGGTTTTCAAGCTTAAGGGCAAAAAGAGCAGAAACCGCCGCTGCAACAATACCTCTTGGCGCTATCCAGCTTAATAAAGCCAGTTCCCTCCACGCTAAACCGGTGCCTATGCTAGAGCAGATAACAGAAAGTGGCCGTGCAACAAAAATAATGGCCAGAAGCACATAAACCGTGCCCCATCCGAGTTGCGTAATGGCTTGAATATCTAAGCGTGCGGCCAGCAAAATAAACAGTGCGGAAATGAGCAAAACGCTTAAGGTCTCTTTGAATTCGAGAATATCTTCTACATCGACATTACGCATATTGGCTAACCAGATACCCATAATGGTGACACTTAAAAGCCCTGATTCGTGAGCCAAGCTATCGGACCACGCAAAGATGCCAAGCATTAAGGTCAGCACTGCGGTGTTTCTTAGATAGTGGGGTATCCAGTTATGTCGCAATAAAAGCCCTAGGCCAAAACCTGCTGCGGCGCCTAAACCTATACCCACAGCGAGCACGGAACCAAAAGTGATGAGGGTGTGAGAAAGGGCATGCTGGCTGGCAATGATGTATTCGTAAACCAGTACCGCTAATAAGGCGCCAATAGGGTCAATAACAATACCTTCCCAACGCAAGATATTAGCAAGCTTGGCGCTGGGGCGAACCGTGCGCAGCATCGGCATAATCACCGTGGGGCCGGTCACCGTAATGATGGCACCAAAAAGAAAAGCTATTGGCCAATCTAGGCCGAGGGCGTAATGGGCACTGGGCGTGGCCACGGCCCAAGTTATTAGTACACCAATGCTGCATAAGTTGCGTACCATTGAGCCATGACCGGCAATATCTTCAAACTTGAGGGTCAGCGCGCCTTCAAATAATATAATCGCCACACTTAGAGATATTAAGGGGAAGAGTAAGTTCCCAAATAACTCATCAGGTGCAAGCACTCCGCTTATTGGGCCTAGGGCAAGCCCCGCCAGTAATAAGGGCAGTATTGCAGGCAGTTTAATTCTATGGGCGAGTAGTTGGCAGGCGACAGACACCAAACCAACCAATACCAATAGTGCCATAGGGTCATTTATAATCGATGTCATTATCGGCTTCTTGTTTTTGCTTGAGTGAGGCTTCAGTTTCCCTTAAGTGTATGCATTTATTAGCTAACTGACATATTAAAGTCCGTGCGAGCTTGGTATATTACTTAGACTATGAATCTTCCCCCCTTTTAATTACACAGTTAACAGAACAGTAGACAGGATGTTTGTACGTAATCTTTTCAGTGTATTGCTGATTTCCCTTTGTTTTTCTTCCCCCGTTTGGGCTCAGCAGCAAGTCCCCAATTTTGTTAGTGATGCAGTAGCTAAAGACCAACATGTGGCGCCGCCGGCACGGCTTTGGGATTGGCTGCAATTAACCAGTGGCGAATGGTTGAAAGGCGACTTTAAGGTTCTCTATAGTGATGAAATGGAGTTTGATAGTGACGAACTCGGTTTGTTAACTATCGAACTTGAAGATATTGCTTATATGCAAAGCGGGCGGCCACAAGCGATTCGTGTGACATCACAAAAAGAAAAGGTGGTTGGCCTCATCGTGCTCGATGGCGGTAAGTTAGAGGTCACTAGTAATGGCCAAACCCGAAGCTTCACGCGCGATGACATTATCGCGATGGTGTCAGCTCAGCCTGAAAAGAGGAACTATTGGAAGGTACGTTTATCGTTAGGTGCCAATATACGGGCGGGTAACTCACCGAATACTGAATACAACGGTAAGTTTAATGCTCAGCGACGCACAACCTTATCTCGCCTCTCGTTTGACTATCTAGGTACTTATAGCAGCGTGGATGGTGTCGAGACGGCTAATAATCAGCGTGTGAATTCTAGTTTCGATATTTTTGCGACAGACAGTATGTTCTATCGGCCTTTCTTTATGGATGTCTTAAGCGATCCATTTCAGAACTTGGATGCTCGGGGCACTCTGGGCGCCGGTATCGGTTGGACGGCGATTAACAACGGTGAGACTGAGCTTGATATTGTTGGTGGTCCTGGTTTGCAGTTCACTGAATACAGTGAAGTGGAAGAGGGGGAAAATAAGAAAGAATCGAGCCTCGGTTTAATACTGACTACGGATTTTAGTACTGAGCTGACTAGTGAATTAGATTTTGATTACCTCTACCATATTCAAGTCAATGATGATGCTTCAGGCGGTTATACCCATCATATGGTAACTACTTTAGAGTATGAACTTAACGACGCTATTGATTTGGAGGTCTCATATGTTTGGGATTATACCCAATACCCTAAAGCCAACGAGGCCGGCGAAGTACCTGAAAATGATGATTATCGTTTGATGTTTAGTATCGGTTACGAATTTAACTAATCGCGCTTTGCGCACAATGGTCGAAGACCATTAACTTTATGCAATAAGGAAACTGCTATGCAAGATATTGAAGTTCAAATGCAAGATTTATACAGCAAGCTTGCTGTACTTGGAGCCGAATACGGCGGCAAGCTGCTAATGGCCATTGTTGTTCTGGTTGTTGGCTTATGGGTGATTGGCCGTTTAAGTAAGCTGGTACGCCGCAGTTCAGTTAAAGGTTTACCTGATGAAACCTTAGCTAAGTTTTTAGCTAATATTTTTGAAGTCGTACTCAAGGTCTTGTTGATCATCAGTGTTGCTTCTATGGTGGGCATTGAAACCACCTCGTTTGTTGCTATTTTAGGTGCGGCAGGTTTAGCGGTTGGTTTGGCTTTACAAGGAAGCCTCAGCAACTTTGCCGGTGGTGTGATGATCTTGATTTTTCGCCCATTTAAAGTCGGTGACTATGTACAAGTACAAGGGCTCGAAGGCAGCGTTACCGATATAGGTATCTTTGTGACAACCTTGTTAACCTTCGACCGTCGCACCTTGATCGTACCAAACGGCCCTTTGGCCAATGGCAATATCGTAAACTATTCAGCCAGCGCCACTCGTGCAGTAGAAATCAGCATTGGCATTAGCTACTCCGACAATATTGCAGAGGGCAAAGCAGCAATGGAAGCGGTACTTGCTAACGATAGCCGTATCTTACAGGATGAGCCCAATGTGGTAGCTGTTGTAGACCTTGGCACCAGCTCGGTAGATTTCCTTGTGCGTGCCTTTGTTAAAACAGACGATTACTGGGCTGTGTTATTTGATATGCGCCCTGCACTTAAGGCTGCAGTAGAAGCCGCAAATTGCACCATCCCATTCCCTCAGCGCGATGTACACCTTTATCAAGACGCATCGTAGTTAGTTTAGTTTTTAATGCCAAAGCCCACCGTTATAGGTGGGCTTTTTTATTGTCTGAGCTAAGTCGGTTTGATATGTCAGCTGACCTTAGCGTTCAACTTTTCTATTTCATTCGCCAGTACCTGATCAAAGCAGCGATCATTGGCAGCCTCTTTATTTGTTAGCCGGTTGTGTTTATTGGCTTGGCGTTTAATAAAGTTTTTCTTGGCTTGTCTATTTAGTCGTCCAACTCGCATCGCTAACTCCGTCTATTTTGGGTTTACTATTTATGGCCTTGCTATAAGTAGGCTTGTGTCGAGTTTTTAGAGTGCCATGCTGTTATTAGGTTTCGCGACAGCCTTGGCGGCATATGACATTGGCGGTTTAGGTTAAGCCTTAGGCTACTTAAGTTAAATGCCAGTGGTGGCGGGGCATCGCTAGTAAGCGCTTGAGTCTTGTTTAGCTTATTTACACAGACCCAGATAAGAGCCCTGTGCTATTCTTAACGCCGCTTTAGCTGTTGTGCCGTATGCTTAATTATTCAGGTCGTTTTATGTCCGTTAAATCTCAGATCTCAGTTGCCTTGTCGACAGGGCTTACTTTAGCGCTGTGTTCCAGCAGTCTATGGGCCAATTCGGGTGATTACGATTTAGCAACCAATGACCGTAATAAAACAACCAAAAAAATGGCCAGAGACAAAGGCAGTGATGGCGCTTGGATGGCTGTGCCTATCCCTTTTGCTAACCCTACTTTAGGTGCAGGTTTACAGGCTGCGGTTTTGTATCTACATGAGCAGAAAGAGCCTGGAACACCCAATGCGACATCCGGTATTGGTGGCATGTATGCAGATAGTAAAAGTTATTTTCTTGGCGTATTTCACGACGACTACTGGAAGTCGGATCGTTTTCGTTTTTCTTTTTTAGCTGGTACTGGCAAGCTTAATTTAAATTACTATGGACCTGGCGACATACCATTGTTAGAAAAGCACCCGCTAGGTTATGGTATTCAAGTTAATGGCTTGTACACCAAGTTATTAACACGCCTTCCTTATACTGAAAGTTGGTACGGGGGTTTTGAGTATGCAGGTAGCCAATCAACGGTGTCGTTTGATTTGGGGCAGATAATTGATCGCCTGCCTGTGATTGATGCCGATGTTCGCACTTCTGGTTTGGGGCCTGTACTAAGTTTTGATAGCCGTGATGATAATTATTATCCCTCTAATGGTCAGATTTTTAATGCTAAATACAGCATTAATGACGAAGGCTTAGGCAGTGATTTTAATTTTCGAATGCTTAAGTCGGACTACCGTAAATATTTTACCTTGATCCCTAAAAACGTGTTGGCGCTTAAAGCACAAATTAAAGCTGCGGATGGTGAAATTCCTTTTTTTATCGAGCCTACTTTAAGTATGCGCGGTTTTGATGTGGCTCGCTATCGGGATAACGTGACGGCATCTATGCATGCTGAATGGCGTTATAAATTTCATGATCGCTGGGGCGCTGTTGCTTTTGCTGAAACTGGTGCTGTTGCTGACAATGTTGATGAGTTGAGCGATGGCACTCATATCAGCAGTGCAGGTGTTGGTATTCGCTGGCAGGCAACGAAAGCTAAGAAAATTAATTTAGGTATCGATATTGCGGTGAGTACGGATGATCAAGCGGTATATATCCGTGCTGGTGAGGCGTTCTGATATTCAAGCTAATTTAACATAAGTGCTTTGATTCAGATAAAAAGGTGCTCTTGGCACCTTTTTATGACACTCATAAACTTTGCTGTTATTTAACTGCAAAGTTTACAAATGGGAAACAAGGTAGAAAACCATTTTTAGCGCAGTTTAATAGGCCGATTTGTACACCTTTAATTTCGTCAGTCATATTAAAGATACCTAACTGGGCACCTGAAGATTTAGATATATTAGCTACTGACCAGTCAAAGCTTGTGTGGCCGATACTATAGTTAACCACACCAATATTTGCCCCTTTAACGTTATTGGTAATATTGACAGTAGCAATATTCGCCCCTGTTGCCTGGCCTTTATTCCAGTTCCACAAACCAAAGGCTGCACCCGTCATACTTTCATTGACGTGATTAGCTCCGGCAGGCACACCGATTACGCTAAATAGAGGGAATTGTACGCCTTTAAAGTTATCCACTTCGCTGATAGCGAGTAAATGCAAGTCCACACCTGTGACATTACTGGTTTTACCGTAGAGTGCTGGAAAGCGAACGCCCTTAACATCTTGGCTATTTGGTGCATTAAAGTCATCGATCGTAGAAAACTGAACGGGAACTTCTTCTGCAAAACTACTATAGGCAAAAACAAAGCTTGAGGCTGCGAGAGCGAGAGCACTAGCGAGCTTTTTCATACTTACTCCAGGAAACGTTTTTTACAGGATTGTTGCTTGTTGCTTGTTGAAATTGAAGTTTACCTCAACACCTTGCTAACACAAGCACGTTACGTGAGCTTAGGTCTAAGCTCAACATACTTAGAGGTTTGTGTGACCTGGTTCACTGAGTTTGTTCGCTAAATAGCATGGAGCGCATACGTTATTTTTTGCTGGAGAAGAGTTGCATTTAGTTATGATCATAATTGTCACTCGTTGTAAGCTCTTGGCAGCCATTCACTCACAGCCGGAACAAAGGTTAAAACTAAGATAGCGATGATCATCGATAAAAAGAAGGGCAGCATATAAGGCGCCACCTTGGCGATACGGCTTTTGCCTACACCGCAGCCGACAAATAGGCAGGTACCTACCGGTGGTGTACACAAACCGATGCACAAATTACTGATCATAATAATGCCAAAATGAATGTCGCTAATGCCAAATTGGCGCATAACAGGCAGTAAGATCGGGGTAAAAATCAGAATCGCTGGGGTGATATCCATAAAGATACCCACTAATAAAAGCAGTAGATTAATGGCCAGTAAGACTAAGTATTTGTTTTCACTTAAGGCCAAGATACTTTCGCTAAGTTGCTGAGGAATATTGGCTGAAGAGAGCATCCAAGCCATGCCACTGCTGGCACCGATAAGAAGCATTACCACGGCGGTGGTGGCACCTGTTTTTAAAAAGATAGAAGGCAGTTGCGTAAGCCTGACACTTTTATAAATAAATACACTGACAACTAAAGCGTATAGCACGGCAACGGCTGCGGCTTCTGTTGCCGTATAAATACCGGATAAAATGCCCCCTAGAATAATGACCACAAGCAATAAGCTTAAGAACGCACGCTTAAAAGCAAGGCCTACTTGTTGAAGTGGTGCTGGAGCTTCAGCTGGGAATTTAAGTTTTAAAGAAGCAAGAAAGCAGACTAAGCACAAGCTAAGACCAATTAAGATACCTGGGAAAATACCTGCTAAAAATAAATCAGCAATAGAGACACCGCCTGCTGCGACGGCAAACACAATCATCACATTACTCGGTGGAATAATGACGCCGGTGGTTGCGGCAGTGGCGGTTAAAGCAATATTAAAATCACGGGGATAACCGCGTTGGTTCATTTGCGGAATCATAAAGCTACCAACCGAAGATACGGCTGCGGTAGCGGAGCCGGAGACAGAGCCAAACATCATGCAGGTGAGCGCATTGGCGTAAGCTAGGCCGCCAGGAAAACGCCCGACTAAGCTTGCGGCAAAATCCATAAGTCGATGAGCCATTCCTCCTTGCCCCATGAGATAACCGGCAAGAATAAAAAAGGGAATAGCTAACAGGGCAAAGCTATCTAAACCGTTGGCAAATTTAGAGGCCAGTACATAGCTTGCATCGGAGCCTGTGGCGATTAATGAAAGTAAGGTTGCTAAGGCTAAGGCTACAGCTATAGGCGTATTTAAAAGCATTAACAGCAAAAAAGCGCAGCCAAATAATATGCTGAGTTCTTGCATCATACGCTTTTACTCTTGGTTTTATCGTGGTGCTTGGAACTCTTGTATTGCTGTTTGATAAGGCACAGCTGTTCAAGACTAAAGCTGCAAATAAAAAAACCCGATAGTGGCAACGCGGCATAGAACCACGCTTTAGATATGGGTAGGGCTATAAGCTCTTGTTGCATCGCAAGGGCGTTGCTTACTAATTTTGCACCACCATAAATAAAGACACTGCCAGCAAAGACAATAATAAGTGCGCTGACAAGCATGTCACTGACGGCTTTGGCTGTGCTCTCAAGTTGTTGTGTAAATAAGTCGATACCTAAGTGCTTGTGTTGACGAAAGGCGACACTTGCACCAAGCAGTGCTAGCCAAACCAGTAAAAAGCGGGCTAATTCTTCGGTCCATGCACTTTGGGCTCCCAGTACAAAACGGCTAAATACGCCCCAGCTGACATCCATTAACAGTAGGGCAACCAAGCTAATAACAAGGTATTCGAGTACGGTCGCGAGCTGCTGATTCATCTTTGAAAGTAAGGGGATATGAGCGTGTTTGTTTGTCTTAGACATTAGGGGTGAGCCTTAATGTCGTTGGCCAGTTCAGCCAGGCGTGTACCTTCTATGCTTTGGTAGATGGCTTGAACTTGTTTAATAAAAGGGGCTTTATCGGGCTGATAAATGCTGACACCTTGTTCTTGAGCATGGGTCAGCGCTTGCTCACTTGCTTGTTGCCACAAGTCTCGCTGATATAAAGACGCATCGTGAGCAGCCTGCCTTAGCCATGTTTGTTCTTGTTTGCTTAAGCTTTGCCAAATGTCTTGGCTGATAATAATAAGGTCTGGGATACTGGTGTGCTCGTCTAAGCTATAGATTCCAGCTACTTCATAGTGGCGGTTTGAAACGTAAGACGGGGCGTTGTTTTCTGCTCCATCAACTGTACCTTGAGCAAGTGCCGTATAAAGTTCGCCCCAAGCGATCGGTGTGGCTTTAGCACCAAGCTGTTCGACGACATCAATGGCCATTCGGCTATTCATAACTCGTATTTTTAGGCCAATTAAATCATCGGGGCTGAGGATTGCTTTATCTTTGCTGTAAAAACTGCGGCTGCCTGAATCAAAATACGCTAAGCCCTGTAATTTTTTAGCACTTAGTGAATTTAATAGCTGCTCACCTAATTCTGAGTCGAGCACTTGCCAGTAGTGTTTGCGGTCGCGAAATAAATACGGCAGCCCAAATACTTTCATATCGTCTACAAAAGACTCAAGTGCGGCAGCAGAGGTTTTAGTCATAGTCAACACACCTTGCTGTAATTGCTCGATGCTTTGAATCTCACTGCCTAATACGCCACTAGGGTAGATGTCCATGCTTAAGCGGCCTTGTGAATAGTGCTGTAGGCGCGCTTTCATATGTTCTAAACCTTGGTGAACTGGGTGCGTCACAGGTAGACCATGGCCCATTTTTAGGCTGCGTACTTGCTGTTCACCCTGTGTCTGCGAGCCTTGTAGATCGCGCAAGACAAAGGCGTAAACAAGCAGGCTAATAAGCAAACCACAAAGTAAGCCAAGTGCAAAAAATGAGCTGTGTTTATTGAGCATGGAGCGACCTGTTGTTATAGCTTTAGTTATAGGTGTGGCTGTAGCTATTATGTGCTGCGTTGTATTTCCTATTAAATATTAACGCAATTCGTTAACAGCAATGCCGTCCATATCATTGAAGGTCTTATTTTCGCCACCCATGCCCCAGCAGAAGCTGTAATTTTGGGTGCCGCTTCCTGAGTGAATAGACCACATAGGTGAAACAACCGCTTGGCCATTAGCAACACAAATATGGCGAGTTTCATCACCGGGCCCCATTAGGTGAAAAACCGTCGCATCTGGTTTTACATTAAAGTACATATAAACTTCGGTGCGGCGCTCGTGAGTATGAGCTGGCATGGTATTCCAAACACTGCCTTGCTCTAAGGCGGTAAAGCCCATCACCAGTTGACAGCTTTGAATACCGTCTTCGTGAATGTACTGATAAATAGTACGTTTGTTTGCTGTTGCTTGGGCACCGAGCTCTACTTTGTTGGCATCGTCTAATGTGGCTAGCGTGGTTGGATAGCTTGCATGAGCGGGGTAGCTTAATAAATACAACTGAGCAGGCTTATTGCTATCGCTGCTGCTAAAGCGAATATCCTTTGCGCCTTTGCCAATATACAAACACTCGAGTTTATCGAGTGTATAAAGAGTGCCGTCTACCCTTATTTGGCCTTGGCCACCAATATTAAATACACCGAGTTCGCGGCGCTCACAGAAAAAATCTGCGGCAAGTTCAGTACCTGCTTCTAATACAAGCTCTGCTTCTGTTGGAACTGCCGAACCTACAATACTGCGTTCTACTTCGCAGTAAGTTAAGGCAATTTCGCCTTTAGCAAAAAGCTGATCAAGCAAAAACGTAGAGCGTAGTTCTTGTGTGTTCATGCGTGAATAAGCATCTTTACCTGCGGTGTATCTAACTTGCATTCTATTGTCCTAGTTAAATTAAAGCCTGTGCCTTAATTAGTCGCTTGTTGAAGAATCTGGGTAATAAGGGTTGGTTTCAGAGAACTGCTTTAAATAGTTAAGCCACTGCTCTTTATTGGTGATTTGTTCGGCTTTTTGCCAGCCATAACCTGCAAAGTATTCGAAGCGACCATGCTCGTCTGTCTGGCTTAATAATAAGGCCTGCGGATCGTTAACATCACTTGTGAGCGCTTGAGTTAATGCCTTGGCCTTAGGCTTTTCTGAACTGTTGTTTTTGCCAAGAACAATGCCCGTACCTAGGCCGCTGCCATCGAGTTCTTCCCATGTTGCAAGCCAGTTATTGTCTTTGCCGATTTTGACCTCAGCTTTGCCGTAGTGAGTACTGAGCCCTGTGACAAGGGCTAGGTTGGAGGCAGGTTTTCCATCAATTAAAAACTGGGACTGAACACGGAATAAACGTACACCGGGACGTAAGCTGATGGTCTTTTGTTCTTGATAAAGCTTGCCGTTTATTTCGCGCTGATAATGTAAAACAAAACTCAGTTGCTGTTGCCCAATTTGTAAATCTGACCAGTGAGTCCAGGTTTCTAGCGGTTCTGCTTTGCCCTTAAGCCATAAGGCACTGGCACCACAGCCCAAGGATGCGCCTACGTGGTAGTTATCTAAGCCTTCACCGTGGTCTTGGTGATAACTTAAACCTTGCTCTAAGGCTTGTTGATACCACTTGTTAATAATTGGGTAGTTCACTCGCTTGAGCCAGCAGTCGGTGCCTGCGTTTTCAGCCCCTTGGCGAAGGGCAGGGCCATAAGCTCGAAAGGCGACTAAGTCATTTTCCCAAGCAAAGTCATCCGAGCGTTCAGGGACGTGACGCGCAAATAAAACCGAGTTGCTGTCAGTCGATACAGAAGGCGTCGATGTCGAGGCCTTAGCTGTCTTACTCGTATTCTGTGTACACGCACTTAGCGTGCAGACAAGACTTAACGCGGCTGCGCTCATTACCGTTTTTAACTTACTGTTCAGCGCGTGTTTTTTGCTGTGTAGGAGTGGGCTTGTGCTTTTGTTGCTGTTATTGCTCATCTGTTTAGGCCTCTGTATGGCGCCACACTACTCGAAAACGCTGCGACTAGTGCGGCACGGAATGCTGGTAAATGGCTTGATAAGCCATCGTTAATTAACAGGGCGTTGCTGGGCATAAGTACGTTTGAGCGTTGACTTAAAGTTCGTAGTATTTATGCTAACAAGCCTCAAAAAGTTCGGTCAATTGCAATAAAATCTATAAAAATTGCAGTATGTGGTCTTTTTTTGTGATTTAGCTGGGCTGCTGAAGTGTTTTTTCATCTGGTTTGGCGATAAATAATAAAGATAAACGCTACTTATAAACGAGAATATTTATGAACGATAGCGTAGAAGCCGCCAATCAAGGCCTTGAGTTAAAACACAGAGCAAGCGAGCCTAAAGCGCACTTTAATGTGCTTTTGGCCTTGTCTCGTTATGATCATCGCACGCATAAGGGGATTGCTCAGTTCGCTGCAACGCATAATTGGCATCTGAATTGTGACATGACCATGAGTGGTCGAGCCCCTAAACACTGGCAGGGCGATGGCATTATCAGTTTGTTAACCGAAGAAGATGAGGCTTGTGCGCGCTGGGTTGAGCAGGCCGGCACGCCTTTTGTCGATTTGTCCGTGATCCGTGAGGACATTCCAGCGGCTCGTGTTTCCGCTGATCACCGCGCCATTGGTCGCACCGCCGCTGAATACTTTTTAGTAAAAGGCTTTCGTCATTTTGCTTTTTTCTCGACCAGTTTTGATCGTGTGGCGCAATTGCGTCGAGATAGTTTTTTCGAGCAGATTCACGCCCACAGCTACAGCATAAGTGATTGGTCTAGCCACTTAGGTCAAGCCGATAGCCCCGATTATGACCTGCGTCTACGGCAGTTATTAAACACACAGCACTTTCCCTTGGCTCTGTTTTGTACGCGAGACAGCGATGCGAGCATGGCTTTAAACGCCTGTTTGCAGGCAGATATCGGTGTGCCGGAGCAGGTGGCGATATTGGGGGTGGATAACAACGAGCTGATTACAAACGCCTTAAGAGTGCCGCTTTCGAGTGTTAATCATGATGTAGAAGGCCTAGGTTATGCAGGAGCCAGCCTCTTACACCAGCTTATGTCGGGTGAGCAGGTCGCAAGTACTAGCCCTCGCTTAATTCAACCTAACGGTGTGACAAGTCGGCGTAGCACCGACTGTTTGGCTGTTGCTCAACCTTTGGTGCGCCAAGCTTTGGCGCATATAAATGAGCATTTTCGTAGCCCAACTTACAGCGTGGCCAAAACGGCTGAGTTCTGTGGTGTATCGCGGCGCTACCTTGATAAGCTGTTTCAGCAAGAGTTGGATTCGACTATGCACTTAAGTGTCAGTAACTTGCGTTTGCGAGAAGCTCAAAACGCCTTATTGAATAGCTGTATCTCGATTGAGCAAGTTAGTCAGAACTGCGGTTTTAGCCGCGTGCAGTATTTTAATACTTGGTTCAAACAGCAGCTTAATGTGACACCGCTTACCTTTCGTAAGCAGGGGCGAGCAGGCCGGTGAGCTTTAGTTAAGGCTAGGCTGTATCGATTTCCCTTTGTTCTTGATAGTGTAATTTTTTGTCTATTATTTGCAATTGTAGGTCTATGGTGGCGTTGTTATCATGGCTTTTAATTAAGGCTTAGCGCTGCTTGTTTACACTGCGGTTGAGCCCATAACTTTACAATGAGAGTGAGCGTTGATGTCTACGCCAGCACCGAAAGCCGTTCAAACTGGGGCACAGCTTGAAGCATCACAGGCGGTATCAACTAAGAGAGATTTGCGCATCGATGCGCTGCGTTTTATTGGTTTGGCCCTAATCATACTGGCCCATGTCTATCCGGATACCTTAGTATTTAATCTGCGCAATTTTGATGTGCCGCTTATGGTGCTTGTGTCTGGAATGAGTTTTGCGCTCAGTTATCGTTTAGAAGCTTATGGCACTTATGTGTGGAAGCGCATTAAACGCTTGCTGGTGCCAGTGTGGCTTTTTCTGAGTGGGTATTTTTTATATCGGGCTGTGTTAAGCCCTAGCGCCGCGGATTTTGATCGCGCCTTGATCATCCCTCACTTTTTGTTACAGCATGGCAATGGCGTGGGCTATGTTTGGATTATTCGGGTGTTTTTATTGGTGGCCTTGGTGGCGCCATTTATTTATAAACTGCATAAAAGCGTTGCTTCAGATAAGCGTTTCTTTTTGATTGTCGGCTTGGCATTTGCTGCTTATGAGTTACTACGCTACTTTACTCGGCCCTACCTGTACTCTGGTGTAAGTGGTGATATAGCAGACTATCTCTATTACCTTATTCCTTATGCTTTGCTATTTGCCATCGGTTTACGTTTCCCTTCCCTAAATGCGGCAGGCAGATGGTGTTTGTTTCTATGTGGTTTTATTATTTTTGTTGTTGTCGGTGGCTTGCTTTCTTTTCAGGCCGGAGAATACGTTGCCACACAAGCCTATAAATACCCGCCTTCCTTTTATTATTTCTCTTATGCGCTGTGGGTATGTTGCCTATTGTGGCCACTGCTGCCGAACTTGCTGACGCTTATCGAGCGCTGCAAACTTAGGCCTTTATTGATCTTTGTTGCGAGTAATTCAATCTGGATTTACCTGTGGCATATTTGTTATTTATTTTTACCTGTTTATGAGTTCAACACCTTTGTGCGCTGGGCACTGGTATTTAGTTTGTCGACCTGCACCATGCTTATTCAATATGCATTGGTTCAGAAGCTTATTGCTATGAGTAGTAATAAGACCTACAGGCACTATTTGCGAGTCTTATTTACGGGTTAGCGGCTTGTGGATATGGTTTTTCTTTTTAAGATGCGGTTGTTTTAGGTTTGATTATGATGCGTAAATCTTTAGTTTTATTGGCTCTTTGCTTGAGCTTTGTGTTGCCTAGCCAAGCAGAGCCCTTAAGTGTTTTTGACGATTGGGTGCAGCAAGAAGAGAATATTGAATCGACCTTGCGCCTTGCTGCTGAATATCAGCTAGAAAGCTACGGGGATCCTCTGCCTGTCAAAAGCTGGTTAGTTGGAACTTTTTTTAGTGGCATGATCGAGGCTTATCACGCGACAGGGGATAAGTGGTATATCAAACAAAGCCGCCGCTGGGCTGATGCGTCTGAGTGGGGTTTGCACAATGCGGCTAATGCCGATGACTTGTGCCCAGCGCAGACCTACCTCGATTTGCATTTTATAAAGAAAAATAAAAAAGCACTCGCAGCATTAAATGAAACCGTAAGGCCACTGTTGGACAAAAAAGTCTATTTAGCTGGTGAGCTAAGTGAATACCAAAAACAAGACCTAGACGCGACAGGTAGAAATATTTGGAGCTGGGCCGATTCGCTTTATATGGCGCCGCCTGTGTATGCGCGCTTAGGGCAAGCAACTGGTGATCAAGCATATTTTGATCGTTTGCACGACATGTACTGGGATGCGGTTGATTTTTTATACGATGAGAAAGAACATTTGTTCTATCGCGATGAGCGCTATCTTCCTCAGAATAACGACAATAAAAAAGTATTTTGGTCGCGTGGTAATGGTTGGGTATTTGCGGGCCTTGCGCGCATGATTGACTATATTCCGGAAAAGGATCCCGAGCGCCCTCGCTACATTAAACTCTTCCAAGAAATGGCGTATCGCTTGGTCAAAGAGCAGCAAACAGATGGTTTGTGGCGCTCTGATTTGGGCGACGTTGAACGCTACCCAACGAAAGAAACCAGCGGCAGTGCATTTTTTGTGTACGGTTTTGCCAAAGGGGTGAATGAAGGCTGGTTACCCAAACGTTATTTCGACCACGCCATTGTCAAAGGCTGGAGTGGTTTGGTAGCTACGGTCACACCTGAAGGGCGCTTAACTCATGTACAGCTGGTAGCGGGATCGCCGAGCGAGGTGAGGCCTTGGGACAGTGTTGATTACGCTGTTGGTGGTTTATTGCTTGCCGGTGCCGAGGTTTTAGAGTTCTCCCGTGATGCACAAGTAAGCAATCCTAAAGCCGGTGAACTCAAACCCAAAGTGATTACTGATGAGGGGTCTTACACTTGGTATACCGACGAGCGCGCTATCTTTGCGGGCCAGACTTTATATGTGAGTTACGTCAAGCGTGATGGTACAAGCTCTGTCAGTTCCTTTGGTCTTGATTACGGTACGGCCGCAGTCAATGCCAAACATGAAATGCCTTTAAGTTCTTGGAAGGAAGTGGATGATCACGACAACGCCTCGTTGTTGGCTTTGCCTGATGGCAAGGTATTAGCGACCTACGCCATGCACGGCACGGACGGCAATTTCTACCAGCGCACGATAGAGCCGCGCCGTTGGGATACGCCGATTATTTCTGACGAGTCAAAACACTATCGTGTGAAAACGCGCTTTGGCATGACCTATCAAAATTTAGTGATGCTCTCGGCGGAAAACAAGCGTATTTATAATTTCTTTCGTGGTATCGATTTTAACCCGACCTTTGTTTATTCCGATGATGCGGGCAAAACATGGAGTGAGGCCTATAAATTATTTGAGTCGGGCAGCAATAGTAGTCACAGGCCTTATGTAAAATACAGTTCCAACGGTGTTGATCGTATCGATTTTATTTTCACAGATGGCCACCCTCGCGATGTGAAAGATAACCATGTTTATCACGCCTATTTAAAAGGTGGTGTTTTCTACGATAGCCAAGACAAGGTTTTATCTAGCTTGGATGAGGTAAAGAAAAAACCGATTATTGTTAGCACAAGCTCTCAGGTTTTTGATGGCTCAACTGAAAATGGTCGCGCGTGGGTGTGGGATCTTGAATATGATGCTAAAGGCCAGCCTCGCGCTGGGTTTATCTCTTCGCCCAGCGGCGATATTGGTTCGGATATGCGTTATTGGCAGGGCAATTTAATTGATGGTCAGTGGCAGACTGAGCAGATCGCCTATGCCGGCTCCAATATTTATAAAGAGGAGCAGCATTTTGCGGGCGGTTTGACCTTGGCGCCGAACGATGAAAACCGTGTGGTAATTTCTGCCAATGTAAACCCTGAAAGTGGTGAGCCACTTGCCAATGGACTCTATCAGCTATTTCGTGGCGATAAAATAAAAGGACAGTGGCAGTGGCAGCAGCTGACTTTTGATCCTGCGCGCAACCAATTACACCCCTTCTTGGTAAGGACAAACGGACAGAGTGAGCAGGATGTATTGGTTTGGAAGCGCGGCGATTATATTTGGTTTGGTGATTTTTATACGGACATTGTGATGAGCGAAGGTATCGGAGCGCCTCAATGAAAAAAACGCTAGGGATATACAATAGCGCCTTGTTAGCGTGCAGTGCCTTGATGTTGGCTGCGTGTCAGCCGGCGAGTGATAAGCGTACTACAGCGACGGATGGCCATGTTCAAAAAAACTTAAGCAGTACGCGCTTTTTAAGTGATGCAGGCTGGTGCTGGTTTCAGGATCCTAGAGCCGTGATTCACAACGAGCAATTAATTGTTGGTGGTATCAGTGGTACAAATGGTGATATTCGTATAGGTGTTTACGATTTAAAAGAAAAGCGCTTATTAGGTCAGCGTGTATTAGACGCGGGGTTTGAGCGTGATGATCACAACGCCCCAGTGTTTTACTTGCGCCCCGATGGTCGTCTACTGGCGATGTGGGCGGAGCACGGTAAAGAAAGCCGCCACTACTACCGCCTTTCTGAAGTAAATGATTTTCTAAGTTGGGGAGAGCGTCAAATACTTCAGCACAGTTACGAAAAACCCGCAGATCGTTATTGGGGCGGGGTGACCTATATGAATTTATTTACTACAAATCACGGAGCTAAGTTATATAACTTCTTCCGAGTGGGGATGGATTTAAATCCGTATTATGTTGAGTCTTCCGATCACGGTGACACTTGGGCGCCGATGCAGCACTTCCTCAAAGATGACATTGAGGGTACGCACCGTCCTTATAACCGCTATCTGCAGATTGATGCATCGCATATAGGCGTGGCCTTTACGGATGCTCACCCTCGTCAGTACGGCAACAGTATTTATTATGCCGAGTTTGATGGTGAGTTCTTTTATGGTGCTAACAGCGAATTAGTTCACGATATTAAAGACGGCCCATTAAGTACAAATCAGGCGGATAAAATTTATTCAGGCAGTGAGACCTTTGCAAAACCAGAGGGTTATAGCAGTGTGCCCAACAGTGCTTGGACGATTGACCTAGAGCGCGATACTAATTTGCACCCTCACCTTGCTTACAGTGTGTATTTAAATAATGACGATAACCGTTTTAGAAGAGCCTATTGGGATGGTCAGGCTTGGCAAGATAGGGAAATTGCTTATGCGGGCCCCGGCCTTTACGAATTAGAGGCAAGTTATACCGGTCTCATGGCTTTGGATCCTAGCGAGCCGGAAAAGATGACTATTTCTACCAGTGTTGATCCTCATACAGGGATAGCGACCAGTGGTAAGCATGAACTGTATTACGCGAGTGTTCCCAATAAAGATGCGCCTATTGAGTGGCAGGCGCTCACTCAAAACTCTAGGTACAGTAATATTCGGCCGACGATCGTTGAAGGGGATGGTTATAAAGTTCTGCTGTGGATGGCAGGAGAGTTTCATCACTTTGAAGACTACAGCACGGATATTGTTGGGCTGATATTAAAAGAGCCTAAATAAAGACTGCGTATGCCTGCATTAATACTATGTCTTATCTTTGAATTAGTGGAGTTTTAAAAGCCCTAATAAGGTGCCTTAATGGCGCTTGTAATGAGTCGCTATTGCGGCTTTGCATCATTTGTTTCTATCAGATTTCGGCGCTAGCCCTACGAAGAGGAATGATCTATTCTGTGTGGCGCGCCGTAATGTCACAGGCATAGCCCTTAATATTTCTAACTGTTGATAGAGCAAATACATGCTCAAGTGTCTTGTTGCCGGGAGTGCCTGGCTTATTCTCGTAATGGTATCTTTAGAGTGCTTATCTGATGATGCCGGTCATTCTCCTCATAAAGCTGGTTACGCTCAGCGTGGCAGCTTCTCAGGCCCGGGGTCGGTTGATGCCGAACTGGAAGAGGAGGATAGGTTCTCTATTCCTCATTTAAAGTTTGAAAGCATGGATAAGGCCTTGGAGCCTTGGTTTGCTATGAAAGCTCATCTTTATCAAGACAGTGGTTTTAAGTTTGGCGTGTATTACAACGCGCTTTATCAGCATGCTTCTGCGACATTGCCTACGGATGACAGCTCAGGAATCGCTTATAAAGATGAAGCTGCATCGGGGATTTTCCGCATTAATGGCGCCTTGGATCTTGTTGGGCGCGATAGCAGTAATGTTGGAACCTTGTATTTTAATGTCGATAATCGTCATACCTTAGGCTCAGATATTGCCCCAGCGGGTATAGCTAATGAAGTTGGTTATGTTGGTCATACCGGTGTTTTGTTCTCAGATAGTGGCACAGTGTTAGTTGATTTAAATTACCAACAGCGCATAAATGGCGGCCGAGGTGGTTTTATCGTTGGACGCTTTGACCCCAACGACTATGTTTTTGTATCTGGTTACGCGAACCCCTGGACGGCTTTTCAGAATGTAGCAACCTTACTTAACCCTGCGGTTGCTTTACCTGATTCGAGTTGGGGGCTTGGTGCAGGTCATTGGTTAAATGATCATGTTTATATACTCGGAACCATTAATGATGCCAATGGCACCGTTAGTGATAATCTTGAGTTTTTTGAAGGCGGTGCTGAATTTTGGAAGGCCGTTGAATTTGGATGGGCGCCCTCAAGTAAAGAGCGTTTTCAGCGTCAATTTAATATCAGTATGTGGCAAGTTGATGCGCGTGAAGATATCAGTGCAAACAGCAGTGAGGGTATTGCCATTTCTGCTAATTGGTTGCTAGCTAACAATCTAATGCCTATTTTTCGAGCGGGTTGGTCTCAAGGTTCTGCTCCTATATATAACAAAACAATAACGGCAGGTTTAACGTATAAGCTTGTTGAGCGTAGTGATGACTTTGGTGTCGCTCTGAACTGGGGGCAACCAGCGCTAAAAGGCCTTGAAGATCAACTAACGGCTGAGGTTTTTTATAAGTATCAATTGGCTCAAAATATTGCTCTTACGCCGAGCTTGCAACTATTACAGAATCCAGCTTTAAATCCTGATGAGAACAGTGTCGTCATTGCGGCACTTAGATTTAGGTTGTCATTATAAAACTCCGGTATTGGAAACCATGAGGAAAAAACTATGAACTTGAGCGTTATTACCCGTGTATTTGGGGTTGCGGCAATGGTCTTAAGCGTTTTTACATACGCTCAGGACAAGGCTGAGTTACCTGAGCAAACTTTGTTTAAAAACGTAAACGTATTTAATGGTGTGGATAAGCAACTTTATAAAAACTATTTTGTTTTAGTTGAAAAAAATAGGATCAAAGCTGTTTCTCCTGAACCTATCGCCGCTAATGCAAAGGCTGTGGTTGTGGATGGCTCGGGTCGTACCTTAATGCCCGGCCTAATCGATGCTCATGTCCATTTAAATCTTCAGTATTTAAATAATCCTGCGGCTATTGATGGTGTTAGCAATATGACCTGGGAGGAGATTGGTGCGATGGCATATGACGCCGCTCAGGAGTTCTTGTATTCAGGTTTTACGACCGTGCGTGACCTCTGTGGTATGCATGATGGTATGCGTAAGCATATCGAAAGCGGTACTTTAATCGGGCCTCGTATGTATCTTGCCGGTGCATGTATTTCTCAGACCTCCGGTCACGGAGACTGGCGTACCAATGCACAGGTACTGGGAGATGACGGCAATAAAGTGGGGCAGGTTCAGGCTTTAGGTATCACAACATTAGCTGATGGTGCTGATGAGGTTTTAAAAGCCTGTCGTAACAACTTAGCTGGCGGAGCGGATTTTTGTAAAATGATGGCCGGAGGGGGTGTTACCTCGATGCGTGACCCCTTGCACTCGATTCAAGGCACGATGGATGAGTTAAAGGCTATGGTTACGGCAACCTCTCAGTGGGATACCGTTGGGGCCGTACACGCGTACCACGATGATTCCGTTGAGCGAGCGCTTAAAGCCGGCATGATGTCGATTGAACACGGTAACTTGATGGTAAAAAAATCCACCTTTAAGCTCGTTAAAAAGAAAGGCGCTTTTGTGGTTCCTGCGATGGCAGGTTTTTCTGAGCAGCTGTTAAAACATCCTCAATATGGTAATCCGGACTTACCTTTACGCGGTAAGGTTATGCAAATTATTGAGAACTATGACAACTGGTTAAAACTTGCTAACGAAACCAATATCAATATTGGTTATGGCACCGATGTTGTTGTGAGTAGTAAATTAGCGTCACGCGGTATTCGAGACTTTCAGATGGGGCAGTTTTCGGAAGGTTTTGGTAACTACAAAACCCTTGTGGCATTAACCTCTGCTAATGGCAGATTGATGGCTCTTACAGGAAAGAACAACCCTTACCCTGCGAAACTTGGTGTGATTGAACAGGGCGCTTATGCTGATATTATTTTGGTTGATGGTAACCCTCTTGAAGATATCAGCGTACTTGGTGCGAGTTTTGATATGTGGGCCGCACCTCGAGCATCGCGTGAAATTAAAAGCATTCCTTTTGTAATGAAAGATGGGCAAGTCTTTTTGAATAAGCTGTAAAGGGCTAGGTGTTTATAAATGGAGAGTTTTGATGAAAAAGATTAATGTGTATTTATCTGTTATGGCTTCTGCGTTTGCATTGCATACCGCTGATGTTTTTGCATCTAAATTAAAGACGGAAATGTATGGACCTTCGGCTATGGCCTCCTCTGAGCCGTTTGAGATGCGTCAACGCCCAACGGAGAAGGCTGAATTCTCTGCCTATATTGATTATTTAGTTGATGTGGCTGATCCACGCTCCACAGAGCAGCTTAAAGAAGACGACGTTATTAAAAAGCGTTTTAAGAAAACCATGATCGTTGATAGTTTATGGGTTGGCGGTCCTGGATTTCCCGCAGGCTTTTCTGCTGAGCTTTATGATAAAGCCATGACTCACTCGATTGAAAATAACTACAACGTGGTTTCAGCAACCATCACTAATGCTGGTAAGCCAGATACTCCAGCTGTTGTCAGACAGCGTATGATAGATACGAATAAGCACTGGGCCGACCAACCAGAAAAGTATTTACAAGTTAGAACCGTGGATGATTTTTATAAAGCGAAGAAGCAGGGGAGACTCGGTGTTTTTCACAATTTCCAAGGAATGATGCCTCTGAGTCAAAGTGGCGATGAGCAAGAGGCTTTAGCTAACTTAAGTGAATTTTATGAGCTGGGTATGCGCCAACTTATGTTCACTTACAATATTGATACACCGTACTCTGATGGCGGTGTGTCAAATTCAGATGGTACGGATCAGGGCGTTCATAAGGCAGGCTTTGCTGTAATCAAAGAAGCTAACCGTTTAGGAATTGCTTTGGACTGCTCCCACTCATCAAATCAAACGTGTATTGAGGCCGCTACTGCTAGTGATAAGCCTATTATGCTGTCTCATTCTAATGCAGATATTTTTCAGCCTATAGACAGAAATGCATCGGCTCAAGCTATTCAGGCTGTAGCTGCTAGCGGTGGTGTGATTTGCGTGAATTTCATCGGTGGTTTTTTAAACCCTCAAGGTGATGCGTCGCCGTTTCAAATTGCCAAACATGTTGAGTACATCCGCAATTTAACTGGGCCGGAGCATGTCTGTGCCGGCTCGGACTATGTCTGGAACTATGCGGATACCTTGCTTTGGATTTTGAATAACCCTAAGGATTTCCCTGTTGAAATGGGCTATGCCACACCGAGTCATATGGGTAAACCGAGCGAAATGTGGGGTGTTGCTAGGGTTTTGAAAGAGACGTACAACTGGTCAGATGAAGAGATTGCCGGTTTTCTTGGGGAGAATTTAGTGCGCTTTTACAATACTGTGTGGGTTGATTAGTCTTGTTAGCTTTTGTATTGGTTAAAAGGCTCATTTATGACACTGTTGTTCCACAAGTCTAGATAACATGAAGTTGGTGGAAGCAGATGAGACCATCAGCGGCATGTGGCTACACGGATGTGGCCAAGTAGAGGAATGCAGGACGATTATATGGACATAATCGGTAGAGCGGCTCAGGAGATTAAGCCGAGCAATTCCTAAGATTCTGCTGTTGAGGCTCCATGGATGGATACTCGCCGTGTCTCAGCTGTTTTTACCAAGTTAATGTCTAACACAGCATTAAACGTTGCTAGCTGCTCAATGACATAGATATATCGATGTATGCATTTAAAACTATGGGACAGCAATGTCATTTATGAGCCTTTTTTGTGATTCTTCCGTGATGAATTGAAATTCTGCACAAACTATAGTGACTATAAATGGCGAGCTTATGGGAACTTACGATGCAATCATTAAAACAATTGAGCACTGTTGCTGCTCTGGGACTTATTCTAAGTGCCTGTGGTGGCGGTGGGTCCTCCTCTAGCCCCGCGGTTGAGGCGAGTGCATCGCCTAGCCCTGAAACAAGCCCTTCACCTGAGGCCTCACCTAGTCCATCTCCACTTTCTTCACCTAGTCCATCACCAAGCCCTCTCACGGGCAATGAACTTAATGCTCAGCTATCTAAGCCGTACATTGAAGGTTTGCGCTACCAAACGGAAACCCAGCAAGGCACGAGCTCAAGTACGGGCGAGTATTTTCATTTAGACGGTGAACAGGTTGCGTTTTTTATTGGTGATGCTGAGATAGCCAATATGCCTGTCGGTGATTCTTCGTATTTATTTGAGCTTGCAGGTTCATATATGCTCAGTGATACCACACTTATTAATTTTGCTCGTTTACTGTATTCATTGGATGAAGATGCAGAGGCAAGTAATGGTATTCAGATTGCTGAGCAAGCACATACTCAAGCCCAAGGTTTGAACATCGATTTTGCTTCTGCGAGCTTTGATACGGATGTTGCTAATCTCGTTGCCAATAGCGGCAGCCTTACAAGTACCTTATTAAGTGCGGATGAGGTCAGAGCGTTATTAGTCGATGAGCTAGATCACGATAGGTCTTGTGAGCGAGATGGTGCCAATGTAGGTGCGGTCGCCGATTTCACAACCTTTGCTCACGGAGTAGAAGGTCGGGCGCGTATTTTGAATAACTGTACCTTAGAGGTGACTAATTTCAATTATGACGGCCAAGGGTTAGGAGATGTGCGTTTCTACGACTTAGATTCTAGACAAAGCTTGGGTGACAATTTGTTTGGACAAGTATGGGATAACGCGACTGTGTTAGTGACTTTGACTCCGTCGGAGATCGCAATGCTTGAAAACTTAAGTGTGTGGTGTATCCCCATTGGGGCAAGCTTTGGCAATGCCAGTTTTGATTTTTAAGCCGCATGCATGGCTGGTTCTTGCTTGCTGAGTAGGTTGAAGTGATCGCGTAGGCGAACGCACAGTTCAATATATTGAATGGCTTCGCCTCGCCCCACTTCATATGTTTCGGCATGGGCTACTTTATTGCGTAGTTGACGTAACTCACTAAACAGCTTGGCCATTTTTGTATCAATGGCGCCTTGTTCAATCAGGGTGTCTTCAAGCACTTTGTAGCGATTATTGACATCGAGGTTAACGTTGAGCCCTAGGCTATGTAATAGGTTCTCGGCAGCGTCATCGACTAAAGCCCAGGCTTTAATCACGGCCGTGTTAGGCATGTTTTCAACAAGAGAAACAAGCTTCGCTTTTGTATCTTGCTTGAGTTCAGGGAAGGCACCTTCGGCTTGCTCATTAGCCACTTTTAGCTCGCGGCCGAACTCAAGCTCAAGCTCTTTATATTTAAGCTTTCGTGCAAGAGGTAGCAAGTGGGATACAGGCTTCCTTAAGCAGATTAAGGTAAATACATAGACTGCTGGCCAGACAAGTTTGTCGATAAGTTCAATAATAAAGGGCAGCGTTTGCATAGGTGCAGCTCATTGTTCAATAAGTTGGAGAAAGGCGGCCTAGGCTCTTTGTGCTACAGGCTCATATTATAGAGCCGTTGTTGGCGATATCCTTTCGCAAGCTTTTTAGTGTACGTTTTTTTCGTTGACCTGTCGAAAGCTTGCGTTCAAGTGCATGGGAGCTGGGGCTTTAAGGGTGTTATAGTGAGCTGCTAATCTCAAGCTGGGCGTGTTTGTCCGCTTATTTGAGCTGACAAAGGTACGCACATGATATCTAAAACTTACCGATTTTTTGTTTTTCAGCTTATTGGTTGGCTGCTTTTTGCTCTTATACATGCTGCGGGCCATATTATTAGTGTTGGTTTTACGCCTTATTTGGTCTGGGAGTTGCTAATTAAAACAAGCCTAGGCCTTGTTATTACTACTTTTCTGAGTCGTTTCTTTCAACGCATATCTCTCCGGCCACTTTGGCAGCAAGCGGTGGCAGGTTTAGTGGCCTGTTATATTGCTGCTTTGGCTTTTATCTTTTCTAAAAACTTAATTGCTGAATATTTATATTGGTCAACTTGGGCGACTCAGCCGTTGCTTGCTTATACCCAGCATATGCTGTGGGCTTTTTTAATTATGTTGTGCTGGAGCTTTATTTACTTCTCTGCGTATTTATATCAGCAATTGCAAGATCAAAAAAACAAAGCTCTAGAACTCACTAATATTGCTCATCAAGCCCAGCTTAAAATGCTCCGTTATCAATTAAATCCTCACTTTCTTTTTAATACCTTAAATGCCATTTCAACGCTTATTCTTTTAAAACGTAATGAAAATGCAAATGATATGACGCAAAAGCTCAGTGATTTTTTGCGTTTGTCACTCGATAGTGATCCGATACAGTTGGTCGCTCTGCGTCAAGAGTTGCATGCCTTACGTTTGTATTTGGATATTGAGCAGGTTCGATTTTCTGATCGTTTAAAGGTTGTGTGGGCTGTTGATGAATCCTGCCTAGAGGCGTTAGTGCCAAGTTTGATTTTACAACCTCTTGTAGAAAACTCGATTAAACACGCTATTGCCCTTAGTGAGACAGGAGGGACTTTACGCATTAGTGCTACTACGGACTTAAGCACATTATGTTTAATTGTGGCAGATGATGGCCCTGGCGCAGAGGTCGAAGAGGGGATGCTTAAAAACAATAAAGGTGTTGGGGTTCTTAATGTGCGAGATAGGCTGGCGGCGCTTTATTCCGATAAATATGAGTTTTCAATGTCTTCTGATTCTGGCTTGAGTACACGCATTCGAATTCCTTTGGAGTTGCAAACATGAAGACCAGTAAGCAAATTCGCTGTTTAATTGTCGATGATGAGCCTTTGGCTCGTCAGGGGCTTGCGCTTAGGTTAAAAGAATTCTCTGATATTCATGTTGTGGCTGAGGCGGCTAATGGTCGCTGTGCTGTAGAGCTTGTCCGCGGACACCGTCCGGACTTGATTTTTTTAGACATAAGTATGCCAGGAATGAACGGCTTTGAATTGGTTCGTGAGCTCAAGGCGTGTGGTCAACTACCTGTGGTTGTTTTTGTTACTGCGTTTAATGAATATGCAATTGAAGCTTTTGAAGCCAATGCGCTTGATTATTTATTAAAGCCAGTTTCTATTCCCCGCTTACAAAAATGTATAGCTAAATTACGTTTGAACTTTGCTCAGAGTGCGTTGTTGTTTTCTGAATCTAATTTTGTTAAGGACCTGTCTTCTTTAGATCTCAGTTCTTTAGACTCAGCCGTAAATGGGCTTAGAGGTTTAAGGCCTGAAGATGCAAGCTTATGTATTCGTGATGGTTCGGAAACTCAGCGTGTAAAAATAGAGGATATAGATTTTGTCGATGCCGCTGGCGACTACATGTGTATTCATGTAGGAGGACAAACTTATATTTTACGTAGCACAATGAAGGCATTGGTTGAGCAACTTCCTGCTTGTGACTTTATTCGTATTCATCGCTCTACGGTAGTTAATATCAAGCGTATACAGTCTTGGCTTAGTGATGCCTCGGGTGAGTTGAGTTTGGTTTTAGAGTCGGGTGAAAAATTAAAAGTAAGTCGTAGCTATCGTAGTCAGTTAAAAGCACTACTTTCTTGATGTTTAATTGTATGGTCATTTAGTGCGTTTTATTTTTAATCTATAAGGGATTTATATTACGCACCTGTCGGCTTTTTTTACATTGTCTTCTGAGTGTTTAGGTTGGATTTATTTTTATCTATAATAGAAAATATTTATTCTGCTGTTTTTTTAGAATAAATGTCGCTAAACACATCCTCTGACTTTTTATCTTTCTAAGTCCTAGGTATGCTGAGAGTCGGATATAATAAAAAATGTATAAAAATATAATGATTCTATGTCTCCAATCCCTTTGATTCGCATGCGCTATGCTGATGCATTTGCGAAAGAATTAGACCGTATAGGCGCGCCTACTGAGCAACTATTAAACAGGGTGGGTTTGTCTGAAGAGTTATTGCTTCAACGTGATGCATTTATCCCCTTTAATCAGTTATCTATCTTAACCGGCTTGGCTGCACGTCATACCGGTATGATGGATCTTGGTTTGCAAGCTGGTTTTACTCCTTTACAGGAGCACAGCGATTTTGGACGGCATTTGATTTTTGCTCCTACCCTCTTGCAAGCTTACCAGCGTTTGTTGTTAACGGCACCGACCGAACTCACCAATGCTAATTTCTCGATAGAGCCTGATCCAGAAGGCTACTGGTTTTGTATGGGGCGTATTGATGGTGCGGAGCTAGAGGTTCAGCAGGTAGAGTTGTATCGTTTAGCTGTGATTGCTCAAATGGTGCGCTGGGTCGCTGGTGAGCAATGGCATCCACGCAAGATTCGAATGCAGTCACAGCAACTAGAAGGTGCGGATAATATTTCACTTATTCAGCAAGGTGAGCTGCAGCTTGGGCAGTATCAACCAGCATTATTGGTACCCCATGTTTATCTAGCTCGGCAGATGATCATTAAAAAGCCTGCCAAAGCTACAGATCCGGTATTGGATTTACCTAGCTTTGATTTTGCAGAGAGCTTACAAGAGGTGCTTAAACCTTTTTCTCCTACCAGTTTTCCATCCATGCAACAGTTAGCTATATCGATGGGGATTGATGAGAGAGAGCTTGAGCGAGCGATGCATAAATCTGGACTTAATTACAAACGCTTGTTAGAGCAGCGCCGTATTGAATGTGCACGTAGTTTGTTGGAAAAGCAACAGATGAGTGTTGCTCAGATAGCTAATGAGTTAGGTTATAGCAGCAGTATTAGTTTTAGTCGTGCATTTAAGCGAGCGGTAGGGCAGGCTCCGGCTGCTTTTCAAAAGCATGCTTTGGTGGAGATCGTTTAGTTATCTCTTTGTTGATTGTTTTCAGTTTATGTTCAGCCTATGTTGCGCATAGAGTGGCACTGATCTAAGAATAGCGTTGCATAAGTGCTTGGCATTGGTTTAGAGAGATCTCTTTTGCCCAATCAATTGAACTTCGAAGTTGCTCTTGTTGAACGTGACGTGCATGCTTAGACCACTGCTCAGGCGGACCATCAAAACCAAGTTCATAGGCCTCGTGCACGACTGCACAAAAGACCGCAAAATCAGGGTCGTTTTCATAAATCCCTAGCTCTTCGCGTAAAGATAGCAGTACGGCGGCACCACTAAAATAAAACAAGCTCTCATTGAGCATTGCTTGTGCAGTGGCGTGCGCTTTTTGTTTTAAGTGCTCTGTTGTTGAAGGTTCATGTGTCAACGACGCCGGTGTTGAAGGCGCCGTTTTTGATGTTTTTTGCATGATTTTTTACGAACACGTTTAGCGCAAAGCTTTGAAGTTTTTAATGTAAGACTTTTTTGGGCATTAAGCGTGAGGTGACTTCGGCTTCTAGGCTTAGTTCAAGTTGTTCAACGCTATCTTGTTGTCGTCGCCCAATTTGTTTGATCATATCCTGAAGGGTTAATACGCTTAAGTTTAAATCTAGAAGGCACTCCGCTAATTTTTCAATGTCGCGGGTAGAAGTCATTACTAATACATCGTCGTTGCTATAGTCCATTGCGCTAACTCCGGGTGGGCATGGTTACTGCCGTTGTAGTGTATGAATTGTTTGCTTATTTTTATGTTTCTACTGCTATCTCTTTCTACGCATTCTGCTACGGCTCTATATTTAAGTTTTGATAAGCCGTTTTAAAACTGATCTAGTTTGGGGCTAGCTTGCCCAGCTAGCCCCGTAAACTTAAGTGTTGCTTACCACTGTAAGGCGCCACCAGTTTGATATTCAATAACTCGTGTTTCAAAGAAATTCTTCTCTTTACGCAAGTCCATAATTTCACTCATCCAAGGGAATGGGTTCTCTGCACCAGGGTAGGCAGGTGCAAGACCAAGCTGAGACAAGCGGCGGTTGGCAATAAAGTGAAGGTACTCTTCCATCATTGAGGCGTTCATACCTAATACGCCACGAGGCATGGTGTCACGCGCGTAGTTGATTTCAAGTTCGGTGCCTTCTAGCACCATTTGGCGAACTTCCGCTTGGAACTCTTCGGTCCATAAGTGTGGATTCTCAAGTTTGATCTGATTGATAACATCAATACCAAAATTAAGGTGCATGCTTTCGTCACGTAAAATGTATTGGAACTGCTCGGCAACACCGGTCATTTTATTTCGGCGTCCCATAGATAAAATTTGGGTAAAGCCACAGTAGAAGAAAATACCTTCGGTAATGACGTAAAAACCAATTAAGTTGCGCAGTAACTCTTGGTCTGTTTCTGGTGTGCCCGTTTCAAAGGTAGGGCTACTGATGTCAGACGTGTGAGCAATACTCCAGGCTGCTTTTTGGGCAACGGAAGGTACTTCACGATACATGTTAAAAACTTCAGCTTCGTCCATAGCCAAACTTTCTACACAGTACTGGTAAGCATGTGTGTGAATCGCTTCTTCAAATGCTTGGCGTAATAGATATTGGCGAGCTTCTGGGTTGGTGATGTGGCGATAGATAGCCAGCACTAAGTTGTTGGCAACCAGAGAGTCTGCGGTAGAGAAGTAGCCTAGTGAGCGCATAACGATGGTGCGTTCATCTTCTGTTAAGCCGTCTGCGCTTTTCCATAAGGCAACGTCGGCAGTCATATTTACTTCTTGTGGCATCCAGTGGTTGGCGCAGCCATCGAGGTATTTTTGCCAAGCCCACTCGTACTTAAACGGCACGAGTTGGTTAAGGTCGGCACGGCAGTTGATCATGGCTTTATCATCAACTTGTACGCGTGCAGCACCCATTTCAAGCTCTTCTAAGCCGGGGGCAACATCAATAGATGCAATGGCTGCTTTGGCTTTTTCAACTTCGTCGCCGGCACTTTCAGCGGAAGGTGGAGCGTTAAACTCTACTTTTGCTTCTTCTTTTTTGGCAGCAGTAGAAGCAGGAGCTGCTGGCGCTGGCTCTGCTTGTGTCTTTTTAGTTTGTGTCAGTGCTTCTTCACGCACTGGGGCGGAACTGCTTTCTGCAGTGTCGTTTTCAAAGTCATCCCAGCTTAACATCTCTCTAACCTCGTTTCGCTTTGCTTGTTGGGCCTTTAGCGCTGATCGTGTACAGACTAAGGCAGCCGTAAATAAGCAATAAAGTGAGTTGGTTTGTTTATTCTTCCCGAATTAATCAAGCCAACTTTTAGTATTTGTCGTATTTTTCTTTGGGAGCTTAGGTTGAGCATCGTAAAAGGGCTTGCTCGACCTAAGCTGTTTTTGCGCTGGACTCTTATTGACAGGCCTCGCAATCAGGGTCATCCAAAGAACAGGCTTGTGGTACTGCAGCAGGTACTGGTACTTCAGCGCTTGCTTCTGGTGCCGAAGCGGCCATGCCGCCATTGCCTGCACCTGCACTTACGGCGTTGAGTGAGCCTGTGTCAATGGTGCTTTTTTCAGTTGTTGTTGCTGCAAGTGCACGCAAGTAGTAAGTGGTTTTTAAACCGCTGTACCAAGCCATACGGTAGGTGATATCAAGCTTCTTACCGTTAGCACCAGAGATATATAGGTTCAAGCTTTGAGCTTGATCTATCCACTTCTGGCGACGACTGGCCGCTTCAACAATCCAGCGAGGCTCAACTTCAAACGCAGTGCTGTACATCGCTTTAAGGTCGTCTGGAATACGATCGATTTTAGACAGTGAGCCTTCGTAGTATTTCAGGTCGTTTACCATGACCTGATCCCACAAACCGCGCTCTTTTAAGTCGTGAATTAAGTAGGGGTTCACAACAGTGAATTCGCCACTTAAGTTCGACTTAACGTAAAGGTTTTGATACGTCGGTTCGATGGATTGACTAACACCGGTGATATTGGCAATGGTTGCTGTTGGAGCAATTGCCATGACGTTGGAGTTACGCATGCCTTGTTTCTTAACTTGCTCACGTACGCTATCCCAATCGAGGGTGCTGCTTTGGTCAATCTTTATAAACTCTTCACCGCGATTTTGCTTAAGCAGCTCGATGCTGTCTAAAGGCAAAATACCTTTGCTCCAAAGAGAGCCTTCAAAACTCGAATAAGCACCACGCTCAGCAGCAAGGTCGCTAGACGCTTTAATGGCGTGGTAGCTGATAAGCTCCATAGAGCGGTCGGCAAATTCTACGGCGTCATTACTGCTATAAGATAAACGCATTTTGTAAAGCGCATCTTGGAAACCCATTAATCCAAGGCCAACAGGGCGGTGGCGCATGTTTGAGTTTCTGGCGGTATCAACGCTGTAGTAGTTGATGTCGATAACGTTATCGAGCATGCGCACTGCAGTTTTAATGGTTGCTTCTAACTTAACTTGATCAAGTTTGCCGTCAACAATGTGCTGAGCCAGGTTGACTGAGCCTAAGTTACATACAGCGATTTCTTCACCCGGGCTAGTGTTAAGGGTGATTTCTGTACATAAGTTAGAGCTGTGTACGACACCTGCGTGTTGTTGAGGGCTACGCAAGTTACATGCATCTTTAAATGTGATCCAAGGATGACCGGTTTCAAATAGCATGCCGAGCATCTTGCGCCACAAATCGATGGCTTTGATCGTTTTGGTTAATTTGATTTCACCGGCTGCAGCTTGCTTTTCATACGCTTCATAACGTTCTTCAAACGCTTTACCAAAAAGGTCGTGAAGATCGGGTGTGTCAGCTGGTGAGAATAGGGTCCAGTCACCGTCGGTAAATACACGCTTCATAAATAGGTCTGGAACCCAGTTAGCGGTATTCATATCGTGGGTGCGGCGACGATCATCACCGGTATTTTTTCTAAGCTCTAAAAATTCTTCGATATCCATGTGCCAAGTTTCAAGGTAGGCACAGACGGCCCCTTTACGCTTACCACCTTGGTTAACGGCTACGGCAGTGTCATTGGCAACTTTTAAGAAAGGCACAACACCCTGGCTTTTACCATTGGTGCCTTTAATGCGAGAACCTAAAGAGCGCACAGGCGTCCAATCGTTACCCAAACCACCAGCAAACTTACTAAGCATGGCATTGTCTTGCATGGCGCCATAGATGCCGTGAAGGTCGTCAGGCACAGAGGTTAGGTAGCACGAGCTAAGTTGTGGGCGCAACGTGCCCGCATTAAATAAGGTCGGTGTAGAGCTCATGTAGTCGAAGCTTGAAAGCAAGCGGTAGAACTCAATGGCTCGGCCGTTGCGGTCTTCTTCTTCTGTTGACAGGCCCATTGCCACACGCATAAAGAATACCTGAGGTAACTCAATGCGGTTGTCATCGTGATGGATGAAGTAGCGATCGTATAAGGTTTGTAAACCAAGGTAGCCAAACTGTAGATCGCGTTCAGGCAAAATGGCTTCGCCCAGAGCTTTTAAATCAAAGTTCAGTAGTTCTGGGTCGACTAAATCTTCTTTTACACCAAAGTTCAAAAATGCTTCTAAGGCTTTTGGATAGTAGTCGCTCATCTCGGCTTGTGTTGCTTCTTCAGCAACATCGAGGTAGCTCAACGCTTCAGCACGTAGTTTATCTAACAGTAGGCGTGCGGTGGCAAAGCTGTAATTGGGCTCTTGTTCTACCAAGGTACGGGCCGAGATAACCAGTGAGGTGTTGACGTCATCTAAGCTGACACCGTCATACAGGTTACGCAGGGCTTCTTTAAGAATGGCTTCTGCTTGAACGTCATCCAGGTCAGAGCAGGCTTCAGCAACAACGGTCAGAATACGTTCGCCATCAAGCTTTTGCAGTTTGCCGTCGCGAGTGGTGACGTTAATCTGTGGGATTTCTAAGCTTAGGCCGTGACTTGATTGTGCCGGCTTGCTTGATACGTCTTCATCGTCACGAGCTCGCGCACGTTCGTCACGGTAGAGAACGTAAGAGCGCGCAATTTTTTGCTCACCTGAGCGCATCAAGACCAGTTCAACTTGGTCTTGAATCTCTTCAATGTGGATGGTGCCACCTGAAGGCATACGGCGCTTAAAGGTTGCTTCAATTTGGCCGGTGAGATTTTCAACGGTTTCATGAATACGTGACGATGCTGCAGCGGTGCCGCCTTCAACAGCGAGGAAGGCTTTGGTCATTGCTACCGCGATTTTGTCGCTGGTATAAGGAACAACTTTACCGTTGCGTTTAATAACGCGAATTTGGCCGGGCGCGGTAGCGGCGATGGCGGAACTTCCTGTGTCCAAGGCAGAGGCCTCCGGGCTTAAAGGTGTGCTGGCGGAGGAGCCTGTGTCAGTCGTCTGCATATTCCTAACTCTTGATACGTTTGTAGTTGATATATGTGTGTGCTTAATCAGCTCAGGTGCCATGAACGAGGTGCGGGAGCTGATGTTTTATATTCTGCTTATTTGGGTCTAAGGACCTGAGCCCAATACAAGTGCGGTGTTGAAGGTACGGGTGCTTATAAGTTGTGCACATTGCATGTGCATAAGCTCATTTAGAGTGCATCCTGCATATAGGTCTTCTTGAGGCCTAAACACCATATATTGGGGCTTTTTGAAGCTTGGGCACAAGATAATGCGCTTGGACGCCTATTGCAAGCAGAAGAATTGCTGGAAAAGCTGTGGATAAAGTGTTGGTTAATTGTGTCTGCAGTGACTACTAACCTTTGAGCCCTGATTACTTCTGAGGCTGGAAAAGTGGCTTGTTTAGAAACTGAACTAGATGAAGTTTTTATGTAGAGAAGGGTTTTTTATGAAAAAAAATCTTAGAAAAACAGTGGCTTTATTTGTCTGTGTTGATCTAATTAGGAGGAGGTTAAAAAGGCGGCGCACCATTCATCTTTTGGTGCGCCTGGCAAGATTAATATTTGAAAAAGAGCGTGTTTAGACTACGCGCTGTGCTCAGCTAAAAACAACATAAGCGCTTTTTGTGCGTGCAGGCGATTCTCTGCTTCATCCCAGACAACACTGATTTTTTCATCTTCAATGAGCTCGGCGCTAATTTCTTCACCGCGATGAGCCGGTAAGCAGTGCATAAGTAAGGCATCGCTATGGGCGTGGCTCATTAATTCATGATCGACCATGTAGCCTTTAAAGGCTTCTTCGCGTTGCTTCTGCTCATCCTCTTGGCCCATGCTGGCCCAAACATCAGTGCTAACCCAGTCGGCGTCGCGTATTGCCTCAATGGGGTTGTGAACCAACTTAATACGCTCTTTATTGGCCTCAAGTAGCTCTGTGTTTGGCTCAAAGCCTTTGGGGCAGGCGATATTGAGCTGGAAGTCCCATTGGCGTGCGGCATTGATGTAAGAGTGGCACATGTTATTACCATCGCCAATCCAGGCAACAGTTTTACCACTTGGTTGGCCGCGATGTTCAACATAGGTTTGTACGTCGGCAAGCAGCTGGCAAGGGTGGTAGTCATCCGTTAATGCATTGATGATTGGGACCTTGGAGTATTCGGCAAAGCGTTCTACGGTACTGTGAGCGAAGGTGCGAATCATGATCATGTCGACCATGCGCGATAATACGCGTGCACTGTCTTCAATAGGTTCTCCGCGCCCGAGCTGGGTGTCGCGTGGGCTTAAGAAGAGGGCAGCACCGCCGAGCTGAGTCATGCCCGCTTCAAAGCTTACGCGAGTGCGGGTTGAGCTTTTCTCAAAGATCATGCCCAGTACGCGATTTTTAAACTGCTCATTGATTTCGTCATGGTGCAGGCTTTTCTTGAGCTCAATTGCGTTGGCAATAACTTCTTTTAGCTCTGCTGGGTTTAGGTCCAGCAGAGTGAGGAAATGTCTTGGTTTCATTGAACGCTCCTTCAGACGCTTTTATTCAGCGCTTGGTGAACCAAAGAGACAATGGCGCCTGTTAAGCGCAGCGCTTCGTCATCGGTCAAAATAAAAGGGGGGAGTAGACGTAGTACGTTACCGCTGGTGACGTTGATTAAGTAACCTTCTTCTTTTGCTTTTTCAACAAGCTTACTGCAGTCGCAGTCAAGCTCAATACCTATCATTAGGCCTTTACCACGAACATCGAGCACACCACTTAGATTGCTTAACTGCTCTTTAAAGTCGAATAGCAGTTTGTCGCCTAGCTCATTGACGCGCTTGAGCATGGTTTCGGTATTGATCTCTTTAACGACGGCCAAAGCGGTGCGGCTTGCTAATGGGTTGCCGCCAAACGTTGAGCCGTGGTTACCAGGCTGCAATACGCTTGCAGCAGCGCCTCGCGCCAAACATGCGCCAATAGGAACGCCGTTACCAAGCCCTTTAGCGGTGGTGACAACGTCTGGATAAATGTTGTTCTGTTGGTAGGCAAAAAAGCTACCACAGCGGCCATTACCAGTCTGGATTTCATCGAGGATAAGCAGCCAGCCTTTGTTATCACAAAGTTCGCGTAACTTATTAAGGTAGTCGTTTGCGGGTACGCGCACGCCACCTTCGCCTTGTACTGGCTCGACCATAATGGCAACAGTATTATCCGTTGCGGCGGCTTCGATCGCAGCAAGGTTGTCATATTCCACGTGCTTAAAACCGCTTACTAGTGGTGCAAAGCCTGCTTGAACCTTACTATTTCCGGTCGCACTTAAAGTGGCCATGGTGCGGCCGTGAAAGCTGCGATCGGCCACAATGATTTCGGGCGATGTTAAGCCTTTATCTTGGCCGTATTTGCGCGCAATTTTAATGGCAGCTTCATTGGCTTCTGCTCCGGAATTGGAGAAGAAGACTTTATCCATGCCACTGGCGTTGATAAGCGCGTCGCCGAGCTTCTGCTGAGGTTCGATGTTGTAGAGGTTGGAGCAATGAATCAGGGTGTTGGCCTGATCGCAGAGCGCTTCGGTTACAGCCGGGTGGCTATAACCAAGCCCGCATACAGCAATACCTGCAATAGCATCGAGGTAGCGGCGGCCGTCAGCATCCACAAGATAGGGGCCTTCACCCTTTACTATTGTGGTTGACCTAGTTCCATAGGTATTCATCAGCGCTGACTCCGTCATAAAACATTACCCCCTAAAAGCAAAAAAGGCAGCTGGATGGCTGCCTGTTCAAAAAAGGGATAATACAAAGTTTCTTTGTGCAGTGACAAGCCTTTCGGGGCTTTATTGCTTCATTTATGCGCTAAATTCGCGGAACGTAGGGTTTTATTGATTATTTTATCGCGCAATTTATCGTGTGTGACTCTGTCATCGATGTTATGTGTGAGGCTAAGTATTTAATAAGATTTACCTTTTGCTAAATACTTGAGTAAAATAGTCGGGTACTTGGGCTTAGGTGTCCTCTCTCTTGGTATTGGCTCTAGCTTGAATTTATATAGAGCCTTATGACTTCTTATATAGTTACTTTTCTTACATACAGTTACTTTCAAAAGGTGCAACGATGTCCACTTTGGAAACCATCAAAAAGCAAATTGCAGATAACGATATTCTTCTTTATATGAAGGGTTCACCCAACGCACCTCAGTGTGGTTTTTCTCAGCGAGCTTCGCAATCGATTATGGCCTGTGGTCAACGTTTTGCTTACGTTGATATTTTATCTAATCAAGATATTCGTACAGAGCTACCTAAGTTTGCTAACTGGCCGACGTTTCCTCAGTTATGGGTAAAAGGTGAGTTAGTCGGTGGCTGTGACATTATTACTGAGATGTATGAAAACGGTGAGTTAAAGACCTTGATTGACTCTGCTGCGCCGGCTGAAGAGCAAAGCTAGCTTTAGAAAGCGGTATTTTTCCAATATAAAACCTCCCTAGTGGAGGTTTTTTTGTGTTAAATCAAAAATATTAAATGCGATAGTGATAGGTGTTGATAATCATTATCATTGCGTATACGATGGCGGCCTAAAAATTTAGGTCGCTTGTCTTTGAGATGTAGCCGAGTTGTTACTCCAAGAAAGCAGTCCTGTTATTTGACCTTAGGTTCTTTGGGGGAACTATGAAAAAAACTGCACTGGCTATCGCTTTAAGTGCTGTAGCAATGAACGCTGCCGCAGATGCATCAGTAGAAGAGTTGATTAAGCGTTTGGATGCGCAAGAAAAAGAAATTGCTGAGCTTAAGAAAGCTCAAGCTCAAACTGATCAAAAAGTTGAAGCAACTGCTGATGCGCTTGATTCAGGAGATGCAGGTTCTTCTGACAAGAGCTTGGATTGGGCTCGCAAGACCAAGATTGGTGGTTACGGCGAGATCCACTACAACAATTTTAATGGCAAAGACGATCAGATCGACGCGCATCGTTTTGTTTTGTTTGTTGGTCATGAGTTTAATGAAAAAGTTCGTTTCTTCTCTGAGCTTGAGCTTGAGCACGGTTTGTCTGGCGACGGTAAGCCTGGTGAAGTTGAGCTTGAGCAGGCTTACATCGAGTGGGATTACGCTGAGAAGCATCGTTTGGTTGCCGGTCAATTCCTAATCCCTGTTGGTATCCTTAACGAAACTCACGAGCCTGAAACTTTCTACGGCACTGAGCGTAATCTTGTTGAGAAAAACATCATTCCTACCACTTGGTGGGAAGCGGGGGCCATGCTTCGTGGTGATATTACTGCAGGTTTGAGCTACGACGTGGCTTTCACTAGCGGTTTAGATAGCTCTGACGAAGACGGCGAATTGGGTTCAATTCGCAGCGGTCGTCAAAAAGTTGCTAAAGCCAATGCCAATGACTTCGCTTACACCGGTCGCTTGAAGTACACCGGCGTAACAGGTCTTGAGTTGGCTGCGACTGCTCAATACCAAGAAAACTTAACTCAGGGCACGATTTCTGATGCGAGTGCTACCTTGGTTGAAGCGCACGCTATCTACAATATCGCTGATTTCAGTATTCGCGCGTTGGCCGCTCAGTGGAATATCGATGGTGAGCAAGCCAAAGATCAAGGTATGGATGTACAGAATGGTTGGTATATCGAGCCATCTTACAAAGTGACCGAGCAGCTTGGTTTCTTCGTTCGTTATAACGAGTGGAATAATGTTGCTGGTTTTGATCAAAGCGATGCAGAGCAAGTACTCGATTACGGTGCCAACTACTGGTTAACACCTCGTGTTGTATTTAAGGCTGATTGGTCTGATAACCAAAATGCAGATAAGGGCGATAGCTTCAACCTAGGTGTGGGTTGGTCGTTCTAAGATGTTTTGGTGCTATTGGCGCCAGCTTATGCTTTGTTTGCCACTCGCTCTTATTACGTTTGGTAAACAAAGTTTTGCTGAAGAAGATCGTTTACAGGCGTACTTGGCTTCTTTGTCGGCAGAGCCAGCAGAGCAAGAAGCTTTGTGGTTAAATAAAGCTGATAAAAGTGAGCTTCTTCAGCGCTTTGATTACCGCCTCGGCAGGGCCCGTTTGCGTTATTGGCAGCAAGGCCAAATACGTACCTGGATACTCGATGAGGTGGGCAAAGAGAGGCCTATCACCATGGCGATCTCTGTTGAACAAGGGCATATTCGAGGCATCGAAGTGCTGGAGTACCGCGAGAGTCGTGGTTCTGAAATTCGTTACCCTTTCTTTCGAAAGCAGTTTTTAGGTGCTAGCTTAAGTGAGGATACTAAGCTCGATCGCCGTATCGATGGCATCACCGGCGCCACCTTGAGTGTGCGAGCAATGAAAAAAGTTGCTAAAGTTGCGCTCTACTTGGATAAAAAGACGAGCTCTCAAGAGCAGTAATGAGAAAGAAACATTTCCGCCGACTCGCGCGGCGCTGGCATAAGCGTGCAGGTTTGATGTCTGCCGTTGTTGTTCTGCTGTTAAGTATTACCGGTATCTTACTTAATCACACTGATGCTTTACGCTTAGCGAAGTTTAAAGTCAGTTCACCTTGGCTCTTATCCCTTTATGGCCAGGAAGTTCCAGAGTTTCGCTCTTACAGTTTGGCTCCTGACGGTAAGGTGTTGTTGGTTTCCGCCTTATCAACTCATGTTTATGTCGAGGCGAAACCGCTGTATCAATGTTCGCAGACCTTGGTTGCTCTCAGCGCTTTTAAAGGCAGTTTGGCCGTAGCTTGTCGTCAAAGTTTGGCTTTATTTGATGCGCAATTAAATCTGGTTGATGTCAGTGATATCTATAGTGGCTTGCCTGCACCTATTGAAAGCATGGGGCGTTGTGATCAGCATTTTTGTATTGTGAGTGCTGCCGGCCAGTACGCATTAAATAGCGATACTATGCAGTGGCAGCCATCGCAGGCTAACCTGTCTCTGACTCCTGTTCAGGCAACACCCGCGTGGGTAAAAAAGCAGGTTATGGCAAGTTATGGTGCTAGTGAACTCAGCTGGGAGCGTGTCGTACTTGATCTGCACGCAGGTCGCTTCTTAGGCTCGATAGGTCCTTTTATTATGGATTTAATCGCACTGCTATTTATCTTGGCGGCAGTGAGCGGGGTCTATATGTGGTTGGGGCAAAATAAGAAGGCTGCCAAAAAGCGCTGATGACTAAAAAAGGTTAAGTTATCAATATAAGGCCTTTTTAGAGGTAAAGTGCCTGACTTTGCCCTATAAGAATAAAAGCGATAAGTGTAATCAACGTTGTGTAGACATAATGTTACTATGCTCTCGCCAACCTGCCGATCAAAGATAGAGCCCCGCCCGTATGACAATTCGTATTCCAGGTTATCGTTTGCATAAAACCCTTGGTCGAGGAGGGATGGCAACGGTGTATCTGGCGACTCAAGATGTTCTTGGGCGTAAAGTGGCGTTAAAAGTCATGCATGAAAATGCTGCACGTGAAGAAAATTTCAATGAGCGCTTTTTGCGAGAAGCGCAAATCGCTAGCCAGTTGGTTCACCCTAATATCGTTACCGTGCATGAGGTTGGGGAGCATGAAGGTTTATTCTTTCTGTCGATGGAGTATATCGATGGTTCAGACTTGGCCTCTTTGCAAGATTCTTTGACTTTAGGCCAGAAAGTACAAGCAATAAAGGATATCGCCAAGGCTTTAGATTATGCCGGTTCGCGAGGCTATGTTCATCGAGATATCAAACCTGAAAACATCATGTTTAGAAAGGTCGATGGATCTGCCGTACTCACAGACTTTGGTATTGCCCGTGCCGAGCGCAGCGACCTTGCTATGACTCAGCTCGGTACGGCTGTAGGGACTCCCCATTATATGAGCCCTGAGCAGGCGAAAGGGCGTACAGTGGATACTCGCAGCGACCTCTATAGTCTCGGTATTGTCTTTTTTCGAATGTTAACAGGGCAGGTTCCTTTTGATGGGGAGTCTGCAGTGGAAATTGGCATTAAGCATATTACGTCGACTGTACCTGAGCTACCCGACGACTTACAGGCTTTGCAAAAAGTATTGGACCATTTGCTAGCCAAAGAGGCTGATAAACGCTATCAGTGTGGTCAGCAGCTGATTGACGGTTTAGAGTCAATCAATGTGAAAAAACTACAGAAGGTGCTTGTTGAGCGTGCGGCGGCTTCGACTGCAATAAATACGGCTGCTGTACCTAGTGATACGGGCTATGCTCAGAGTCTTGATGGTACTAATGAATCTGTTAATAGGTCTGGTCTTTCTTCTGCGCAGGCCCGTGATGACTCGGAATTAAGCGGTAGTGTCAGTCAGCGTTTTACCGTTGAGTTTGAAAATAATGCCTTAAAAGACTTACCTCCAGAATCACCATGGCCTCTGTTTTTTGCTTCGGTATTTGTAGTCTGCTCTTTGCTCTTTTTTATTTATATGGCTCGCCCCGCTTTACTGGAGCCTTATATCTTGCTGTTAGAGAGCTATGTTACGCAGGCTTGGGGCGGCCTCTTATCGATGCTTTACAAAGAATAACCAGCTTAGTTGCAATAATTACGGCCTTTCATGTTACCTAGGCTGGCTGTGTTGGTCTTACTAAAAAGTCTTAAATTACACCGTCGAGTTTGATCTTCGCTGGCTATACTGCAAAAGAAGCCAGAGGAAGCCCTTTCGTGACGGACGTTTATCGCATTCCCACCCAAAAAGTTGAGCTCGGTATGTTTGTTTCTGAGCAAACGCCTAATTTACAGGCCACCGGGCTGAATAGCCGAGGCTTGATAAGTCGCGCTGAAACATTAAAAAAGTTGAAGGCATCGGGTATCGCTGAAATCTACATTGATATCTCGATGGGCAAAGGTTCGAGTTTTGCCGTACCAGTATTGACGAACAGGGCAGATCTAAAGTTAAAAGCACCCTTAGAAAAAGAGCGAAAGCGCGCAACTAAGGTTTATAACGAGGCGCGTTCTTTAGTGGGCAACCTCGTTAAAGACGTCAAAATGGGCAAAGCAATTGAGGTTGGCCCTGTGGAAGAGTTAGCCGATGAAATGTGTGATTCGGTACTGACTAATGCTAACGCCTTGTTATGTTTGAGTCAGATTAGAGAGAAGGATCAGTATTTACTTGAGCACAGTATCAATGTTGGCATATTGATGGGGGTGTTTTGTCGATATTTGGGTTATGAGCGTAATGACTTACACCAGCTGGTGACGGGCGCATTACTGCATGATATTGGTAAGGTTAGGGTGCCTTATAACATTCTTAATAAAAGCGGCAAGCTGACAGATGAAGAATGGCAGTTGATGCGGAATCATGTGCTTTATGGTGAGGAGGTGCTCACTAAGTCGGAAGGCATTAGTGATATCGCCCTTTCTATTTGTGCACAGCACCACGAGAAAGTCTCCGGTGGTGGCTATCCTCGCAGCCTTGAAGGTGAGCAAATAACGACGGCAGGGCGTCTTGCATCGATTGTTGATATTTATGATGCCATTACGGCAGAGCGTTGTTATCACAAAGGTAAAAGCCCCTTTGAGACGATGCGTATTTTAAGTGAGCTTGCAGGGGAAAGCTTAGATAAAACACTGGTTTATCAGTTTATTCGCTGTATGAGTGTTTACCCTGTGGGGACTTTGGTCGAATTGAGCAATGGTTGTTTGGCGGTCGTGATTCAGCCTAGTGACAAGCGTCCAGACCAGCCGATGGTCAAAAGTTTTTTTAATCTTCGTATGCGTCAGTTTGAAAGTGAAAAAGTGCTCGATCTTAGTAGTCGCTCATGTGCTTTAAAGATCGTTAAAGCACATGATGCCGATGCGCTAAACATAAGGGTCAGGGATTATATTTAAAGTCGATTGCCCGCCCCCTTTATGTTAGGGCTGGTTTAGCGCCAATGCTTCTGCCACGCATTCATAACTTTCTCCGGATACCATAACTTACCGTAACTGCCGTTATAGCGAGCTAGAGCTTCGGCCCAATGGCCATCGGCCCTGTCATAGTAATATCGTAATATGGTGCAGCCATAGCGCAAGTTGGTTGCTGGATCGGTTAGGTTGTCCTGCTGACGGCCAATTTCTTTTTTCCAAAATGGCATGACTTGCATTAAACCTTGGGCGCCAACACTGCTAATGGCGTAGCGATTGAAGTGGCTTTCAACTTCAATCACAGCGAGTACAAATTCGGGTGGCACTTCGGCGCGTGTGGCTTCTGCGTGGATTTGTTTCAGTAGGTTGATACGCTCATCGGCATCTTTTACGTACTTTTCAAGAACGGTGCCCTTTTGCATTAACCACACTTCGGCATCAAAGCGATCTTCGAAGCTCTCTGCACTATTGGCGGCTTCTATAAGTAGCTTTTTAAGCTCCGCATCCACTTCCTTTGCTTGAGCGGCGTTTACAGCAAGGCCACCTACTGTAAGGCAATAAAGCAATACAGTGAGGTGAGCCAGTTGGTTAAATGCACGTTTCATTAGGCGAGAATTCGTTGCTTCAGCTCGGCGACAAGCCCTTCAACAGCTAGAGCACTGTTGTCACTATCGCGGCGCGCACGATATTCAATTTCACCTTTAACCAAGCCTTTTTCACCGACAACGATTCGGTGAGGTAGCCCCATTAATTCGACATCGGCAAGCATCACACCTAGGCGCGCTTTGTTTTCATCCATATAAAGAACATCGATGCCTGCTTGTGTGAGTTCTTCATAAAGGTTTTCACAGTACTGGGCTAGCGCTTCACTTTTATGCTTGTTAATAGGAACGATGGCTAACTGGAAGGGGGCAATATTTGTTGGCCAGATGATGCCGTTATCGTCGTGGTTTTGCTCAATCGCAGAGGCAACTACTCGTGTTACACCAATACCGTAACAGCCCATGGTCATGGCGCTGTCTCGGCCAGTAGGGTCTTGTACTTTGGCGCCCATGGCTTCGCTGTATTTTGTTCCTAGTTGGAATATATGCCCAACTTCAATGCCACGTTTGATCTCAAGAGTGCCTTGACCGCAAGGGCTGGGATCACCAACAACAACGTCGCGAAGATCGGCAATTTCAAGCTCGGTTTGCCAGCTGCCATTGATAAGGTGGAAGCCTGTCTTATTGGCACCACACACAAAGTTGCCGAGAGCGGCGGCACTGCGATCCACGATGCAGCGAATAGTTAAACCAATCGGACCTAGAGAGCCAACGTCGGCGCCAATTTCTTTGCTGATTCGTTCTTCAGGAGCAAACTGTAATGGTTCGGCTAGCCCTTGAATCTTTTCAGCTTTGATATCGTTAAGAGCGTGATCGCCTCGAAGCACAAGGGCAATTAATGCCTGCTCACCGCTTTCTTCATCGGCTTCACCAAGCACAATTAAGGTTTTAACGCAGTTTTGTGCCTCGACGTTTAATAGCGATGCGACCTCTTCAATACTTTTTGCATTGGGAGTAGCGACTTCTTCTGCTGCTTCGCCATTGCTCTCTTGTTTTTCAGGGGCAAGAGCTTCGGCAAGTTCTACGTTGGCGGCAAAATCACTGCCATTGCTAATGGCGATGGCATCTTCGCCGCTGCCCGCTAGTACATGGAATTCGTGTGAGCTCGAACCACCAATGGAGCCGGTGTCGGCCAGTACTGGACGAAAATCGAGGCCTATGCGAGTAAAAATAGCGCCGTAGGTTTGATACATACGATCATAGGTGTTTTGTAAGCAGTCTTGATCTAAATGAAAGCTATAAGCGTCTTTCATTATAAATTCGCGAGAACGCATAACACCAAAACGGGGGCGGACTTCGTCGCGGAATTTTGTTTGTACTTGATAAAAGCTGGCTGGCAGTTGCTTGTAGCTGCTCAGTTGGCCCCGAGCAAGTTCGGTGATGACTTCTTCGTGGGTTGGGCCAAGGCAAAAGTCACGGCCGTGTCTGTCATTAATGCGAAGCAGTTCTGGCCCATATTGCTGCCAGCGGCCACTTTCTTGCCAGAGCTCTGATGGTTGTACAACGGGCATCATGACTTCTTGTGAGCCACTTTTATCCATCTCGTCACGGATGATGTTTTCAACCTTACGTAATACACGTAGACCTAAAGGCAGCCAAGTATATAAACCTGAAGCCAATTTGCGGATCATGCCCGCGCGCAGCATAAGCTGGTGGCTGACAACTTCGGCATCAGAAGGTGTCTCTTTGGTGGTCGCGATAAGAAAGTTACTAGCGCGCATGGGGCTCCTCGGGCTTTGAACTAATATTAATTATGCAAATATTTACTCAGTGGCTATTGTCACTATGAGTTTTGGTCGCGTATTGTAATCGCGGACAGCAATAAGGAATAGCATATGTTTGAACTCCATTCACAATTAGCTGCAGATACCGTTGCGATAGGCCAGTTTCGCCTCTCTTTGGTTTTGTTGCACAAGGATGCTAACTTTCCTTGGGTTATCTTGGTGCCCAAGCGTGAGGCCATTCGTGAAATTTATCACCTAGATGAGGCAGACCAGGCTCAACTAATGCGAGAAAGTTCGCACTTAAGTGAGGTGCTTACCTCTATTTATGCGCCGGATAAAATTAATGTCGCCTCGTTGGGGAATATGGTACCGCAGTTGCATTTACATCATGTTGCTCGTTACGAAAGTGATGTGGCATGGCCTGGCGCTGTATGGGGCAACTTTATGCCTAAAAAATACAGTGAAGAAGAGCTTGAAAAGGTAGTGAGTCGTTTACGTTCATCTTTGAGTGGTGAGGATTTTGAAGCTGCAAGTAATGTTGAAGTAAGCTCTGTTTCTAGTGCGGGTTTTACGCCTTAGCCTATAGCAGCGGGCATGATTAGGCTCTTGTGTTCTTTTTAGCGCTTTGGGGGGAGGCGATTTTCCTATTATCTAAAACCTTTTATATAGGTCATTACCAAGCTCTATTCGCTCATGTAGCATAGCCTTATTCTTTGAGGTAAATCCAAGCATGGAAGTTGAGGTGCAGTAATGAATGATATCTCTCGGCGGCATTTACTTTTGGGCACATTACTTGTGTCATCGTCAAATGCCGCGCCATTGACTTCGGGGCCTGCTGGCTCTGAATTAGCTCAATCTAGCTCCACCTCTAATGACGTACTGCCTAACCTTGGCCATGTTTTTCGAGGGGTTTTTGCTTCAGGTATTGAAATCACTCACAACTATGAGGTCTTACGTTTTGAAACGGGGCTTTATCGTTGTGTTTCTCCGCTGCCTCACACTACCGATTCTAATTCTCCTGGTAGTGACTCGGGTAAATGGCAGCGTATTTCGAATATCGATCTGCTCACATTTTCTAGTGTTTCATCGATGGCTGATGCCTCTTGGTTGCTTGAGGGGGATGTCGTTAATACGCAGGATCGAAATGGTTTAGGTTTGGGGGGCGGGGGAAAATACCTTATTACTGCTGATGGTGTTGCTAACGGCTTTGATAAGCTTCAGCTGCAAAATGATTTAGTCGCGGTATTACAGCCTGATAGTGATGGCTTTGTTAACTCGTTACAGTTTGGTGCAGTTGATGACTGTAGTTCTACTTATTATTTTGGTGTAGAGCCTAGTGGCACTGATTCAACCGCAGCCTTAAAAGCTATGTTTGAATCTGGCAACTACAAACGTTGTCGTTTGGGGCGCTCTAGAGGCGGCTCCGGTGTTTATTTGGTCGCTGATACACTTACGCCCACTCCTATGTTTATTGATGGTGCTAAGTGCATTATTCATGGTGATTGGGTAGATCAATCCAAATCCATTGTTGTGTGTAAAAAACAAAATGGGCAGATTTGGAGTTCTTTTACCTTGCGTGGTTCTTCTTATATGCCTCAGGCGGGCATTGAGTTCAAAAAACCCGATAATCAGGCTATGACGCTGCAAAATGTAGCTGCACAGAACTGCCGTTATGGTGCTTATTTGGCTGAGGGTGAGTGTGTTAATCGCTTAAGGATAATCAATTGCAACTTCCATGGTTTATTTGGAGGCATTCATTTTGATTCTTTTGCTAGAACCAATGCTTACGACCAGTCTGCGCCTATTTTTATCGAAGATACCATTATTAATGGTTGTGGTTTGCCGCAAAAATCTAATTGGTGGAATGAAAATACTGCGCGATATAAAGGGGTTAAGGTTATTAAGTCTTCAGATCCTCGTTATGGGCGCAGCTTGTATTTAAGGGGCTTTAACAATGTATTGTGGCGGGGAGGGCAGATATCAGATCACAGTGAGAACCGCTTGCTTAATCACATCTGCTGTGAGCGAGTAAATGCAATAACCTTTACTGATCCCGACTTAGAGATTGTTCGTACGCCAGTTGATATGCATGGTAAAGATATTGTTGACGCCAATACCGAAGAGCTTCTGGATGCTTTTGATGAGGAAGATGTTTTTTCAGGCTGTGTTTCGGTTTTTAGTGACTGTACCCTCGTTAAATTCTCCGTGCCTCATACATGGGCCTTAAAAAATCAGGTTTTCCTTCGTCTTGTGAACTCGGCTCAAGGCAGCGAGATAAATCTGCCGCATGCAGATAATATTGAGTGTAAGTATTTATTTGATGCTCTACCTGTAGCTGCGGATCGACGTGCTGCTGTAAAAGTAAATAACCTTAGTCGCTGTAGTACTCGATCCTTTAAGCACATTCATGCTTCCTCCATGATTTCTACATTGCACTTGGGAAGCTTGACTGGGGCTTGTATAAAGCCTAGTGCTAACTCGGATGGGCGAGCCTTTTCTCACTTTGATCAAGGTACTTTGGCGCATGGTAAGGCTGATAATGAGCGTTTTTATGCCTTGGTTAATGCGCAGTATGCCCCTTTTGAGGACCCCCTAGCGGTACAAACTGAAGGGCCTAAAAGAGTCCCCTGTTCTGTCACTTACCCAAGTTTAGGTATTAAAAAGGTATTGCTGAAGTGTTTGCTTATAAAGCGTAGTTTTACTGGCAGTATTGTTGCTGTTTTGTCTTTTTATGATTCTGCCGATCGGTATTTAAGCCATGTGGAGCGGCAGTTGATACCTGATACTTATATAAGCGAGGGTGAGGTTTCGGATATATATCTACAGGCGGAACAGCCTAGAAAGAGCTCATATTTTAAGCTTGGGTTTGTGTGCCGAGAGCAGAACAAAGCCGTTGATGCTGAGCTTTCTATGATTCCGGTTAATGGTGAGTTGGTTGCTGCAACCGTCTTTGATATATCGGAATCCAGCTCCCTTGTGATGGGCGTGCAGCGCTCACTTATCTATTAGTACTGACTTGTTTTAAACTGAAGCTGTCTGGTTAAGGGGCGTGTGGTTTTGGCCCTTATAAACGTATTGGGGGGCAAGGGCTTGTTGCGAGGAGTTGCTTTCGTGTTTTCGAAGGCTAGCCGCTAAGAGTGGCTAACCTTCAAGAAAAGCTTATTCAGCCATTTCTTTGAGTTTCTTAAGCGGGCGAAGCTTAACTTGAATGCTGGCAGGCTTGGCAGCAAAAGTAGTTTCTTCACCGGTAAAGGGGTTGATGCCCTTGCGTGCTTTACGTGCAGGTTTCTTAACCGTCACAACTTTGAATAGACCAGGCATAACAAACTCGCCACAGGCGCGCTTTTTGATGTGGCCTTCCATAATATCGCTAAGCTCTTCCAATACAGCAGACACTTGCTTTTTGGTGAGTTCAGTGTTTTCAGAAATTTGAGTCAAAATTTGAGTCTTTGAATAGCGCTCACGAATCGCTTTGATCTTTTTTTCTGCTGGTGCAGCTTTTTTTGCTGGTGCTTTTTTTACTGGAGCTTTTTTACGAGCGGCCATGAGTTCCCCTTTAGAGTAACTGGTTGTACTTGTGATGGTTTGTATAAATGAGGGAGCTTCTGCCTCCCTGTTGCAACCTTAAATAAAGCATTGTTGCAATATTCAGTCCTTATTGTTGGTCTTCTGTAAGTCTACTGCAGTGAGTAGGTATGGAGACCTCAGTGCCTTGTAGGCCACATAGAAAACTAGGCCTAAACATAGAGGAATTGAGGGGCAGAGGCAATATCTCTTTGTCTAAAAAGCCCTAATTTACGGTTTTTTTTTCTTTGATGGGCTTGAAACTACTTATTACAGGTCTTGGTGCCTACTTGGCTTGTGTTTGTCTATATCCTGGCGTGAATCTCTCTTAGTTGGCACTGCTAAGCTTGCTGGTAATGCTAGCACTGTAGGCTTGTTCTTCATCGATTCTCTTGCGTCTCATACTTTGTCTATGCGCTGTGCTGGTTTATAATGCCGCGCCTTTTAATAGTCTGTTTCCGTAGTCGGTGACTCGCACCTTTAGGAATCCGTCTATTTACGAAGATCAACCTCGTTTTAAGCTAGTGTGTTATGCCTATATACGAATATGAATGTAAGTCTTGTGGTCATGTACTCGAAGCCTTACAAAAAATGAGCGATAAGCCTTTGGTGGAATGTCCCAAATGCGCTTTGCCTGAGCTCAATAAGAAAGTCTCTGCCGCTGCTTTTCGCTTGAAAGGTGGTGGTTGGTATGAGACGGATTTTAAATCGGGCAAGAAAAAGAATTTAGCTGGTGATGCTGGTAGTTCCAGCAATAGCAGTAAATCGGCGTAAGTCAGACGCCACCGAGCAAATAATTTACATAATTGGAATTCAACATGCGCAGTGTTTACGGCGGAACTCTTAATAAAAGCAATTTAGATCAGGAAGTCACTTTGTGCGGCTGGGTTGATCGTCGCCGTGATCACGGTGGTGTTATCTTTATCGACTTGCGTGATCGCGAAGGTATTGTTCAGGTGGTTTTTGACCCCGATGCAGCTGAAAACTTTGCTAAGGCGGACTCAGTTCGCTCTGAATATGTATTACAGGTTAAAGGTAAGGTGCGCGCGCGCTCTGAAGCCACGGTTAACCCGAATATGGCCACCGGTGAAGTTGAAGTCTATGGTTTAGACCTTGAAGTGCTGAACAGCGCTGAAACCGTACCTTTTCAACTAGACGGCCACACCAATGTGGGTGAAGAGGTGCGATTAAAGTATCGCTACTTGGACCTTCGTCGTCAGGCTATGCAAGAGAACTTGCGTTTGCGTTCCAAGGTCACTAACGAAATTCGTAACTATCTTGATGATAACGGTTTCTTGGATATTGAAACCCCGATTTTGACTCGTGCTACCCCAGAAGGTGCGCGTGATTACTTAGTGCCTTCGCGTACTCATGAAGGTCAGTTCTTTGCCTTGCCTCAGTCGCCGCAGTTATTTAAGCAGTTGTTAATGGTCAGTGGTTTTGACCGTTATTACCAGATTGCTAAATGTTTCCGTGACGAAGATTTGCGCGCGGATCGTCAGCCAGAATTTACTCAGATCGATATTGAAACTTCGTTTATGGACGAAGAGCAGATCATGAGTGTGACTGAAGGCATGATTCGTAAGCTATTCAGCGAAATCAAAGGCGTTGAGTTGGGTGAATTCCCGCGCATGCCTTATGCCGAAGCGATGGAGAAATACGGTTCAGATAAGCCTGATATGCGTATTCCGCTTGAGATGGTTGAAGTTAAAGACCTGTTGAAAGACGTTGAATTTAAAGTTTTTGCCGCCCCTGCGAACGATCCAAAATGTCGTGTTACTGCGATGCGTGTACCCAACGGTGCATCTATTGCGCGTAAGAAAGTGGACTCTTACACCAAGTTTGTTAGCGAGTACGGTGCTAAAGGTTTGGCTTACATTAAGATCAATGACATTACAGATCTTGAGAACGGCTTGCAGAGCCCTATCGTTAAGTTTTTGCCACTTGATGTTGTTAAAGCTTTATTAGAGCGTGTTGGGGCAGAAACGGGCGACTTGGTATTCTTTGGTGCCGATACTCACAAAGTCGTTAGCGATGCCTTAGGCGCTTTGCGTTGTAAGTTGGGTGAAGACTTAGATCTTTACACTTGTGAGTGGTCTCCGCTTTGGGTTGTGGACTTCCCAATGTTTGAAGAGCTTGACGGTGGCGCTTTAACCGCACTTCATCACCCATTTACAGCACCTTCGTGTTCACCTGAAGAGCTGGCAGCAGAGCCGGCTACAGCACTTAGCCGCGCTTATGACATGGTGCTTAACGGTACTGAGTTAGGTGGTGGTTCAGTTCGTATTCATGACCAAGCCATGCAAGAGACCGTATTTGGCATTCTGGGCATTGAAAAAGAAGAGCAGGAAGAGAAATTTGGTTTCCTACTGGATGCACTTAAATACGGTGCGCCACCACACGGCGGTTTGGCTTTTGGCCTTGATCGTTTGATTATGTTGATGACTGGCTCTGACAGTATTCGCGATGTGATTGCCTTCCCTAAAACGCAAACAGCGGCTTGTGTTATGACGGATGCGCCGGGCGCGGTAGATACTAAGCAGTTAAATGAATTGAACATTCGTTTAAAAGCAAAGGCGAAACCTGAAGAGAAAAAAGAAGCGTAAGCCTTCTATTTATTGCGTCTTACAGGAAAAGGCCTGCAGTGGAAGCTGCAGGCCTTTTTTGTTTGTAGGATCCTTAAATACCCATATTGGAGAGTGTGACTAATACTCGATTGACGCTGTCGGTGAGTTCAGGGTGCTCCGTTTCAAAACGTTGCAGCATTTTAGGCAAGTCTCTCAGGTCATGGTCTTCAGGTATGTTGCTGGGGTGCTCAAGCTCATGGTTCAGTTCATCGATAAGGTGATCGATTTTATGCTGTACGTGCTGCTCAGCGGCTTGCAGGCAGCTAAGCTCTTCTTGTAGCTCTTTGAGATCTTGCCCTAGTTGGTTAATAGGCATTGCTGGCCTCCCCCTTATGCAGATAGCTTAAGTTTAGACTAGAGTTTTTGGCTTTGGGCTTGTGATTAAGGCAGGGGCGCTGGGCGTGTCGTTTAACTTAGGCGGGTTGGTATAATAGCTGGTCTTCAGTGCTGCTGCGGGCACTGGCTTTAACTAGTTTTTTTGCTTCACATGCACACGAGCCGCATACTGTCGCTACACCAAGGCTTTCACGAACTGCGCGAAAGCTGCCATCGCCTTCATCGGCGGCTTGCTTGATTTGGCTGTCTGTAATGGCTTTGCAAAGGCAAACGTACATATATTAATAGCTGCTTGTGTTTGTAAACGTCTTTTAAGCCAACGATTTTGTTTGGCTTTTAACTTAAATCAATCGTTGTTACAAATGTTAATAGGAATGATTCTTGGTAAGCTTAGCTTTTGATTGCTTATTAGTCAATATTAATTCTCATTTAGATTGTCTGAGTGATGTAAATCAAGCCTTTGTTAACCTGTTTTTAATCCTCCAGTTAGAGTCGGGTTTGGTTTAAACGGAATAGGAGGAGCAATGGATAATATTTTTTCTGCCCTGCCGGGCTATCAGGCAGATGAGCAGTTTGTCAGCTTGTTAAAAACGCAAACCGTACATATTGAGCGTATCGTTTCTTTGGGGCACTGTTCGGAGCCCGGCTTTTGGTATGAGCAGGAGCATAATGAATGGGTGATATTACTAAGCGGTAGTGCGGTACTTGAATTTGATGGTGGTAGTAAGCAGAATTTAATAGCGGGTTCTTATATGTTGATTCCTGCAGGTCGTCGGCATCGAGTGCATGCAACAGCGAAAGGTGAGCAGAGTGTATGGCTTGCCGTGCACTATTAGTTGTGAACTCGTGATATTGGCTGCTAGTGATTCACGCCTTATTTAGGTGCTTGTTTAAAGTGAGATTGGCGCAAGTCAAAGAGGGTTTGTAAGGCTTGGGTGTCGAGCTTGGGTTCGCAAACAGTTAGGGTGTGTTGTACGCATTCCAGTGTCGATAAAGCATGTTTGACTGAGCTTGCACGGGCATAGCGTCCCTTTATTCCTTCCAGTTTGTACTGCGGCAACTGATGTAGCCACTGGTTCAGTTGCCACATTTTATAGGCTTTTCTCCACGTTGCATCAATCACAATCAAGCGATGGCCTTGAGCGGTAGAAGGGATGTGAGATATGGGCTCCGCTACTTCAGATGGGTAGAGTACGGCCCACGGTTGTGCTTGCGCTGGCTTTAGTTGTTCTTTTCTTAGTTCTTCTCTGAGCTCGGCGAAGTCGTGAGCTTGCTCGCCAAGCCAAAGCCTAACTTGTTGTGGAAAGCTTAATTTAAGTAAAAAAGCGGTGTTTTTTGCGGCTTTACTCTCCTGTGGGTGCTGTAAGATCTCAATTTGAGTAAGGCAGTGTTGAGGCTTAACAGCACTGCAAACACAAGTGCGCATAGGGAGTTGACACTGTTCGCAGTAGCTGCGTTTTTTCATTTTAGGTAAATCTTCAAAAACGTGGCAGCATAACAGCGCTTAATGTCTTGGAAAAGTGTTTGAGGCGGCGCAAAAGCTCGACGATAGAATAGGCGCCAAACTTGTTAAAGTAGGCCTCGATGTGTATGGTTACGCCCTCAAATTTGGTGGGTTCTACGTAGCTTCTATGCAGCCGCTAGATCAGCAACTGTGTGTTACTTTATTTGTTCTATAACTCACTGATTTAATTGGTTTATTTCTGCCTCAGTACAGCCAGCGGGTGCTGGGGTGTCGGTTTTACCGTTGTTTGTGTAAAACCCAACTAAGCTGGATGCATCGGCAGGTGCAAGTCATAACCGGAGGATATCCACACATGCGAGTAATTTTGTTGGGCGCGCCAGGCGCAGGTAAAGGTACACAGGCAAAGTTCATTATGGACGAGTTTGGTGTTCCTCAAATTTCGACTGGTGACATGCTGCGAGCTGCGGTTAAAGCAGGCAGCCCTCTGGGTTTAAAAGTAAAAGATATTATGACCACCGGCGGTCTTGTAAGCGATGAGATTATTATCGACTTAGTTAAGGAGCGCATTACACAAGAAGACTGTAAAAATGGTTTCTTGTTTGATGGTTTTCCTCGCACTATTCCTCAGGCCGAAGCGCTGCAAGCGTCTGGTGTCGAGATTGAGCATATTCTTGATATTAATGTTGAAGACGAAGAAATTGTTCAGCGTTTAAGTGGACGTCGTGTGCATGAAAGCTCAGGTCGCGTTTACCATGTTGTTTACAACCCTCCTAAGATTGAAGGTCAAGACGATGAAACAGGTGAGCCACTTGTTCAGCGTGAAGATGATAAAGAAGAAACCGTGCGCAAGCGTTTAGCCGTTTATCATGAACAAACTGAACCTTTGGTTGAGTTTTACAGCAAGCTAGCTGAAGACGGTGAGTCTGCCTGTAAATACAGTCGTGTAGAAGGTGTTGGCGCACTTGACGACATCAAACAGGCTGTTTTTAACGCATTACGTGCTTAATTAGTTGACGATACGATGGAGCAGAACCTACTCGCTATTGATAGCTCTTCTGAGGGCTGTTCTATCGCATTAAACATTGCAGGCCAGTGTTTTACACTGGTCAGCGAAGAGCCGCGCACTCATGCGCGCAGCTTGTTGCCGATGATCGACAAGCTACTGCAAGAACAACAATGCCCACTTTCAAAGCTCGATGCCATTGCCTTGGTGCACGGTCCTGGGTCATTTACCGGTATTCGTATCGCCTTAAGTGTTGCTCAGGGTTTGGCATATGGCGCCAAGCTACCCTTGATCGGTCTTAGCTCCTTGCGTTGTTTGGCTGAACGAGCCATTCGCCACATATTACCTCAAGCTCCGGTGTCTTTCGTTTGCGCTATAGATGCCCGTATGCAAGAAGTGTATTGGGCGGTATATGACTACGACGGCGAGGCATTAACTCAGAGCTCCGCTGAAGCAGTTTCGAGTTATGAGCAGTTTAATCAAGCTGTTGCCGCTCTTGCCAAGCCTGTAGTTGGTATTGGCTCGGCTTTTGCTCTGCCTGAAATAGAGTTAGGGTGTTTTGAGTCTTCTTATGCTGAGCTTGAACCGAGCGCAGAAGCGCTTATTCAGGCTCTCGAGTGTGAGCCTGACTTTAATGCTTTAACATCTACTGTTATGGAGCTCGAGCCATTATATTTACGCAACGAAGTGGCTTGGCAAAAGCGCCAGCGCATTCGTACTAAAGCTCCTAACTTTTAAATTTAAGTTTATACCTACGCATTAAACCCAACTAAGAGTTTTGAATATGGATATTGTGCATGCGCTTGTTCTTGCATTAATTCAAGGTGTCACGGAGTTTCTTCCTATCTCAAGTTCGGGGCATTTGATATTGCCCAAAGAGGTACTTGGTTGGCCCGATCAGGGCTTGGCTTTTGATGTTGCTGTGCACGTTGGTACGTTAGCTGCGGTTGTTTTGTATTTTCGTCGTGACTTAGCTGCCATTATTGTTGGTGGCCTAAAAAGTTGTACCGGTGATTTTAGCGATAGTAATGCCAAACTTGCTTGGATGATTGTATTTGCGACGATTCCGGCTGGTTTAGCGGGTTTATTGTTTAACGACTTTATCGAGGCTCATCTTCGCTCTACTGCTGTCATTGCAAGTACCACCATTGTTTTTGGTTTATTGCTTGCTTTTGCAGATAAAACAGCTGCTTTTAATAAAGATTTACTGAGCTTGGGTATTAAAGCCGCGTTAATTATCGGTTGTGCGCAGGCTTTAGCTTTAATTCCTGGGACATCCCGTTCAGGCATTACCATTACAGCAGCCTTATTACTTGGCTTTAACCGTGAGTCAGCAGCTAAGTTTTCGTTTTTAATGTCAGTGCCTATTATTGTTTTGTCCGGAGGCTTTAAAGGCTTAGAGCTTTTAGAAGGGCACAGTGTCGACTGGCTTGCGATTGGCGTTGGCGTGTTGGTATCTGCGGTGAGTGCGTATTTATGTATTCACTACTTTTTAAGCTTTATTAATCGCCTCGGAATGATGCCATTTGTATGGTATCGCTTAGCTCTGGGAGCGGCTTTATTGTTAATGCTCGCCTTGGCTTAAGCTGGCTCTTTGTAGATTTGTCATACATATAAAAAGGAAGGCAGAGTGAAAACAGATATCGATGGCTTGTTAAGCTTTATTAATGCATCTCCAAGTCCTTATCATGCTACTCATAATTTAGCGGCGTTATTTGATTCAGCTGGTTTTCAACGCTTAGATGAAAAGCAAGCTTGGACGCTTGAGCAGGGAGGGCGTTATTTTTATACCCGTTCAGATGCAAGCTTTGTCGCTTTTACTGTTGGCCAGCAGTTGGTCTCTAATGGAATAAGGTTATTGGGTGCCCACACGGATAGCCCTTGTTTAAAAGTAAAACCAAGCCCTGAGCTTAATCAGCGTGGTTACAGTCGCCTTGGTGTTGAGGTTTATGGCGGCGCCTTATTAAATCCGTGGTTTGATCGTGATTTAAGTTTGGCTGGCAGAGTTAGTGGTTTAGACCAGCATGGGCAACTTGTATCGGTATTAATCAATTTCGAAAAAGCAATTGCAACGATTCCTAGTCTCGCAATTCATTTAAATCGCGAAGCTAATAGCAACAAAAGCGTTAATGCACAAAAAGAAATGAATGCCTTGTTGTGCAATTTACGTAAAGATTTTAGCTTTCGAGATTTACTACTGGCTCAAGTCACGGCTGAGCATCCAGAATGCGGCATGACAGAGGTGCTTGATTTTAACCTTAGCTTTTACGATGTGCAGGCTCCTGCGTGTATTGGTTTACATGAGGAGTTTATTGCCAGTGCCCGCTTAGACAATTTACTGAGCTGCTGGTTGGGAGCGGATGCCTTACTTAATTCTGATGGCAATCAGAGTGTGATTTTGATGTGTAATGATCACGAAGAAATTGGTTCTCGCACCGAAAGTGGCGCGCAGGGCACTTTGCTGAATGACTTACTTGCTCGTTTGTTGCCAGACTCGAGTGAGCGTCAACAAGCACTGCGCAACTCTTTGATGTTTAGTATCGATAACAGTCACGGTGTTCACCCTAATTACGCAGATCGACACGATGAGAAGCACGGGCCTGTCATTAATCAGGGGCCTGTTATTAAGTTTGACGCTGACCAAAGTTATGCCACAAGCAGTGATACTGCCGCCTTTGTGCGTTGCTTGGCGGCTCAGGAGCCGAAGCTTAAGTTACAGAGCTTTGTGACACGCGCAGATATGCGTTGTGGCTCGACAATTGGCCCTTTAACCGCGGCTAACACAGGTATCAAAACCGTTGATATTGGCAATGCACAATTTGCAATGCACAGCTGTCGCGAGCTTGCGGGCGTAGAGGATGCACATATCATGCGAGAGCTGCTTAATCGCTTTTTGCTCTGTGAGTCTATCCCTTTTTAGCCATATTTAACTCCTTTTTATACTCCGCCTCTTCGCTTATGCGCCCTGAATTAAGGGCGCAAATAACGCTTTGGTGATTTCGCTTTTTTAAAGCCAGTCGGCAACAACAAAACCGAGTGAGTAGCGTTCGGAGCGGTGATCATAATTCAGCATGGTCTCACCGTAGCCATTAAAATACATCATATACGCTTTAACCTTTTCGCCCATTGGTATCGACCAAGTTAGCTCCACCGCGCCTTTGTTATCGGTTCTTAAATTGTTTCTTAACATCATGGCGACAGTATGCTGGCCAAAGGCTTTAGCACTAATGAATTCAAAATTGCCCATATATTGCTCAATATCTGGGTTATTGTCTTTCTCTTCATCCTCCGGGACGCGAATCCAGGGTTTGATACTGAACATGTAGTCTTTCCAGTCGGTAGCGGCTTCGACATAAAAACGGTTCCAGCTTCGAGAAACGGGGTCACTGCGTCCGTTACTTTGATGAACAAATCCGCCGCGGACTCTACTTAGGCGAGTGTTGCCAAGCTGATATTGTTCGGGCTTCCACTCTAGCCAAACTTCTGGTTCGTGGTTGATGTCGCGAAAAGGCGCACTTATATCGCTGTTATAGGCCTGCCAAAAGGAGCGGTTTGTATAAGCAGCAAATAAGCTAACAGGTTTATCGGCTATGTCTGTCCATAGTGGGAATTTAACACTGACTTGAAATTGTATTTCAATGTCTTGCAGGGGGCTGTTTTCAAGTTCGTCATGTCGCTTAAGATTGTGGTTTTTGTTGTAAGACAGCGGCATTACGTAGTTGGGTTTATGAGCTGTTAGTGAGTAAGGGTCGTAGAGGCTGCGCTGCTCATCGGCTTGGCGAAACTCGTTTGCTGTTGCATTTGGCCCGCTCAATGCCTCATTTTCTTTACATATCTGGTGGATTTTGTCTGTTGTTAAATGACTCCGCTGTTGAACAAACTCGAGCACGCAACTTTCGTAGCTTTGTTTGGTTTGTTCGGAGCTTATATCGGCTAGGCAGAAAAAACTATGTCCGAATAGAAGGGCTGCAATAAGTACTTTCATGGTGTTGGGCTTGTTGGAATGCAAATCGTAAGCCTACCACTGGAGTACTTAAATTCGCTAGCGCGTCATTTTCTTCACAAAAACAACAACAAATAAAGCAAGTGTAAAGCTACCAATAAAAGCTTCTAATGCTGCAAACAGTCTTGTTATTCCAATGGGGCTTAAATCGCCATAGCCTAATGTGGTAAACGTGACAACACTAAAATAAAGCACCTGTAAAAAATGGCTAAGGTTTTGCCTTAGGCTGGCCTTGCCATCGATTTGTATAAGTTCGTCGCCGGCACTGACTCCGGCAATAAAGTAGAGTAGTGAAAACGTAAGAATAATAACAAAAGAGAATAGTACGACTCGGACGGGTTCTTCACCATAGCCGCAAAAAAGATCTACAAGTTTGGATAGTGCTCGTTTAAGGCTAAATTTTGGTAATTGAAGACGGCGCATCACCATTTCTTTTTGGAAAAACAACCCAGCGTTTTCAAATAAGCCTTGGCTTTCCATGATTCTACGCAAATTGCGATAGACTTCTTCGGCTTGTTCAAGCAGATCATTTTGTTCGCAAGAACCATTTTGATGCTGTTGTGCAAGGTGCTCTTGTTTGACGGCCTGCGACCAATTGACATTGTCGAGCTTAGCTCCTTCTAAATTGATGCCTAGAAGGTTGGTATCGCATAGGGATGAGCGATTTAGATTTGCGTGGTTTAAGTCGGCTTTCATCAACGAAGAGCCGTCTAATCTGAGGTTGAATAAGTGAGAATAGCTAAGGTTGGCACGATAAAGATCTGCATGTTTTAGTTCGTAGCCCAGCGCACTCCCATGGTGCACTAAATCGATGCCTTGTAAATTCGCCTTACGTAAGCAAAAGCCTATCATAGGCTTTCCGCTTCGAGCTCTTTGTTCTAATTTTTTGATCAGTTGTTGGTCGTGTTTGTCTTCACTTGTGTCGTGCCAGAAGCACTTCTCGCCTTTGTATATAGGCTCATCACAGTATTCTGAGTTAGGACCTCGATACTGGCAGTGCTTTAATTCTGAAGGCATGGTAAGTCTCTGGTGTGGCTCTATATCCAGAGTTTAGCCAAAAAGCGATCCATCATTGAGTTTGTTTTTTGCCCTAAAAAAAGACGCTACATTCTGTTTGTGTTACTTTTGGTGCCATTATTTCACTTTTATGAAGGAATTTGGTTTTAAATGTTACAACCTAGTGCTACCCTTGCACCGATTTTGGGCTGCAGGCTCGGAACGTAAGGGCACTAGGGGTGTAGCCTAGGCTTTAGAAATTATTACAAAGGAAGAGACAATGAAAAAGTTAGCATTAGCGACCGCCACTCTAGCAGCGATGGCTGGCACTAGCGCATTTGCCGCAGATACTTACCGTGCAGAAGTAGGTGTTGGATACGATCAAATTAGTCCTGATGGCGGTGACGATATTGGTAATTACAACATCTATGGCGATTTTTACTTTAAAGAAGTAGACACTAGCAAAGGGCCTTTAGCTGAAGCAGCTTTTTTAGATAAGGCTTCTAATGTTGGTCTAACTTATGCTGACTCTGATGTTGACGGTTCTAAAGCAGCAATTACTCTTGACACTCGCATCGTACTAGGTGAAAAGTGGATCATTGAGGCGGCATATACCGACCATGATGAAACCTCTATCTATAATATCGCCGGTGGTTTATACATCACTGATAACGTAGATTTAGTAGTAAACTATGCAGACCGTGATACTGCTAGTGATTTGGGTGTAAAAGCTCATGGTGTTCACAGTGTAGGTTCTGCTGATGCAGCTATCGCTTGGACTGGTGGTTATACAGAAACTTCTTATGATGCTGATATTGACAATGTTGGTGTACTTGCTGGAGATTTCACTTATTACTTTAATAAGATGCTTGGCCTAGGTGTTAATGCTGCTTTTGCTAGTGATGGTGATGACAACACAAATACATATGGCATTCATGCCGATTGGTTTGTAGTTAATAACGTTGAATTATCAGCTAAGTACTCAATGACTTCGAGTGATTTTGCTGATACAAGCATGTTAGGTGTTGCAGCGTTAGTTCGTTTCTAAACCGAGCAGTGTTAGAGCCGAGCGTATGTTTCAAAGCACACGCTCGGTTTTCCTTTTTGTAATACTTTTCCTTTCCTCTCGTTCTAATCCGCATAATGTAAGCGTGTTAACGTGCTTGCGTCTTTATGTGCAAAGTCTTTCCCGTAAATAAATAGCGACGTCGTTTGTTCGTAACTTAAGCTATTGCCATCCAAAATGAGTTTGTGCTCAAAAGCTTTGGTTTGAGCTTTTTCTTTCATAAAGGGGCTTTGAGCAATAGTAAAGTCATTGGCTTTTGCATCGGCACGTACTTTAAAAATAAGCTTGCCGGCATCACTTTGTAAACGCCCACCTGCTAAGAGAGTGACTCCTCTAGGGATGCTTAAGGAGTGCATAATCAAGCCGGTTTTTGCTTCGTAAATCCAGTGGCCAATTTGTTCATGAAACACCTCCCCATTACTGTTTTTACGAACAGTATGTAGGTAGCGTAATGACACAAGCTCTTGCTCTTCGGCGTTATCAGCAGGCCCCGATGGTGTGAAAATCAGTTCATCGCTATAACTATTTTGGTCTTCGCCATCGGGTTCTGGTGCAATATCGAGGCCTCGTGAACCGTTCCAAGTGCCAATTAGTCCAGCTAAAGGACCGTAGTCCACCCCGTTAATGACTGTGCTCATTTTGTCTTCCTTATCAAATTTGTCGTTTGTGCCTATGCTACCATGCGCGCCTTAAATCAAGATATATAACTAGGTGTGCTGATGAATCCTGATCTCGCGTTGCATTTTTCTCGTGTTACAGAAGAGGCGGCGCTTGCTGCTTATAAATGGTTGGGCCGAGGTGATAAAAATACGGCCGATGCTGCCGCTGTCGAGGTAATGCGTTTATTGTTAAATCAAGCGCAAATGAGCGGTGAGATTGTCATCGGTGAGGGGGAAATTGATGAGGCGCCAATGTTATATATCGGTGAAAAACTCGGCCTCGGTGGTGAGCCTGTCGATATCGCAGTAGACCCTATCGATGGCACTCGGATGACGGCGATGGGGCAGGGTGGGGCTGTTGCTGTGTTGGCTGCTGCTGAGCAAGGCGGGCTACTTAAAGCGCCTGACATGTATATGGAAAAGCTTTGTGTTGGTCCTGCAGGCAAAGGTGTTATTGATTTACAGCGCCCTGTTGTTGAAAACGTGAAGCTTGTTGCCAAAGCGATGAATAAAAAGTTGGAAGACATGACCTTGGTCACTCTGGCAAAGCCTCGTCACGAGGCTTTAATTAGTGAGCTTCATCACTTGGGGGTGAGGGTTTTTGCTCTACCGGATGGTGATGTTGCCGCTTCGTTATTGTGTTGTTTTGAGGACAGTGATGTCGATCTGATGTATTGCATGGGCGGGGCGCCGGAGGGGGTTATCTCTGCAGCAGCAATGCGAGCTTTAGGTGGTGATATGCAGGCTAGGCTTGTGCCCCGTACTGAAGCTAAGGGTGGTGCAGAGGAGAATGTTCGACTTGAAAATCAGGAGCGTGAACGTTGTTCGGCTATGGGGGTTTTAATCGATCATGTTTTACCGCTAGAAGCTTTAGTTGCTACAGACCAAGTTGTTTTTAGTATGAGTGGAATCACTAAAGGTGAATTAGTAGATGGAGTGCAGAGAAATGGTGATATGGCAACGACCGAAACCGTGGTTGTTAGCGGTGCTTCTGGCACTGTGCGTCAAATTAAAAGCCGTCATCACTTAGAGCGTAAAAGTGAGGACATTCAGTCCCTAGTTCGTTAATTTCTCCTCCTTATTTCATAAGCCATAAGCTCTTGAAGGGCGAGCTTTTGTTTGAGCTGAGAACTTTGCCTCCTGCTATTCTTTAGCAGGGAGGCGCTTATGGCTCAAGTTGTGCTGGTTGTTGATGTTGGTACTCATGCTGTTCGAGCAGCACTAATGAGTCGTACTGGCTGTCAGCAGCAAGTATCGAGAGAGCTTTTTTTCTCTTCTTATATCGACTCTCATGTTGAGCAAGATGCAAACATGTTGTGGCAGGCTCTTCAAGCTTGCTTGGTCGATATTTCAAAATATGCCGCAGACTGTGAGAACATGGTACTTGTGTGTCAGCGTTCTTCTGTTCTCTGCTGGTCAAAGCCAGATGGCTGTGATGACTCCTATGCGGCTTTAAGTCCTGTTTTAAGTTGGATGGATAGGCGCACGCAAGCTTCTCTTTTAGCCTTGGATGCTGAGCAAAAAGCTTATATTCACTCAGCTACGGGCCTACAGATTTCCCCCTACTATGGTGCAAGCAAAATAGCTTATTTGCAGGCGCAGACTTCTTACGGAAATGCTTCTTGCCAATACGGTCCACTTGCTGCTTGGCTTACTTCTCGTCTATGTCGCCTATGTCAAGCGGTTTGTGATGAGAGTAATGCTGCAAGAACTCTACTTTGGAAGCCGAAAATACGTAATTGGGATGAGCGGCTCAGCGCTATTTTCAAACTTGATAAGAGTATTTTACCTAAACCTGTCCCGGTTAGTTATAAGTATGGCAGTGTTGATCTTAAGGGGCGGCCGCTTACTTTATCGGCGGTTACTGGTGATCAAAATGCAGCCTACTATGCACTTATTTGTGCTGCCCGTAATAGTCAGCTTGCAGCGCCTTTATTGCTCAATATCGGAACAGGGGCGTTTATTATAGGGGGCTCTTCTCAGCACTTGGCATCCTCATCATTGCTTAAAACCATGTATTTTAGCGATGCTTCTTGCTGTCGATTTGCAGATGAGGCTTGTATTAATGGAGCGGGAGCAGCCATTACAAGCTTTCTAAGTAATGAAAAGCTTGTAAATGGTGAAGATGAGTTCTTTGAGCTTGCACAGAGTTTTATGCTATCTGAGCCTTTGGATTGTGTGTGTTTAAACAAGGTCGGAGGTCTAGGTAGCCCGTGGTGGCAAGCTAAGCGACAGAGAAATAGTGGACTTGAGCTAGAATTCGTCGATTTAGCAAGTAAAGATGAATATGCCGGTGGTGCTGAGGGCTTACCTCATCGTGCACGAGCCTTGTTGGAGAGTGTTGCTTTCTTAATACTCGAAAATTTGCAGTTTTTTCCTGGGCATTCAGATGTTTATATCAGTGGTGGTTTGGCCCGCTGTCAGTATCTTGTGGAGGTGATAGCAACACTTTCAAAACAAAAGATTTATTGTCTCCATGTTTATGAATTGGGGCTAATGGGGGGCGCTGCTTTGGCTGGGCTTGACTATACTTTTGACGATTATCCAAGTAGCTGTATTGCAGCGAATACAGGTGCTAGACCTGCATTAAAAGATAGGCAGGCCCGTTGGCGAGATTGGATGCCTGATTACGGCTAAGTGTATTTAAACTCATTTTTGAAGCTTAAGAGGTGTCGATGAAGTTTGTTGCTCATCGTGGTTTGGCGCAGTATTACCCAGAAAACACCTTGCTTGCTTTACGTAAGGCCTTAGAGCTTGGGGTTTATGCTGTTGAGTGCGATGTGCAGTGCAGTGCCGAGGGAGACCTGTTTTTATTACACGATTTGGGCTTGGGGCGCACATCAGAATGTCATATGGAGCTGACATCACTTAGCTCTTCACAAGCACGTCGTATAAGTGTGCATGAACCTAAGCGCTTTGGTGAATCGTTTAAACCTACTCTCTTAAATGACTTGTTCCAAGTTTTTGATTTATTGGCAAACTTCCCTGAACAATATTTATTTCTTGAAGTTAAGAAAGAGGTGTTTGCTTCGCAGTCTCATACTCGGCTTATTAAGCGCTTAGAAGATCAGCTAAAGCATAGTTTTTCTGGTTTTAATATTACTCAGCTGATTGTTATCTGTTACGACTTTGATTTCTTGGTTGAGCTGAAATCTTGTATGCCAAAGCTAAAAGTAGGTTGGGTATTAACAGCTTTTGATGCTGAGAGTCAGGTTTTGGCTGAACGCTTAGGCCCTGATTTTTTAATATGTAATGAGCGCAAGCTAGGTGCTGAATTATGGGCGGGGAGTTGGCAGTGGCTGATTTACGATATATGCGACCTGCATAAGGCCAAACGGTTGCAGCAGATGGGAGTGAATTTTATTGAGAGTTGGGATGTGAAGACACTTATGAGTCAGTGGCGAGCACATGAGTTCTGAGCAGCATTACGATGTTGTCATTATTGGCGCAGGTATACTTGGTTCAGGTATTGCTCAAGCTTGTGCGCTTCAAGGTTGGTCTACCTTAGTTTTAGAAAAAGCTGCAGAGCCTGCTACTGGCGCATCGAGTAAAAGCTCGAAGTTAATTCATGGCGGCCTGCGGTATTTAGAGAGTCTGCAGTTTAAGCTTGTTTACACCTGCTTAAGGGAGAGGCGCTTATTGTGTGCTTTAGCGCCTAGGCTTGTGCGTTTAAAGCAATTTAGTCTTCCTGTTTATAAAAGCTCGTCTCGCTCTGTTGTTTGGGTGGCCTTGGGGCTTTTTCTTTATTGGGCTCTTGCAGGTTTTCGTCGTGATGCTGGTTTTAGTGTGTGCCTATTCAGAGCTGCTCGGCGTAAAGCTGAAACGCTGGGTTTAAAAACGGAAGGCCTGCGGGCTTTGTTTTTTTATTATGATGCGCAAGCAGATGACAGGGCCTTGACCAAGGCGGTCTTGAAGTCTGCGCAGAAGTTGAATGCGCAAGTGCGTTTTTCAGAACAAATCAAAGCAGTAACAAAGCTAAAGCATGGCTTTAGGCTTAATTTGCAAAGTGGTTCTAGTGTTATTACGCGCTCATTGGTGAATGCGGCGGGCCCTTGGGTTCAGGATGTACACGCCTTATTAAATTTGACCACACAAGAGTTACCGGTCTCTTTGGTAAAAGGTAGTCATCTATTGATTAATGAGAATAAGTGTAAGGCTTATTATTATCTTGAGGCTCCGCAAGATAAGCGGCCGTTTTTTGTTTTGCCTTGGAAGGGGAAGTTACTGCTTGGTACAACAGAGTCATTGAGTGCTACTGCTGATGTGTCTTGTACGTCCGATGAACGTTTATATTTATTGGGTGCGCATAATTATTATTTTCCGAACTCCCAAGTATTAGAAAAAGATGTCGTTGCTTCTTTTTCTGGTGTCAGAGTACTGCCTATTAATAGGGGGGCTTCAAATACAAACCATACTTTAAATAGTAGAAGTAGAGATAGTTTTTTGTGGGTTGATTCAGATTTAGCTGGTTATTGGGCAGTTTGTGGCGGCAAGCTCACAGAGTACCGTGCAATTGCTGAGTTGATCCTGCCTGAAATTGCAGCGTCTTTAAAAAAGGGCTCTAGGCTAAAGAGCACCCGAAGGTTGTTGATCGATTAATACTTTTAAGTTTTACCCCTAAGCCCATGGCGGTTATGCATATAACCGCCATGGGCTTAGGGGTAAATTGAACGCTTAGTTAAGCAGAGTTTTAAGGAAGCGGCCTGTATGTGACTTTTTCACTTTACAAATGGCTTCAGGGCTACCTTGAGCGATAATCTCTCCGCCGCCACTGCCTCCCTCGGGACCTAAATCAATAATCCAGTCGGCAGTTTTAATGACATCGAGATTATGCTCAATAACAACAATGGTGTTACCGTGGTCGCGCAGTCTATGCAATACGATAAGTAATTGTTGGATATCATGAAAGTGTAAACCTGTCGTGGGTTCGTCAAGAATGTAAAGTGTTTTACCTGTGTCTCGCTTGCTGAGTTCTTTGGCTAGCTTAACTCGCTGCGCTTCACCACCGCTGAGTGTGGTTGCTGCTTGGCCAAGGCGAATATAGCTTAAGCCAACATCCATTAATGTTTGTAATTTCTTGGCAATAGCTGGAATAGCATCAAAGAACTCACGGGCGTCTTCAATCGTTAGCTCAAGTATTTCATGAATGTTTTTGTTTTTGTACTTAATCTCTAGCGTTTCTCTGTTATAGCGCTTGCCTTTACACACATCGCAGGGCACGTAGACATCAGGTAAGAAATGCATTTCTACCTTAACCACGCCGTCTCCCTGACAGGCTTCGCAGCGCCCGCCTTTAACGTTAAAACTAAAACGTCCGGGTTTATAACCACGAGAACGGGCCTCTTGGGTGCCTGCGAATAATTCACGTACTGGGGTAAATATACCTGTGTAAGTAGCAGGATTGGATCTGGGAGTTCTGCCGATGGGGCTCTGATCTATATCGACACATTTATCTAGATGCTCAAAGCCTTTAACGCTTTTATGTTCGGCGGGTGTTAAGGTCGTGGCTTTATTGAGTACTGTTGCTGCTAGTGGGTAAAGAGTTTGGTTGATTAGCGTGCTTTTACCGGAACCACTAACACCGGTAACACAAGTCATCACACTTAGTGGGATTTCTAAATCAACGTTTTGTAAGTTATTGCCATTCGCCCCTTTAAGTTCAAGCATGCAACCAGGATCAAAGCTCGTGCGCTCCTTTGGTACCTCAATCTTTTTACGGCCAGTTAAGTAGTCTGCTGTTAAGGAGTTGTGATTTTCGCTAATATCTTTGTAACTGCCTTCCGCTATTACTTGGCCTCCATGCACTCCGGCTCCCGGCCCTATATCGAGAATATAATCAGCGCTGCGAATGGCATCTTCATCGTGCTCAACAACAATAACGGTATTACCTAAGTCGCGAAGATGAACAAGCGTTTTTAAGAGGCGCTCGTTGTCGCGCTGATGAAGCCCAATAGAGGGCTCATCAAGAATATACATAACACCAACAAGGCCAGCACCGATTTGGCTGGCTAAACGTATGCGCTGGGCTTCACCGCCGCTGAGTGTTTCTGCACTGCGATTCAAGGTTAAATAGTTGAGTCCGACGTCCACAAGAAAGCGTAAACGATCTTGCAGCTCCTTAATGATTTTCTCGGCAATCTCTTGCTTTGCGCCACTAAATTTTAGCTTACTGAAGTATGTAAATGCCTCACCAATTGGAAAGGCTGTGATATCGGGTAGGTTTTGTTTATCAATAAAGACATGGCGAGCTTCTTTGCGCAAGCGGGCGCCTTTACAGCTTGGGCATTTATTGGTTGAAAGAAATTTAGCCAGCTCTTCTCTGACGGAGTTGCTTTCAGTATCGCGAAAGCGTCGTTCAAAGTTGGGGATAACTCCTTCGAATGCGTGGCTGCGCTCGTAAATATTGCCGCGATCATTAACGTAGTGGAAGTCAATTACGTCGTCATCTGAACCATAGAGCACGGCGTCTCTATGCTCTTCTTTAAGATCTTGCCAGGGGGTTTCAATATCAAAACCGTAATGCGTACCAAGTGACTTCAGCATGTGAAAATAATATAGATTGCGTCTATCCCAGCCTCGAATAGCGCCATCGGCTAAAGATGATTCAGGAAATTGAACGATCTTTTCTTCGGTGAAGTGTTGTTTTACACCAAGGCCGTCACAGCTTGAGCAAGCACCTGCGGGGTTGTTGAATGAGAATAAGCGCGGTTCCAGTTCGGTTAGGGCATAGTCACACTTCGGGCAGCTATGACGAGCAGAGAAGAGCTGGTCTTCTTGCTTTGCATCCATATCGGCAGCGATGACAATGCCATCGCTAAGAGCGACTGCGGTCTCGAGGCTTTCAGCTAGGCGTACGCTGATGTCTTCACGTATCTTAAAGCGATCGACAACCACATCTATACTGTGTTTTTTACGTTTATCTAGCTCGGGCACGTCATCAAGGTCAACCACTAAGCCGTCAATACGGGCGCGAATAAAGCCGTCTCTACGCAGGTTTTCTAGTACGTGTATATGCTCACCTTTACGCTCTCGAATAACAGGGGCTAGCAGCATTAACTTACTGCCATCGGGTTGGGCCATTATTTGGTCAACCATTTGCGAGATTGTCTGTGCAGCAAGAGGCTCGTTATGTACGGGACAGCGCGGCTCACCAACACGGGCAAATAGCAGACGCAGATAGTCGTAAATTTCAGTAATAGTGCCAACAGTAGAGCGTGGGTTATGCGAGGTGCTTTTTTGTTCAATGGAAATGGCTGGGCTCAAGCCCTCAATGTGATCGACGTCTGGTTTTTCCATCATCGATAAAAATTGGCGAGCGTAGGTCGAGAGAGACTCGACATAGCGACGCTGGCCTTCAGCATAGAGGGTATCAAAAGCCAGTGAGCTTTTCCCGGAGCCGCTGAGGCCGGTAATTACAATAAGTTTGTCTCTTGGGATACTTACATTGATGTTTTTTAGGTTGTGCGTACGCGCACCTTCAACAATGATCTTTTCCACTCTTTAGCCCTTGTGCAGATTTAGTCGCGATTATGCGCCGACTAGGCGCAACAAAACACTGGAAGTATATCCAGTGTTTTGTTGGCTGTCATCTGAAAGTGCTTTAAATGAGTTCGTGCTCAGGCATATTTCGTGCCCAATTACTCGCTTCTAGGCGATTGCGAACGCCAATTTTCTTATAGACGTTATACAGATGGCTTTTGACCGTGTGTTCACTAACTGAAAGTGCTGTGGCAATGTCGGCATTGGTGGCGCCGTCATTTATAAGCTTCAGTATCTGGCGTTCACGTTTGGTCAGCTTTACATCAGGTTGGGTATTTAATGCCGGCGTTTTGCGGTTCTTATCTAAGAAGTGGTGCAATAAACGGCGTGGGACCCAGTAATCGCCCTCGAGCAAGCTACGCAGCCCACGGAGCAGCTGGTCTTGGTCTGAGTCGATGTAAAACAGGCCGCTGATACAAGGCCAATCGAGTAAATTCTCGTGCTCACTGCCATATTCGGCATTGAGCAGAGCGGCACTAGATCCACTTGGGTGTTCGTTTACGTCGCGTGCGATGCCGTTGAGGCTGTTAAAGTCCTCACCTTGGCAGTCAATCAGCAACAGGGATACATTTGCGGGCACGTCACTGAATTCGCGGAACACCGCGCAATCCAAATCGAGCTCGTGTGCGATCAATTTAGCTAAAAGTCCGGTTTGCAAGCTGTTGTTGACCGAGTACAGCGCGACATTAGAGGCCGGCTTATGGGATATCGCTTCGGGTGCAATCACAGTAAAACCTTGGGAAATACTTCCAATTGTGTATTTTCTTGTTATTTGCATGGTCTCATTGGGCCGTGCTTTTTATTAGGACTCTAGTGTAACCGAGCTAGATCTAAAGTGCTATATATGGCGACAAACTTGGGCGCTGATTAACGTTTTTTAGCACTTTGTGACATCTGTTGGTCTGTTTGGGCGCGATTATCTTTATCTGATCGCTATTTGGGCTACTTGCTATCATTTGGCCTAAGTTGGCTTGGTTGCTACAATTCACGCCTTTTCCCGACTCGACTCGAGGGCTTCACTTAGTGACGCAAGAAGTACGCGCCGTCGGCGCTTTAGCCATGCTCTATGTTATTCGTATGCTTGGTTTGTTTATGATTTTACCGGTACTGTTTGTCTATGGTGAGCACTATCAAAGTGCGACACCGGCCTTGCTTGGCTTTGCCCTTGGTGTTTATGGTTTAAGTCAGGCCTTGTTACAGATCCCCTTGGGCTTGCTTTCGGACTTAATTGGTCGCAAACCTGTTCTTATTATTGGTTTGGCTTTGTTTGCTTTAGGCAGTTTGATAGCGGCCTACTCGGATTCGATATGGGGGCTTGTCCTAGGCCGAGCCCTTCAGGGTAGTGGTGCTATAGCAAGCACGGTTATGGCTTTGGTTGCTGACGTCACTTCAGATGAAAACCGTTCTAAGGCCATGGCTGCGATAGGCGCTTCTATTGGCATGAGCTTTTTATTGGCTATGGTTCTCGGGCCTGTTGTTGCAGGGGTGGGAGGGCTGTACGCCATTTTCCTTCTGTCAGCGGTGTTAAGTGGGCTTGGTGTGCTGCTTGTATTGTTTGTCATCCCTAATGTAAGGGCCACCAGTAGTCGGGATTCAAAGGCGATACCTTCGTTATTAAAGAAGAGCTTATTTCGAGTTGATTTACTGCGCCTAAATTTCGGTATCTTTACCTTGCATGCAGTGATGACCGCTATGTTTGTTGCCGTGCCGGTGATGATTATTAATGTACTTGATTTACAGGTTGAACAGCACTGGAAACTTTATTTACCTCTAATGCTGGGCAGCTTTATTGTGGCGGTTTATATCATGATGAGGGCGGAGCGTGCAGGATATGCTAAGCCTGCATTGTTGGCGGCAGTTCTGCTGATGTCTTTTAGTCTTTTAGGTTTAGGCTTCGGGGCATCTTTAGCGCTCATTTTTATCTTGGCGCTGTTTGTCTTCTTTGTAGCTTTTAACCTGCTTGAAGCCATGTTACCTTCTCTGGCCAGCAAGTTGAGCCCTGCTGGTGGGCGCGGTACTGCAATGGGCTTGTATAGTAGCAGTCAATTTTTGGGCGCATTTTGTGGTGGTAGTTTGGGTGGTGTGGTAATGGCCGCTGCAGGCTCGGAGTATGTTTTTACTCTTTGTGCCTTGATGTGTCTCCTGTGGTTGCTAGTGGCATGGGCTATGCCTATACCTAAGTCGTCTCAAAATATGACCTACAGTGTAAATGCTCAAGTGCTTGATTTAGATTTGCAGGCTTTTGTAGGGGTGGAAGATACGGTGTACATCTCAGAAGAGTCTAAGTTATATCTTAAAGTGGATATGACTATTTTAGATAGCGCTGCGCTGGAGTCGGAGTTGGCTCCTTACGCAGTCGAATAGAATTTTACAGTTATAGAAAGATAAGTTAATTAGGTAGGTAAAGTATGGCGTCTCGTGGAGTAAACAAAGTGATCTTGGTTGGTAATTGTGGCCAAGACCCTGAAACCAAGTTTACGGCGAATGGAGCGGCAGTCACAAACTTAAGTGTTGCAACTTCTGAAACTTGGAAGGATAAGCAGACTGGGCAAAATCAGGAGCGTACTGAGTGGCATCGAGTGGTGTTTTTCAATCGTCTTGCTGAAATTGTTGGCGAGTACGTTCGTAAGGGTAGTAAGTTGTATATCGAAGGAAGTTTACGTACTCGTAAGTGGCAGGACCAAGGTGGTCAAGATCGCTATACAACTGAAATTGTTGCTAGTGAAATGCAAATGCTTGATAGCCGTGGTGAGCAGGGTGGTGCTTATGGCGGCGCGGCAATGGGGGGAATGGCTCCGCAACAAGCTGCGCCTCAGCAGCCCTTTGCGCAGCAGCCTCAACAGGCCGCACCACAACAGGCATATGCGCAGGCGCCTCAGCAAGCAGCTTCTCAGCCAAGGCAAGCGCCTCAACAAGCTCCTCAGGCTGCACCTGCTCCTCAAGCACCTCCTGCTATGGATGCATTTGATGATGATATTCCATTTTAGAGCTCACCTGAGCTTGGGTGTGTAAAGTAATTAAGCCTCTGTTTTTCAGGGGCTTTTTTATTTCTAGAATGCCTGCTTTATGGTTATTGCTCTGTGTTTCTTTCTTCGTTCGGCGACCGCTCTTGTGGTGTTGAATAGATGCGTTGGCGCCAGTGTTCAAGTTGTTCGGTGCTTGTCTGAATGTTCTTGTGTGTTAAAAAGTCGACCAAGATTTTTGGTACATGCTTGCTGAAGTTGATGTTTGTTTCTCTGTCGAATGTGAGTGTGCTACCGGGCGCTTTGTCAACGATGGCAGCCATGTCTTGCACTAGAGGAGGGAATTTCTTTATTGAACTGGCTCTAGCGGGTAGGCGGCCAATTGGAAGGTTGAATGTTGTCTGGAAGTTGTCGCTAGTGAGAAAAATCAGGAGCTTTTCTAGCTCTGGTGTTAGTTGAGTGTAGGATGGCACAACAAAGACGTTGACCATGCCGACCACATATTGAGCGTGGCCTTTTTCTACTTCGGGGAACGGTGCGACACGTACATCATTATGAATTCTACTTGGTAGATGCCTTTGGGGAAGCCCTTCAATAAGGGACATGGCGGAAAAGCCATGCAGTACCCTTGGGAAAGCCTGCCATAAGCTATAAGCGTCGGTGTTGTGGTTAAAGCAATCTCCTTCCACGAGAGTTTGCAGGTGGCTAAGTGCCTGTTTTACACGTGGGTCATAATACGAAATTTTACCTGAGGTTAGCTCTTTGTAGAATGCTATGCCGCCTACTCTTAATAGAAGATAGTCAAACCAAGGGTACATAACCCAGATGTCGCTTTTTGTTCCAAGGCTGAATAAATCTATGCCTTGGCTGCGAAGTTCTTTGCAGTTCTGAAGGACCTCATCCCATGTGCTTGGCGGTGTGATGTTTAGGTTTTTCATTTTTTGTTGTCGATAGTACATAGCCCATAAATAAAAGGTGATTGGTATGGCGTAGCGGGATGAGTTGCGCTGCACAGAGTCTAATACGGCCTTAGGAAAGAGCTTGTCGAGTTTTTGCTCTTGCCAAATATCGTCTAGTTTATGAAGTTGCTTCTTTTCACTTAAGGCGGTAATACGTTCGCCTCCATACCAAAAAAACACATTGGGGCCGTGGCCTTGCTCAAGCCATTGTTCGACTTGTGAGGCGTAATTACTGCTGTCCCTAAAGGAGATAAGCTCTACAGTAATGTTTTCATGGAGTTGGGAGAATGCTTCAAGCGAACGATTTATTTGGGCGCGGTGATCACCGTTTAAGATTTGGCTTGCGATTGTGACGTGTTTTTTTGAGGTATCGCTAAAAGCAGGCTGGTTAAATAGGGTAAGTACTGCTGCTAGAATACACACGCCCAGCTTTTGCCTTTGAGCTATGAGCGGTTTTAGGCCTTGTTTAAGCTTACTTTCCATTGTACTTATCGTGCTTCCCGTGCACTTATTATTCGAGTAAGTTTAACCTAAGTATATTGTCGTGTAACGCATCATTGTTCTGATGCGAGAGGCTGCATGCTTGTCGTACTTTTCTGATATTCTGTCATCGATTTGTTTTTGCTCTAAAGCCTGTGTGGCGGGCTGCGTTTTTCTTATAGGTGAGGCTGTTGTGAGTTACAAAATCATTCTTTTACATGCGGGTGGCTTGTTGGCTACTGATTTTAGTGCTCAAGCTCAGGAGTTGGGGTGGCGGCTTCAATCTATTGATTGCTCACAGAGCGCGATGCCCGATTTAGATAAAGAGCATATCAGTGTTATTTATGATTTGGTGGATAGCCCGCTTGCAGAGCCTTCCGTTTATGATCGGTTAATGAGCGAGGTGTATTCACTGGCGGCAGAGAGACAGGTGCCTCTTGTGCAGCTGAGCTCTTATAAATTGGCGCAAGAGCCCGTTGAGGGGGATTTTGATGAGAGTTATTTGGCTAATGCTTTTGTTGGCTCTTATTGGTCTGAGCGTGAGTCTAGAGCCTTAGATTTAAAGAGGTATGTTTGTCTTCGTGCTAGTTGGATTTTAAATGATGGGCAGGCTGCTCTGTTTTCCTCTCTTGTTTCTCGAATCATTGCTTCTGACCCCTCTTTGTGTGTTAGTGATCATCGTTATGGTGGGCCTATATCGACGGCTTTTATAGCGTCGGTTTTAGTTTCCCTGCAGCAGCAAATTGTATGTGGAGCTGAAAATTGGGGCTTGTTTCATTTGCACAGTGCGGATGTGTGCTCTGAAGCTGAATTTTGTGATCAGTTGGTGCGTCAGCTGAGTAAGGAGTTGGATAGGGAGTTTGATCTGCCTGCTGTAGCCGGTGCTGACGATATGCGTGCTCTTTATCAGGCAGACGCCAATGTTTTGGGGCGCCGCATTACCGATTGTTTTGGTATTCAGCTGCCTACATGGCGAAGAGGGTTTGGTAGTTTGCTGCGGGCGTGGTTGCATGAGAATGGCTACGCCAAAACCATAGAGGGTTAGATCAATATGGGCTTGATACAGCTAAGTCTCATATTTTAATAACAAAAAGGCGCCAATTGGCGCCTTTTTGTTATTCCATCTTAAGTTTTTAATTAAGTGGAAGTTGCTTCTTAAGCTTTAAATTTTTTCATCAATAGGGTGGCGTTGGTGCCGCCAAAGCCAAAACTGTTGCTCATTGCAACATTGATTTCTTGTTCACGCTTTTCTGTCACGATGTTACAGTCTGTTGCAGCTTCATCAAGATTTTCTACGTTAGCTGATGCGGCAATAAAATTATTTTCCATCATCAGTAAGGTGTAGATGGCCTCTTGAACACCAGTGGCGCCAAGGCTGTGGCCTGTTAAGCTCTTAGTTGATGCGATTGGTGGAACCTTGTCACCAAAAACTTCTTTAACTGCACCAAGTTCTTTAGTGTCCCCCACTGGGGTGCTTGTGCCGTGACTGTTGATGTAGTCAATTGGGGCGTCTAGGTCTTGCATGGCCATGCGCATGCAGCGTGCAGCGCCTTCGCCGCTAGGGGCAACCATGTCATAACCGTCAGAGGTGGCACCATAACCGATGATTTCGCCATAGATTTTAGCGCCGCGAGCAAGTGCGTGGTCTAGCGATTCAACCACTACACAGCCACCGCCGCCAGCGATAACAAAACCATCACGGTCTGCATCATAAGGGCGAGATGCTTTCTCGGGGGTGTCGTTGTACTTGGTAGATAGGGCGCCCATGGCATCAAATAGGCCTGTCAAGGTCCAGTGCTCCTCTTCACCGCCACCAGCAAATACGACATCCTGTTTGCCTAGTTGGATAAGCTCCATTGCGTGGCCGATACAGTGGGCGCTTGTGGCACAAGCTGAGCTGATGCTGTAGTTCACGCCTTTAATCTTAAATGGAGTGGCTAGGCATGCAGAGGCAGTGCTGCCCATGGTTTGTGTTACGCGATAAGGTCCTGCACGTTTGACGCCTCGGCTTCTCATGATATCAGCACTTTCAACAACGCTTGCCGTTGATGCGCCGCCTGAGCCCATGACAATACCGGTGCGCTCATTGCTGACTTGTTCTTCCGTCAGGTTTGAATCTTCAATTGCTTGCTTCATTGAGATATAGGCGAAGGCAGCTGCGTCGCCCATAAAACGCTGGACTTTGCGGTCAATGTGCTCGCTAAAATCGATGTCGATTGAGCCGGCAACATGGCTGCGGAATTTTTGCTCTACGTAGTCAGGGTTTATTTTAATACCTGACTTACCCTCTTTAAGAGAGTTAAGTACGGTGTCTTTATCGTTGCCGATGCATGAAACAATGCCCATACCGGTAATTACTACGCGTTTCATATTTTGCCTCTATTGTTCTTGCTTGCTCGCTTTTGGGGAGCCGCTAGCACTGCTATAGTGCAGTGCTTGTCGTCATTATCAGACTCTTAAAATGAGTCGGTGTTCCCGAATAAACCTACTCGTAGGTCTTTTGCGAAATAAATTTCTTTACCATCTACGGCAACACGGCCGTCGGCGATGCCCATAACGAGTTTGCGTTCAATAACGCGCTTTAAGTGAATATGGTAGGTTACTTTCTTGGCGGTTGGTAACACTTGACCGGTAAATTTAAGGTCGCCAGTACCTAGAGCGCGGCCGCGGCCAGGGTTGCCCTTCCAAGCAAGGAAAAAGCCGACAAGCTGCCACATGGCGTCTAGGCCTAAGCAACCCGGCATGACAGGGTCGCCAGGGAAATGACAGTCAAAAAACCATAGATCTGGATTGATATCTAATTCGGCAATAATCTCCCCCTTGCCGTATTCACCGCCGGTTTTGCTAATATGAGTAATGGCATCAACCATCAGCATATTGGGCATTGGTAATTGTGCGTTACCAGGGCCAAAAAGCTCACCGCGGCCGCATTGCAGCAATTCTTCACGGTTGTACGAAGATTGGGGTTCGAAGTTTTCAATCATGGGAAGGAGTCTATGAATTTTTAGTTTTGTTAGGCGCATAGCCGTTCGATGCGACATTCTAACCGCTTATTGGCTTATGTCCAGTGACCTAGCTTGTTGTCCTAATTGTGAAACACGGGTTTTTTAAAGTGTCTGTGGTATATTCCGTGCATCTAAAAATTTGCGCAGTTCTTATCTTTTCTTAAAGGAGTTTTAAAATGATCAAAAAGTGCCTATTCCCGGTTGCTGGATATGGAACCCGATTCTTACCGGCGACGAAGTCTATGCCGAAAGAAATGCTGCCTATTGTGAATAAGCCACTGGTTCAATATGGTGTGGAAGAGGCTATTGAGGCTGGTTTGACTGAAATCGGTTTGGTTACTGGTCGTGGTAAGCGAGCTATTGCGGACCATTTTGATGTGAGTTATGAGCTTGAGCATCAAATTGCAGGTAGCTCAAAGGAGGAATATTTAAACTCTATTCGTGATGTGATCTCAAAAGGTTCTTTTTCTTTTACGCGCCAGCCTTCTATGGCGGGACTTGGAGATGCAATCCTACAGGGACGACGCCTGATTGGTAATGAGCCTTTTGGTGTGGTCTTGTCTGATGACCTATGTGTTGCAGAAGATGGCGATGGTGTTTTGGCGCAAATGGTCCGTCTTTATAAACAGTTCCGTTGCAGTATTGTTGCTGTGCAAGAAGTGCCGCAAGATGAGATTTCTAAGTTTGGGGTGATCGCTGGAGAGCAGATGAAAGAGGGGCTTTACCAAGTGACAGATATGGTCGAGAAACCAGAGCCTGAGAATGCCCCAAGTAATTTGGCAATTATCGGCCGTTATATTTTAACGCCCGATATTTTTGAGCTTATTGAAAATACGCCTCCGGGTAAAAATGACGAGATTCAGCTAACTGATGCGTTGTTGCAGCAAGCTAAAGATGGCTGTGTGTTGGCTTATAAGTTTAAGGGGCGTCGTTTTGACTGTGGTGCGGTAAGTGGTTTTGTTGAAGCGACAAACTATGTTTATGAGAATGTTTACGGTAAGTAGTTATTGTTTCTGATGTGTTTGTTGAAAGGCCCTTTGGGGCCTTTTTTTGTGCCTATTTGTTGTGTTTCATATAGAGCGCTTTGGCTTGCTCAAATGAGTTTTTGTTTAATACGTGCCAGTTTTTTGTTTTGGGGCTGTTTAATCCCACGTGAAGTAGGAGCTCTTGCAGTTCGCCATCTTTGCGCAGTTGTGCAAGCCCCTTATTGATTGCGTCTAGTAGTTGTTGTCCCTTGTTGGTTTTGCGCGAGACGACAAAATGGCGTGAGCCAGGTAGTTTTACCTTGACGCCGGCTATGGGTTTCATTTTAACGCCAATTTGTTCGATCTCTAGGCTCTTAGTGCTGGTGAAGTTCATAAGCATAAAGTCAGCTCGACCCGCTTGAAGCATAAGGAATGGGGAGTCATGCCGCGTGGCGCTATAGATTTGTGCGGTTATTGCGCTCAGGGCTTGCCAGTCTGAGTGCCAGCCTCGGATGGTGACACCTCTATAGGGGCTAATGTCTAGCTGGTCGGGGTTCTCTTTTTGCAGTGGGTGCTGGGGGATTGTATAGAGGCCTTTTTCGAATTCGCCCCATCTGTAAACGGCCTGACTTTTAAGTACGAGCTCAGGCTGAGTGTCGAAGCTCCAGATGCTTTCTGCGCTGATGTCAGCCTCGCCAAGCTCTACCATGCGAAGGGCGCGACTGTAATTGGGGGAGGGAATGAGCTTGAGTTGATTTTTGTAGTTACTGCTCTTGAGGGCAAGGCAAATGAGAGCAGCTTCGATGGCGCCTCTCGAAAAGTAGCGGCTTCCCAATAAGCGCTTGTCTACGCATTCTTTATTGCCTTTAAGGTCTTTATATTCTTCGCTGATGATGCCGGGCGCTGCAACCGTTATGACCTGTTTGTTGCTCTGCTCACCGAAGCAAAAATGGCTTAGTAGTAGGCAGCTTAGAATGGTTAATGGGGGGCGCATAGTTGAAGCTGAGCTGAAAGTGTATTGTTAAGTATAGCGCCAGAAGTTGCTTTTAGAGAATATCAGTTGTTGGGCGGCAAAATCAAAGAAGCCCGCATGAGCGGGCTTTAATAAAACAAAGCATCAACGGCTTTAAGCGTTGGCTTCTAAAAAGCGTTTGATGAGGGTTTTAGTTGAGCTATCCCAGTCTGTGGGTACATCGGTTGTGTCTATTGCCGTTGCAACGTGAGTGCCGAGTAGTTTCCCTAGTTCTACGCCCCATTGGTCAAAAGAGTTAATGTTCCAAAGCACTCCTAGAGTAAACACCTTTTGTTCGTAGGCGGCGATAAGAGCCCCAAGGGTTTCGGGATTTAGCTCTTCCATTGCGATGGTGCTTGATGGACGATTACCAGGGTGAACTTTGTGTTCAGCTAGCGCGTTGATTTCGTCGGCAGCAACACCTTGTGCCTCTAGCTCCGCTTTGCTTGCGGCGAGGTCTCGTCCTTCCATGAGCGCTTGGCTTTGAGCAATGCAGTTTGCAATTAAATATTTCTGCTGGTGCTTGATGTCATGCTTGGCGCGTAGGGGGGCAATAAAGTCGATAGGGGTTAATACATTGCCTTGATGCAGTAGTTGGTGGAAGCTGTGCTGGCCGTTGGTGCCCTCGGTTCCCCAAACAATAGAACCGGTTTGGTAGCCTAGGCGCTGGCCTTCTTTATTTACGCTTTTGCCATTACTCTCCATCTCGAGTTGCTGTAAATACGATGGTAGTAATTGTAAGTGGTTTGCATAAGGTAGTACGGCTTGGTTGTCTGCGCCTAGAACGTTACTGTACCAAAACATCAATAAACCCATTAAGGCGGGGATGTTTTTCTCAAGAGGGGCTTCTGCAAAGTGATTGTCTAAGCGTGCGGCACCTGCACGCAACTTATTAAAATTATCCATGCCTACTGCAAAAGCGATAGGCATACCAATCGCAGACCAAAGGCTGTAACGTCCGCCAACCCAGTCCCACATTGGATATACGTTGTCTGCATCCATACCAAATTCAATGGCTTTTTCTACTTTAGAAGAGATAGCAACAAAGTGTTTGGCTAGGGAGTCTTCAGGGCAGCCTTGGCTTAGCATCCAGCGGCGAGCGGTTAGCGCGTTCTCAAGAGTTTCAAGGGTTGAGAATGACTTAGACGCGACAAGCCATAGAGTGCTGCCAGCGTTTAGTTTTTCAAATAGGTCATTGATCTCTGCGCCATCGACATTCGCAACAAAGTGAACATTGACGTGGCCGGTGTGGTAAGCGCTGAGCGCTTTAGTGACCATGCGTGGGCCTAGGTCGGAGCCGCCAATACCGATGTTGACCACATCTGTGATTTCTTGTCCGTCAAAGCCTTTCCATTCGCCGTTGTGGACACGGCTGATTAGGCCTGACATTTTGTCTAGTGCAGCAGCAACTTCTTTCTGGTTGTCGTTTTGAGCTTCTCCCTCAAAGCGTAGGTCGCTATGAAGAGCTGGGCGATCTTCGGTATTGTTGATGTGATCGCCACGAAACAGCCTTTTGATCGCGCCCTTTAGGTCCGCTTTTTCAGCAAGGCCAAGCAATAGTTTGAGGGTGTCCTCGTCAACGTGGTTTTTGCTGTAGTCGTACTCAAGCCCTGCAGCAGCAGTACTGTAGCGGGCGGCGCGATTGCTGTCTTTATCGAAGGCTTGTTTTAGAGTGCGTTGCTTCCAAGTATCAGCGTGGGCTTGAAGTTCGGCCCAGTTGTCGTAGAGGTCTGAGATCTGTACTGGCATGTTCTTGCTTTCCTGCAGGTTCTAAAAAAGGAGGGGCCCTACTAGTGCGCGCGTTCCACTGCAAACTTAGCCAGTTCGATAAGGCTCTGGCGCCAGTCTGAATCAGGAAGGCTGGCTAGATGTTTGATGGCTTCTTGCGCGTGCGTTTTGGCCGCTTCGCGAGTGTAGTCGAGTCCGCCACTGCTTTTGACGAGCTCGATAATGCGTTCAAGCTTACTGATATCGGCATCGGTAATTGCTTGGCAAATCAAATTTTTGTCATCAATATTGCTATTTTGTATCGCGAATATGACAGGCAGAGTGGTTTTACCTTCTGCTAAATCGTCGCCCACATTTTTTCCGAGCGCTTCGCTGTCGCCTTCGTAGTCTAGAAGATCATCCATTAATTGAAAGGCTAGGCCTAAATGATAGCCGTATTGTTTTAGTGCGTGTTTGTGTTCATTGTCACCGGCAATGCTGGCGCCACACTCGCATGCTGCTTCAAATAGGGCGGCTGTCTTTTTGTAGATGACGTTTCGGTATTGCTCTTCTGTTAGTTCGGGCTTGCGAGCATTGGCTAACTGTTGAACTTCGCCTTCCGCGATAACATTGGTGGTGTTGGATAAGATTTGCATAATATCCATGCTGCCAACAGCAACCATCATCTGAAATGCACGGCTATATAGAAAGTCGCCAACCAAGACACTTGGCGCATTGCCCCATTTGGCATTGGCTGTAGGCATGCCACGGCGTAATTCGCTGACATCAACAACGTCATCGTGAAGTAAGGTGGCACTGTGGATAAACTCGATGACCGCAGCGAGCTCAAAGTGGTCTTCGCCTTGATAGTTCAGGGCTTTAGCACACATAAGAACAAGTATTGGGCGCAAGCGTTTACCGCCAGCACTAATTAAATGATGGCCTATATCTTCAACGAGGGGTTCTTCGGAGTAGAGGCGCTTTAATATGGTTTGGTTGACGCGCTCCAGTTCTGGCTGCACGGCTTCCAGGAAGGGCAACATAGATAGCCTTATTTATGGGGACCCAAAATGAGGCTTGGATGCTAGGGTTCAAGGCCTTTAAAGTCAAGAAAATGACTGTACTTAAGCGAAGTAAGGCCGCTTGTGTCGCGTTAAGCTCTTGGCTTGGGTGGGTATTTGCTGCCTAGGGCTACTTTGGGGTTGGGTGGGTTGATTGTCTTTTGTTTATTCACTTGCGCAAGGCTTGGGGGTTTAGTAGAATGCGCGCCCCTCGCCCTAGTTGGGTCGAGTTTAACAACGACGCTAGTGAGCTTGTTGCTCGAAAATGATTTTAGAATCTACTTCGTGTCGTCCATACGCGCTATGCATTGGAGCATAAAATGTACGCAGTATTTATAAGTGGTGGTAAACAGCACCGCGTAGAGGAAGGTGAAGTCCTTCGTCTAGAAAAAATTGAAACTGAAACTGGTGCAACCATCGATTTCGATCAGGTTTTACTAGTTGGCGCTGGAGAAGATGTAAAAATCGGTGCTCCAGTTGTTGAAGGCGCTAAGGTTCAGGCTGAGGTTGTGAGCCATGGTCGTGCTGACAAGGTAACTATTATCAAGTTCCGTCGTCGTAAGCACAGCATGAAGCGTCAAGGTCACCGTCAGTGGTATACCGAAGTTAAAATCACTGGTATTAAAGGTTAATAGGGGATAGATCATGGCACATAAGAAAGCTGGTGGTAGTACCCGGAACGGTCGCGACTCGGAAAGTAAACGCTTAGGCGTTAAGCGTTTCGGCGGCCAAGAAGTTCCTGCTGGTAGTATCCTTGTTCGTCAGCGTGGCACTAAGTTTCATGCTGGTGAGAACGTTGGTATTGGTAAAGACCATACCTTGTTTGCTAAAGCAGACGGCGTTGTGAAGTTTGAAGAAAAAGGTTTGGGTAAGCGCAAATACGTAAGTATTGTTGCTGCTTAAGTCGAGACTCTGCTCTCTTCTAAAAAAGCCCCTCTGCTTCGGTTGAGGGGCTTTTTTTGTGCCTGAAATGGGCTGTGGTGCTGTTGTATATGGCTTTGGACTAGAGCTTGTGGCCTGTATAGGGGTTGGTGTGTCTAAGCGTATGCTTGGTATTATATGCTTGGATATGCGCGCCCAAAACGAATGTTTCTAGGCTTAAATTAGCGAATAATGTTTTGCGGGCTGTGAAAAGCACAGTATTTATATAAGGTAGTTAGCTTGGGCTGGCTATATGGGCCTGCATGTTGTGGGCGAGGTTGATTGATGAAATTTGTAGACGAGGCGCCCATCACTGTGCGTGCTGGTAAGGGTGGAAATGGTACGTGTAGTTTTCGTCGTGAGAAATACATTGCTAAGGGTGGCCCAGATGGTGGTGATGGTGGTGATGGTGGTAGCGTCTATTTTGAGGCAGATGAAAACCTTAATACCTTGATCGATTATCGCTTTCAGCGCTCCTATTCTGCTGAGAATGGTAAGGGGGGGCGCAGCCGTGATTGTACTGGGGCTAAAGGTGCTGACTTGGTTTTAAAGGTGCCGGTGGGTACTTCTGCTATTGACTTGGAGACAGGTGAGACTGCAGTTGATCTGACCAAGCATGGTGAGCGCGTGCTTGTTGCTCAGGGTGGTTTCCACGGTTTGGGTAATGCTCGCTTTAAGTCGTCGGTTAATCGAGCGCCTCGTCAAACCAGTGAGGGTACGGAAGGGCAGGTGCGTGAGCTTAAGCTTGAGCTTAAATTATTGGCTGATGCGGGTATGCTCGGTTTGCCTAACGCGGGTAAGTCGACTTTTATTCGTTCAGTAACGTCGGCTATGCCTAAAGTCGCTGATTACCCTTTTACCACCTTGGTGCCGAGCCTTGGTGTGGTGAAGGTGCAAAAACACCGTAGTTTTACGGTGGCGGATATTCCTGGTTTGATTGAAGGGGCTGCGGATGGCGCGGGCCTTGGTATTCGTTTTCTCAAGCATTTAACTCGTTGCCGAGTTTTGTTGCATCTTGTTGATATTAATCCTGTGGATGGTTCGTCCCCAGTTGAAAATGCCTTGGCAATTACGCGAGAGATTGAGGAGTTTAGTCCTACCTTGGCTGAGCGTGAGCGCTGGTTGGTGTTGAATAAAAGCGATTTGATGCCAGAGCAGGAGCTGCAGGCCGTTGTTGCAGAGGTTGTGGCTGCGCTTGATTGGACTGGGCCTGTATATACGGTTTCTGCGCTTGCTAAGCTGGGTACGCAAGAGTTGTGTGCAGATTTGCTGGCTTATCTTGAGCAGCGCTGGCTTGAGGAGCGTGAAAATGAAGAGTTGGCTGAGTTGGAGCGGGAGACTCAGCAGCGCATGCAAGAAGAAGCTCGTGCTCGAATAGAGGCTTTGCGTGCGCGTCGTAAGCAGGATCACGATGCGGGTGATGATGAGGACGACGATGATGACGATTATGATGTTGAGGTGGTGTATACCTCGTAATTATTTGTTGTTCTAGGCTTGGAGTTTTGGTAGTAAATGACACGACGTGATCAGATTAAGCAGAGTCGCCGTTGGGTGGTGAAAATTGGTAGTGCGCTTCTAACCAATGATGGTAAAGGGCTTGATGTTGAGGCTATTACTGGTTGGGTTGAGCAAGTTGCGGCTTTAGCCAAGCGCGGTTATGAGGTTGTTTTAGTGAGCTCTGGAGCGGTTGCGGCAGGTATGACCCGTCTGGGGTGGTCGCAGCGGCCTAAGGCTATTCATGAGCAGCAGGCTTGTGCTGCTGTTGGGCAGAGTTTGCTTGTGCAAACTTATGAGCAAGCTTTTGCTTGCCACAATTTGAAGATTGCTCAAATTTTATTGGACCATGATGATCTTGGTGATAGGCAGCGTTATTTAAATGCGCGCTCTACTATACGTACACTTTGCTCTATGGGGGTGGTGCCCATTATCAATGAGAATGACACTGTTGTGACTGATGAGATTCGTTTTGGTGATAACGATACCTTGGGGGCTCTGGTCGCGAATTTACTTGAGGTCGATACCTTGTGTATTTTGACGGATCAAGATGCCATGTATGACTCAGATCCTAGGCAAAATGCTTTAGCTCAGGTTATTGATGAGCGCTCTGCCCATGATCCTGAGTTAGATCAGATGGCTGGCGCTGGAATTGTTTCTGGTGTCGGACGTGGTGGTATGGTGAGTAAGGTGAGGGCGGCTCGTTTGGCGGCGCGCTCGGGCGCCAATACGGTGATTGTTGGTGGTCGAATTAATAATGCTGTATTAAGGCTGGCAGAGGGTGAGAGTATTGGTACTTTGTTATATAGCACTCAGGAGCCTTTGACAGCGCGCAAGCGTTGGTTGGCGGGGCAGTTGCAAAGTCGTGGCGTTTTGATTCTTGATGAGGGCGCAGCTAAGGCCTTGAAGGAAGAGGGAGGGAGTTTGTTGCCGGTCGGTGTTAAGACGGTTGTGGGCTACTTTACTCGTGGTGAGGTCGTGGTGTGTCGCGATGTCAAAGGTAATGAGTTGGCTCGCGGTTTGGTTAATTACAGTAGTGATGATGCTAGAAAGATAGTCGGTTGTGACAGCGAGGCGATTGAAAAAACGCTTGGCTATTATGATTTTGATGAGTTGATTCATCGCGATAACTTGGTCTTGAATTAATATGCCTCTGTTTAAAGAACATCTCTATCAGTTGGGTACATATAAGCCGCCGTTGGATGGTCGTGATCCTGAGCGCTTCACCTTACTGGACTTTAATGAGCGTACTGTGCCGGTTAGTAAGTTGATTGCGCAAGATGTGGCTGATTGGGTTCTAAGTGGGCGCATGCAAATGTACCCAAGTTACGGCGATATTTGTGAGTTAATTGCGGCCTATAGTGATGTTGATGTCGCTCAGGTCATGATAACCAATGGTTCTGATCAGGGTATAGACCTAGTGTTTCGCAGTTGCTGCGAGGCGGGCGCTGAGGTGATTATTCCTGGGCCTAGTTTTCCTATGTATTTGCAGTCAGCTTCAATTGAAGCTGCGCTTATTCATGAGCCGCAATACACGCGTGAGCACGGCTATCCGCTTGATGCTGTACTTGCCTTGGTTAATGAGCGAACGCGTGTGATTGTTGTCAGTAATCCAAATAACCCAAGTGCGACCAGTGTTGCGAGAGAGCAGATTGAGTGCTTGGCTCAGGCGGCTCCTCATGCCGCTATTTTGGTGGATGAGTGTTATTTTGAGTATTGCCGTATTTCTGTTGTTGATCTTGTTGAGCGTTATCCTAATATCATTGTTACTCGTACTTTTTCAAAAACTTGGGGTTTACCTTCCTTGCGCCTTGGTTATGTGGTGAGCGCTAAGGAAAATATTGAGCAGCTGCTTAAGGTTCGTGGCCCTTATGATGTTAATCAGTTAGCTGTTGAGGCTCTGCGCTCTGCGCTTAAGCACAAGCAGAGTGTTGATGATTATATTGAAGAGGTGATGCACAAGAGCAAGCCTGCTTTTGAGTTATTTTTGGCTGAGTTCGCTTTGGATTATTGGCCTAGCTCGGCGAATTTTGTGTGGGTCTTTTTTGATGAGCCTGAATATCTTGAGTCTCAATTGAGGGCAGCTGGAATTTTGGTAAGGCCTAAGGCTGATGGTGCTGGTCGTTTGGGTTTGCGGATTACCTTGGGGACAGTGCAGCAGACGGAGCAGTTGATCGAGGTATTGCGGCGAGCGCTGGCTTAGTTTTCTCTGTGCGCCATGCATAAAAAAACCGGCTAAGCCGGTTTTTTTATATTAAACCTTTGGCTGTAAGGCCTGGGTTCAATTAAGCTGCTAGAGCTTTGATCTGGGCGTTCAAGCGGCTCTTATGGCGAGCTGCTTTATTCTTGTGGTAGACGCCTTTGTCTGCCACGCGATCCAGAACTGGAACAGCTGCAGCGTAAGCTGCTTTGGCTGTTTCCGCGTCGCCTGCTTCAATGGCTGCTGTTACTTTTTTCAAGTAGGTGCGAACCATAGAGCGCAAGCTTGCGTTGTGCTTGCGAGCGTTGTCGTTTTGACGAGCGCGCTTTCGTGCTTGAGGTGAGTTTGCCACCGCGTAGCTCCTGTAAATTACAATGTTGATACTGGTTGCGCGAGAGTTAAGCCTGTACTTTAAGGCCCTTGTCGGTGCGCAAGGTCGCGGTATTATCCGTATTTGGTTGAGCTTGTCAATCCTTGTTCATATTTATCTGCTATAACTGCTTGTTTATTTAGTTTAGTAAGGAAAGCGGGCTTTTTATGAGCGGCTTGAGTGTTAGTTGCTTGACTTGCCTTATAGGCTTTCACAGAATCGTCGTAATAACCATCTAATACGGACATTAGCCCATATGTATCCTTTTATTGTTGCCGACATTGGTGGCACCAACGCTCGCTTTGCTTTGGTGACAGCAAAAACAGACTCTGGTTTTCAACTGGAGCATATCAGTATCTATAAGGGGGCTGATTACCCCGACTTCGATGATGTTATTACAGCCTACTTTCAGGAGTTGGGTGATATTCAACCATTTGCGGCATGTATTGCGATCGCAGGGCCTATTAATGGTGATGTGATCCGTATGACAAATCTACCTTGGTCTTTTTCTCAGCAGGCGATTAAAGAGCGTTTTGACTTACAGGCTGTTCTAGCAATTAATGATTTTACTGCGATGGCCATGGCAAGCTCTATTGTTCGTGGGCCCGAATTACAGTCAGTGCTCAATGGCCGTCGTGACGAGGTTGGTAATAAGGCCATTTGTGGCCCTGGTACCGGCCTTGGAGTAGCGGGTCTGTTAAGTAACAATGATAAGTGGCTGCCGATATCCTCAGAGGGAGGGCACACCACGTTGGGGCCGGCAACGATTGAAGAGGCCGAGTTGTTACAGGTTTTATTGAGGCAGCATGCTTATGTTTCCGCTGAAGCCTGTCTGTCTGGCCCAGGCTTGCAAAATTTATATAAAGCTTTTGCTGTTATTGAAGGGCGTGATACCGAGCATTTAACGGCACAAGATATTAGTCAGCGTGGCTTAAGTGGTACGGATGAGTTATGTCGTAAAGCTTTGGATCAGTTTTGTGCCTTTATGGGTACGGTCGCTAGTAATTTGGCACTTGCCTATGGAGCCAAGGGGGGCGTTTATTTGTGTGGAGGCATCATTCCACGGTTTGTAGATTATCTGCGCCAGTCTGATTTTAAAGAGCGTTTTTTAAATAAGGGGCCAATGAGCCATTACGTTGCTGATATTCCCGTTGATGTGATGGTGCATAAACAGCCCGCCTTTCTAGGTGCCGCTGCATGGTTAGAGCAGAGTTTTAGAGAGTATCGTGTTTAAGCTGAGCAGTTTAAAGCTGGTTGATTGTTGGTCTAACAATCTTGCTTGCTAAGTGCTTGTATTGAATTCAAGCCTTTAAATGGGAAAGCTATGAGCCAGCACTCCGCTTTATTGGTGCTTTTGATCGCCAATGTATTAATGGCCTGTGCTGGTGTCTTTTCTAAGCTTATTCCTGCTGATGCGGTGACGATCACCCAGCTGCGTTGCATGTTGGCGCTGTGCTGTTTGCTGCCTTTTGTTTTGATCTTAGGTGGCCGTTTAAAGCTTGCCTCTAAAGCTGAGGTGGCAGGTGTGCTTGTGCTCGGCGTATTAATGGGTGGGCATTGGGCTAGTTATTTTCAGGCAATGCAGTTGAGTACCGTTGCTGTAGGTACCTTGTCTGTATTTACCTTTCCTATATTGACGGTATTGCTAGAGCCTCTCTTTAGTCGTAAGTCATTCTCTTTGCGTGATGCTGCTCTAGCTTTTGTTGCGGTGCTCGGAGTCGCTATTTTAGTGTTTGATGAGCTTGTATTGCTGCTGAGTTTAGAGGCTGAGCCAAGCTCTTATGCTTTAGGGGTCTTGTGGGGGGGGATATCTGCATTCATGCTCAGTGTTAGAAACCTCATTCAGAAGTACTGCTTTTCAACGATAGCATCACCCACTTTGATGTTTTATCAGGTGCTTGTTATTTCGCTTATGTATCTGCCATTTATGGACCTTGATAGGGTCGCTTCTTTAGAACTTGGCGATTGGTGGAATGTTTTTTTACTTGCTTTGTTTGTTACCAGCGTTGGTCATACCTTGTTTGTGCGCAGTTTTAAGTATTTACCTGCTAAAAGCGTATCGATGATTAGTTGTGTTCAACCGCTTATTGTTGCCTATATAGCGTGGTTAGTTCTCAATGAGCAGCCAAGTGCTCAGGTTTATATTGGTGGCGCTCTTATTTTACTCGTTGCCTTTTATGAAAGCTGGCTGCAAGCTAGGCGCCGGCTTTAGTATTGTTTTTCTTTTGAATTCTCTCCTTTGGTGCGACTTGTTTTTGCTTGTTGCAAGCCATATATGCATAGCTATAAGTGCTTTGGAACTAAGTTTTATTGTTGTGAGTCCAAGCCTTGGTTTAGAAATTAGGAGAGAAACCGCATGCAACGAACTTTTATTGCTTTAGTCTTTATCTTATCTGCATCTTTTGTATCAGCAGCGCTGCCAGCACAACTGGCGGATGGCAAGCAGCTCCCGACGCTTGCACCGATGTTGAAGACTGTAAATCCCGCAGTGGTTAATATTTCAACATTTAGCACTCGCAAGCAAGCCTATAACCCGTTGATGAATGACCCTTTCTTTCGTCACTTCTTTGGTGAGCAGGCTCAGCCCCAACCGCAAAATCAGCGCCCTCAACGTCGTCAGCAAAGTGCGGGTTCAGGTGTCATTGTTGATGCCAAAGAGGGCGTGGTAATGACTAATTACCATGTGATTAAAGATGCTGATGAAATACAAATCTCATTGGTTGATGGGCGAACTTATGAAGCAGAGCTAGCGGGTTCTGATCCGGATCTGGATATTGCAATTCTGAAAATTGATGCAGCAAATTTAGTGGATGTAAAGCTAAGTGATTCCGATGTCTTAGAGGTGGGAGATTTTGTTGTTGCCATTGGTAATCCCTTTGGTCTTGGGCAAACGGTGACGACGGGTATTGTTTCGGCATTAGGACGTTCAGGCTTGGGCATTGAAGGTTACGAAAGCTTTATTCAGACGGACGCTTCTATTAATCCTGGTAATAGCGGTGGTGCACTGGTTAATCTGCGCGGAGAGTTGGTTGGTATTAATACCGCAATTATTTCTCCTGCTGGCGGTAATGTTGGTATTGGTTTTGCTATTCCTGTGAATATGGCCAAAGCGAGCATGGAGCAAATACTCGAAAGCGGCGAAGTTAGGCGCGGTGTTATTGGTGTGGGTATTCAGGATGTATCACCTGATTTACAAAAAGCGTTTGAGCTAAAAAATGGCCAGCAGGGGGTACTGATAACTGGCGTGTTTGATGATACGCCAGCAGATAAGGCGGGCCTTAAGCCTGGTGATGTCATTATTTCTGTTGATGGGGATTTGACCAAGTCATCATCCCAGCTTCGCAGCCAAATTGGTGTTAAAAAAATTGGGGATAGCTTAAAAATTAAGGTTATCCGTGATGGAAAAGAAAAAAGCTTCAAGGTGAAGGTGGGAGAGCCTGATTCAGATATGGCTTTTGCTGGTAAGGCTAACCCTTTGTTTGATGGTGTCATGCTTGAAGACTCCAAAGATGGCAGTGCTGTTGTTGTCATAAAGTTGGCCCCAAACTCGGCAATGGCTTTTGCAGGAGTGCGCCCAGGTGATTTGATCGCTGGTGTTAATCGTAAGCCGGTAAATTCGGTCGCTCAGCTTAAGTCTTTAGTTGCGGCTGGGGATGAGCAAATCTTGTTGAGGGTTTTGAGAAATGGTCGAAGCTTTTTTGTTGTTTTGAAATGATGTAGCGGTGCTTTATTTGAGTGCAGCTATTTAATTTAGCTGCGCTTGACCCTATAAAATATAGGGTCAAGCGTATTTTATAGGCTAATAAAATTTCCGCTCTTTGTGTATACACTGTAAACTTCGCATCTCAATTTTTTTGAAATGGAGTTTTAAATGTATCAGGTTCAAGTAAAGCGTTTAGCCGCATTTATTTTTGCTTCTGGCATAGCTGCTGTAAGTGTTCAAGCTGAAGAGCGTGCTCAGGGTCTTACATTGACACCAATGCTTGGTTTTAGTGGTTATGACATGGTTGATGCTAATGTTAAAGAGGCCGCACACTACGCTTTAGGTGTGGGTTATCAACTTTCTTCACCATTGTCAGTTGAGCTGGCTTACCAGAAGTCACCAACAGAAACCGGTTATGGTACGGATCTAGATGTTGAGCAGCTGCGTGCAGACTTGATGTACGATTTTATGCATAGCTCTAAATTGCGCCCATATCTAGTAGCGGGTCTGGGGCAGCAGTCTTATAAAAATGATGATTTTGCTGATGAACATAACGACTTTGGTAATCTTGGTGCGGGTGTCAAGTTTGACGTGCATCCTAAGGTTGCATTGCGTGGTGATGTTCGTGCTAATCATGATTTCAATGAAAGCCACAATAGCTACACGGCTAACTTGGGCGTGCAGTTCTTTTTTGGTAAAACTTCAAGCCCTAAACCTATGGCGGTTGCCGCTGTTGCGCCAGCTGATGCTGATAAAGATGGTGTAAAAGATGAGTTTGACCAGTGTGCTAATACACCAGCAGGAACCAAAGTCGATGTAAATGGCTGTGCTTTGGCTGTGGATTCCGATGGCGATGGTGTTGTTGATACCGCTGATAAGTGCCCTGATACAAAAGCGGGTGCTAAGGTTGATGCCGATGGTTGTTATCTTATGATCACTGAAGATAAAGAGGCGACTCTGCACGTGAAGTTTGCTCACGATTCAGATGAGATTGTTGAAGGGCACGATAGTTTGCAAAAAGTCGCTGACTTTATGCGTTCTTATCCTACTGCTGACATCACTATTGCAGGCCACTCTGATAGTCGCGGTGATGCTGCTTATAATCAAAAGCTATCTCAGAAGCGTGCTGATGCTGTTCGTACGATTTTGATCAATGACTTTGGGGTAGATGGCACGCGTGTGACTTCTGTTGGTTACGGTGAAGAGCAGCCTATCGCAAGCAACGACACCGAAGAAGGGCGCAAGCAAAACCGTCGTGTAACCGCGTCTGTTAAAGCTCAGGTTGAAACGATCAAGCAGTAATTCTTGTTGCTATCTCTTTGTGGCGCTCTTAAGGGGCGCCATTTCTCTTCTCTTTGCTCTTCTTATAGCACCTCTTTTTTATTGGCTTCGCTCTTGTGTGTACTAGCTTAGTGTCTTGATGTTAGTCAATGTTTGTTGTGCTGCTTAGGCATAGCATGAACTATCGATAGAGTAATTGAGAGTAGATGGGAGGGGTTATGTATATCGATTGGGTCATTACTTTAAGCTTGATTATTGTGCTGCTGACTTGCGTATTTTTGGTTTATGGTGTGTGGTACGGTTTGCGTAAAATTAATGAGGTGCCAGCCGATTTTGATCCTACGCAAAAATCGAAAACTGGCTCTTAAGTCGCTGTTGCTGGTTTTGTTTTAAGTCTTGTGCAGGTGATGTGTTCTCTCATGTCGCCTAGTGTCTAGCTCTGTAGCTTTCTTCTGTGTTTCGTCCTTACTACTTTTTGGCTGCTTATGGCGCTCTGCGCTGATTGCATGTGCTGCTTCTGGTTGTTTTTTTCAATTTTCCGTATTTTCTTCCTTATTTAGCCCCTACGGTTTACTCGCTTTGTTGGGCCCAATGCCGTACGCGTTATTAGCTGTCCTATACTGAGGTACAACATGTTTTAGTTATTTGGTGTTTGTATTGAGGTTTAGCGCTCTACTTCTGTTCGCCTTCTTTTGCTCATGTGTAGTGTCTGCGGAGCAGGGTAAGCCTTTGCGCTTAGTTTTTGCCGAGTTTGCTCCGTATCAGTACGAGCAAGATGGTAGGCCTGCTGGCATAGGTGTAAAAGCGGTACAGCGTGTTTTGGAGCGGGATTTAGGGTTCTCCTTGGAGCTTCGTATGGTCCCGAATTATGGTCGTGCGTTGGCTGAAGTGAGCTCGGGTGGGGCTGATGGTTTTTTCTTGGCTTCGCAAAATCTTGAGCGTGACAAAGTGGCTGTTTTCTCTGAACCGCTTATGGTCAACCGCTGGAGTTGGTTTTTCAATGTCGATGCGTTCTTAGAGCCTAATTCCGCTCAATTTTTGGCTACAGCAAGGGTTGCTACCTTGCTGCATACTAATACTCATCGCTGGCTTAACGAGCAGGGCTATCGTCATATTATGCCTGTAATGAAGTCGTCGCTATTACCTCGTTTGTTGGATCAGGAGCGTATAGATGCAGTTTTTTTAGCTGAAGTTGTATTTGCTCAAGAGGCTGCGGCTACGGGCTTCGAGGTAGAAGACTTTACGCAGGTTGTTGCGATGGCTAAGCCGTTTGGGATATATATTTCAAATCACTACTTGGAGGAAAATAAGGGCTTTATGACGACGCTTAATGAGGCTATTAAGCGTGATAAACGTTTGTTGTCCCAGTGATTTGATGTTGTGCTTGTTTTATTTTTCTGTTGAGGGGGCGTACGGAGCAGTTTGATACCTTACATCCTGTAAGCACCGCTCTTTTTCGTCCGTGAAATCGCTCAGTACTTACACCCTGTAAGCAAAAAGGCCCCGCATTTTCATGCGGGGCCTTTCGGATTTAGCTAGAAAGTGAGTTGGGGTTTATTTTTTAGCCGCTTCTTGCTTTTCTTTCTCTGCAGCAATCACTGTCTCAGCAACCGAGTTAGGACAAGGCATGTAGTGAGAGAATTCCATAGAGAACTGACCGCGACCAGAAGTGATGGTGCGCAAGTGACCGATGTAACCAAACATTTCTGCAAGAGGTACGTCGGCTTTAATGCGAACACCAGTAGCGCCAGCTTCTTGGTCTTTAATCATGCCGCGACGACGGTTCAAGTCACCGATAACGTCACCAACGTGGTCGTCTGGAGTGAACACGTCAACTTTCATGATTGGCTCAATCAACTGAGGGCCAGCTTTAGGCATTGATTGGCGGTAAGCGCCTTTAGCAGCGATTTCAAACGCAACGGCACTTGAATCCACGGCGTGGAAGCCACCGTCGAATAGTTCAACGTGAACGTCCAACATTGGGAATTTGGCCAAAGGACCTTCTTCCATCATGCCTTTGAAGCCTTTCTCAATAGCAGGGAAGAATTCTTTAGGAACGTTACCACCAACAACGGTCGATTCGAAGGTGAAACCTTCGCCTGGCTCGTTAGGGCTGATGCGGTAGTCGATTTTACCAAACTGACCAGAACCACCAGACTGCTTCTTGTGCGTGTAGCTGTCTTCGATTTTCTGAGTAATGGTTTCGCGATAAGCAACCTGAGGCTGACCTACTTCAAGTTCAACACCGTAAGTACGCTTAAGGATGTCGACTTTAATGTCTAGGTGAAGCTCACCCATACCTTTAAGGATGGTTTCACCTGAGTCTTCGTCGGTTTCAACAACAAAGGTAGGATCTTCGGCAACCATTTTACCAATGGCGATACCCATTTTTTCAGCGCCGCCTTTATCTTTAGGGGCAACGGCAATCGAGATTACTGGCTCAGGGAAGACCATAGGCTCAAGAGTACATTCGTGCTTAGGATCACAAAGAGTGTGACCAGTTTGAACGTTCTTCATACCTACGATGGCGATAATGTCACCAGCTTGAGCTGTGCTTAGTTCGGTGCGCTCATCGGCGTGCATCTCAACCATACGGCCGATACGCTCTGTTTTACCAGTGAAGCTGTTAAGGATGGTGTCACCCTTGTTCAGAACACCTGAGTAGATGCGGATAAAGGTCAAGGCGCCAAAACGGTCATCCATGATCTTAAATGCCAATGCGCGGAAAGGCTCGTCGGCGCTAACGATGGCTTTATCGCCAGTTGGGTTACCTTCTGGGTCGGTAAGATCTTGAGCGTCGACTTCGGTAGGTGAAGGCAAGTAATCAATAACGGCGTCCAGCATTAACTGAATACCTTTGTTCTTAAATGCTGAACCACAGTAAGTCGGGAAGAAAGCCATGGTGCGAGTACCAGCACGGATACAACGCTTGATGTCTTCCATAGAAGGTACTTCGCCTTCCATGTAGGCCATCATAAGGTCGTCATCTTGCTCAACAGCCGTTTCAATTAACTGCTCGTGGTACATGTCAACGTCGTCAACCATGTCAGCAGGAACGTCTTGAACTTCGTAGTTCTCAGGAAGGCCTGAGTCATCCCATACGTAAGCTTTCTTGGTAAGTACGTCTACAACACCAACGAAGTCATCTTCAGTACCGATTGGTAAAGTCATGACTAACGGGTTAGCTGCCAATACGTTTTTAACTTGGTCTACAACTCGGTAGAAGTCAGCACCAAGACGGTCCAACTTGTTTACGAAGATAAGACGAGCAACTTCGCTTTCGTTTGCATAGCGCCAGTTGGTTTCTGACTGAGGCTCAACACCACCAGAACCACAGAAAACACCAACACCACCATCAAGTACTTTCAAAGAGCGGTAAACTTCAACAGTAAAGTCAACGTGTCCTGGGGTATCGATGATGTTTAAGCGGTGGTCATTCCAGAAACAAGTAGTCGCAGCAGACTGAATGGTAATACCGCGCTCTGCTTCCTGTTCCATGAAGTCAGTAGTTGACTCACCGTCGTGTACTTCACCAGTTTTGTGGATTTTACCGGTGAGCTTAAGGATACGCTCGGTAGATGTGGTCTTACCCGCGTCAACGTGGGCAAAGATACCAATGTTGCGGTATTTGGATAGATCAGCCATTACGATTCTCTAATATTCAATAGGGGGTGGTTCAAAGGGTCAAAATTTGCGCGGGATTATACAGTAAATGATAGGGAAGTTGGCAAATATCAATGCGTGAGTTAAAAAAAACATTCAAGTCGACCTTCAAAGCCAATAAAACCGGCTTTTTGCACGAGTTTTGCACAGCTAAAATACAGATAAATGTATACACTTTAAGGGTTAGAGGGCCTTGAGTTGTTTATTCGGATTTATACGTGAAATCAAAAAATGTGATTTTGTTCTTGCTTTGCCTGATGCTAGGGGCTTTGCCTGTTGCTGCCGAACAGCAAAAAGTGGTGTTGGCGGCACAAATTGCTGGTGGTGCTCATCGCTTAGAGCTTTTGCGTGAAGTACAGAATTTTAAGCTGCAAAATCCTGAGATTGATCTAGAGCTTAAAATGTTTCGCGGTAATACCTATAGCGAGAAAGTGGAGCACTGGTTACACGGTGGAGCAGGGCCGGATATTATTTATTGGTATGGTGGACAACGTGTACGCCAATATGCAGAGCAAGGCCTGATTCAAAATATTGATTCTTTTTGGAAATCCCAGAATTTTGATGATGTTTTTACTGTAGTGGCATCGGATGCAGTAAAGGTTGATGCTAAGGCTTATGCGATTCCAACCGTGGTGCACTTTTGGGCTCTCTATTATTCCCCTAACACTTTTATTCGTCACAAGGTTTCAATTCCCACTACTTGGTCAGAACTGCTCGAGTCATGCCGTACTTTCCGTGCTAAAGGTGTCGATCTATTTGCTTTTGGTGCCGGTACTCAGTGGACGACCCATGCTTGGTTTGATTATTTAACCCTTCGTTTACACGGTTTAGATTTTTATCGCCAATTGACTCAAGGTGAGTTGCCTTATACTGATAAGCGTGTCTTAGAGACTCTTAGTTATTGGCGTGAGCTGCTAGATAATAATTGTTTTACTAAAAATGCTAGAAAGTACGATTTAGATAGTGCTTTACCTCGAATGTTTCACGGGCTATCAGCAACTATGTTGACCTTTGGGCGCCTTGAAACAAGTGTTCCTTCACCAATATTAGAGGAGCTGGATGTGATGCCTTTCCCTGTTATTAATCGGGAATTACCCAGCTACACGGTTTCGCCCATAGATGTATATATGGTGCCTAGCTATGCGAAGTTAAATTCCGGGGTGGAGAAAGTATTGGCGTTTTTAGGCTCAAAAGAGTACCAAGCGGCAGAAAACAAACTTGCAGCTCGTAACCCAGCCAGAAAGGATGTTGAGGGTGCATCGAGTGAACTAAGCCGTAAAGTAAGTAAGATGATTAAAGCGTCGCCCGGTGGAGTACAGTACTTTGATAGAGAGGTTCCTATAGAGCTTGGCTCTAAAACGCCTGCTATCTTTGTATCATTTATGGAACACCGGGATATTGAACGATGTGCAAGAGAGCTCGAGGCTGCCAGAGCGACAGCCGTTAAATCGGGGGCTTATCAATAAATGCTAGCTTGGGTGTGGGGTAGGGCTTAGTTATTTGCAATACCCACGTCTAGCTTATTAAACCAATCTAAAAAACGTTTAACGTCATCGCCTCGGAACATGCGCCCGTGCTGTGGGCACATTAGCTCAATATCCAGCTTACTTACGCTTTCAATCCATTCATTCTTTGCTTTGTTAGATGGCATCCAGCGTTGGTGAAAGTAGCGCATATGGGCTGTATGAGCGTCGAAGTCTTCTACTTCCATTGCTGCTCCTGGTCCTTCAAGGGCGGCACCTACATCACCACTCATAAGGATTTTAGCTTCTGCATCATAGACATGAAAATTAGCTGAAGAATGGAGGTAGTGGGCCGGTATAAATTCGATGCTGGTGTTGCCTATGGTGACTTTACTGCCTTCGTCTGGAATTGCGTCGTAGCTAATGGTATCCATGCCGAAATGACGAATAAAACCTTCCCATAAACCTGATGCATGTAAGGTAGCGCCCTTTAAGGTTCTATCCCAAAGTCCAAGAGAGGAAATAATGTCGGGGTCTTGGTGAGAGGCAAAAATATGTGTAATTTGATCTACTGGAACGTGCTTAACGATAGCTGCGAGCATGGCAGCAAAGAGCTCGATACCACCAGGGTCCATAAGTAGAGCTTTATCGCCACTTTTTATCATGTATTGATTGGTGTCGATAATGCCGTCGGGTTTATCTGGATCTCGACCAAAAACAAACCACTGATGTCGTCCGTCTCGGTATATTTCCTTACTGAGCATAATTGGCCCTTTTCAATGTGTATTTCAGTGAATATGAGCAAAACACTGCTGGGATTTTTCAATGTGATTACGAATGCTTTCGGTCGCTTCTGCCACCTTAGAGGCAATGACTTGCAGTGACACTGCATGGTCCTCACCTACTTGAGTTGCTTCAACTCTAGACATAGCGCTTAGCACTAAACCAGCACGCAGTTCACGCGCAAGGTCATCAAGTTGTGTTTTTAATTTCCACACTTGAGAGTTGAATGCTTGTAGCGCTTTATCTCTTTGTTGTTTGGCTTCGTTAAGAGCGGGGGTGAGTGTGTTTGAGTATTGAGCTTCACCGGCTTTTTTAATTGCTGTTTCGAAGTGGTCGATTGCATGAAGTGTTCGAGTGGAGTCAGCAGCTTCACGGCTTATGTCGACGGCGAGCTTATTAACGTGTTCAGCGGTTTTGATCGTAAGTTTGGCCAGTTCGTCAATGAAGTCGGTCAAGGCTCTAAAGCCTCGAGCGCTATCACCTGCGCGAAGAGCTAGGGCTTTAGCGTTACCTGCAGTGAGTGATATGTCGCGAGCGACACGTGTCGCTTGATGTAATTCTGCGGCAACGATAGATGCTGCTACAAAGTGTTCTGTGCCAAAGTTATTGTCTTTTTGTTGCATGCTTCCTGCACTCAATACGCTATTTGAGAGGGGCTGAATTCTTATTGTGCTTAAACAGTAATAGCACAATTTGACAGGCTTTGATGGGGAGAGGCGGTTTGAGTGGGTTTCAGCTGCTAAGAGCCCTGATAAAGGGCTCTGTATGGGGGGTTATTTTATACTACGGAGTAACTGTTTTTCGGCATCGAGAGCATGTGCTTGTAAGTGTTTGCTTGGAGAGTTCTGGGCCTCCCTAATGAGCTCAAGATATTGAGGGTTGCCGCTTCTTGATAAAACTTGAAGCATTCGGGCTGCTGGACGAACTTGCCGAGCGTTTCTTCGAACAAAGGGCCATTCTGCAGCGATTGTTTGAGCGCATAGGCTGCGAACTTGCTCCGTTTCTTGGTGATGGTTAATTAGGTAGATCATACTGGGGTCTTTGGTGCTTAAGTATGGGGCTTTAAGCATTAATATTTGAAAGTCGATTATGCGAATATTCTGAATGTCTGCAATTTGATCTAAGGCTTCGTACCAGCTTTTAAACATATTAAGCATACTTTGAGCATGCTCCGCGTAAAACTCAGCCTTGCTATTCCCGGCTTGTTTTAGCGCTTCAAGCACCGGGATGTAGTTTGAGTTTGCTGAGGCCGAGAGCGCTTTGGCGAACCAGGATGCTTCATCAACATTTGTTGTGATACCTGATTTAATTTCAGTTGTGAGTAGTTGAATCCGAGATGCAATTGCTTTGTGAATGTCGGAGTTTTTAACCCCTAGGTAGAAAACGCGTTGAGCTGCGATTTTTCTATCCCTAGAATTTTCGGATGACAGGGCCTTTGTTAGTTCATCAAGGCTAAGTGGAATAAGAGTGTAATCGCCTAGCTCGCTCTTTTTTTTGCTTACTACTCTGGCGGTGTATAAATCTTGCCAGGCTACTTCTTGTGAGTATTCCCAGCTAGATTGAGTCATCCAGGTAAGCACACCGATGTTTGTACTGAAGCTCGTGTACGTTTTGTTTATCTCCTCTAGTAGAGGCAAAGACTCTATTCTGCTTTTTATCTTTTTGATGCTTTTTTTAGCTTGTGATCTAACTTTTCTGGAGTCGGACTGGCGGGCTTTTTCTAATAGTGTTAAGTGTTGAGGGTTGGACGATGCACTGAGCGCTTTTATTAGCGATAGAGTGTAATCGCTCTCGGCCTTAGTTATATTGCTTTGCTGAAGTAATTTTTGCAGTTGCTCTGCACACTTCGCCATTATTTGAGCTTGATTCTCTCCTATATCGTAAAGTATCGAAACCATTTTACGCTTTTCATCCAAGTTGCTGTTATTCAAAGCGTCGATAAAACCTGATTCGGGAGAGGCGAGTGTGGGTAAAGACGAGAACGCTAAAATAAAGCTGGCGGCAAGGATACGCTTTAACGTCTGGGCGGGCTGAGACACAATAGATTTCATGGTAAGCACTCGTAGGTGGCTGAGTTATTCAATCCTATTAGGCTAGGGTCATAGTTTTTGATAATAAACCAGGGGTAACGCATAGTACACATGTATTAGGTAGACTCATGGGGAGTTAATATAAGTAGCTTCTAGAGTATTGAGATGAAAACGGAGTAAGATTACCTGTCTTACTTGGGGGGTATATGAAAATAACGAATATAAAAGCCTACGCATTTTGGGCCGGCATGCGGAACGTGTGTTTGGTTAAAATAGAAACAGATACTGGCCTTTGGGGGTGGGGAGAGAGCGGCCTTTCAGGGCGGGAGCTGGCTGTTAAAGGTGCCGTTGAGCACTTTAGCCATTTTCTAATAGGTAAAGATGCGAGCAATATTGCGGCTTTATGGCAGGAAATGTATCGCGGAGCTTATTTCGAGGGTGGCCGGGTACTCAGTGCCGCGATCTCTGCGATTGATATTGCGCTTTATGATGTGAATGCGAAAAAACTGGGTTTGCCAGTTTATCGCTTGCTGGGTGGCAAGCAGCGAGACCGGATTCCCCTGTTCGCAACATCTATTAAGGCTATGGGGCCTGAGTTGATCGAAGACGTATTGCGATTAAAAGATGAGGGCTGGCGAGCGATTCGCTTAACAACAGGGGAGCATGGCAGCCCTACTGAAGCAACGGAGTTTGAGCCAAGGGTATCGATTGCTAATGCTGCTAAGTGGGTGCTTAAAGCGCGCGAGGCTTTAGGGGCTGAGGTTTGTTTGGGGATTGATTACCACCACCGTTTGTCACCTGCTGAGGCCGCATCGTTTATACAGCGCTTGCCAACAGGTACTCTCGATTATATCGAAGAGCCGATTCGTGACCAGAGCCCAGAAGCATATAAAGCGTTGAGATCGATGGTCGATGTGCCTTTTGCTATAGGTGAAGAATTTTCTAATAAGTGGGACTTTGCTCCCTATGTTCAGCAAAATATAACTCAGTTTGGGCGAATCGATGTGTGTAACGCAGGTGGTTTTACAGAGTCGATGAAAATCGCGGCAATGTGTGAAACGCATTATATCGATATGATGCCCCACAACCCCTTAAGCCCAATTTGTACTGCCGCATCTATGCATTTCTGTGCAGCGGTACCCAATATGGCTGAACTTGAGTATTTACCTTATAGCAGTGATACCGGTGACTTCGATCGTTATTTTGTTAATCAGCCTAAGCTAGAAAATAATGCTTTGCTTGTCAGTGATGAGCCTGGTTTGGGCATCGATGTAAATGAAAATCTTATAAAAGATTTACCGTTTAAATATTGGGAAGCACCTCGTCTCTATAAAGAAGATGGTTCTTATACAAACTGGTAGCTGAACTGGTAAGAAAAGTAAAAAACAAAAAAATACAAATATAACAATAGTAAATATACGAGAATTCTCATGACAACAGCAGGATTACGACCCACACGTTATCGCTTTGCCATTCTAAGTATGGTCTTTGTGAGTGTTATTATTAACTATATGGATCGCATGACAATGTCTGTTGTTATGCCCATTTTAAAAGATGGAGAGACGGGAATAGGCCTGAGTGATATCGAGGCTGGTTACATTCTTGGGGTGCTCGGTATTGCTTATACTCTAGCGCAAGTTCCCGGTGGCTTTTTGATCGATCTTGTGAAGATGCGCATTCTTTACCCGATTTTAATTGTATTGTGGTCTATCGCATCAATAGGGCAAGGACTTGTAAATTCAGTTGCTGCGTTAGCTGGTTGCCGTATTGCGATTGGTATTTTTGAGGCTCCTTCCTTCCCCTGTAATAATAAAATTGTGAGCACTTGGTTTCCTGAAAAAGAGCGTGCTAGTGCTATTGCTGTTTATACCTCAGGCCAATATTTGGGCTTGGCTTTGTTAATGCCTTTCTTGGCTATTATGTTGGAACTGATGGGCTGGCGAGGCTTGTTTGTTGTTACCGGTACTATTGGTATAGCTTGGGGGATATTTATGTATCTAGCCTATAGAGAGCCTAGCGAACATAAAAAGGTCAATGAAGCTGAGTTGCAACATATACAGCAAGATGAAACCATTGTAAGCAATATGGATCAGAAGAGTAACTCTTCATTTACTAAACGTAATTTTGCAGCGGTTTTTTCTAAGCCTCGTCTTTGGGGCTTGTTTATTGGCCAGTTTGGTTTAGGTGGGGCATTGGCTTTTTATTTTTCTTGGTTTCCTACCTATTTAAAGGATGCTCGGGGGCTTTCATTTTTAGAGTCTGGTCTCTATGGAGCACTACCATTTATCTCCGCATTTTTTGGTGTTCTTATTTCGGGGCTGGTCTCAGATAAATTGGCCAAGCGGGGGTATTCAAAAGAGTTTTCACGTAAAGCACCTGTGATTCTAGGCTTGGCTTTAATTAGTAGTATTATTGCTGCTAATTTTACTGATAATAACAATGTAATCATCGCTGTATTATCCGTGGCTTCATTTGGTGTTGGTTTAGCTTCTATTGCTTGGGTATTTGTATCGCTAATCGCGCCTAAGAAACTATTGGGTTTGGTCGGGGGCTGTTTTAATTTAGCTGGTGGTCTAGGTGGTGCTGCGGTTCCGATCTGCATCGGCTATATACTGGACGCCAATAATCAAGACTTCACTTATGTGTTTGTACTCGTTGCAGCTTTTGCTTTATTAAGTATGCTTTCTTACTGGTTTCTTATGGGAAGCTTAAGTAAGCTAGATGGTGATGAAGCCTGAGTTTTTAGCTGTTGTACATAAGTAATGTGCAACAGCTAATTTATTGATATCTAGTTTAATCATGCGCTTTGTCACTTAATTATCTATGTATCCTAAACTTATATATTTGGCTTCTAGGTATTCCTCTAAACCCTCTTGCCTGCCTTCTCGGCCAGGCTCGCTTTTTTACCCCTCCAAAAGGCGTAACTTTAGTTGATATAGAGCTGTCGTTGATGCCAAGCATACCCAGCTCCAAGTTTTCGGCTATACGCCAATAGCGCTTTTGATTGCTGCTGAATACGTATCCAGCTAAACCTTGTGGGCTGTTATTGGATTCTTGAATGACGATAGCCTCATTATAGAAGGTTTGTATCGCTATAACGGGGCCAAAGATTTCTTGCTTGCTGATTTCCATGTCGGGTCTTACTTGGTCAAGTACTGTTATAGGGTAGAAAAGATCATTTGGGTTTATATCGTGACTTTGAAAACGTAATTGAGCGCCGCTTTTTAAAGCGTTGATCAGATCATCTATGAATTCGTTGGCAATGCTTACATGAAGATAAAAGCGATTAGCGCTAATGCATGTTTACCCTGTGTTGCGAAGTTTACAGCTAAGTGCTGAGCTTACGGCGAGTTGAATGTCAGCATGGTCAAAGACAATAAAGGGGGCATTAAGAAGCTGTTTTTGAACTCCATGTAGGTAAGACTGAGTACGCCCATCAATTGCTTGCTCAGTATCAAGCGGGCTTGCATCAGCGACTGTTGCTATCGTTTCACCTGTGCTTGGGTTTTGTACACTAAATTGAGTCTTATTTTGTGCTTGACGCCATTGCCCTGCGATAAAGAGCAAAGTTTTTTTTGGGGGGCATATCTATTGGCTGAATACTGTAGTTAATCTGCCATTGCAGTCTAAATAGACAAAACGCTCAGTGTTCTTTTTAAGGCGCTGTTTCTACAAGAACCATCATTAAGCCATTTTCTTGCCACATACTGACTTTCAAACCTTTTTCAATTAGTTTGATAGGGGGCTGTTCTACGTTAGGTATGGTACCAAAACTACTGTCTGTATAGGGTACTTGATAAAGTGTGGCGATGCCTTGGGTATTGGTTTTATAGCGAAATTGTGAAGCTTCAACACCTTTGATAGAGCAGTAACGACCTCCAAGTAGTTGCAATTTAGGGCTTGAGTCCTTAACAAAGGTACTTTCACTAGGCTTAAAACTCAACAGAGAGAAGTATTGACTGGCTTCAGAAAAGTTAGCCGTTTTAATATCTAAGGGTTTTAGTTTTAGGTGATTGGCTATCACCTCGTTAGCGATGGCTTTGTAAATAGTTGAGTTACTGTTGTTGAGGTTCGGAAGCGCGAGTACTAAAAGCAAGGTGAAACATGCTGCAATCATACCTTTTACCCAGGGACTCACAATAAATAAGGTGATGGATGAAAATGCATTAGATTTTGTTTCGTCGTGGCTTGGGTTTTTAGCGTAGCCCATTTTAGTTGGCGTTTTGACTGTGTGTGGTATTAGCGCATGCTTTGAGTTTTTCGGATTTTGTTTGCCTTTATCAAGCAAACAGTGCAGCTCACAGAGCTGTTGTGAGTTAAGGCTATATTCTGTACTGTGCTCTTTGATAGATTGGCGTAAATTTTGGTCGGTTGTGTTTTTTTTCATCGTTATGCCTGCCTTACAAACGTTAAACGGCAGTGTTTTCGTAGTCTATGCATGCGCGAAAGAAATGTACCTCGAGCTAAGCCGAGTTGCTCACAGGCTTCGTCGGTTGTGTAACCAAGTACGGCCCAATGATAGAGTATATCTCTATCCTCGAGGGCTAGCTCTGGCCAGATTTTTTCTAGCTCTTGCCGGTTTATAATTAGTTCTTCTAAGTCTATTGGGGAAATGTCGTAATCACTGTGTTCTTCATAGCTTTGCTGTGCGAAGCGTTGTTTATGCCTGTACTCATCAATAAAACGATTGCGTATACAGCTGCGAAGAAAAGGTTGTTGACCATTACCTGCAGGCACCTTTCCAGCGTTGAGCCACTGCTCCAAGCTGTGTTGCACAAGATCATAAGCATCTGCCGGTTCTTGGCATAAAACCATAGCGTATTGATAAAGTGCTTGTAATTCAGCGTCTGTCATCTTGTTTAGCTAGTTCTTGTTCCAAGGTGTTTGGCTTCTGGAGCTGTTGTGATCCAGTCATGCTGTTTCATCTGGCGTGTCAATGCTACGTAACTCAATAGTAAAGTCATGTTGTTGCAGTTGAAATTTACTGTACCTATCTTTTTTACTTTGCTGGTTGTTATTGCCGCCTCTATAGTTATAAATTTTTATATGCAATAGTTTATGCTTTTGTTGAATTATCTTCAGTGTTTCTAGCGTGAGGGCACTGAAATAGTCAAGTGATGAGAAATCCAGCTCAATAGTTGTTTTCTTTTCTATGTTTGTTTGTTCGTCATGCTTATAATCTAGCCCTGAATAATAGAGTTGAGTAATAGCGTATTCTATTGCTGTTATACTGGCGAGCTCTGCCCAGTTGTAATAGTTAGCTTTAGGTCCTTTGTGCTGCTGTGCAATAAACCAGCTTAATTGGTTTCCGTAAAGGTTGAGGTCCCAATGTTTGGAGGGGTAGTGCAAGCTATAGCAGTGAAATAACGCAGTACAGTCTTCAGTTGTTAATTGTTCGCAGAGGCTGGGGAAATTATTACGTAAAGTTTGGCTTCGTGCTCCAAGTGCGTTTCTTTGGTAAATGCTATTTCTATAAGGCTTTTGAGTTAGAGTGTTTTTTGATGAGGTCATAAGTTCATTTAAACACTGATCTAACTGTTTTTTATAGTCTTGATTGGCTTTTGATAATGCATCGACTTTAAGCGTATTAAGCATTAGCTAGGTCCGGCAGTTTTGGTTTTGGGGAGGTAAGTAGGCGTTGCTGTTGCTCCGCACCGTGTATTAATTGCTGAGCTTTTTTCTGTTCTTCAAGTAGTGTAGAAAGGCTTGGGAGATTTTGGTCCCACTCAACTAAGAGGGGCGGTATCGTTTTAGTTTGTGGGTTTGATGCTTGGTTATATAAATAGTCTTTGGCCAGCTGCCAAGTACCATCATCGATAGCACTGCAGTGGCTATCAATAAATAAGCCGTCTTGAGTACTAAAACCACCTAGATGTAGTTCTCCAATAAGCTCTATAGGGAAATTGATAAGCAGTGCGCGTAAATCGCAGCCAAGGTTAAATGCGTTGATATAAATATTGCTCAAATCCAGTAATAAACGGCTGCCACTTCGTCTACATAGTTCAACTAAAAATGTTTGTTCATCCATTTCCATGTTGGGGTAGTTAAGGTAACGGCTAACGTTTTCTATTAAGATCTGCCGGCCTAAGCGATTTTGAATATGATCGACTCTATCGGTCATATTTATAAGAGTTTGTTCGTTAAATGGTACAGGTAATAAATCGTGGTAATACTGCTCTTCATGGGCACTAAAGCAGGCATGACAAGAGATTAACCCAGGGTTGAGCTCCTTAACCGTTATACTCAATCTAGTTAAATAATCATCGCTAAGCTCTTGGCTACCACCTAAGTTAAGGCTGACACTGTGAAAGCTCAGAGCATAATGTTCTGCAACTGCATCCAATAAAGCTCGGTTAAGGCCCGATCCTAAAAAGTTACAAATATGGACCTCTAACCAGTCAACTGGTGGTCGAGTTGCCAGTAGTTCTTGTATATGTGGAATACGCAGGCCGAAGCCTGCTCCTTGGATCTGAAAAGGCATTATTAAAATCTACTTTTCTTTTTTAGCAGGTTTTATTTTAGCGATTGATCCGCCAGTAATTTTTTCGCAGGTTCCTTCTGGTACGTAGACCCACTCATGGTCGGCATTATCAATTCGAGCTTGTCCTGCACAGTTATGACTTCCATCTAGGGCTCCGCAGTCATTTTTTCCTGCTTTTGCAATTCCAGCGCATTTTTCCCACGCTGCTGGGCTGTCTGGTACAGCAAGGCTAGATTGGCTGCTAAGCCCTAAGGCTGCGCCTAAGGCGAGGGATGCTGATAAAAGTTGTTTGTTCATGCTGTATTCCATCTCATTTTTTGATGTTGTGGCTGTGATATAAAAGCCTGTACTTATAGAACGAATGAGCTCGTTTTTTGATTGCAGTAAATACAAATATTTTTCTAGTTTTGACTCATAGGTAAAAAGAGGCTGGGCTAAACTTTAAGTAGCTTGTTGTAACGTCAAACCGTTTTGTTTGAGGACTTTCTATGCGTATTGCCTTACCTAAAGAGCGTAAGTGTCATGAGTATCGCGTCGCTTTAACTCCAGTCGCTGTTAGTCAGTTGACTAAGATGGGACACTTCGTTTCTATTGAGTGTGCTGCGGGTGAAAAGGCAGGCTTTAATGATGATTTGTACGTAGCCGCTGGTGCTAAAATTGTTCAAGACTGGCAAGTCCTATGGGCTGAAGCCGATTTAATTATCAAAGTGAAAGAGCCTCTACCAGATGAGGCCTTAGTTCTTCACTCATCGCAAGCCCTGTTTTCTTACTTGCACCTTGCTGTGAGCAAAACCTTGGCTGAGCAGCTTCTAAGTAGTGGTGCAACATGTATTGCTTATGAAACGATCAAGAACGAGTTTGGAGCTTTGCCTTTATTGGTGCCTATGAGTGAGGTTGCAGGGCGTATGGCGATACAAGCTGCTGGATATTGCTTGCAGGTGGCCCATGGTGGAAGTGGGGTGCTGTTGGGAGGGCTTACCGGGGTGGCTCCTGCTCATGTTGTTGTTTTGGGGGCTGGAGTTGTTGGGGAGAATGCCGCTCGGATGGCGCTTGGGCAGGGGGCTCAAGTAACGATCATAGATAAGTCCTTAGCTCGTTTACGTGAGCTTGATAAACTGTGGCAGGGACGTGCTCGTACTCTCTACTCAAGCTTAGATAGTATTGCTAGTGAAGTTAAAACCGCCGATGTTGTTATTGGTGCTGCACTTATTCCAGGTGCTGAAGCGCCTAAGTTGCTCAATAGAGCGATGCTTAAAAGCATGCGAAAAGGCTCCGTGTTGGTGGATGTCGCAATCGATCAAGGTGGCTGCTTTGAAACGAGTCGACCTACAACGCTTGAGCAGCCTACTTATATAGTGGATGGCATAGTTCATTATTGTGTGAGTAATATCCCTGGAGCTGTGGCCCGCTCTTCTACTCAGGCTTTATGTAATGCGAGCCTGCCTTATGTATTGGACTTGGTCCAAGGGCTTTCTCGCAATGTTTTACGTCAAAGTGCTCTGGCTTCTGGTGTTAATATTTGTCAGGGGGAATGTACAGAACAGGAAGTTGCAAAGGCTCTGTCAATTGAATATCACGCCTTGTAAACCGCAGTATTATAAGCCTCATGATTGTATGAGCTTGTCCTAAATAGTACCCTGCTAGATTGTGTCTAAAGCTTTGTCGTAAGCCTTTTCGGGCTTTAAAGCCATATAAAGCCTTAATGCAGTCGCTCCTTCCGATGATATAACTACATAGCAGTAAACGTGTATGACTTCGAATTCAATATATTTAACTGTTGCCATCTCAACTTTTGGAGGGCGTGTTTCAGGTGCATTGGACGTTGTAGAGCAGTTGACTGGGCATATGGCGTGGATCGAGGTTGTTCTTGTCCATCAAGTCCCTTCTGAATTTGTACTAGAGCAGAGTGCACTGCAAGCGGTTCAGCTTTTAAAAGATAAAGCAGACGTTCACTATGTCTTATCGCAAGAGCAAGGCTTAACTAAAAGTCGTAATCTAGCTATTTCTTATGCTAGTGGCGCTTACGTGTGGCTAATGGATGACGATATTGAGTTTGTTCAAGGTGCTTTTCTTGAATTAAAGCTGCGTTTAGAGCAAAGTGCAGCGGCGTGTTTGAGCTTTCAGTCACTAAAAGCAGGCGGTGGTTTAAGAGCCTTGTATGCCAAGGATAGGGCCGAGCTAAATGCCAGAGATCGTTTACGGGTAGCAAGCTTTGAACTTATTTTGGATCGGCGCTTTATTATTGATCATCATGTCTTGTTAAGAGAGGACATGGGGGTGGGTAGCAACACCGGCATTAATATGGGAGAAGAAGCGGTATTGCTCAGTGATGTGGTTCGTGCCAAAGGCTTGGTCGAGCAGCATCGTTTAGCTGTTGTTGTACACCCAGATGAGTCTACAGGAACGAATTACAATGCCCTTAATGTGTATTCTAAAGGTGTCGTACTGCAGCGCTGTTTTTCAGGTGCTGAGAAGCTTAAATATTTTTTGAAAGATCTATTGAAGCTGCTAAAAGATAGAGATGGAAATATAGGTACCTTCTCTAAGCGGGTTTCTTTAAGCTTGGCCTTAACCCGGGGCTGCTTTGGAAAAATTTGAAAATAGTTGCATGGCTGCTGGATAGTCATTGTATGAGTTTTGGGCGACTATCTTATTGTAGAGCAACGCTGGAGTCTTTATTTAGCTTTCTGAGCCCTCTCTCTGCTTTAGCTAGGCGAAATAGTACAGAGAGGCCTAACTTTTCTTTGATAACTCTACGCTTACTGAGGCCCCAAGTTTTGAGCTGTTTGTGCACTTCTTGGTTAACCGTAAGTCGGCATTGTTCGTCTTCGATTTTTAGCGCTTCACGAACAAGCTGTAATAAAGTGCGAACTTGCAGTTTTATATATTGTTTTTCTTGAAATTTGGTTCGAACAAAGTGGGCACAGCGGTCGATACTGTTTAGCCAATCGAGATAAGCACCACTGCTGTACTTGCTGCCACTTGCGCCAGTTTTACGCAAGCGGTAATGGTAGGTGGTTTGATCTAAGAGGATGAACTTGCTGGCATTAGAAAATACTTCTGCACAAAATACTAAGTCCTCAGCCATTCTAACACCAATAGGAAAGCGGGTATTGGCAATGCATGCTCGCTTAAATATCTTGCCCCAAGGGTGGCCGCGAACCAGCTCTTGAGCCAGTAAACAGCCTAGTACCTCTTCTCCTCTTAAGAGTTGGCTACTTTTACAGTTATAGCCTGCGGCAACGGATTTCTTATCGTTAAATAGAGTGTTGTTGCCTTTTACAATATCTGCATCGTAGTGCGTCGCAGTATCATAAAGTTTTTGCAATGCATCTACAGGAAGGGTGTCGTCAGGGTCGATAAAACAAATGTAGGAGCCTTGAGCTGCATCTAGGCCTGTGTTGCGAGCAGCTGCGGCGCCCTGATTATGAGAATGCTTAATAATACGAGCATTGTTCAGCTGGCTTAACTGTTCTTGGCAGCGAGTTGGCGTATTATCCGTTGAACAGTCGTCAATAATGAGGATTTCAAGGCGCTGCTTGAATGTGCATAAAGCCAGAGATGCTAAGCATTCATCGACATACTCTTCGACATTGTATGCGGGAATAATCACCGATAAATCATAGGCTGCAGGAATGTTCACATAGATACCTAGGTTAAATTACGCGAATTAATAGAGGCTGGTTTCGCCTGGTGGGCGGGTTTTAAAGCGTCTGTGTACCCAGAGGTATTGTTCGGTATTTTTGCGAACTTCTTGCTCTACAAATTGGTTGATAAGTTTGGCATCTTCTTTTTCATCTTGCCCCAGCTTTCCTGAAAGGCTATTGCCTATTTCGATCGTGTAGTGATTGGTTTTGCTATCACGGCGAGTCACCCAGGTTAATACTTCTGCTCTGCCGGCAGATGCGAGTTGAGCAGGGGCTTTCACGGTGGCTGTATCAATGCCAAAAAAGGGGGCGAATACAGAGCGTCGAAGGCCATAATCTTGATCCGGAGCATAGTTGATGATGGCGCCATTACGCAGAGCTTTAATAATACCGCGCACATCGCCGTTGGGTACAACAGTGCTGCCTGCATTGCGTCTTACTCTTCCCGCCGCTTGCGCCCACTCGTAGACAGCGTTGTTGTGTGGGCGATAAAAGCCGGAGATAGGAAACTCCAAGTTGACCATAGAGGCACCTATTTCAATGGTTGTAAAGTGAACGCCGAGAAATAGAACACCTTTGTTACTTTTGCGCGCTTGTTCGATGAATTCCATGCCTTTAATGGTATAGCGTTTACGGAATCGCCAGTTGGGCCAAAACCAAGCGCAACCACTTTCAAAAATACCAATAGCGGTTTCTTCAAGCGTGCGTCGAACCAACAGCTGCTGCTGTTGGGCATTGAATTCTGGGTAACAAAGTTCAATATTTCGTTGTGCTATTCGCTTTCGAGAGCTGTTACCACGGGCTAGCATTCGGCCAATTTGTTTTCCCATCCAGATTTGAGTACTCAATGGGAATAGCTGGCAAAAACTCCACCACAGGGCCAGACCTAACCAAGAGGGGAGGTAACGAGGGTGCAGTAAATGAGGGCGGAAAGTATCTGGAGTCATGATGTTCTTAGTTAGCAAGCTGCAAAGAGCGATAAAGTGAAATAAGTTTTTCGGCTTCTTGTTCTATTTTGTAGCGTTTAAGAATGCGCTCCCGCCCAAGTTGGCCCATTTTTTCAAGTTGCTCACTATCGTTTAGCAATAATTTGAGCTTGGCGTTAACTTGCTCTTGGTCTCCAACGGGGACAACCCAGCCCTGTTTGCCTTGCTCTATGATTTCCGGCCAAGCTCCGGCTTCTGTGGCGAGAACAGCCGCACCACTGGACATAGCTTCAAGAATAGTCAGGCCAAAGCCTTCTGTAGTACTTAATGCTGCAACAATATGGCTTTGGCGAAACAATTTAGGGATTTCATCAAAATTAAGCTCACCGGTAAATTGTATTTGTTCACTTAAGCCTGCGTCTGCAACCTGTTGTTTAAGTTGATCAGCAAAGCTTTTGTTTTCAGGAGAGATTGCGCCAACAATAAGAGCTTTTGCATTTGGATATTGTGGCAACACATCGATGCATGCTTTTATAAAAATATCGCTACCTTTTTGGGCTCGAACACGGCCAAACATAGCCACTTGTATGTGCTCTTTAGAGCGATCTTTAGATGGGTGGTAGGTGTCACTATCGATTCCGTGCGGGATGAGTTGAGTGGGTTTGTGTTCAAGATACGCAGCTGCGGCAGCGCAGGTAGAGATCACACAATCCATTTTACTCATCAACCACCGGCTAAAACGGCTGTGATATCGCTGGGCCGTTGAGGTAAATAGTATGCGTAGCCTTATGCGAAAAATATGTTTTAGGATAAGAGCCTGAATCATTTCGTCATTGCGCCTAGCGTGGAACACACGATAGCGGCCTTTATCAAGTGGCTGACGGCAAAGCTTAATGAGTTCTACAAATCCTAAGCCTAAGTCACGATCTTCCTCAGAAAGGTGAGCTTTACCCAGCACACAAACCGGGGCAAGGCTCTTTTGTATCTTTAAGGTTTGAAGCATTGTTGATGTGACGCCAGAAAAACGTTTATTGCTATTACCGAGTATAATCTCGCAGTTTTCGGGCTTCAGTGGTGCTGTCATTATGCTAATCTTGCGCCTTTGTTTTTATGCTGGCTTGCGCCTGCGTTTATTACACGAGACGTGGTGCGTACCATTATTTCGTTAAATGATATAAAGATCTAATTATGCCAGAAAAAAAGCGACTAAGAATTTTACACGTTCTTCTTTCTCGAGGTTTTGCCGGTTCTGAGCGTTCGACGGCCGAGTCTTGTAATCAACAGTGCCTTGAGCATGATGTTGCCGTGGTGGTGCGCAAAGATCATCGCAAAGCCGGAGCGAGTGTTGTCGATCAGCTAGATAGTCGTGTGGAAGTATATGAAATTCACGCTTTTTTCTTTGCCTTGTGGCAACTGAAATCCGTATTGGCTAAGTTTAAACCGGATCTCATTCACACTCATTTAAGGCGCTCTACTCGTTTAGTGGCTAAAGCTAAGCCTAGAGCCGCTACGTGTTCAACCTTACATATTGAAGTCAATGGCCCGTATTTCTTGCATATGGATGGCTTGATATGCAATGCGCGGTGGCAGGTCGCCAAAGTGCCATCAGAATACGGCGGCATGATTCACAAGGCGTCAAATTCCCTACAGCCACATCGGCGTATTAGTAAGCAACAGCGACAAAAACTTCGCTCAGAGTTGGGCATAGAAGATAGTCACTATTTGATTGGGGCAGTCGGGCGCTATCACACAAGTAAAGCATGGGATACCTTGATCAAGGCGATGAAAAGGGTAGATTGTGAGCAAGCGCGTTTATTGTTTTTTGGTGGCGGCTCTTTAGAGGGGGGGTTGAAAGGTTTAGCGTCGAGCGATAAGCGTATTCAGTTTATTGGTTTTCGCCCTGATATTAAGGATTTGTATCAGTGTTTTGATTTATTTGTTTGTCCTTCTCGGTACGAGCCATTACCGCGAGTTATGCTCGAGGCTTATGATGCCGGTTTGCCGATTATTGCGTCTGACACTGGTGGCTGTAAGGAGCTTATTGATGATTACGGTGGTTGGAGTTTTAGCACTGATAACGTGTCAGAGTTAGAAGCTTGTTTGCAGAGTTGCTGTGATGATAGGCCTAGCGCAGAGCGGCCAGACCTAAGTGCTCACTATGTAGAAAATGCGAATGCGGCTATCGTTGATTTTTATTGTCGTCTTATCGACAAGAAGCATGCTCAGTACTAGTTAATTCGTGCTGTGATCCTTGCGTTTACAGCCCCCGCTTCTTGAATTTTATGTTTGTTTTTCTAGTTGTTTGATACCAGCTGGGGTTTCAATAATTTTCTCATTGACGGTTTTATTGCGAATGATGCGATTAGCTTTCCAGTCTGCGTCATTTACATAACCACGGGCATGATCTAAATGAACACACACGGCGCTGTAGCGTATTTGCTTGGCTTTAATTCCGGCATTTTTTAAACGCCAGCCAAATTCAGCATCAAGGCCACCGTATTTCATGCGCTCGTCAAAACCGTTAACTTTAAAGGCATCACTTTTAAAGCAGCTTGCATTGTGTCCATTCCATGTGCGATTGGTTGGGGTCAAGCTGTTATAGATACGCTGGCGAATAGGGCCGGCTGTTAATTTCATAAATTTAAGGCTGGGTTTGACGTCGTTGTCTATTAGCCATGCCTTATTGAAACATCGCCCAGCTTTAATATCGTCAATGCTAATGGCTTTGCTTGTTGACATGGGTAGTTTGAAATAACCGCCAGACAAGAAGTGCCCAGGCTCTGCATATTGGCGATGTACGCTTAAAAAGTCAGAGCGTGGAATGCAGTCGCCATCGGTCATGACTATGTAGTCACCACGTGCTGCGACCAGTGCTTTATTGAGGATGCGGCACTTTTCGAAGCCTTGATCCTCATGCCAAATATGTTGTGTGTCGATGCCGCTTTGCTCGCGAAACGTATCAATTATCTGACGTGTTTCGTCCCCCGATCCGTCATCAGCGATAACAATTTCATAGTTGGTATCATCTTGAAAGGCGTAGCCCCAAAGTACCTTGTTTAGCCACTCGGGGGAGTTATAAGTGGTAAAAACAACACTGATTTTGAGTTTCTGAGGCAAGTATTTGGACAAGGGATATACCTAATGCTGATTGGGGCTTAGCCTTTGGGGGCGAAGTTGAAGTTAAAGTGCTGCTCTAAGCGCAGCCATTGTTCACGATTAAAGTCGCGGCGAATATTACTTTTTTTCAAGGCTACGCGCTGAGAAAAAGCGATGGGCTGTGGTTTGGGTAGTGGTTGAGCGCTGCGGCGCACTTTACTGCCTTGGCGAAAGCTCATGGCTTTAAACCATAGGTCATCAGCCTTGGGGGTTAATTCGCTAAATAGCTCGACGTCGTTAAATTCTTCGCTTAAGCAATGGGCGGGATACAGCACGCCGCCGTAACCCAGCGCAAGGGTGTCGTCGTGACTTTGCCCTTCGACTTCGCTGCTCCACTGTTTGTAGGGTAGAAGCTCGCCGTCTGCGTTATAGCGCACACGTCTCGCCTGATGGGCAATGATTTCTGTAGGGTGTTGTTTGTGTTCATCAAGTAAACGCTGTAACCAGTCTTCAGCATACATAAGGTCGTCATCACAAGTGACGATGGTCGCTTCTGGATAGAGCTCTCGGGTGCGAACAAGTTTTAGGTGGGAGCTATCCCAGCTAGCATAGGCAATTTCAAAACGCTCGGATTCAAACTGTTTTAAACTCTTAGGGATCTGACTCTTGGCTGATTCGTGCAAACATAAAACAACTTTAGCGGGGCGAGTGCTTTGTGACAGCAAGCTGCGTAATACAAGAGGAATAGTTCCAAAACGAGATGGAATAGAGGTCAGTGAAATAATAACCTCGTTATCGTCTTCTTTGTGATCGGCCAAAAGCGAGCTAATGGGCAGGCGTTTTAATTGCCATGAGCGCCATAAGGAGCTGGGATATTCTTTTAACTTCATAAAAGCGTGCTCTGAAATTTTGCCGCATTCTACTTGAGAAATGCGGCATCCAAAACCGTTGAGCTTGACGTGCCGCCCAAGAGCTGGAACACTTTGCATCAAACCACTGAGTATTTATCCACTATGTCGCTAGTTTTGGGGGTAGACCCCGGGTCCCGAAAAACGGGTTTTGGCTTGGTCGATTCAAGTGCCGCAAAGCCAGTTTATGTTGCTAGTGGTGTTATTCGTATTCCTACCGAACTTAGTTTGCCTGAACGCCTGCACTATATCTATGCCAACCTGCTGGAAGTCATCGATAAATATCGTCCTGAGCAATGCGCTGTGGAAGATGTATTTATGGCAAAAAATGCTCGCTCGGCGCTTAAACTTGGGCAGGCGCGGGGGGCGGCAATTGTAGCGGCTTCGTGCCGTGGTTTAGCGGTAAGTGAGTATGAGGCTCGCAAAGTAAAGCAAAGTATTGTGGGTACGGGGGCGGCCGACAAAACGCAAGTGCAACACATGGTGACGAGCTTGTTAAAACTCTCGGCAACACCGCAAGAAGACGCTGCGGATGCCTTGGCAGTGGCTTTATGTCATATCAATAGTGAGCGTTTGAGTGCTCAAATATCACCTCAAGTACGTTATCGACGAGGAAGACTTTCAACATGATTGGCCGTATTCGTGGCGTTTTGTTAGAAAAACAAGCGCCTTTACTTTTAGTTGATGTGGCGGGCGTGGGCTATGAACTGCTTGCGCCAATGACCACGTTTTTCTCTTTGCCTGAACTTGGGGCAGAAGTGGTCTTGCAAACGCATTTTGCTGTCAGTGAAACCAACCAGCAGCTTTACGCTTTTCTCACTAAGGAAGACCGAGAGCTTTTTCGCTTGTTAATCAAGGTAAATGGCGTTGGGCCGAAAATGGCACTTGCGATTATGGCCATGGAAAACAGTGAATTTGTGCGCTGTGTGATGGAAGACCAAGTGGCGAGCTTGGTTAAAATACCTGGGGTAGGTAAGAAAACCGCTGAGCGCTTAATTATTGAAATGCGCGATAAGCTTAAAGATTGGTCGTATCAGGGAGCTGAACTCACGACAACCGAGCAACCCCAAATAAACACTAATCTTGCCGTTAGTGAGGCTGAAAGCGCCTTGGTCGCCTTGGGCTATAAGCCTGTTGAGGCTAGTAAAGCCGTATCCAAGGCGAATGTGCAAGAGGGTGCGGATGCAGAAACCTTGATTCGTTTAGCGCTTAAATCCATGCTTCCTGGCTAATAAAAAAACCTAAGAAAACATCATGATTGAAGAAGATCGTTTAATTGGCGCCACGAGCCTACCCAGAGAGGAGCAGCTGGATAGGGCGGTAAGGCCTAAGACACTGGCCGACTACATTGGTCAGCCTGCAGTTAAAGAACAAATGGAGATCTTTATTGAGGCGGCTCGCAAGCGCGAAGAGGCTCTGGATCACACCTTGATTTTTGGTCCCCCTGGCTTAGGTAAAACCACACTTGCCAATATCATCGCAACAGAGATGGGGGTTGATCTTAAGTGCACATCGGGGCCGGTATTAGAAAAGGCCGGCGATTTAGCGGCAATGTTGACCAACCTCGAGGCGGGTGATGTTATTTTTATTGATGAGATTCACCGTTTAAGCCCCGTGGTAGAAGAGGTGCTGTATCCGGCGATGGAGGATTTTCAGCTCGATATTATGATTGGAGAAGGGCCTGCAGCGCGATCTATTAAACTCGACTTGCCGCCTTTTACTTTGGTTGGCGCCACTACTCGAGCGGGGTTGCTGACATCCCCGTTACGCGACCGCTTTGGAATCGTACAGCGTTTGGAGTTTTATAATCAGGCCGATCTTAGTCAAATTGTAAGTCGTTCATCAAGGCTCAGCGGGGTTGAAATTGACGAGGCGGGCGCTCAAGAGGTGGCTAAGCGCTCACGGGGTACGCCACGTATTGCCAATCGTTTGTTACGCAGGGTTCGCGACTATGCAGAAGTCAAAGCCGATGGTGTTATTGGAATGAATGTGGCCGATAAAGCACTGAATATGCTCAATGTTGATAGCTTTGGTTTTGATCACATGGATAGGCGTTTGTTGCTTGCTATTATAGAAAAGTTTGCTGGTGGTCCCGTTGGTGTAGATAGTTTAGCTGCAGCAATTAGTGAGGAGAGAGACACGATTGAAGATGTACTTGAACCTTATTTAATTCAGCAAGGTTTTATCATGAGGACGCCTCGAGGTCGTATGGCCACAGACCTGTGTTATAAACACTTTTCAATCACCCCACCGAAAACCATTCAGCAGCAAGACCTTCCCGGATTGTAGTTATGCAAGTAAAGGAATTTTCTAGCCCCATGCGTGTCTACATTGAAGATACGGATGCCGGTGGTGTGGTTTATTACGTAAATTATTTAAAATTTATGGAGCGGGCGCGAACCGAGTTATTTCGCTCTATTGGTGTTGATAAACCTGCCTTGCTGACTGATGAGCTTTGTTTGGTGATCAGCTCGGCCTCAGTTGATTACAAATGCAGTGCTCGCTTGGATGATCTGCTGAATGTGAGCGCTGTCCCAGTTAAGCTAGGTCGAAGCTTTGTCGTGTTTGAACAGCAAGTGACACGAGATAACGAATCTGGCAGTCTTGTTGAGTTACTCGCCAAAGGTGCTGTTAAAGTTGTGTGTGTGAAGCGCAGCACATTTAAACCATCGCCTTTTCCTGTTGATGTTTGGCGGGCATTAAAAGATCTAACGGAGTTCTAGTTTAATGAGTCAAGACCCTTTATCTATCTGGCACCTTATCAGCGGCGCCAGTGTGCTTGTACAGTTGGTCATGTTTATTCTGTTGATGGCCTCAGTATTAAGCTGGGCGATTATTGTGCAGCAAGGAGCCTATCAGCGTCGTGCTAAAGCCGTGTTTCGAGCATTTGAGACGCACTTCTGGTCGGGTTTAGATCTGACTCAATTATATAGAGCTGGCAATGGAAATGATCGTATCGACGGAGCCGAAGCGATTTTTCGGGCCGGTTTTAAAGAGTTTTCTCGCTTGCGCCAGCAGGGCAGTACAGATGCGGACGCGATTATGGAGGGGACTCAGCGAGCCATGCGTGTTGCCCTGAGCCGAGAGGAAGAAAAGCTGGAAAACAACTTGCCGTTTTTAGCGAGTGTTGCCTCTGTAAGCCCTTATATCGGTCTATTTGGTACGGTCTGGGGCATTATGAATTCATTTAGAGGCTTGGCCTCTCAGCATCAAGCAACTTTGGCGACGGTGGCCCCTGGTATCTCCGAGGCCCTAGTTGCAACAGCGATGGGTTTGTTTGCGGCTATTCCTGCCGTTTTGGCTTATAACCGCTTTGCGGCAAACGCTGACACAATGGTTGGGGCTTATCAGACTTTCTCGGAAGAGTTTTCGGCTATCTTGCATCGTCAAGTGCACAGTAAATAAGGTTTGAGCATGGCGGCTAAGAAAAAACATAAGCCTATGGCTGAAATTAATGTCGTGCCTTACATCGACGTTATGCTGGTTTTGTTAATTATTTTTATGGTGACAGCGCCTTTATTGATGCAGGGCGTTAAAGTTGAGTTGCCTCAAGCGCCATCTAAGCCTTTGGATAAAAAAGAGGCCGAGCCGTTAATCGTTTCGATCAAACCCGATGGAACCTTGTTTTTAAATACTGGTCGTGAGCAGAAGCAAGCCAAACCACTTAAAGAGATCACTCAAACAGTGGCCAAAGTGCTACGTAATAAACCCGATACTCCTATTTTGGTGTGGGGGGATCAAAAGGTGGAATATGGCAAAGTGGTGGCTTTGATGACGGACTTACAAAACGCTGGTGCAAGCTCCGTTGGTTTGGTGACGGAGCCATAGTGGTGCTAGTTGTTAGTAACATGGGTGTTAGATCTGGGCGCCTTAACGTATCAATGGCCGTCGCATAAATGAGCAGGTCGATTTTATTATCTAAGCCGTTTTTGATTAGCTTGCTCGTGCACCTACTGGTATTTGCTGTGGCTATGTTTGCTTGGCAGGGTAGTAATGAGCCTAAGCGCATTAAGCCTCCTCGTTATATCGAAGCTAAGCTTGTCAAGCTTAAGCAAGAGACGAAAAAACTTAAAAAGAAAAAGCAAAATAAAAAGATAGATCTAACCAAACGCAAGAAACCACCGGCGCCAAAGAAGGCCAAGGCGAAACCTGCGCCTAAAGCCACACCCAAAAAAGACCTTAAGAAAGAAAAACAAGAACGCTTGGAGCAAGAAAAGCGCAAGCGTGAAGAGCAGCGAAAACGCGAGCAGCAACAGCGCATGCTCGAGTTAGAGCAAGCCTTAAAAGACGAAGAGCAGGCCGTGGCAGAGCAAGAGCTGGAGAGTGAGGCTCAGAGTTATATTGATGCGATTAGTCAGCGAATTGAGCAAAATTGGAGTCGCCCGCCTTCTGCTCGTAACGGCATGCGCTGTGAGTTGTTGATACAGTTAGTGCCCACGGGGCGTGTGGTTTCTGTGTCGGTTGAAGACTCCAGTGGCAACGCAGCCTTTGATCGCTCTGCCGAGCAGGCCGTGATTAAAGCTGAGCAGTTTCCCGAAATTAAAACGATGTCGCCCGCCGTATTTGAAAAATATTATCGAGAGCTACGTTTAGTATTTACCCCTCAGGACTTAAGACAGTGAAGAGCTTATACACATTGTTCGCCGCATTGGCATTGTTGGTTAGCCAGCAAGTCTTTGCACAAATCACCATTGAAATTACTCAAGGTATGGATGATCCAATGCCGATTGCAGTTGTGCCTATGGGCGGCTTAAAGCCTGCAGCAGGTGAGAGTATTCACAATATCGTTAGTAATGATTTGCGTAGCAGTGGTTTTTTCCATTCTATTCCCACAGCCGATATGCTGGCCTTCCCCAATAAGCTGGATGATATCTATTTTAGAGATTGGCGCTTATTAGGTGCGGCTTATTTGGTGATTGGCAATGTTTATAAAGATGCCGAGCAGTACACCTTGAACTATCAGCTGTTTGATGTGCTGACTCAAAAGCAGGTGTTTGCAAAGAGTGTCAGTGGCACACCTGCTCAAGTGCGGGATATGGCGCATGAGGTCAGTGATCATGTCTATGAGGCCATTACTAACATTCGTGGTATTTTTTCTACCAAGATGATTTATGTAGAAGATATGGGGGTGGATGCTCCAGATCGTTATCGTTTAATGAGGGCCGATATTGATGGGGCTCGCGATAGTATTCTTTTTAGTTCTTCCGAGCCTTTGATGAGCCCTGCGTGGTCGCCTGATATGACGCAGATAGCTTACGTTAGCTTTGAAACCTCACGCCCTGCTATTTTTCGTCACAATCTAATCACCGGTAAGCGCGAACAGCTAACCAATTTTAAAGGCTTAAACGGGGCTCCGGCTTGGTCTCCAGATGGTCAGTCCTTAGCTTTTGTGCTTTCTAAAGACGGAAATCCTGAGCTTTATACTTTGGAGCTGGCCTCTAAAAAATTAACAAGAGTGACACACAGCCGTGCTATTGATACGGAGCCAAATTGGGCTCCAAGTGGAAAATCGCTGATATTTACCTCAAATAGGGGGGGAAGTCCCCAAATATATCAAATAGGGCTTGCCAGCGGCCGCGTAGAACGCTTAACCTTCGATGGTGATTACAATGCGCGTGGAAGGGTGAGCCCCGATGGGCGCAGTATCGTGATGGTACACCGTGAAAACGGCGTCTTTCACATCGCATGGCAAGATATCGCAAGCGGCACTATGCGAGTACTGACCGAAACATGGTTGGATGAGTCGCCTACGATAGCTCCAAACGGAGCCATGCTCTTGTATGCGACTCAGCACAATAAAAAGGGGATACTGGCAGCAGTATCCATGGATGCCGGTCTGAAGTTTAGGCTGCCATCTAAAAAAGGGGATGTGAGGGAACCTGCGTGGTCGCCATTTCCAACTAAACCTTAGGTTTAAAATAATTACATAGTTTCAAGTGGTTTCAACAAAAGTTTCGACTTGCTTAAGTTAAAAATCGGGAGTTTTTCTAAATGCTTAAATCAATTAAGAACGTTGTGACAGCGGCTTCTCTTGCTGCTCTAGTATCGGCTTGTGCCTCAACCCAAGAAGCTGAAGACGCTGCTGCAAAAGCCGCTGCTGACGCTGATGCTGCAAAAGCTGCCGAAGCTGCCGCCGCTCAAGCTGCCGCTGCTGAAGCTGCTGAGAAAGAAAAGTGTGCAAATGCTGACGGCGTTTTCTACTTTGATTTTGACCAAAGCTTGTTGCGTGCTGAAAGCCGTGCAGCCCTATTGGTTCAAGCTGAGTGCTTGAAAAAATACGGTAGCAGTGTTCGTTTAGAGGGCCATGCAGATGAGCGTGGTAGCCGTGAGTACAACATGGCGCTAGGTGAGCGTCGTGCCAATGCTGTTCGTGATTTCTTAGTATTAAACGGTGTTGCAGCCTCTGATCTTGAGACAGTTAGCTATGGCGAAGAGCGTCCTGCTCAAGCTGGTAGCAGCGAAGCATCATGGGCGGCAAATCGTCGCGTAGAGCTTAAGTAATTACTTAGTTCTATGATGACGAGTAAGTCGTTAGTAGCCGCAGCCCTTTGGTCTGCGGCTTCTTTCGTTTCAGCTCAGGTTGAAATTGTTGATAGGCCGATTACTGAATCAACTGTTGAGCAGGGTGAGCAAGAAGCTTCGAATGTACCTGCTGATATTCAGCCAGCAAATAATGTTGCCGAACTGTTTTATCAAATTCAGGTTTTGCAGCAGGAAATGTTGGAGTTGCGTGGTCAGGTTGAAGAGCAGTCTCACCTAATTAAGCAGCTTAAGCAGCAGCGCTTAGATGATTACGTTGATTTGGATCGCCGTATTGCAGCACTGGGTACTGGTGCGGCAGCAGCTACAGCTTCTTCTAGTACTGCATCAACTACGCGTAGCTCGACTACGTCGCCTGACGCAGCTAGTGCTCAAGCGGCAACGAATGCCGATGCAGCGAGTGAAATGGCACATTACAAAAGTGCCACCAAGCTCATCTTGGTCGATAAAAACTACGATGCAGGTGTTGAGCGTTTGCAAGAGCACTTAGCGCTTTACCCTAAGGGGCGTTTTGCTGGTAATGCCATGTACTGGTTGGGAGAAGTGCAGCTTGCTAAAGCAGAGTTGCCTGAGTCTCAGCAGTGGTTTGAGCGTTTATTGGCTGAATTTCCAGAGCATTCTAAGGCCAATGATGCTAAGTATAAGTTAGCGACCGTTTACTTTCAGCAGGGGCAAGCAGATCAGGCTAAGCCTTTGTTGGATGAGGTTGCGGCTAGTAATAGCAGTGCTGCAAAATTGGCTCAAAGCTATTTGCGAAAGAACTTCTAAACATCTTCAGTGGCGCGAGATTGCAGTTAGCTTTCTCGCGCTTTTTCGCGTTTGCCGTTAGAATCGCGCTTTTTTCAATGAGTAAGCGACGAGCAAGCCATGTCTGAACGCAATCTGCGTATTACTGAAATCTTCTTATCGCTGCAAGGCGAAGCACTGGCAGCGGGCTTGCCGACGACCTTCGTACGCCTAACAGGTTGCCCTTTGCGTTGTCATTACTGTGATTCAGCCTATGCCTTTCATGGTGGCGAACGCCTTAGTTTTGATGACATTCTCGCCCAAGTTGAGCAAAACGGTGCTCGGCAAGTGTGTGTTACAGGAGGGGAGCCTTTGGCTCAGCCCGGCTGTTTGACCTTGTTGAAAGAGCTGTGTGATCTGGGTTATGAGGTGTCGCTCGAGACAAGTGGGGCGATGGATGTCAAAGCGGTTGATTCTCGTGTCAGTATCGTTATGGATCTTAAAACACCAGACTCCGGTGAGTTGCAGCGCAACATGTGGTCTAACATCGATAGGCTTGGTAAGCATGATCAGCTGAAGTTTGTTATATGCAGTAAGCTGGACTTTGACTGGTGTGAGCTTAAGGTTCGTGAGCTCGACCTATGTGAGCAAGTTGCCGCCGTTTGGGTTTCACCTAGCTTTGAGCAGGTCGACCCCGCTGATCTAGCCCAGTGGGTTATCGACAGTAAGTTAAATCTGCGTTTTCAATTGCAGTTACACAAATTGTTGTGGGGCGATAAGCCTGGAGTTTGATATGAGTAGTCTTAAGCGGGCTGTGGTTCTGAGTTCAGGTGGTTTAGATTCCACTACGGTGATTGCTATGGCTCAGCGCGATGGTTATGAGTGTTTCAGTTTGAGTTTTGATTATGGTCAGCGCCATCAGTCAGAGCTGATCGCTGCCGAGCGAGTGTCTGCGTCGATGAATGTGGTTGAGCATAAGGTCGTTAGTCTAGATCTTAGGGCTATTGGCGGCTCAGCGTTAACGGATGCTGCTATTGATGTACCCGATCACGATGATAAAAACAGCGGTATTCCCGTTACTTATGTGCCCGCAAGAAATACCGTCTTTTTATCTATTGCCCTTGGCTGGGCAGAGGTCTTGGGCGCTGATGCGATTTATATTGGGGTTAATGCCGTCGATTACAGCGGTTACCCAGATTGCCGCCCTGAGTATCTTGAGGCCTATGCAAAAATGGCTGCACTAGCAACGAAGGCTGGGGTAGAAGGGCAGCCAATAGAGCTTAAGGCGCCCTTGCTGAACCTTTCTAAAGCAGAGATAGTAAAACAGGGCTTGGCACTCGGTGTTGATTACAGCTTAACAGTGAGCTGTTATCAGGCGACGGATCAAGGCGAGGCTTGCGGTAAATGCGATAGTTGCCACCTCCGAGCTGAGGGCTTCGCTGTGGCAGGAGTAGCCGATCCGACGCGTTATTGTACAGCTTAAAAAAAACGTCATAAAAAAGTAAATAAAGGCCTTGAGTTTTTAAATCAAATCATTACTATATGCGCCTCTTTGGGGCCTAGCCTCAAACAAAGAATTTAGGGTCGTTAGCTCAGTTGGTAGAGCAGTTGGCTTTTAACCAATTGGTCGCTGGTTCGAATCCAGCACGACCCACCACTTTCCTTAATAAGCCTCGGTTTATTGGGCCTCACTTAAGCAAGAGGTTAAAGCGCTTTGGGTCGTTAGCTCAGTTGGTAGAGCAGTTGGCTTTTAACCAATTGGTCGCTGGTTCGAATCCAGCACGACCCACCATTATTAAAAAAGGCTGCCTTATGGGCGGCCTTTTTTGTTTCCGCTATAATGCCCGCCTTTTTAGCTAAGATCACAATGACCATGACTGAAACCGCCAGTATTTCTGAAGAACTTCGCAATCAAGTAAAAACCTTGTTGGATGAGGCTTTAGAGCAGAAGCATGAGCGTCCAGCGAATGCCGAGGCTTTAAAGTCAGAGATCAAGGCGATGCTTAAGCGAGAGAACGCTGTACTGGTTGCGCATTATTATTGTGATCCTGAAATTCAGGCTTTGGCCGAAGAAAGTGGCGGTTGTGTTGCTGACTCTTTAGAGATGGCTCGTTTTGGTCACGACCATGAAGCGCAGACCTTAATAGTTGCTGGTGTTAAGTTTATGGGGGAGACCTCTAAGATTCTTTCCCCGGAAAAACGTGTGCTTATGCCCACCTTAGAGGCAACTTGCTCTTTGGATCTTGGCTGCCCCGAACAAGAGTTCTCTGATTTCTGTGATGAGCACTCAGATAGAACCGTTGTGGTTTACGCAAATACTTCGGCTGCGGTAAAGGCCCGTGCAGACTGGGTGGTGACCTCCAGTATTGCCCTTAAAGTGGTGGATTACCTTGATAAAAAGGGGGAGAAAATCCTCTGGGCTCCCGACAAGCATCTTGGTTCCTATGTCGCAAAGCAGACCGGCGCAGATGTACTGCTCTGGGATGGCGCTTGTATTGTGCATGAAGAGTTTAAGGCTCAGGGGCTGTTGGAGCTTAAAGCGCAATACCCTGAAGCTGCGATTTTGGTTCATCCGGAATCGCCGGAATCTGTGGTTGAACTCGCGGATTCGGTGGGTTCCACCTCTCAGCTTATTGCTGCGACAAGCAAACTGCCTCACCCTCAATTTATTGTCGCGACTGATCAGGGTATTTTCTACAAAATGCAGCAGGCCTGCCCTGATAAAGAGCTTATTATTGCACCTACCGGAGGCAGTGGCGCAAGTTGTCGCAGTTGTGCTAATTGCCCGTGGATGGCAATGAATGAGCTTGAAAATCTAGCCAAGGTATTTGAAAGCTCCAATAACGAGATTCACGTTGAGCCTAAGTTGGCTAAAAAAGCCTTATTGCCTTTACAGCGTATGCTTGATTTTAAGGCCTAAAATGTAAGGCTCTCTTAAAGCGTTGTTATGGGGCGAGTACTTGGGTGGGGTGTTTTTATAATAAAACCCTACAGATTAGGATAAATATTTCTAGTCATCGGCTTTAATTTGGTTTTTGTTGTTTTTTCATCCTAATAAAGTCTATTTGTTAGGATGAATCTTGATGTTCTTTGTGCTCGGCCTTAAACTAAGTGCAATTCTTAAATAAATTGAGTTGTCGAGCATTTTCGTGAACCGTTTTGTGCAAAACATAAGCTTCGTATTAGCCTGTTCAGGCTGCAAGGTTTTGCGCGTTCACATATGGCAGCTTCCCTCTAAGATGGGTGTCGAGTTACTGGGCCTTCCTCCCCGTTGTTTGGCTCGACTTAGTTAGCCTAACTCTCTATCAGCGCTGGTGTTTAAGCAAGGCGATTGATTTGAGTTGGGCCAATATACTTTCACTGTTTCTACCCGGAACATAAACCACATTGTTAAACCGCCACAAGCGGTTGATTAGAAAAGGATACATATCATGTCTAAAGATAAGTTGGTTATCTTTGATACGACATTGCGTGATGGTGAGCAAAGCCCTGGCGCATCAATGACTCGTGATGAAAAAGTTCGCATAGCTAAGATGTTAGAGAAAATGCGTGTTGATGTCATTGAGGCGGGTTTTGCCATCGCAAGCCCAGGTGACTTTGAGTCGGTCAAGGCTGTTGCGGATACTGTACGAGAAAGCACTGTATGTAGTTTGGCGCGAGCTGTTGATGCGGACATTGATCGTGCCGCTGAAGCGCTCAAAGGTGCCGAGCGTTCACGTATTCACACTTTTATTGCTACTTCTCCTATCCATATGAAATACAAGTTGCGTATGGAGCCTGATGCGGTTTTGCAGCGTGCTATTCACGCAGTTAAGCGCGCACGATCTTATACCTCTGATGTTGAGTTCTCATTAGAAGATGGCTCGCGTTCTGACTTTGATTTTATGTGTCGCATAACCGAAGCGGCCATTAATGCAGGTGCTAGTACGATTAATGTGCCCGATACGGTTGGTTATGGTGAGCCCGGTGAGTACGGGGCTATGTTTAAGCGTTTGATTGAAAACGTAGCTAATTCGGATAAAGCTATTTTTTCAACTCATTGCCATAACGATTTGGGTTTGGCGGTTGCCAATTCATTATCAGCTGTGATGAACGGTGTTCGCCAGATCGAGTGTACTATTAATGGCTTGGGGGAGCGTGCCGGTAATGCCGCGCTTGAAGAGGTGGTGATGGCAGTGCGCACACGTAAAGATGTTTTTCCCGTTGAGACCGATATCATTACTGAGCATATTGTACCTACTTCGCGTTTGGTTTCATCGGTTACTGGTTTTCCTGTGCAGCCAAACAAGGCCATTGTTGGGGCGAATGCCTTTGCCCATGAAAGTGGTATTCATCAAGATGGTGTTTTAAAGCATCGCGAAACGTATGAAATCATGAAGGCTGAAGATGTTGGTTGGAATACCAATAAAATCGTCTTAGGTAAGCATAGCGGTCGTGCTGCGGTAAAAGCTCGTTTTGATGATTTGGGCATTAGTTTTGAGTCACAAGATGCATTGAATTTAGCTTTTGCACGCTTTAAAGAGTTGGCAGATAAAAAACACGAAATCTTTGATGAAGATTTACAGACCTTGGTCAGCTCATCGTCTCAAAAGGACGTGACCGAGAAGTTTTTGATTGTGGATATGGAAGTGAATTCTAAAACAGGCCAAAAGCCTGTGGCGAGATTAACTTTGCAAGTTGACGGTAAAAGCGTTGAAGCACAGTCTGAAGGTAGTGGCCCTGTCGATGCGGCATTTAAGGCGGTTGAAAGTGTAGCTAATAGTGATGCAGATTTACAGTTGTATTCTGTTAACTCGATTACTAAAGGTACTGAGAGTCAGGGGGAGGTGACGGTGCGCTTAGAAAAAGGTGGCCAGATTGTTAACGGTGTAGGTTCTGATACCGATATCGTGGTCGCCTCAGTAAAGGCTTACTTGATGGCGTTGAACTTGTTGAATGCCAGATCTGGTAAGAGCCATCCCCAGCACGACGGTGTGTAGCTTACGGTTAATAGCCTTTAAAAGAGGGCTTGGCCCTCTTTTATCTTATTGCTCTGATTGCACTCTTTACAAGATTAAGCCTTTATAAGGCTTAGTTTTGGTGCAATGCTCAGACTTCCTGCCTATAGCTTTGTTTATTTTTTGTTTTCTTATTAAGCGTTGTGGCTGAAAACCACTCGTATATCCTCTCTATTAGCTTTTTTTAGTCTTAGTTAGCTTCTTGGCACAAGCTTCGCAATCACTCTGAAGATTATTCCTTTGGAGGCATTGTTTGTGCTTGAAACGCTATTTGGTAAATATAGAAATATTGTTATTTCTATTGCGCTATTTCTGATTCTCGATGCGTCGGTTCTGACGCTTAACTTTTATATTAGTTTTGAAATCGCTGGTGACGCCGTTGACGTTAACCTCGCCGGACGTCAGCGTATGCTGAGTCAGCGCATGGTGAAAAGCTTGCATGATATTAACTATGCGGAAGATCAGTCAGAGGAGCGTCAACGAGCACTCGATGAGCTGGCTCTAACGCAGAATTTATTTCAAACAACCTTGGGGGCCTTTGATCGCGGTGGCGAGGCTCTAGGTGCAGGCGGAGATAAAGTTCAGCTAGAGGCCGTCAATACTGACCCAGCTCTTGCCGCGGTCTCAAGGGCTAAACAATTATGGGCGCCTTATAGTACTTTGATTGATGGCGTTCTGAGCTCCTCGAATGACTATGAACTTGAGCGGGCATTAAGTTCAGCACTTGCCTACGGTCGTAAACACAATTTGCAGCTATTAACCTTAATGAATGATCTGACGGTGGAGCTTGAGCATGTGGCTACCTCCAAAGCGACACGTTTACGCTGGATTCAAACAGTGGGTATTAGTCTTGCGATTATCAACTTTTTAATTATTTTGGTTCACTTTTTAGGTCAGCTTAAAGAGTCTGATAGGCGGGTTGAGCGAGCCAGAAAAGAAACAACAGAAATATTAGAAACGGTTGGTGAAGGTTTATTTTTATTAGATAAGAACTGCCTTATTAGCTCCCAATATTCTAAGGTACTTGAGTCTATGTTTGTGCGTAAGGATCTCGCAGGTTTAAGCCTTGAGCAATTACTAGGTAAGGTTGTAAGCGATAAAGACCTTAAAACGGCTCAGCGTTTTATTGCTTTACTGTTTCGCGAAGAGATTAAAAGTAACTTGGTTGGCGACCTAAATCCGCTTAAAGAAATTGAAGTGAATATTGCCGATAATGATGGCCGCTTCTTGACCAAGTATTTTAGTTTTACTTTTGAACGTGTTTATGAGGCTGGTCAGATTAAAGATATTTTGGTGACGGTTGATGATATTAGTGAGCGAATTCGCTTAGAGAAAGAGCTTGCTGTCAGCCGTGCGCAAAATGAGCAGCAATTGGAGGTGCTTACCAATATATTGCATGCTAATCCTTCAATGCTTAAAAGTTATCTTAAACAGCTCGCACTTTCTTTGGACAAGGTTAACGATATTTTACGTGAGCCTTCAAAATCGAGTTCATCATTAAAGAAAAAATTACACAGTATTTTTATTGAAATTCATAAGGTGAAGGGGGAGGCCTCTGCGCTTAACTTGGATAGCTTTGAGAGTTTGAGTCACCAGTTTGAAAAATCAATACAAGTGGTTCTAGAGCAGGCCAATATTGAGGGGGATGATTTCTTACCTTTAGTTGTCAAGCTGGAAGAGCTTGTGAAGCACTGTGAGTTTGTTGAATCCTTAACGACTAAGCTTGCTCAGTTTTCTGATACTGCAGCAGTGGCACCGGTAGAGTTGAGGGACTGGAGCCACCTTTATGATTTGACTGATAAAGTGGCTTCTCGCACGGGAAAACAAGCACGTTTGGTGATGAGTGGGCTTTCCGAGCTAGGAGCTGACTCTCCTATGGCAGAGCTTATTAATAACTTGGCGGTGCAGGGTATACGCAACGCTATTGTGCACGGCATTGAAGAGGGTGAGGAGCGAGAACAAGTCGATAAAGCTGCTTTAGGGCGCGTTGAGTTACGTTTATTGCAGAGTAATACTGGTGAGCTTGAGTTTGTCATTAAGGATGATGGGCATGGTATTGATGTGGAGAGGATTCGAGCTCAGGCTATAAAAAGTGGCCGCTGGACAGAAGATCAATTGGAGTCTTGGTCGGCAAAACAGCTTACCTCTCTTATTTTTGAGCCCGGCTTTAGTACGGAAGACTCACATCAGCTAGATGCCGGTGCAGGTGTGGGTTTGGATCTTATTAAGCAGCAGGTTAATGCAATGCGAGGTCGTATCCGCATTGCCAGCCGCAGAGGTTTGGGTACAAAAATATCTGTTTTTCTTCCGGCTATTAACTCACTTAAGCATGCAGCTTAGATCGAAAGAGAAAGGATTATGAGTTCAATGAAATTATTGGTGGTCGATGATAGTAATATCATTCGTCGAAAAATTGAAAGAAGTGCTGATACAAGTTGCTTTGATGTGGTTGGTTTAGCTTGCAATGGTGTGGAGGCGTTAACGATGTTGCAGTCGACGCAAGCAAGTGTGGTGACGATGGATTTAACCATGCCTGAAATGGATGGTGTTGAATGTGTTGAGCGCATGGTGAAGTTAAAACCTGATACACGTATTTTAGTTGTGTCGGCGTTAAGTGATGTAGAAACAGGTATTCTTGCTTTAGAGAAAGGCGCGAGAGGTTTTTTATGTAAACCTTTTAGCGAGCAGCAATTAAATGAAGCCTTAAGCGAATTAGTGGAGGGCTTAGATGTCTGAAGAAACCATTAAGGTATTTATTGACGGTGTAGTAAATTATTTTCGTCATACCTCAGATAAAGAAGTTTCTATTGGTACGCCGTATTTGGCGGATAATGAGTCTCCAACTAGTTTTGATTATACCGGTATTATTGGTATCAGCGGCCCATATAAGGGCACAGTGTATTTCACCGCACCTAAAATTTTATTAAGGCACTTGTTGTTAAGTTTAGGTGAGCCGGATACCAGTAATGAAAATATCTTAGATGTGGCAGGAGAGGTTGCCAATACCATCAGTGGTAATGCTCGCAGTGTATTTGGTCACGACTTTATGATCAGTGTGCCAGTTGTGGTTGAGGGTGGAGGCTCTAAGGTGCGCCTGCCTAAGGCCTTGCGATCTTATGTTATTCCTATTTATTGGAAAGCCTACAGTGCCGCAGTTGTTGTGTGTCTGGAGACCGGTTAAGGCGCTTTTGGGGGCGGGGTGGTTCTCGGCCCCGTTCTGATGCCTATTACAGCTGTTTTGATTCTTGTTACAATGCCAGCATGAATGAACTGACTCGCATGAATTATCTCGATGCCATGGGTATCGCTAGTTTTGTTCCTAGGCGCTTATTAACCAACGGCACTAGGCCAAGGCTTTGCGTCCTGCCGCTTGCTGATTCGCCTGATTCAGAATCTGGGCATCATGCTGAGTCCTCTGCCGCATCCGCTGCTCAAATTGCCGCGGGCTTGAATGGTGAGATTGGGGCCGGGAGTGCTACAAACTCTGAGGAGAGTTTACGGCCTCTAAGTAATGGTTTAAATAGCGTACTTGAGAACTTTGGTGATTTGAGTCCGCGTATCAATAGCACCAATAGCAAGCCTAAAACCAGCGTCACACAAGAGCTTGCAGCATTTAAACCTATGCCTTCTATGCAGCAGCAGGGGCCTCAAGCTTCTAGCACAGTACCCTCTGTCTCTCAGTTGCCTGCTGCTCAGCAGGTGCACTCTACCGATAAGCAGGTCGAGCTTGATACTGCGCTTTCTCAGCTTACTGAGGCTTCGACAGCTTTTTCTCGGGCTGATACTCAAGCGAGTGATGCGCTTAATACGGCTTCAGAAAAAACTGTGGCTGATAACAGCCAAGCTGAACCCGCATCTTTTCAATTGGCTTTATACACTCTTAGCCAGTCTTACCAAATTTTAGACTCACAACAAGAGGGCGATGCCTTACCAACACACGCCTTGCTTAGTAAGATTCTGGCTGCTCGATTTTCTATTGCGCATTTACCATCGATGGAGTTACAGCGATGGCCCATTCCAGGAAGCCCAAGCCAGTTTCAAAGTTGGCAGGCGGCTTCCGACATGATGTTTGATTTTTTTGACAGTCGTTTTCAAAAGCATCAGCCTAAGGGGTTTATTTTATGGGGGGAGGATGCAGCCAAGTTGATCTTAGGCTCATCAGTACCCTATTCAGAGCTTTGTTTTGCTGTGCATCAAAGTGATGTTTATGGATTGCCTGCGCTTGTTTTGCCTTCGTTAAGAGCTTTTCTTTATGAGCCAGAACTTAAAAAGAAGCTTTGGTCTTCATTAGCGCTTTTACCTCGTTAATATGAGTTCACTTGTATCTGGTGTTGCAGGCGGTGAGTATGAACTTGTTGATTTAACTATTGATGATTTTGAGTCTATCTCTGCCATAGAGCTAGGTGCATCCAAGCATCCTTGGCCAGAGTCAGCGCTTAGACGTATTCTAAATAATGATCAACTATGTTTAGGTTTGTGTTGTGCGGGTGAGCTTATTGCTTATGCCGTATTTCATATTGTTCTCGATGAGGCCGAGTTGTTAATTATTTCAGTTAAAAAGGATAAACAGGGGCTGGGCCTGGGGAGTTTATTTTTAAACCAAGTGTGTAAGCTTTTATTAACGCAAGGTCTTATCAGGTTGATGTTGGAGGTGAGAGCCTCTAATAAAGCGGCGATTAAACTCTATAGCAGTCTTGGCTTTAGCTTAGATGGACGACGTAAAGGCTATTATAAAAAAACAGAGCAAAAAAAAGAGCGAGAAGACGCTCTTTTATATTCACTTTCTTTGGCTGCTTTTAACTAGCTACAGTCTAAAAGTGCCAGCTTGCTTGTAGTCCCAAGGAGCTGTAGTCCAAGAAAATATCAGGCCGGCCTTCACTCGGTTCTCCCGGTTGTTTATCTCGGGCAAGCCCTTCTCCGTGGCGCCATTCTAGATCAACACTCAAACGCTTTTCTAAGGCAAAAAGGCCAATGTGGGCGCCATAATAATAACCGTTTTGTGGCACGATATTGTCAACACTGGCCGCTCCAATAAAGGCGCCGGTGTGCCAGCGTGGGCTAAAACGCCATTGATAATCTAAAGCTCGAAATCCCGTTACTTGCATGTCGTCAATTTTTTCAAAGTCGACGCCAGCCCCTAGCCAATGTTTCTGAGCATAATCGATATTATTTTTCAGGTTCAAGGCGAAAAAAGGGGCTGTACTTTTGTGATCGTCGTTTTCTAGTGCTGGATCGTCAGCTCTATAGACAACGCTGCTTTGTCCCGCGCCAAGTGTGACTTTAAATTCTGCGCCAAGGCTTAGTGTGCTCAAAAAGCACAAACTGGCTGTGATTATTACTCTTACCATCGGATGCCTCCACTAATTCGTCCGAAGCTATCGCCAAATACAGTCTGGCCACTGCTTAAACCCAGGTTAAGAATCAGCTCACCATAAGCCTGGTTGAGTTCGAAACCATATTCATAGCCGTCTTTATAATTGGCTATGTTTTTACAGCTTTCTGTTGAACATTGGTTGGCGACTTGTCGCCAGTTAAATCCAAGCTCTGTGCCTTGTAGGAAATCCCAGTGCATCGTTAGGCTATCGGTTGCTGCGCCAACAGCGTGGCCAGGCTTGCGATGCTCGGCTCCCCAGTGGCCAAGTATGGCTCCCCATTGCGTTAAGCCATCACCATAGTTGCCGTTTACATACCAAGCAGTTTGCCATTCTGCGTGTTCCCAATTTAAAGAAAGGTGATCACCAATTTGTGGCAAGTTCAGCCCAAACAATAATGAGGTATTACCTAGCAGGCCATTTTGGCCTTCCGAAGTATCTTCTCCTGCGTATTCCATGCTTAGACCTACAGGGATAATGTGCTCAAAGCTGTAAGCAACGGTAATGGAGCTTAATTGATTACCAAAATCGAGACCTTGATCGCCGCTGTTATCTTGCTGGGCAGGCCGAAAAAATGCTTTCATTAAGTTTTTAAAACTGTCGTCTCGATCAGCGCCGCCGTATTGCATTAAGCGGTTAATACCTAGATTGAAGTTAGTAAAGGGGCTAAAACCTAAGTGCAAACCAAAGAGTCGAGGGTTGCCTTCTAGGCGCTCGCTACCGTCTTGGCTTTTGATTTTGTCTGATTTAGACATTCGCTTCATAAACACTTCGTAGCTAAAACCTAAGCTACTTATTGGTCTTACGTTGCTAAAGGTTATACCCGGCATGGCGGCAGCTTGAGTGCTTATTAGCATTGCGCTGTCTTGCATTGGGCTCCACCAGTGAGCGCGATAACCTATATCTGCTTGTAGCCAGTCGGTACCGACGGATAAAAAGGTGCCCTCGGCAAATTCATCACGCTCTCCGTCACGCTCACCTGCGATACCACCAATATTAACAGCGATATTATCGTTGACGGCCCAGTAAGCGTTTGCAGAGACTTGGTAGCGGCTTTTGATACCAAGACCACGCTGATTCGCCAGAGCAGTGTCGAAATTTTGCGGATTACTAAGGCCTACGCTGATATGAGTGAAACTGGCAGTGTTGCTGTAGCGCTCTAAGTAATGGCGTATTTTAGACACTTCGGTTGGGTGCTTTCGCTCGGCCTTAGCCATGGCTGTGTGTACCAGCTTTACAGGGATGGGCTTTTTGACTTGAGGCATGCCAGCAAGAAGAAAAAGCTCATCGACGCGGCGTTCAATTTCTGGGCTTAAATGCATCGGCAGATAAAGGGAGCCTGCTTGGGCAAGGCCTGTCAGGCACAATAAAAGTAGCGTGCACAAGCTGCGAGAAATAGTCATCAGTGCTGTCCTTGTAGACTTCTATGTTGGCAGTTTAAAGTTCTAATACGACGGGGCAGTGGTCCGAGCCCATAATATTGTTATAAATGTCGGCGTCTTTGATTTGATCACCTAAACTCTGAGAGGTTAAAAAGTAGTCAATTCTCCAACCTACGTTACGCGCACGAGCTTGAGCGCGATAACTCCACCAAGAATACTTAATTTCATCACTGCGAGCATGACGGAAGCTGTCGATAAAACCTGCTTTGATGTAATTGTCGATACCGTCGATTTCTGTTTGTGTATAGCCTGCGGCTTTGTTGTAGTTTTCTTTTGGGCGCTTTAGGTCAATCGCCTTATGGGCCACATTTAAGTCGCCGCAGACAATAACAGGCTTTTGGGTCTCGAGCTCTTGTAAATAGGCTAAGAATGCTTGGTCCCAGTCTTTACGATATTCTAAACGCTTTAGTTCTGATCCAGAGTTAGGTGTATAAACCGTAACAAGGTGGTAATCTGGGTATTCGGCACAAATTACTCGGCCTTCTGTGTCATGCTCGGCTATGCCCATGCCATAAGAGACTGAAATAGGCTCTTTTTTACTGATAATAGCAGTACCGCTATAGCCTTTACGTTCGGCACTATTGGTGTAAATAAACCAGCCTTCAAGCCCTTTTAGTGCTTCAAAGGTTTGTTCATCTTGAGCCTTGGTTTCTTGAAGGCACAGCACATCTGCAGCCATCGTCTCAAAGCTTTGCATAAATTCTTTTTTCATTACGGCACGAATGCCGTTAACATTCCACGAAATCAGGCGCATGGTCTGTTTTTCTCCCAATAAAATCGTCGCATAGCCTACCTTAAGTGGGCGCAATGGCCAACGGCGATATCAAGAGAGTCGTGTTATGAATATCGATACAGGCCTAATGCCCGTATTTACCGCTCTTGCGGCTAGCCTTTGTAGCTTATTACTTATGTTCATACTTATGCTGTGCATTTTACGTCGCCAGCGCTTGCATGGCGAAGCTCGTTTGGACGAATTGAGGCAGGTTGTGGGCGGGCTTGAACAAAGCTTGGCAGCTGAGTCGCTGTTAAAAGTTCAAGCAGAGGCTCAACTCAGCGCGTTAAGCTCTCAGCTGCAAAGTGCGCAAAGTACTGTTAACGACTGCCAAAAGGGCTTGGAGCTTGAGCGTCATCTACGTCAGCAGGCTGAAAAGAAGCTGGGTGTGAGTGAGGCAACCTCAGTAGAGCGGGAGCACAGTTTTAATCAGCAGCTAAAACAGTTCGAAGAGCAGAAGCAGGCCTTAAGTAAAGAGTTCGAATTATTGGCGGCTAAGATCTTTGAGCAGCGCGGCAAGGACTTTGAGCAGCGTAATCGCAGCCAAATAGACTCCGTACTGCAGCCCTTTAAAGAGCAAATTGAAGGTTTTCAAAAGCGGGTGAATGAAGTTCACAGTGAAAACCTGCAAGGAAATAGCAAGTTAGAGGCCCAGATTAAGAGTGTGTTAGATGTGGGCTTGAGAATGAGTGATGAGGCGCAAACGCTTGCATCGGCCTTAAAAGGAGATAAAAAAGCTCAAGGTTGTTGGTCAGAAGTACAGGCTGAACTGCTACTGGAAATGAGTGGTCTGAGTGAAGGGCGCGAATTTGAACGAGAGGCTAATTATAAAACCGAAGAGGGGCGAGACCAGCGTCCCGACTTTGTCGTTAATTTGCCTAATGACAAGCACATTATTATTGATAGTAAAATTTCTCTTGTGGCTTACTTAGATGCGACCGCAGCACAGACCGAAGAAGAGCGTGCTTTGTGTTTAAAGCGTCATGTCGAGGCGATTCGTAAGCATGTTAAAGACTTGAGTGATAAAAATTATACCCAGCTCAAGGGGATTAACAGCCCTGAGTATGTCTTTATGTTTATCGGAAACGAAGCTGCGTATTTAGCAGCGGCTGATTATGAGCCTTCTTTGTTTCAAGAGGCGTACCGCAAGGGCATTGCTATTGTTACCCCTAATACATTACTGTCTAGTTTACGTATTGTTGCTCATCTTTGGTCCATTGATAAACAAAATAGCAATACCCGTCAATTGGCCGAGCAAGCATCCAAGGTGTATGACAAATTGAGAGTGTTTGCAGAGAAAATGCAAAAACTAGGTGTTCAACTAAGTACCGCTCAAAAAACTTATGAAGAAAGCTGGAATACCTTAAAAGATGGCCGTGGCAGCTTAGCTAAGCAGGTGGATAAGTTTGTTGATATGGGCGTTGCGGTTAAAGAGAAGTTGCCGCAGGCTTTAAGTGATAATGATGAGGTGAAGGAGTGAGCAGCAAGTAGGTTCTGCTCTCTCCTTGTTTGTACTATAGAGCACTTTATTGTTCTTTTTGTATGGTTCCGATTGAGGGGGTAAACTGGTCTTCTTCTGAATTTCGCATTAATGAAAGACTTTTGTTGAGGCTTTTCCTTAACTTTTTGTTAAGCTCGAAACTTTTAGTGTTAATTAGCAAGGTGCGGTAGCGACTGTTTTTACTTTGTGCCAATGAGCGGCTCATCCAAATCGCGGCAGCGATGTACAAGTCTTGGCTTCTGTTGGGTCTTATGCTCCAACCGATGTCGGCTAGCACTGCTAGAGCAGGTGCAGCGTACCATGGTAAGCCATTTGTTGTGAGAATGGTGTCAATACTAGCTTGATCCGTACTTTGTTTTACTAGTCCTTTACTGTTGTTGGGAATCTCGTCTAGAGACAGTCCTGAACCAAGAAGTGCTGTATATTCCCATAGCACTTCCGCTGCTTCATCAAAGACCTTTGGGGGATATTCGTTAGGAAATGTTGTAAGGTCAACACCTGCTGCTTTTACTTCGGCGGGGTCTCTGCTTCTTAGGGACTCTATCACTGCGGCAACTCTTAATTGTGCTAGTGAGTATTGCGATGGCTCAGCGATTGACCTGGCTTCGTATTGGTTTTCAGAGTGCCCTTTTATTCTTTTTTTTGCTTTTTTTAAGTGTTTGGTGAGGCTTTTCTGAGAGGTCTCTTTGGCTTTGATAAGTGCTTGCTCTACGAAATCTGCATATTTAGGGTTGCCAGATTCCGCAATATAGCGAGCCATATAGGCCAAAATTGAAAGCTGGCTTTCGTCTGAAGTATCTATGTAGGTCCATAATCTATCTGCCGCAGCTTGAAGGTACGGATCGTTATAATCGCCATCTCTGATTAATATTGTTGTGCTTTCTTTGGCTTGAAAGGGGCCCCCATAGCGTAGGGCAAGCTCAATACGGCTTAACCCTAAATAGCCTGTCATTTCTGACATGGTTGAGCGTGAGTTTTGATAGTCTTCGTCAGTGAATAAGCTTGATGAACAGGTGTTTTTACTCTGGTTATCAAAGTTTAAAACAAGGTGGTATTCCTTCTTTTCAGTCAATGTTTTCGAAGAGTAGGTAAAGCACTCATTAACATATACCCCATCACGAGTATAAATGAGGCCTTTTATTTGATAGTTTTTCCCTGCCTTTAGGTAAGTGCTAGTGTATGGCTTTTGCCACTTTTTCTTGTTTTTTAGGGCGATTTCTTTGATTAGTCCTGGCAGTTTGTTGCTATTTTTTAAGAATGCTTCTTCGGGCATATCATCTAGGCCTGAATACACCCATATCTGTTGCTTGATCTTTAGTGAGCTAAGCCAGTTGTTTGCAACAAGAGCGCCATGAATATTTAGCTTAACCATGTTGCCAGATTCATCTTGGGGCGTAGCTAGAGAGAGGGAGGAGGCTATTAATAAGAATGTAGCTATTAAGTATGTGCGCATTGTTGATTGGGGGCCTTTGTTTTTTGTGACTAATGTAAATCACCCTATTGGATCAATCTGTGCGTGGTTTGTATAGGTTTAGGTCAAAATCTAATGTTATCTCTAGATTCTGTTTTTTAAGTAAGGCTTGTTTTTTCTCCTCCGAACAGCTCCAGTAGTACGGAGTCATGGTGAGCAAGTCTAAGGCTTGCTCACCATTTACACTTATTTTATAACCGATTTGCTTTTGCTCAAGTAGTTCAAAAGTATCGTTTAAGGCTAGTCCCATTCCTTTATGCTCTTGCACGGTGTTATAGACTTGCGCGGCTAATTGTTTTAAATGCAAAGGGCCTGGGCCTGCCGTTAGAAGAAGGCCGTTGGTTTTTAATATACGTGCGCACTCTTGTTCATCCAAGGGTGAAAAAACACTAAGAGCGATATCAAAGTCATTGTCAAAATAGGGTAGGGAATAGGCACTGGCAACGCTAATATGGGCGTTTGGTAATTGTTTGGCGCTTAATCGAGCCCCGCTTTTAGCGATATCTATGCCGTGCAAGCTGGCGTCAGTAAATGTATTTTGCAGTTGTTCTAAATAATATGCTTCACCACAGCCAATATCGATAATGCGATTGATCTTCTCACTACGGTGTTTTTTTAATAATTCTTGTTGTGCACCTGCAAAGTTTTGGTAGAAGCCACTTTGTAAAAAGCGGCGGCGACTTTGCATCATCGCTGGGCTGTCGCCAGGGCTTTTACTTTTTTTATTTTGTACAGGCAACAGGTTTACGTAGCCTTCTTTGGCAATGTCAAAGCAGTGATTGTTATCACAGCGAAAGCTTCTGTCTTGTAGGCTTAAAGTCTGTTGGCAGAGGGGGCAGCGGTAATTCATAAGTAAGTATGCAGCTTAGGTGCTTAAACGGCGTTTGTTTTAAATGATACGCGAGTAGCGGGGTTTCGTATCGCTGCTTTTTTTAATGTAGTTATCAAATAGTTTGCATACGCTACGCGCTAGTAAACGGCCTCGATCGAGTATCTTTAGCTCTTTTGTGTTGAACTCGATCAGGCCATCCTTAGCTAGCTCTGTAAGTGGAGCACAGGCGTCTTCGAAGTAGGTACTAAATTCAATGTTGTATTTGTCTTTAAGTTCAGAGAAATTTAAGTAGTTATTGCACAGTAAACTGCTGATAACGTCACGTCGAATGACATCGTCTTGGTTTAAGTCATAGCCGCGCTCTATAGGAAGTGTATCCTGATCTAGGGCTTGGTAATATTGCTCGAGCTTCTTAACGTTTTGGCTGTAGTGTTCGGCCAGTGAGCTGATCGCGCTTAAACCAAAGGCATGCAATACACCATTGTTGTGAGTGGCATAACCTTGGAAATTGCGTTGCATGCTGCCGTTTTGCTGCGCGATGCTTAATTCATCGTCCTCTTTGGCAAAATGATCCATGCCGATATAGCGATAGCCATTAGCGCAAAGTTTAGAAATACTGTTATGTAGAATGTCGAGCTTTTCTTGAGGTTCTGGTAGCTCATTAGCATTGATTTGTTTTTGTGTTTTAAACAGGTGTGGCATATGAGCGTAGTTAAACAAGCTTAAGCGATCGGGGTCGAGTTCAATAATGTCGTTTAAGGTCTGCTGAAAGCTTTCTCTGCTTTGCAGGGGCAGGCCGTAGATAAGATCAACTGAAACGCTGTTGAATGCTAACTCGCGCGCTTCTTTCATTAAACTACTTACTTCTTCTTTGCTGTTAAAGCGATTAACTGCTTTTTGAACTTGTGGGTCGAAATCTTGTATGCCTAGGCTTAAGCGGTTAAAACCGAGTTTTTTTAAATTGTGTAGGCGCTGCTTGTTCATTCCTTGGGGGTGGATTTCGATGGAGCACTCAAAATTGTCATCTGCAAAGCTAAAAGCGCTGCGTAGCTCCTGCATAATGTCGCCAAGTTGCTCATCACTGAGATACGTCGGTGTGCCACCACCAAAATGTATTTGCTCGACAAGTGACTCTTTATTTATGTGTTGGGCTTTGAGCTGTATTTCTTTCTTTAAATATTCAAGGTAGGTATCCGCGTGGCTGTGGTTGGCGGTAATGATTTTGCTGCAACCACAGTAATAACAAACGGTATCACAGAAGGGGATGTGCAGGTATAGAGATATGCGCTGGCTACGGTCTTGAATGCGTTCTACGGCATGTTGCCAGTCTGTTTGTTTGTAATTACTTTCAAATTGCGGAGCTGTTGGGTAGGAGGTATAGCGTGGCCCAGTCAGGTCGTACTTTCTAATTAACTCGATATCCCAGTACATTTCGGTCGCTGAGTTGTGTTCGCTCATCTCTTTTGCCCCTATTTACCCTTAGCGTTCGGCTTTTGCCTGTTATTGCGCCATCTCAATTACGCAGGCGGCGATACCATTCACATTGCGCAGGCGGCGATACTATCAGTTTTTATTGGTTTTGCAGTCTTTGTTCTATTTTAAGTGCGTGAGTTTGATAAGGCTCAGGGCTTTAGGGGCTTTCTTGTTCTTATGTTTTTGTTTATGGCATAAGAAAACACCTATTCATAGATCGATGTTCTTGAAGTTGTGGCTGTTTTTGCCGATGCCTCTTAGCAGACCATTTTAGCAAGCACTAAGCAATCAAGGAGAACCTTATGTCTAGCCCCTCACTGCATACTTCCGTTCAGGCACATCGTTTACAACAAAGTTATTATCAGCTTAAGACAGAAAGAGCAGCTGAGCACAGTGGTGAGCAAGAGCAGCCGAATAAGGCGGAAAGTGCTGACACGGCTAAACCTGTGGCTTATGAAGTGCCTAAGGCGGAGAAAGGTCTTGCTGGGCGAACCGATGCTGCCAATACGATATTGGGGTTTATTGCAGGGCGTTTGCACTTGGATCAGGCCGAGGGTGCAACTAAAGAGCAGTTAGAGTCTCGTCTGCAGGCAGGTTTAGATGGTTTTGTTGAAGGCTTTTCTCAGGCTTATGAGCAGTTAAGTGCTTTGGCTATGCTGTATCCAGAGGTGGAAGACGCGATTGAAAAGACGTATAGCGATGTGCTTAATGGCATTGATGGCCTTGCTGAAGAGCTCGGTGTTGAGTCTCCTGTGATGGAGTCTTATAGAACTGATCAGCAGGAGCGTAGGCAGTTATTTAATGCTTCGCAGGCGGCTTCGAGTTCATCAGTTACTAAAGCTTCGTCTGTGGATGTAGCAAAGAGCGCTGCTGAACAACAAGCTCTGAGCGAGGCAGATAACCTTAGGTCTTTAATCGATGCTTCAAGTTATGATTATCGCGCCCATGAAACCCGTAGCTTTAATTTCCAGTTGAAAACGGCTGACGGTGATAGCGTCACTATTCGGGCTGCTTATTCAGCGAGCTCGGTTTTGGAGGGGCAGCGAGTACAGCACGCCACCGGTTCTGATTCTGAGCTTCAGGCTTCTTTTTATGCAAGCGCTGGTTTCTACCTTGATATAGAAGGGGAGCTCGATGAATCCGAGCTTGCTGCAATAGAGGATTTGCTAACTCAGGTAAGAGAGGTCAGTGGTTTGTTTTTTAGTGGTGATATTCAAAGTGCTTTTGAGCACGCCACAGAACTGGGTTTTAACAGTGATGAAATCAGTCGTTTTTCTCTGCAATTACGTTACGAGCGCTCAGAGCAATATCAAGCCTCTTATGCGGCTCAGCCGGCTCGTGCGGCAGCCACAGGTGAGAGTTTTGATAAGCAGGATCAGCAATTGATGAGCTTGGCACGTTTTGTTCAAGCCTTAGAGGATATGAGGCAGCGCGCAGATGAGTCAGGCCTTTTGTCTTTACCGGGAGTGGCTCGTGGGCAAACTGAAGGCAAAGACAGTATTGATAAAGTACCTAATGCTGTTGAGACAATGTCTAAGCTTTTAGATAGCTTACAGAGCTTAGCGGGTTCTTAAAGTTCTATTATCTCTTGTGGGCTAAGTAAGCTGCTTTCGTAACGCAATTAGGCTCGCCGTTACCGCAACATTAAGGGATTCAACGCCACGAGCCATATCTATGCGCAGGCGCTCATCACAGAGTGCTTGTACTTCTTTGCCAATTCCCTCACTTTCGTTGCCAAGCACAAAAATACGTGTGTGTTGATCATCTATGGCGCTAAAACTGGTGGTGGCCTTAAGGTCCAAGCCAGCAATGCGGGCGCCTTCTTGCTGGGCTTGACTCAGAGCTTGCGTGAGTGAGTCACAGCGTAGAATGGGGCAGCGAAATAAGCTGCCGGCAGACGCTTTGATGACTAAGGCGTCGAGTTTTGCGCAACCTTTGCGGGGTAGTATTAGGGCTTTGATGGGGGATGCACACACACTGCGAATAATCATGCCTAGGTTTTGAGGGTTGGTGATGCGATCTAAGGCGATGTATTCGCCGCCTGCCTCGAGGGTGTTTGCATCAAATTCAGCTAGGCCTTCGGTGCGTATATCCAGAGCCACACCTTGATCTTGTTTTGCATTTTTGCTGATGCGAGAGAGCGCGCCCTTATCGTGGTAAAGCACGTCCGCACCTTGTTCGCGTGCAAGATGTTCTATGTCATCTAGTACCTTTGCTTTTTTATTGCTAGAAGCAAAGTGCAGTCTCTCTGCTTTAACCCCAGGCATGCATAAAGCTTCATAAACGGTATTGCGGCCATAGATGGTGAGTAAACGTGAAAAAAGTTTTTTTTTCTTAAGGTAGTTGTCGGAATCACTCATGCTTGGCTCTATATTGTTGGCTGGCGCCGGCATTATACGGCAAAGCGTCTGAGTGGGCGCGTGGCATTCGTTTTACTTTGTCTAGTAAATGATCAGCCTTGGCCTTAAAGCCCTTCTGCGCCTCTCTAATCGCGTCTGCGTGATTTTAGTATGAAATTTAAGCGTCTTCTTGCTTAGGTTTGTAGTTGCTTTTGTGCTATTATCGCGCGCTTTATTTGTTCGCTTTAATACGGGCAGATTTCGGACTCGACAAGCGCCGCTTACAATAAGGAAGATCCTAGTTTCATGGGTGATATAGCTAAAGAAATTCTACCGATTACGATCGAAGACGAACTGAAGCAAAGCTACCTCGATTACGCGATGAGCGTTATTGTTGGTCGAGCCTTGCCGGATGTTCGCGACGGTCTTAAACCTGTACACCGCCGCGTGCTATTTGCGATGGGCGAGCTGAAAAACGACTACAACAAGGCCTTTAAAAAATCGGCACGTGTTGTTGGTGACGTGATCGGTAAATACCACCCGCATGGTGACAGTGCCGTGTATGACACCATTGTACGTATGGCCCAGCCGTTCTCTTTGCGTTATATGCTGGTTGATGGTCAAGGTAATTTTGGTTCGGTTGATGGTGATAGCGCAGCAGCCATGCGTTATACCGAAATCCGTATGGCCAAAATCTCCCATGAGATATTGGCTGACTTAGATAAAGAAACCGTCGATTTTGTGCCTAACTATGATGGCACAGAACAAATTCCTGAAGTGATGCCTTCACGTGTTCCGAACCTATTGGTTAACGGTAGTTCGGGTATTGCAGTGGGGATGGCAACGAATATCCCTCCGCATAATTTACGTGAAGTGGTCAAAGGCTGTATCAAGTTAATCGATGAGCCCGAAAGTAGCATCGAAGAGCTAATGGACTTAATTCCAGGGCCTGACTTTCCTACCGGTGCGATCATTAATGGCCGAGCAGGTATCTTAAAAGCCTATCGCACTGGCCGTGGCCGCATTTACATTCGCGCTCAAGCTGAGGTGATTGTGAATGAAAAGACCAAACGTGAAAGCATTATTGTTCATGAGATTCCGTATCAGCTAAACAAAGCCCGCTTGATTGAGCGTATCGCTGAGCTTGTGAAAGAGAAAAAGCTCGAAGGTATCAGCGAAATTCGTGACGAAAGTGATAAAGACGGTTTGCGTGTTGTTATTGAAATTCGTCGTGGTGACAGTGGTGAGGTTGTTTTAAATAATCTCTATGCACAGACCCAATTGCAGAGCGTTTTTGGTATTAATATTGTTGCCTTGGTTGAAGGGCAGCCTAAAGTCTTAAATTTAAAAGAGTTGCTTGAACACTTCATTAAGCATCGCCGTGAAGTGGTTACTCGCCGTACTGTGTATTTGTTACGCAAGGCGCGTGAGCGTGGTCACGTACTTGAAGGCTTGGCAGTTGCTATTGCTAATATTGATCAAGTCATTGAGTTAATTAAAAGCTCTGCCTCTCCTGCTGAAGCCAAAGAAGCCTTATTGGCTCGCGGTTGGGATGTTGGTTTGATCGGCCAATACCTAGAGCGTGCGGGCTCCGATGCATGTCGTCCGGATGGCTTGCCTGCTGAGTTGGGTGTACGTGATGGTAAGTACTACTTAAGCCCTGCCCAGGTAGCTGCGATTCTTGAGCTTCGTTTACACCGTTTAACCGGTATGGAACACGATAAACTGGTTTCTGAATACGAAGAGCGTCTTGCACAAATCGTTGAGTACTTAGAAATCCTTGGTAACAGCAGCCGCTTGATGGAAGTGATTCGTGAAGAGCTGGATGCTATTCAGGCAGAATACGGTGATGATCGACGTACCGATATTCAAGAAAGCATGATGGATCTTAACGAAGAAGATCTGATCACCGAAGAAGAGCGTGTTGTGACCATCTCCCATGGTGGTTATGCCAAGAGCCAGCCTTTAGATGCATACCAAGCCCAGCGCCGTGGCGGTATGGGTAAATCGGCTACTTCAGTTAAAGATGAAGACTTTGTAGAGCATTTGGTGATCGCCAATACTCATGACCACATTCTATGTTTTACCAATATCGGTAAAGTGTTCTGGTTAAAGACTTATCAAATTCCTGTTGCAGGTCGTCAGAGCCGAGGTCGACCTATCGTTAATATGTTGCAGTTTGAAGAGGGTGAGCGCATTACTTCTATCTTGCCTGTTAAAGAATTCGATGAAGATCACTACATCGTCATGGCAACCTCTAACGGCACGGTTAAGAAAACAGCATTGACTGAATACTCGCGTCCTCGCTCTGTTGGTTTACGCGCTATTAACCTAGATGAAGGCGACCACCTAGTTGGCACCGCCATTACCGATGGCAATAAAGATATTTTGCTATTGAGCTCAGATGGTAAAGCCGCGCGCTTTGAAGAGAAAGCGGCGCGTGCAATGGGCCGAGTAAGCCGCGGTGTTCGTGGTATTAAGTTAAAAGAAGAGCAAACCGTAATAGGCATGATCATTCCAGATGAGGGTGGCAAGGTCTTGACCGTGAGTGAAAATGGCTTTGGTAAGCGTACCGAGGTGAGTGAATTCCCAACCAAAGGTCGTGGTTCGCAAGGTGTGATTGCTATGCAGTGCACCGAGCGTAATGGTAGTTTGGTTGGCGCAACTCAAGTCTTTGATGGTGAGGAAATCATGTTGATTTCTGATCAAGGTACTTTGGTGCGTACCCGCGTGGATGAAATCGGTATTTTGGGTCGTAATACTCAGGGTGTACGTTTGATTCGCGTAAAAGACGGTGAGCACATTGTGGGTGTTGAGCGTATTGAAGAAGGCCTAGGTGCCGACGACGATGCAGAAGAGTCAAACGCAGTAGATGGTGCAGCTGAAGCGACCAGCTCAGATACGCCTGCTGCAGATGAGGGCGGTGAAGCTTAATGGCTGATAACAAGCAACTTAGCGAGGCCGAAGCTCTCGGCCTGCTTCGCGATAAAATTGATGCGATCGATACTAAAATCGGAGAATTAATTAGCGACAGAGCGCGCTGTGCGCTGGATGTTGCCAAAGTTAAAAACGCTAATGGCGATGCCGCTTCTGGCAAAGGGCCAAAATTTTATCGGCCTGAACGTGAAGCACAAGTGCTTCGCAAGGCAATGGAGCGCAATCAAGGCCCTTTAAAAGACGAAGAGTTTGCTCGTCTGTTTCGTGAAATTATGAGCGCCTGTTTGGCGCTTGAAGAAGTGATTCATGTTGCTTATTTAGGGCCTGAAGGCACCTTTACTCAAGAAGCCGCTATCAAACATTTTGGTCACAGTGCCGATGTGTTACCGATGACGGCAATTGATGAAGTGTTTCGCGAGGTAGAGTCTGGTGCGGCCCACTATGGTGTGGTGCCGGTTGAAAACAGTACCGGCGGTGTCGTCACTCATACTCTTGATAGCTTTATTGAAAGTGGCGTTAAGATTTGTGGTGAAGTAGTGTTGCGCATTCACCAAAACTTATTGGTTAGTGATGCCACAAATACGAAAAACATTACTCGTATTTATTCCCATGCTCAAAGCTTAAGCCAGTGTCGTAAATGGCTTGACGCAAATTACCCTAAAGCCGAGCGCATCGCGATTAGCTCTAACAGTGAAGCGGCAAAACGTATTAAAGGCGAGTGGAACTCTGCTGCGATTGCCGGGGAGATGGCTGCCGAGCTTTACGATGTGCACGTATTAAATAAAAACATCGAAGATCAGCCCGATAACAGCACACGCTTTTTAATTATCGGTTCAGAAGAAGTTGGTCCAAGTGGCGATGATAAAACCTCTATTGTTGTCTCGACCAAAAATAAGCCTGGCGCCTTACATGATTTATTAGAACCGTTTCACAAGCACGGGGTTGATTTGACGCGTGTTGAAACGCGTCCGTCACGCTCTGGTGTGTGGAACTATGTGTTCTTTATCGACTTTGAAGGCCATAAAGACGATGAGTTGTCTAAAAAAGTGTTGGCCGATGTGCTTGAGCGTGTCAGTGAGCTTAAAGTGCTGGGTTCTTACCCGCGTGGTGTACTGTAAAGCATGACAGTAACTCGTAAACTCGTTGTTATTGGTCTTGGCCTGATTGGTGGTAGCCTTGCGATTGCGGCGCGTAAGCGTGGAGTCTGTGAGCAGGTTATAGGTATTGCTCGGCGCCAAGAGACGTGTCGAAGTGCCGTTAAGTTGGGTGTGGTTGATGAAGCGTGCACTGAGCTTAAAAGCCTTAAAGGTAAGCTAGGTGCAGGCGATGTGATTTTTATCTCGGTGCCCACCTTAAGTGTTCGTTCTATTCTTGAGCAGTTGCGTGATCTTGTAGATGATCAGGTGACGATCACTGATGGCGCCAGCGTTAAGGGCTCTGTGCGTGATGATGCTCTGGCTGTTTACGGGCAATTGCCTTCTCAGTTGGTTCTTGGTCACCCAATTGCCGGATCTGAAAAAAGTGGGGTAGAAGCTTCTAACCCTGAGCTTTATGTCAATCATCGAGTTATCTTAACGCCAAGCCCTGAAACCGATGCTGATCATTTACAGCGTGTTACCAAACTTTGGCAAGATGTAGGCGCAGATGTATTAGAAATGGATGTGGATTTGCATGATGAGGTATTGGCGACAACCAGCCATCTCCCCCATGCCATCGCTTATTCCTTAGTTGATACGCTGGCGCACGATAGCCAAAATGAAAATATTTTCCGTTATGCCGCTGGCGGTTTTCGCGATTTCACCCGTATAGCATCGAGTGATGCGACTATGTGGCGCGATATTATGCTAGCAAATAAACAAGCGGTGCTCAGTGCCATCGACTTGTTCCTCGACAACATGGGGCGTTTGCGCCAGTTGGTCGAAAATGAAGATGCCACTGAATTGACCGGCGTGTTCACGCGAGCCAAAGCTGCGCGAGACCGCTTTACCTTAATGTTAAGTCATCAAGCCTATAGTAAATCCATGAGTAATCCAGAAAGTCCAAACGTTACCTATATTGCCAAGCCTGGCGGCGCCGCTCGCGGTGAAATTCGTGTGCCTGGCGACAAAAGCATCTCCCACCGTTCCATTATGCTTGGCTCTTTAGCCGAGGGTACGACTCATGTACAAGGTTTCTTGGAAGGTGAAGACGCATTGGCAACCTTACAAACATTCCGCGATATGGGCGTTGTTATTGAAGGCCCTGAAAACGGTAAGGTCACCGTACATGGTGTTGGTCTTCACGGTTTGAAGAAGCCTGCCGGTTCTTTGTATGTTGGCAATAGCGGTACCTCTATGCGCTTGTTGAGCGGCATCTTATCGGGGCAGGCTTTTGACAGCGAATTAACCGGTGACGAGAGTTTGGCCAAACGCCCAATGAATCGTGTTGCCAACCCCTTGCGTGAGATGGGTGCAACAATAGACACCGCCGAAAATGGCCGTCCGCCTATGCATATTCATGCTAATGAAGGTGGCCTGAAAGGCATTCACTACGATATGCCGATGGCTTCCGCTCAGGTTAAAAGTTGTGTGCTTTTAGCCGGTCTATATGCCCAAGGCGAAACTTCCGTCAGTGAGCCTGCTCCTACTCGCGACCATACAGAGCGTATGCTGCGTGGTTTTGGCTACGATGTTAAGCGTGACGGCAATGTTATCAGCCTTAAAAGTGGCGGCAAATTAAGTGCCTGCGATATTGATATCCCTGCTGACGTGAGCTCTGCGGCCTTTTTCTTGGTTGCTGGTTCCATCACGCCAGGTGCTGATTTAACTCTGACCCATGTCGGTATTAACCCAACGCGCGATGGTGTGATCACCATACTTAAAATGATGGGTGCTGATATTGAATTGATGAATGAGCGTGAAATTGGCGGTGAACCGGTTGCCGATATTCGTGTTCGTTACGCTAAGTTAAAAGGCATTCAAGTTCCTGAAGACCAAGTGCCTTTGGCCATTGATGAGTTCCCTGTGCTTTGTATTGCTGCCGCGTGTGCCGAAGGTAAGACAGTGGTTACTGGCGCTGAAGAGCTTCGTGTTAAAGAAACGGATCGTATTCAAGCCATGGCTGATGGCCTTGTAACCTTGGGTGTTAAGTGTGAAACCACTGAAGACGGTATTATTGTTGAAGGTGGCCCAATTGGTGGTGGTGAAGTTGAAAGTTTTGGCGATCACCGTATTGCGATGAGCTTTACCATTGCGTCTTTAGCAGCAACTGACACGATCACTGTTCGTAACTGTGCAAATGTTGCAACCTCTTTCCCTAACTTTCCAGATTTAGCTAGCCATATTGGTGTTAATCTGGAAGTAATTGGCGAATAAAATAAAGCCTTAACACTGCTTTTTTAAAAGGCCTGCTTTGCAGGCCTTTTGTTTTTTTGGGGGGGCTTATTATTGTTTTCTGTTTGGGCTTTTATTGGCAGTTTTGTGCTAGCTAAATACGCAAAAAGTAAATTTGCCTTTTTAAGCTAGAAATTCTTAGTTTTCATTGCTAGGTTTTAAAGGCAGCATTGCTGTATGGGTCTGGAAGACCTTTTTTTATATTAAGCTTAAGGAAAAGCTATGACTTCTAAATCTTTTTTTACCCGTTTCTGTCTACTTTTTATTCTTGCCTCGGCTTCGATTACCGCGCCTCTTTGTGTGCACGCTGGTAAAGACGCCTCCGCAGCTATTGTTAAAGGCAAGGTTAATATCAATGTTGCCAGTGCTCAAATATTGGCCGATATGCTTGATGGTGTTGGTATGAGTAAGGCACAAGCCATTGTTGACTACCGTTCTAAGCATGGTCAGTTTAAACGTATCGAGCAATTAGCCGAGGTAAAAGGTATTGGCCCTGCAACCATCGAAAAGAACAAGGCTAAGTTAACCCTGTAGAGACAAAGTGCTACAATCGTTTTCAGTCTGGGCTCAGCTTATTGCTTGAGCCTTTCTTAATCACGCTAAGACGGAAGCGACCTTGAGCGACGCCAAAATTCTCGTAGCCCTTGACTACGAAAACCAAGAGCAGTGCCTAAACTTTGTTAAGCACTTAGACCCATCTTTATGTCGTTTAAAAATCGGCAAAGAAATGTTCACCTACTTTGGTCCATCTATCGTTGAGCAGGTGCAAAACTTAGGTTTTGATGTTTTCCTCGATCTGAAATTTCATGATATCCCTAATACTGTTGCCAAAGCCTGTAAGGCGGCGGCTAGTTTGGGGGTCTGGATGGTTAATGTGCACGCCTCTGGTGGTGCGCGCATGATGGAAGCGGCAGCTGAGGCTCTGGCTCACAGCGATGTAAAGCCTCATCTGATTGCTGTTACCGTGTTGACCAGTATGGCTGCCGGCGAGCTATTAGATTTGGGCCTAGAAGCGGATTCAGAAGGGCAGGTCTTGCGTTTGGCGAACTTGGCCAAGCAAAGTGGTATTGGTGGTGTTGTAAGCAGTGCTCACGAAGTAGCGGCTATTAAAACCCTGTGTGGTTCAGATTTTTTATGTGTAACACCCGGTATTCGTCCAGCTTTTGCAGAGCAGGGTGATCAGCGCCGTATTATGACGCCAGCAGAGGCGATTGCTATAGGTAGTGACTACTTGGTTATTGGCCGACCAATTACTCAGGCAGATGACCCTATTGCCGCGCTAAAAGCAATTCACCAAGAGATGGGACTAAGCTGATGACACTCGTATGTATCGACGGTCCAAGTGGTGCAGGTAAAGGTACGGTTGCGCGCTTGGTTGCTGAAAAACTGGGTTATCAATTGTTAGACAGCGGCGCCATCTATCGTATAGCGGCCTTAGCCGCATTGAGAAACGGCGTGGCTTTGGATGATGAGCCTGCCTTAGCTACCTTAGCTAAAAAACTTAAAATTACTTTTCTTGCTGGCAAGGAAAGTACACGTACTTTGTTAGCAGGCGAGGATGTTAGCCTTGCTATACGTGAAGAGCAAACTGGAATGGCCGCATCCAAAATTGCCAGCATCGCTCAGGTTCGTTCAGCCCTACTTGAGCGTCAGCGTGCTTTTGCCAGCCCAGCAGGTTTAGTGGCCGATGGCCGAGATATGGGTACGGTTGTTTTTCCAAATGCGCCTTATAAGTTTTTTCTTACTGCCTCTGCTGAAGAGCGTGCACGTCGCCGTGTATTACAGCTTGAGCGCAGTGGCGTTACTGATATCGATAAGCAGAAAATCCTTGCTGATATACAAGAGCGTGATGATCGAGATATGAATCGAGCCAGCGCCCCATTAAAGCCGGCCTCTGATGCGGAACTGATTGATAGTACCGAGCTCTCAATTGAGCAAGTAGTAGAAAAAGTCTTTGCTGTTATAGGCTAAAATAGCGCTTGGTTATTTGCCTCTGAGTGACGTCAATGGCAACTGAATGCTGCCATATTGGTTAAAAATTAGATTCATTGTTTAGAGAAGCGGAAGGGAAGATGGCGAAGTTGCTGCGTCTGTTTAAAAACATAAGCTATATCTTACTTGCCTTGGCGTTACTGTTTGCTGGGGCTTGGTTTGCTAGCGAAAACCCTCAGCATATTAGTTTAGTGCTGTTTGGCATCCCTCTGCCCACGCTTTCAATTGGTTTGTATTTTTGTGCGAGTTTTGCTTTAGGCGTACTGGTTACTTTTTGTATTAATTTTGTTGTTTACCAACGGCGCATATTGGCTCTACGGGCAGAGATTCGCAGTCTTAAAAAGGTTGTGCAAAAAAATAGCAATCATGAGCAGGCGAAAAATAAGGCACTAAATAGGTTTGAGCCTGCCAAAGAAGACAAAAGTCGTTTTGAGCAACAAACAGAGCAGAGCAGCAGTTCTTAAATGGACGCTCTTTTTAGCTTTGTTGTTTTAGTGCTCTTAATTGCTGTTATTTGGCTGCTTATTGATGAGTCACTTCGTCAGCGCCTCTATCGTTTGGCTAGAAATAAAGTCAGCCCCAAGCTCGCCAATCAATACCAGCTTGCCTTTCAGGATATTTTTAAGGATAAGCACGATCAAAGTGTTGAAACTTTACTTGAAGCTTTAGAGCCTAGTACCCAATCTTTAGATCTGTATTTAAATTTAGCTTCCCTATTGCGAGAAAAAGGTGAGTTTGCTCAGTCTTTGAGAATCCACGAGCAGTTATGTAGCTCTGCTCAATTATCAGAGTTCGAATCTCAACGTGTGCATTTAGAACTCGCTTGTGATTACTGGAGTGCCGGGCTGCTTGGTCGTGCCGAGTCTGAATTGAATGCGTTATTGGAGCGAGGCAAGTTAACTTCAGCCATTCGGCAACAAGCCTTAAGTGCCTTACTCGATATTAAGCAGGATTTTTCCGAGTGGTTAGCTGCAATAGATATAGCTGATCAGTTAACCGCTGCGAAATTTGCTCAAGAACCTGATCGTTGGCGGCTAATGCAGGCTCAGTTTTGTTGCGAGCTCGCTTTAGAAGCGCAAGCGGCAAAAGACTGGCCTTTGATGCGCCAGCGTTTAAGTGATGCTTTGCGCTACGATCCTGAGTGTGCGCGTGCTCGTTTTATTGAAGTATTCCAGCATATCGATGAGGCCGATACGCGCTCAGCGATCATTGCGCTTGACGATGCCGTGAAGCGTCGCCCTGAGCTTGCGGTGTTAAGCTTGGATTTATATGTTCAGTGCTTGCATGATCCTGAGGCATTTAATCAAAAATTAATGAGCTTGGTTGAGGCTAAGCTCAGTGTCAGTTTGTTGTTAGAGGCAACGCACTTACTGCAAAAGCAGGGTGGCAGTGATGCTCAACTTGTACGTTTGTGGCAGCACGCTGTGGTTGAACTTAACGCCTTAACAGCTTGGAGGCCAATACTTGAATTGGCACTTGATGAGCATAGACTTGAGTTGAATCACCTTGTCAGTGCATCAATGCAGGCTTTAAAGTCGGATGCCTACTGGTTGTGTGAAAACTGTGGTCACAAGACTCAAGAGCATCACTGGCGCTGCACGACATGTCGCCACTGGGATAGCTTAAAGCCGTCTTGCTAGGAGCCTATATTACAGTCACTTAGGTTGATAATTAAACGCTGTATTTGAATTTCTTGAGGGATCAAGTTCTGTTCGGTGTATAGCCTTTCTCGCGGTATACTTAGATAAATTTGAGTTGTTTGGCCTTTGAAAAACATGAATAAAATACATTTCTTTTTTAGCTTTTTATTGCTGAGCCTAAGTACTCAAACGCTGGCTTTGGATATCTTTAAAGATGAGGCTGGCCGAACTAAATGGCAGCATGTAGCTAATTTCAGTGGCTCGGTACTTATCGTTCTTCTCTCTATTACGCTGATAAGCTTATTGGTTAGTCGATTTAATATTCGTGCCCGTAATCGCGAGTTGCGTGAAATAAAGCAGGGTTTAGAAGAGACTGTTGAGCGCCGTACCGAGAAGCTGCGTTTGAGTAATCAAGCTTTAGAGGGAGAGATTGCTGAGCATAAAGCGACATCGCAATTACTACAAAGCTCTGAGAATTATTTGCACTCCATCTTAGAGTCCATGCCATCGATGTTGATTGGTCTGGATGCTCAGCTGAATATCATTACCTGGAATCATATGGCTGAGTCGATTTCAGGTCTTAAGCCCGAAGAAGTTGAAGGTAAGAACTTATTTGAGGTTTATCCAACGATCACGGTGACTGAGGCTCAAGTTAAAGCTGTTCGGGAAAGTGGCCAGCCTCAAAGTATTAAGCACAGTCAGCGTGGTCAGTATTATTTTGATATCACTATATATCCTTTGGGGGATGCCTCTGCGGGTGTGGTTGTCGTAGTCGACAATGTCACTCAGCGTAGCTTAGCTGAAAACATGCTGATTCAGCGAGATAAAATGGCCTCTATGGGTGAGCTTGCAGCCACCATGGCGCATGATATCAATGGCCCTTTGCAGGGTATTTTACGTGATGTTCAACAGGTTACAGATGAGCTGGGCTTGAAGCATCCGCAATTAGTCAGCTTGTTAGAAGACGCCGTTGTTCGAGGCAAGCAAGCTTCCGCTATTGTTAATAATTTGTTGGATTTTTCTAACTCTCAAGGAGCGGAAAAGCACGAAGCGGATGTGTGTCAGATATTGGATCACTGCGTTGAACTTGCTGCTGATGTTCTTGCTGAGCCACAAGGTGTTCGCTTCCGGGATATCAATTTACTTAAAGATTATGCGCAAGATAGGCCAAAGTTACAGTGTTATGCGGCTGAGCTACAGCAGGTGTTTTTAAGCTTATTCCGTCATGCCATGATTGCCATTAATCATAAGAAAAGTCGAGTGGCAGATTATCAGCCTGAGTTACGCCTAGAGGTGCTGCATGCCTATGATGCGCTTTGGATAAAGGTCCAGCACAACGGTGAGGGTTTAAGCGCTCAAGAGCAAATCGATGTGTTTGAGCCTTTTGCTCAACACACCAGTCCTGCTCAGCCAAAGCCGATTCTGCATGAAAATCGCCTTTCTTTTTCGTATTTTATTGTAACTGAGCATCACGATGGCGAGTTAGCGGTGACCTCAGATCCAGATGTTGGCACTACCTTTCATATACAATTTCGCTTGATTTAGCTTTATTTATTGATTTAGTCATTCACTCTTGTCGATAAGCTTTACAGCACTTAAGTAAAAGGGGCCTTAGATCTGTCAATCTAAGGCCCCTTTTATTTTTTGTGTGTACTAGGTCACGTATTTTTCTGCTTCATTTCTCTATTGTATTTTTATTGTCGGTTTTTTTAACGTCAATGTCATAAAAATAAATGCTCATTTTTTATGGCTCTGTAAGTGGTTGTTTTTAAAGGGAAGTTTTGGGGCTTAATGTTGGCATGGCGCCTGCTTTAGCACCGTTTAGTGGGCTGCTTTTTTATTAGGCTCACATGGATGTTAATTGTGATTCAACTAGGTCAGTGCCATGCATATTAAAATTAAGAAAAGATTACTGACGTTAATGCTTATTGCCTTCACTTCACCGGTGATTGCTTCGGGCACCGAAGCTTCTTCGTCATTTATGACTTCAGAGCCCTTATACCTAAGCTTGTTTGGTTTAGTTTTACTTACTTTAGGGTTGCTCAAGGCAAGAGCTTCCGACCGCTCTTAATTTTTATTTAAGCTTTGTATTAGGCATCTTTACCTGCTTAATCTTCAGGGCATTGTTTATTAAATGTCTGAACGATACGGAGCGTGAGTGGGCGTTCCCACGATGATTTGCCCGTATTCCACGTTAGCTCACCATCCCCTTTATAGATCTCTGATTTGATGTCTTTATGTGTCACGCGGGCGCCATCATAAAGCGCAGCTGTTACTGTCTTTTGTTACAAATAACTAGTTGTTGTCTGTGCTTTTTTTAATCCAATCGTGGATAGGTCGCGTACAATGCCTTTTATATTCTTTCTGAGATCTTGTTGTGATGACATCAAAGCTAATTGCTGCAGTAAAATTTAAGCGTCAGTGTTTAGTCTTCTTATTCTTTTTAATCGGCGTCAACTCTGTTTGGGCTGAAGGTGGCAGCTTATCGGTATTTATTGAGGCTGAGCAGGGCGCCTCGATGTCGTCTGTGGAGTTACAGCTTCTCTCTCGTGATGGGGAATTGCGAAGCTTGGCGTTCAAGGATGCAAATAAAGAAGCTAATAAGCTGCGTTTTGACAACCTTGCTGAAGGTCTTTATGAGCTTAGCTTGTTGGATGCAGGGCTTAAGGTCGCTGTTGAGCCTTCTGTGCGTGTTCGCAATAATAAGGTCAGTCAATTAACGATGTTTCTGCCTGCTTTTGCAGAGGAAGAACTCTTGGTGTTGGCAGGACGTGCGCGCTCTAACAATTCATTTTCAGCCCCGTCTTCAGCGAGTTTGGATAGGGAGGAACTGCGCAGTGCTGCCGGTAGTGGTGGTGAAGTCTTGCGGGCGCTTGATGGTTTACCCGGGCTTGTATCTACAGGTGACTTTGCCAGTTTCAGTGTGCGTGGTCGTGGTCCTGACGATAATCTCATTTTGGTTGATGGTGTACCGTTTCCGAGTGTGACTCACTTCCAAGAAAGTGTTGGGGAGCAAGAGGAATTGGATGGCGGGCGCTATTCCATTTTTGCACCTAATTTAATTGGCAGCGCTGATTTTCAACCCGGTGGTTGGTCTTCTCAGTATTCTGGGCGTTCGGGGTCTTTGTTAAATCTAAATGTGGCTACAGGTAATACAGAGTCGCCTTCGTTTAGTGTCCGCTTAGATTTAGCAGGGCCCGAATTTACTTATGATGGCCCCAGTTATATTGATGATGATACTAGCGTACTCTTTTCAGCAAGAAGTCTCGACTTTGGACGTTTTTTTGAAACGATTGGTATTGAGGACATTGGCTCACCCGAGTTGACGGATATTATTTTTAAAACGTCAACGCAGTTAAGTGATGGTTTGTTTGATGTTTTATTAATTCATACGCCTGAAACTTATGAGCGCAATATTGATAATGTACTGGCGCTTAATGACGATGATGAGATTGATGATGTATTGCTGGTTGACTCGAGCCAAGACAACGACCTCGCTTCTGTTCGCTGGTTAAAAGAGTTTGATCTCTTTAGTTTGGATCAGCGAGTGTTTTATCGACAGACAGCAAAACGTTCTGCTATTGGTGAGGCTTATCCTGATCTGGCGTCTTCGCAGCCGCCAACAGCGTCTAATGTTCCGGTAAAGCCTGGTTTACTTGTTCAGGATGAGAATCAAACAGAATACGGTTGGTTTACTGGCTTAGTGACTGACAATCGTCTTGGGGCTTTTCAGGCGGGTTTTCAGCTGAGTCGTTTAGATGTTGATTATCGCAGCGAGCTAAAAGAAGACTGGGTTCGTTATGTCTATGATCAAAATGACTATCGGCCTGATCCTTCTCAAAAGTACCTGCTGCTTGAGCCTGAATTTATTAATAATGAGCTAGAGCAGAGTGTTAACCAGCTGGCTCTTTATGCCGATCAGTTGTTTGATTTTGGTGCGCTTAGTTTACGAGCTGGCGCACGCTATGATTATGATGAATGGGTTGCCCAGTCTTTGTTGTCACCGCGTTTTGCTGCTGATTGGGCTTTGAGCTCTGGCATTAATCTCAGTGCGAGTTTTGGCCGTTATTATCAAATACCCGATTTATTGGTTCGTGCGCGTTCCCCAGCTAATGCTGAGCTTGAAAGCGAGCAAACCGATCAGCTTAGCTTTGGGCTGTCTAAATCTTTCATGGGCGGATGGAATGTATTGAGTGAGCTTTATTACCAGCAGCTCAGTAACTTAATTACTTCTCCTGATAGAGCAACTGGTATTAGCAGTAATGAGGGTGAGGGCTATTCACAGGGCCTGGATCTTGTCTTAAATCGTTACTTCTCTGAGCGTTGGTCTATGAATGTTAGTTATTCATTCAACCAGAGTGAAATTGATTCAAAAGATGGCTTTGGTCGTGTCAATGCTGACTACCAGCGTCCGCATGCTCTGGGTTTGGGCGGCGTTTTTGAATTAACACAGCGATGGAAGTTTTCTGCTCGCTATAAGTTAATGAGCGGTCGCCCCGATAGCAGTTATATTGTCAATGACAATGTGCTTGGTGATGGCCAGCCTTTACGCTACTCAAAAGAGATTGTAGGACGTAATGACGAGCGTTTTGATATGTACAGCTCGTTAAACTTCCGTGTTGATTATCAGCGTTCTTTGGGGCCAAGCAATGTGGTGGCGTTTTTGGATGTCATTAACGCTCTGGGCTCTGAAAATACCAACCAAAGTAGCTTTAATGAGCGTACGGGTGAGCTTAACACCTCATCGGGAAGGGCGTTTCCGTTAATTGGTTTGCGTTTTGATTTTTAATAGTTCTTCTCGATTCTTGTAAACTCCCATAAAATGCAGGCCATCGCATACATTGTTAATTTGAATGGAGAGTCGTTTTGGACAATGAAGAAGTAGTAAGAGTAAGTTTGGTTGAGCAGGCTCACGGCTTTTTTAGTGATGGTACGTGGGTGGATTTGCTGGTTCCATTTTTGATCAATGTAGCCATTGCTTTGGCTATTTATATTGTTGGCTTTTGGCTGGCTCGTAAAATTGTCAATCTTGCTGATAAGGCGATGTCGCTGAAAAAAATGGATGATGCACTTCAGCATTTCCTATTGGCGATTTTAGCGACGCTTTTGAAGTTTGTGGTTGTGTTGGTAGCGCTCGACGTATTGGGCATTCCGACAACATCCTTACTTGCGCTTTTAGGTGCTGCAGGTCTTGCAATCGGCTTGGCTTTAAAAGATTCACTTTCAAACTTTGCTTCTGGGGTTATGCTAATAGGCTTTAAGCCTTTTGGGATTGGCGACTTTGTCGAAGCGGGTGGTCAAGCGGGAATTATTGAGAAAATTACGGTCTTTAATACCGTCATGCGCTCAGGTGATAACAAAGAGATTATTATCCCTAATGCACAAATTTATAGCGGAACAATCGTGAACTATAGCGCCAAGCCTACTCGCCGTGTTGATTTGGTAATGGGTATTGGTTATGGCGACGATATGAAAAAAGCTAGACAGCTTATGCTTGATGTTATCAATGCCAATGAGCGGGTATTAAAAAGTCCCGAGCCTGTTGTTGCTGTTGATGAGCTGGCCGATAGTAGTGTTAATTTTGTTGTTCGCCCTTGGTGTAAAAGTGCCGATTACTGGTTGGTGAAATGGGAGCTGACTGAAGCAATTAAAGAAAGCTTCGACGCTAATGGCATTACCATACCGTACCCTCAGCAAGATGTGCATATGCATCAGGTAGAGGCTAAAAGCGCTTAATTTAAGGTGCTTTGATGCTTTTTAAAAGGCTAGAGAGCTCAGTGCATTGAGCTCTCTTATGCTTTGTTTATTTAGCTTTCCAATAGCTGACTCGTTCATTTAAGTCTGGGCGAGCTCGTTCACTCGGCGTATCTTTCGCGCTACCAATATAAATAAAACCTGCAATACGCTCATGTTCCTCGAGCCCAAGCTCGGCGTTGATTTGTTGATCAAAGGCATACCATTCCGTTATCCATTGTGAGTAAAAGCCTAAGGCTTTGGCCGCAAGTAAGATGTTCTGGCATGCGGCGCCAGCGCTTAATTCTTGCTCCCAAACAGGAACTTTGTGCTCAGGGTTTGGTTTGGAGCTGACCGCAATAACGACTGGTGCACGTAAAAAGCGCAAGGCTTCAAATTCGAGCAGTTTCTCGGAGGCCTTGGGCTCTCTCTCTGCAAAGCGTTGACGCAGTATGTTGCCGAAGTCTGCTCGGGCCTGACCTTGAAACACCCAAAAGCGCCAAGGGCCGATTTTCCCATGGTCGGGCACACGATGGGCCGCTTTCAATATGTCTTGAATTTGCTCATCGCTTGGTCCAGGTGCGCACATATTGTTCGCTAATACGGAGCGGCGTGTGTGCAGGGCTTCTAACAGGGGGGAGTTGCTCATGCTTATCTCGTCAATCAAATAAACTAATGTTGGAGCGCAGGCTAGCGCACAAGTATAATCCGCGCAATTCTCAGATTCAGAACCTTATCGAGGTAGTCTAATGACGGTTCGTACCCGTATCGCTCCTTCGCCAACTGGCGATCCACATGTAGGCACGGCCTATATTGCCCTTTTTAACTTGTGTTTTGCTCGTCAGCACGGTGGTCAATTTATTCTTCGTATTGAAGATACGGACCAAAGTCGCTCAACACCTGAGTCTGAGCAGGCTATTTTGGATAGTTTGCGTTGGTTGGGCTTAGATTGGGATGAGGGGCCTGATGTTGGTGGTGATCATGGGCCGTATCGTCAAAGCGAGCGCAAGCACGTATATGGTGAATACGTTCAGCAGTTATTGGATGCGGGTTTTGCTTTTAAGTGTTATCGCACGGGTGAAGAGTTAGACGCGCTTAGGGCCGAGCGAAAAGAGGCTGGAATTCATACCGCGCTTAAAGCCTCGGATCTAAAGCTGGATGAGGCTGAATACGCTAAGCGTGAAGCCGAAGGTTTGCCATTTGTTGTGAGAATGGTTGTGCCGGAGGAAGAGGGCACTTGCGATGTAGAAGATATGTTGCGCGGCACAATGGCGCTGGACTGGACCCTTGTTGATGCGCAGATTCTGCTCAAAAGTGATGGTATGCCGACTTACCATCTAGCTAATGTTGTGGATGATCATTTGATGGGCATCACCCATGTGATTCGAGGTGAGGAGTGGATTAATTCAGCACCTAAGCACTTGTTATTGTATAAATACTTTGGCTGGCAGGCCCCTACGTTTTGTCATTTGCCGTTGTTGCGCAACCCTGATAAAAGTAAGCTGAGTAAGCGTAAAAACCCAACGGGTATTCTTTATTATCAGCGCGCGGGATACCTACCCGAGGCTGTTTGTAACTATCTTGGTCGTATGGGCTGGTCTATGCCTAATGGCGAAGAAAAGTTTAGCTTAGCGCAAATGCAAGAAGCTTTTGATATTCAGCGTGTCAGCTTGGGCGGCCCGATTTTTGATATTGAAAAAATGAGTTGGCTCAATGGGCTTTGGATTCGTGAAGATTTAAATACAGAACAGCTGGCTGATCGTTTGGGAGAGTGGTTATTAAATCGCGATAACTTGCTTAAGGTTTTGCCCCAAGTGCAGCCGCGTATGGAAACCCTAAGTGACTTTGTGCCTGCTGCTGCATTTCTAGCGAGCGGAATGTTGGATCTTAATGAGCAAAGTTTTGCTGAAAATAAGCTTGAGCCTGAAGAACAAAAGAAAATTTTGCAATTTGTCTTATGGCGTTTAGAGGCTTTGCGTACTTGGCAGCGCGATCAGATTTTCACCGAGCTAAAAAGTCTTGCCGATGCGATGGGCTTTAAAATGAAGGATTTTCTAGCGCCTGTATTTATCGCCATTGCAGGTTCTACGTCTTCGTTTTCTGTTATGGATGGTGCCGCCTTGCTTGGGCCTGATTTGAGCCGAGCAAGGCTACGTCATGCAGTGAATGTATTAGGGGGGGCAGGTAAGAAGGTGATGAAGCGTTATGAAAAAGAGTACGCGGCCTTGTCTTAAACTTTTGTATTAAACTCCAAAAAGCCCGCGTTTGCGGGCTTTTTTGTGCCTGCTGTTTAAGCTAGGCTGTGTTCTGTGGTTAAGACGCGATTTCGACCCTGCTGTTTGGCTCTTAATAAGGCAAGATCGGTTTGTTTTAGGGTGAACTCTAAATTGTGTTGAGGGAAGTATTCAGAGACACCAAAGCTTGCGCTGAGGATGATGCTTTTACCTTCTGCGTCAAACTTTTTAGAGTTAAGTGATTCGCGCATGCGCTCAGCTTGTTTTACCGCAGCCTCTCGCTCTGAGTCAGGCATTAAAATTAGGAATTCTTCACCGCCCCAGCGGGCAACCGTATCTTCTTCGCGAACTAGGCTTTTGAGTGTGAGTGAAAATGCACGCAATACTTCATCGCCGATGTCATGACCAAACTCATCGTTAATAGATTTAAAGCGGTCGACATCGATAAGAATAACGCTAAAGGGAATGTAGTATTCCTTATGTATGGCGACACAGTGTTGTAAGCGGTTGGTCATTTCTCGTCGGTTAACGAGGTTGGTCAAGTAGTCGGTGCGAGCGCATTCCTGTAAAACTTCTTCCATACGTCGGCGTTCGCTGACTTCTTGTTCTAATTTGTCGTGGCTGGTTTTAAGTTCTGCTGTACGGCTCTGAACTTGGCGCTCCAGCTCGTCGCGTGTTTTGCTCATATGATCGAGCAGGTAATTAAAGGCTGTTGTAAGGTGGTCTAGTTCGTCGCCCTTGTTGCGTACAGCATTGTTTTTAAGGGGAGCTAAGTCAGCGCAGCGTGTATAAAGGTTTTGAATGCGTGCGAGCATATTGCGCGATAAAACGTGGGCGCAGGCATAAGCAAAAATAATGGATAGAACAAGTGAGGCGATACCTTGGGTTCTCAGTGCCGTTAGCTTTGCATCAAAGGTGTCGGCGTGCATATCGATGCCCACCAAATAAGCGTGCTCGCTACCGTGGATCGGGGCGTAACCAGACATAAAACTGCCCCAACGGTCACTGGTGACTTCATTGTCTACGCTGACCACATCAAAGCCTGACATTAATTCAGGAATGTACTCATCGTATAGTTCTTCTAAATCTGCTGGCTCTTCTAGGTCTGAGTCAACAATAAAGCGGGCGCTGTTTTGGTCTTTGCGCATAATATAGATAAAGGCAATATCAGGGTTGGCTTCAGCGAGATCGCGCACTTCTTTTTGGTAAAAGCGGTATTCTGGGCTGTTGGTGTCTTTGCGAGTGACGATATTGTCGAGTTTGTTACCATCAAAGCTTTGCGCAAGCAAGGCCGCGCTGTGCTTGAGACGTGACTGTAAGCTTTCTGTAAGTTCGTCAATGGCGCTTGTATAGAAAAAAGAACCAATAGAGCCGCTAACAAGTAGGATGGCTAAAAAGTGACTTAAAAATAATTTTGTACGAATGCTGAATGTCATTGTTAAATCTGTGCTGGCGCCGTTATACGTGCTGCATCAACTCCTTCCCTAGAATTGCTGTTAGGCTGAAAAACACTAAAGTGTGAAGTTGAGCCTACCTGATCTCAACTGGCCTGTGTAGTCTTATTATTTAGATATAAGTGCTTTATTGATCCCTGCCTTTGACGTGCCTGTTTCGCGCTATTAGTGTATGCATTGCTTGCCCTTGCGTTAACAAAAAATACAGTAATAGTAGGTTTGGGTGTTGACAGCACTAGGTGGCGTCCATAGAATGCGCAGCCTCTTTCGGGGCCTTAGCTCAGCTGGGAGAGCGCAACACTGGCAGTGTTGAGGTCAGCGGTTCGATCCCGCTAGGCTCCACCAAACAAACAAAAAAGCCCGCATCGCAAGATGCGGGCTTTTTTGTTTGTCCGCTAGATTCTCTAGCGGTATCGCTCTTAGCCTCGGTTCAAAAAATTGCCTGGAGCAATTTTAAACGCCTGAATGGGCGGCCCCGTAGGGGCGAGGCGCAGGACGCGCCGAGTAATCCCGCGGACATATCCCCAAGCTCCCTCCGTAGTTAAATCGCAGGATGCGCAAGGGCGGCCACCGCTCCGTCAGCTAGTTTGGGAGCAAATTTGCACGACCCAGGCGCCCGCAGGGTGAGGCGCATGGATGTAGGTAGTAGAGCAATGCAGGACGCCTATGTGGATATAGGTGGTAGGGCTTTGCACGCCTGCAGGGCGTAGGTGTTAGGGGCGAGTCTGGAACAATCAATCGAGGAGCATAAAGCCGAGCAATTGCCTAATGCATCCCGCGGACATGCCTCCAAATACCCTACGTGCTTAAATCGCAGGATACGCAAGAGCGATTTACCCCTCCAGATTCCCCCTCTTTTACCCCGATTTCCCCTTACTTACCGCCAAAATACAGCCAGGCATTGCCCATGTCTGGCCTTTCTGCTATATTCCCGCGCGCTAAAACGGCTGTGGCAGGGTGCTTTGATCAGGACCAATCCTAAGCAGCTATAACTAACTAACCCGTAGCCTGATCCTGCGGCAGATCAATCACTTCTTCAGTGTTTTGGTCGAATTATAGGTATATTCCATATGAGCGAATCTTTCGCGGAACTCTTTGAAGAAAGTTTGAAAACAGTCGACATGGTGCCTGGCTCCATCGTAACTGGCGTTGTTATTGATATCGACAACGACTGGGTGACTGTTCACGCTGGCCTTAAATCTGAGGGTGTTATCCCTGCAGAGCAGTTCAAAAATGAACTGGGTGAGCTAGAACTTGCTATCGGCGACGAAGTTCAAGTTGCCTTGGAAACTGTTGAAGACGGTTTCGGTGAAACCCGCCTTTCTCGTGAGAAAGCTAAGCGTGCAGAGGCATGGAAAGTGCTTGAAGCCGCTCACGAAGCTGAAGAAGTGGTTACTGGTGTTATTAACGGTAAGGTTAAGGGTGGTTTCACTGTTGACGTTGCTGGTATTCGTGCCTTCTTGCCGGGTTCATTGGTTGATGTTCGCCCATTGCGCGAAACCACTCACCTTGAAGGCAAAGAGCTAGAATTTAAAGTTATCAAGCTAGACGCTAAGCGCAACAACGTTGTTGTTAGCCGCCGTGCGGTTATGGAAGCTGCTAACTCAGAAGAGCGCGAAGCTCTATTGGCCAACTTGCAAGAAGGTCAGTCTGTTAAGGGTATCGTTAAGAACCTTACTGACTACGGTGCCTTCGTTGACTTGGGTGGCGTAGACGGTCTATTGCACATCACTGATATGGCTTGGAAGCGTATTAAGCATCCTAGCGAAATCGTTAATGTTGGTGATGAAATCGACGTTAAAGTGCTTAAGTTTGACCGTGAGCGCAACCGCGTATCACTTGGTCTTAAGCAATTGGGTGAAGATCCTTGGGCGGCGATCAAAGATCGTTATCCTGAAGGTGCTAAGACCATGGCTAAGGTTACTAACCTTACCGACTACGGCTGCTTCGCAGAGATCGAAGAAGGCGTTGAAGGTCTTGTGCACGTAAGTGAAATGGATTGGACCAACAAAAACATTCACCCATCTAAGGTTGTTAACCTAGGTGATGAAGTTGAAGTAATGATCCTTGATATCGACGAAGAGCGTCGTCGTATCTCTCTAGGTATTAAGCAGTGTCACGCTAACCCTTGGGATTCATTCTCTAGCCAGTTCAACAAAGGCGACAAGATCAGCGGTAAGATCAAGTCAATCACTGACTTCGGTATCTTCATTGGTCTTGACGGCGGCATCGACGGCCTTGTTCACTTGAGCGACATTAGCTGGAACGAAGCTGGCGAAGAAGCTGTTCGCAACTTCAAGAAAGGTGATGAGCTAGAAACTGTTGTTCTTGCTATCGACCCTGAGCGTGAGCGCATTAGTCTTGGTATCAAGCAGTTGATCGACGATCCTTTCAATAACTACGTTAGCGAAAACGACAAGGGCACTAAAGTGACTGGTACCGTTGTGTCTGTAGACGCAAAAGAAGCTACTATTAAGTTGGCTGACGATGTAGAGGCGACCTTGAAAGCCTCTGAAATTAGCCGTGATAAGGTAGAAGATGCCCGCAACGTGCTGAAAGAAGGTGATGAAGTTGAAGCTAAGATCACTTCTGTTGATCGCAAAAACCGCGTAATTTTGTTGTCTGTTAAGTCGAAAGATACTGATGACGAAAAAGCGGCGATTAAAGAGCATAGCGCTAAGTCTGCAGAAGCTGCACAGCCTGCAACTATTGGTGACTTGATTAAAGCTCAGATCGAAAGCCAAAAGTAAGTCGTTGTACTTATTTGTGAGCTAGCTTATTGGTTTTAGCTTACGGTTTAAAAAGGCAGCCCCTGCAATGGGGTTGCCTTTTTTTGTTTTTGCTAGTGTTGTTTTTAAGTCTAAAGTCTTAATGTTGTTTTTGGAGTGGAAAAAACCTTGAATAACAAGGGTTTAGGCGACTAAACTGGTTTTGTTGCTATTGCTTAGTTTGTATAAAGTTATAAAACACGGAGTTGAATATGACTAAATCTGAATTGATAGAGTGTATTGCAGATCAGCAGGATCAGTTAAGCCCTAAAGATATTGAGCTTGGAGTAAAGCTTATACTCGAAGAGATGTCGATTGCCCTTGAGTGTGGTGAGCGTATCGAGGTTCGTGGTTTTGGTAGTTTTTCTCTCCACTACCGTAATTCTCGCATGGGGCGTAACCCTAAAACGGGGGAGCCGGTAAAGCTTGAAGGTAAATACGTGCCTCACTTTAAGCCAGGCAAAGAGTTGCGCGATAGGGTGAATGAGGCCATGGTTTAGGTTTTATTTGCTTTTTGTGGTTTCAATTTGTTCGGTTTTTCTGTCGATCTTAAAACCCTCTTTTAAGGTGTAATAAATAGCTGCTTAACACCGACAGCGGACACTTTTTTTGCTACACTGCCGCCCTTTAAAGTGCTGGCTCGAGTTTTGCTCGTCAAGGCTGGTAAAAAAATACTCGATATGGACGCTTAATGAGCTTTATTCAGCCTGTTATCCTTTCTGGTGGTAGTGGTACGCGCTTGTGGCCTAAATCTCGAAAGGCCTACCCTAAACAATTACATACCCTTTATGGTGAGCATACCATGCTTCAGCATACGGCTTTACGTGTACTTGGTCAGCAGTCTCCTTTGGTTGTTTGTAATGACAGTCAGCGTTTTATGGTGGCTGAACAGTTGGCTGAGCTAGAGCTTGGTGATGCGCAAATCGTCTTAGAACCCGTTGGTCGTAACACGGCGCCCGCTATTGCGGTCGCGGCTTTGCAAGCAATTAAAGCAAATGAAGATGCCGTACTTGTGGTTTTGCCGGCAGATCATCTCATTAAGAATCTCGATGCTTTTCATCAGGCCCTTGATCTTGCTATTGCAAAAGCAGAGCGTGGCAGTTTGGTTGCTTTTGGTATTGTGCCAAATAAACCCGAAACAGGTTATGGCTATATACATGCTAACGGCGCTGAATCAGAAGGTGCTGCAATTAATAAGTTTGTTGAAAAACCAGACCTGAAAACAGCCCAGGCTTATGTTGAAAGTGGTGAATATTTCTGGAATAGCGGAATGTTTGTGTTCAAAGCTCAAACTTTTATTGAAGAGCTTAACGAATATGAGCCGGCAATGGTTGAATTGGCAAATACTGCGTTAAGTAAGGCTCAAGAAGATCTTGATTTTTGTCGTTTAGATCAAGACGCATTTTCACAATGTAATGATATAAGCATTGATTACGCCGTTATGGAGCGCACCGGTAAAGCATGGATGGTGCCCCTCGATGCCCAGTGGAGCGACCTTGGTAGCTGGCAAAGCCTTTATGATGCTTTAGATAAAGATAAGCAAGGCAATGTGTGTAAAGGTGATGTGATTACCTATGGTTGTTCGAATTCAATGCTGCATGCCGAACACAAGCTGGTAACGGCCATTGGCTTGAACAATATTGCTGTTATTGATACTGATGACAGTTTGCTGGTGTGTGATTTAGCAGATAGCCAGAATGTAAAACACATAGTCGATAAGCTAAAAAAAGAACAGCGTAGCGAGAGTGAGCTGCACCGTAAGGTGTATCGACCTTGGGGTAATTACGACAGTATAGGTGGCGGCGACCGTTATCAGGTTAAATGTATCGAAGTATTGCCAGGTGCGAGTTTGAGCTTGCAGATGCATCACCATAGAGCCGAACACTGGATCGTAGTAAGTGGCACTGCAATGGTTCAGCGAGGCGAAGAAGAGCACTTGCTTAGCGAAAACCAAAGTATTTACATACCTTTAGGCGAAAAACATCGTTTAACAAACCCTGGGAAAATACCTCTGCAACTTATAGAGGTGCAAAGTGGTAGTTATCTTGGGGAAGACGATATCGTCCGCTATGAAGATAGATTTGGTCGAGCATAAAGTTTGCTCGCCTAAATAAAAATGGTGCTCGGCTATAAGCCGTGAATGAATAAAGATAAAACTCGCGGTTATTGAGTAGTACCGAGGGTTAATAGAGAGAAAACAGGGTAGAGCATGGAAAAGGCCTTAGCGTTATTAGCCATATCCTTCACAATTAGCTTCGTTGTTATTAAGTTGCTTAAACCCTTGGCGTATTGGGCTGAGTTGGTAGATAAGCCTGGTGGTCGTAAAAATCACAAGGGGGTTATCCCGCTTATTGGTGGTTTGGCGATTTATGCTGCGGTGTCTATTAGTACTTTCTTTTTTATCGAGCAGCCGCTATTTATTCGGCTTTTCTTGCTTGCTGGTGGCCTTATCGTATTTATGGGTATGGTGGACGACCGCTACGAGCTCAGCGCACGCTTTCGCCTTGTAGGGCAGTTACTCGTTTGTGGTATTTTTGTCTACGGCCTCGATATTAAAATCACCAATTTCGGCAACATCTTTGGTGTGGGCGATTTAACGGTTGGTTGGCTTGGTTACCCTCTTACCGTACTTTCTTTAATGGGAGTTATGAACGCCTTTAATATGATGGATGGCATGGATGGTTTAGTTGGTTCAATCTGCATGGTTGTTTTTGCTGGTTTAGCTTACCTCTTTGCACAAAGTGCCGATGTAGTTCCCCAGTTTCTTTGCTTGACCTTTGTTGGTGCTATTGCAGCCTTCCTTATTTTCAATATTTGGGGTGAGCCTGGTGGTAATAAATTAAAGAAAATCTTTATGGGTGATGCAGGCTCAATGTTCTTGGGTTTGAGTATTGGCGTTTTGGTAATTTACGGTTCGCAAGAGCCTGTTGCCGCATTCGAGCCTGTAACTGCACTGTGGTTAGTGCTGCTACCTATGACGGATATGTTTACCATTATGTACCGCAGGATTAAACGCGGTAGATCGCCAATGGACCCAGATAGGACGCATATTCATCATATTTTGTTGAGGGCAGGCTTTGGGAAAAATTTGACATTGGGTGTGATTGCGTTTTCACAGCTTGCTTTCATTTTTTTAGGCGCGGGTGTGGTGATGAGTGCTCCTGAAAGCGTCTCTTTTGTGTTGGTAGTCATGGTTGTTGCGGGGTATCAGTTATTGATGAGGCGTAGTTGGAAGTTTATTCGTTGGGGGCGGCGATTTTTTTTAAGTTCCTGTAAAAGTTAGTATTTTCGATTGTGAGTGAAACAGACTGTGCTGCCCAAGCTTGCTTGGGTTTTGTGTTTATGGGGGGGGGGAATGCTTAAGAAAGAGGAACAGATTGCAGATGTCTCTAGTAATAACAGTGAAGTTGCGAGTCGTAAGCAGGATGTCTCGTTTGAGCGGCTTCCTGAGATGATAGACCTTGGGGTTTATTGGGGACAGCTTTGGCAGGCGCGCTACTTTATTACCGGGATGGTGTTGATATTTGCAATAGTGGGCGGTGGGTGGGCTCTAAGTCTACCAAATATGTACACTAGTAAAGGCGTGTATGCAGCTTCGCAGAAACAGGATGATACAGCGATGCTCGGGGGGCAATTAGGTGGTATTGCTGCAATGGCTGGCATTAATCTTGGTGGTGGCGAGAAGAATGATATTGATCAAGCTTTAGTGTTGGCAGCTAGTTGGCCGTTCATTGATGAGGTTATTAATAAGCATGAGTTGGCGCCACTAATTATGGGGGTCAAAAGATGGGATCAGGGAAGTGGTAGATTCACTTGGGACGAGAGTGTATATGATAGTTCTTCTGGAGCATGGGTGGCGTCAATAGATGAGAGGCCTACTAGCTTTGAGATCTATAAGGAGTTTTTAGAATTGGTTGGGTTCAGTGTGAATTCGAAAACAGGAATGGTAACTATTTCTGCTACTCATTACTCTGCAGATGTTGCTGAGCGCTGGGTTCACATCTTGGCGGGAGAGATTAATGAGCACTTTCAATCTAGGGATATTCTGGATGCACAGAAAAACATTGCTTATTTAAATAATAAAATTACAGAAACCAGCATTGCAAATATGCAATCTATATTTTATGGCATGGTTGAAAATCAGATGAAAACACTCATGCTTGCTGAGGTTGGTGATGAGTATCTCTTAAGAGAGGTCGTCCCACCAAGGGCTGCAGAGTTGAAATCAAAGCCCATGCGAGCGGTAATTGTTCTGGTTTTTACAGTAATTGGTGGTTTTCTTACTTGTTTTTTAGTAATCCTTCGAGAGATGTATAGGTCGTCGAAGGGGTAGGTGAGCGGTGAAAGTTAAGCTGAAGACTGGAGAACGTTTCGAGTGTCTAGAAAATACGGTTCTGGAGGCGGCATTGGGCGCCGGGCTGCGGCTCCCGTTTAGTTGCAGGCGTGGGGAGTGTGATTCATGTGAGTGTACACTTATTGAGGGAAGCGTGTCTCAAAATGGAGTTGTTATATGTGCAGGTGAAAGGATCAAAACTTGCGAAGCTCGGCCGGAAGGTGACTGCGTAATTGATGCTGAGCACTTACCTCAATTAACTAACGTTAAAAGAATTGTTACGCCTGCGAAAGTCTCTCAGATTGAAATCGTCGAAGATACCGCCGTGTTGAGGCTTAGAACGCCTCCCGCTATTTTCGTTAGTTTTCTTGAGGGGCAGTATCTCGACCTACTCTTTTCCGGTATTAGGCGTAGTTATTCAATAGCAAGCACCTCAGGTAGCGATCTAATTGAACTGCACATCAAGCGTGTGGCTGGCGGTGCAATGAGTGGCAATGTTTTTGATGTGTTTGCAGAAAATACATTAGTAAGATTGGAGCTTCCAATTGGAAGCTTTTTTGTTCGTGAATCGGATAAGCCGCTGATTTTTCTTGCGACCGGTACAGGCTTTTCCTCCGTACAGTCCATGGTGTCCCGGTTATTGGATCAAAAAACTAATAGGGAGGTCCATGTTTACTGGGGGAATAGGTATCAAAAAGATTTTTATACTGATTTGCCGCGGGAATGGGCGGGTAGGCATAAGAATGTAATCTATTGCCCCGTTACATCTCGTGAAAAAGTGGGCTCCTCATGTAGATATGTGCAGGAAGCTGCGCTCAAAGATATAGGGGCCTTTAATAACTACGATGTTTATGCGTGCGGCTCTTTAAATATGATTGAATCTGCCAAAAAGTTAATGATTGAAAATGGCCTGCAAGCTAATAATTTTTATTCGGATGCTTTTGTGGCTACAACGAACTAGGGAAAAGAGATGAAGGCTGTGATTCTTGCTGGCGGCTTAGGGACTCGCTTAAGTGAAGAAACTTCGGTTAAGCCGAAGCCTATGGTTGAGGTGGGTGGCAAACCTATCCTCTGGCATATTATGAAGCAATATTCTGCTCACGGCGTTAATGAGTTTGTGATCTGTTGTGGGTATAAAGGATATGTAATTAAAGAGTATTTTGCTAATTACTTCCTGCATATGTCAGATGTGACTTTTGATATGTCTACCAACGAAATGCATGTGCATCACAAACGGGCTGAGCCTTGGAAAGTGACCTTGGTCGATACGGGTGACCATTCAATGACCGGCGGGCGTCTACTTCGTGTTAAAGAGCATGTGGCTAGTGATGAGGCGTTTTGTTTTACCTACGGTGATGGTGTTGGTGATGTTGACATCACCAAGTTAATTGCTTTTCATAAGACCCACGGGAAAAAAGCTACTTTGACGGCTGCATTCCCTCCTGGGCGATTTGGTGCGCTGGACATCCAGGATCGGCAAGTAATGAGCTTTAAGGAAAAGCCCAAAGGCGACGGTGCAATGATTAATGCAGGCTTCTTCGTTCTTTCTCCAAGCGTTATCGATCATGTTGATGATGATGAGAGTGTTTGGGAGCAGGAGCCGCTGAATGCACTTTCTGCTGAAGGTGAGCTGATGGCCTTTGAGCACAAGGGTTTTTGGCAGCCAATGGATACTTTGCGTGACAAAATGTATTTAGAAAAACTGTGGCAGCAAGGTGAAGCACCTTGGAAAACTTGGAGCTAAATATGATTGATCCGAATTTTTGGAGTGGCAAGAAAGTACTCCTAACCGGACACACAGGGTTTAAAGGTAGTTGGCTTGCGCTGTGGCTCGATAGTATGGGGGCAAAGGTTAAAGGGCTGGCTCTGGAGCCTCCCAGTAGTCCCAGTATGTTTGAAGAGCTAAAGATAGCTGAAAACATAGAGTCAGAGATTTGTGATATTCGAGATTTCGAAGCTGTTTTAAGCTCCGTAGAGAGTTTTAGTCCAGCAATCGTAATTCATATGGCGGCCCAGCCATTGGTGCGCCTTTCATATTCTCAGCCCATTGAGACCTATCATACGAATGTAATGGGGACGGTTCATGTTCTCGAAGCTATTCGTAAGGTAGGGGGCGTGAAAGCTGTTATTAATGTAACGAGCGATAAGTGTTACGAAAACAAGGAGTGGCCTTGGGGCTATCGTGAAGATGAGCCGAAAGGTGGCTATGACCCTTATAGTAATAGTAAAGGTTGTGCGGAGTTAGTAGCGGACTCATACAGAAACTCGTTCTTCAATAAGAATAAGTATAAAGACCACGGTTGTGCTTTGGCATCGGTACGTGCTGGCAACGTTATTGGTGGTGGAGATTGGGCTGATGACCGCCTTATTCCGGATATCCTGAGCTCGTTTGAAGCGGGCAAAAGTGTGCATATCCGCAGCCCTCATTCAATACGCCCTTGGCAGCATGTTTTGGAGCCTTTGTCTGGTTACTTATTGACCGCGCAGCTTTTGTTCGAGCAGGGCCCTTGTTTTGCGGAAGGTTGGAATTTTGGTCCAAATGACACTGATGCCAAGCCTGTTAACTGGATTGTCGATCGCTTGACGAGTCTTTGGGGAGAGGGGGCGAATTGGCAACTCGATGGTGACAATCATCCTCATGAAGCAGGATACTTAAAATTGGACTGCTCCAAGGCAAAAATGCGAATGGAATGGCAGCCTCGATGGAATTTAGACGAAACGCTCGAGCGAATCGTCGCGTGGCATAAGGCGTGGTTGGCTAAAGAAGATATGAAGGCCTACACACTAGAAGAAATTAAGCAATATATTGCATCTGCATATTAAGAGAAAACGATGAACAAAGATGAAATCAGGAATCAGATCGCTGATCTGGTAGCCAAATATTCTGAGCTGGAAGATGCTCCTAAATTATTTGTTGGTGGAGAATCACCAGTTCCGCCTTCAGGTAAAGTCGTTGGTTGTAAAGAGCGTCAATTGATGGTTGAAGCATCTTTAGATGCGTGGCTAACCACGGGGCGTTTTAATGATGAGTTTCAAAAGCGCTTGGCTGATTATTTTGGTGTAGAGTACTTGCTAACAACTGTTTCGGGGTCCGCTGCCAATCTTCTTGCAATAGCAGCGTTGACCTCACCAAAGCTCGGTGATCGCCAGTTAAAAACAGGTGATGAAATGATTACCGTTGCTGCCGGTTTCCCGACGACTGTCAATCCGGCTATTCAGTACGGTCTTGTGCCGGTTTTTGTTGATGTAGATATTCCAACCTACAACATTGATCCGGCTCTTATTGAAGCTGCGATCAGTGATAAAACTCGTGTGATCATGATTGCACATACCTTAGGTAACCCTTTTGATTTAACCGAAGTGCGTCGTATTGCGGATAAATATAAGCTTTGGTTAATTGAAGATTGTTGCGACGCCCTAGGCTCTACTTACAACGGTCAAAAAGTTGGTACTTTTGGTGATATTGCTACAGTGAGTTTTTATCCTGCTCACCACATTACGATGGGTGAGGGGGGGGCAGTATTTACCAATTCTAAGGAGTTAAATACTCTCGTTGAATCTTTCCGCGATTGGGGGCGTGATTGTTATTGCGCGCCGGGTTGTGACGACACTTGTGGCAAGCGTTTTGATCAGCAGTTAGGCTCACTGCCGCAGGGTTATGATCATAAGTACACTTACTCTCATGTTGGTTACAACATGAAGATTTCAGATATGCAAGCGGCCTGTGGTTTGGCTCAGATGGATCGCGTCGAAACACTGGTTCAGAAGCGTAAAGACAACTTTAAGATCCTAAAAGGACTGTTACAAACATGCAGTGAGTTTTTAGAGCTACCCGAGGCGACCCTCAACTCAGATCCTTCATGGTTTGGTTTTCCTATCACCTTGAAAGAAAGCTCAGGTGTTAATCGTGTTGACCTCCTGAAATTCCTTGATGGAGCTAAAATTGGGACTCGCCTTCTGTTTGCAGGGAACCTGACACGTCAGCCTTATTTTGAAGGGGTTAACTACCGAGTAAGTGGTGAGTTGACCAATACTGATCGAGTAATGAATCAAACATTCTGGATTGGTATTTACCCTGGCCTGCAGCAGGAGCAATTACAGTATGTGGCTGCGAAATTTGAAGAGTTCTTCGGTTTGAGCTTTTAATCTTGAAAATTCTAATTAGCGGGGCCTCTGGCTTCTTGGGGCAGCGGCTGTGTCGATCTTTGAGTGTTTCAAATCAGCTCGCTGTTATTTGTCATGAAAAAACGGTGTTTAACTTCCCTTGTGAGAGTATCAACCTCTCGGATGACTTAGAGCGGGATATTCAAAAATTTAATCCTGATTTCAGTTTACATTTAGCTGCTAGCTATAGTGAAGACGACGTTCAAGAAACGCTGGGTTGTAACACTGTACTCCCAGCTCGGATGCTCAAGGCTATATCAAAGCTTGATACCCCGAATAGAAATTTTATCTGTATTGGTAGTTATTGGCAGCATGGTTGCGGAACTAGTATGCAGGGGGCGATCGATCTTTATTCTGCAAGTAAGTTGGCCTTTAGTGGTCTTTTGGAGTACTACGCGTCTAGATACGCTATCAATTCTATAGAGCTAGTCTTATATGGGGTTTATTCAGAGGATGATCACAGAGGAAAGCTAATTAACCTAATACTTGAATCTGCTAAAAGTGGGAGGCTGTTAGAATTGTCTCCTGGAGAGCAAATGCTGAATTTAGTGCACGTAAAAGATGTTATTTCGGGGGTTGAGTTAGCAATTCAGGCTGTTTTGGATAGTGAAAGCGGAGGGGTTAGCCGTTACCGATTGTCTTCTGGAAATGAGTACTCTGTTAAAGACTTAATCTCTTTGGTTGAAAGTTGTAGTGGTCTACTTCCGAATGTTCAACTTGGTGCAAAAAGCTATAGAAGTGTTGAAGTTTTCGAGCCTGTATATATGTATCCGATACTCCCTGGTTGGAGGCCGACTGTTAACTTGGAGTCTTTTATTTGTAACGTTTTAGAAGCTTGAGTGGTGAGTGGTTTATGATTGAGAGCAAGTTAATATCTATTTGTATTCCTACTCGTGATAGGGTTTCAGAACTCGAAGAAAACTTAAGGACTATATCAACTATTTCACGTCGAGCCGAAGAGTCAGGCTTTTCAATAGAGGTGTGTATAAGTGATAACTCTACCTCTAATGATGTTGAAAGTTTAGTTTCACGTTGGGCTGAATTTCCTTTGTTTGAGTTACATTACTTTACACATGGTGAGGATGTTGGCGCCGCTAGGAACTTTATTAGCGCGTTGAGAATGGCTTGTGGCGACTATGTGTTATTACTTGGCGATGACGATTACTTGCATGAGGACTTTTTTGATAATTTAAGCCGAGCATTTGAAGATAAAGATATAACGCTAGCTTTTTTTGATCGGGTTTCTATATCGTTAGAGGGTGAGGTCGTATCGATAGATCAATTTTCAAGCGAAAGTGCTGTTATGTCAGGAGAGCAGGATCTGTTGAAATATATTGATAGGTCGCATGTGCTTGGCGCATTAGGAGCCTTTATTTCCTCTGTCGTTTATAGGGGGGAGGCGCTCAGAAAGGCTTTGGAATCAATTGAATCAATCAACTACAGCTCTCCTTATGCCCATGTGGAGGTAGTGGCTTGGCTGGTTTTACGTGAAAGGTTCGTATATGTGAATAGTGCTTTAGTGTATGCGACTTGTGATAATGACTCATTTCTTTCTAAGGGATATTTGAAGAGGATTGCGATCGACCTAGAGTTTATTAATTGCTGGAGAGATCAAGGAGCGTCTGCCGAGATCCTTGACTCCTTGCAACGCCTCTTACTTCGGGAGCGATCTTGGTTGATGTTCGTGAAAGCAAAAGCTTGCTGTGGGCGGAAAGCCGTTCAGGATTTTTTTTCTACTTCAGATGCTTTTTCGGCGTACCATTTTGTTCAATATATCCCTTATCTAGCATGCTTAGTGGCTCTATTTTTATTTAGATTGAAAAAAAAAATAGTGAGGCTGTTTTGTGCGGTTCGGCCTTCTGAGCGAATACTAATTGTTCAAAATTATCCTGCTCCATATCGGGTCGCGTTATTTAATAAGTTGTTTAAAAAGATCGATTTTGATGTTGCTTATTTAAATCCCTCCCCAAGTGAAAGATTGTGGGATAAAGTCAAAGATGATATTCGCTACCCATACTTGCAACTCGGTGTTGAGCAGAATTGGCTGTTAAATCAAGCCCTAGTATCAACTAAGTTGATTGGTATGCTAGGTGGTTATCGAAAGCTATTAGTGTTTACTGATCCGCCAAACTTTTTCAGCTGTGCTGTGGTGTCGATCGCGGCGCGGATGAAAGGTGTAACTCGGTTATCTTGGGTTAGTCTTTGGGATGGGTATCAAGTCAATACGTCAAGTTGGGTAACGACTTTACTGGCGAGGCTCTACGTCTATGTTGGACTTCGAGCGATTTTGAGTGGTTCTACAAAAGCAATTGGATACTGTCGTTCTAGTGATGAGTTAGCAAGGAGCTATGGTGTTGCTTGTGAATCAAGTTCTCAGTATTTTCCTTTGGCTGAAGTCTATGGTGATGCAAAAAGTAAATCAGGAAGGAAAGAAGGTCCTGTTCGGCTCTTGGTCATAAGCTATCTTTCGCCTCGAAAACAGGTGGAGCAAGCAATTCGATGTGTGAATTCGAATGATGAATTTGAGTTGTGTATTGCTGGGGTGGGGGGGGAAGAGTATGTTCAGTCGTTAATGAGGTTGGGGGCGGGGAATGAGCGTATTTGTTTTAAGGGCTATGTCAATCCTAGTCAAAAATCCGAGCTATTTGAATGGGCCGACTTTCTTCTTTTTACCACGTCGCGTGATAGCTGGGGGTATGTTGTTAACGAGGCCTTTTACAATGGCGTTCCCGTTGTAGGCTCTGATAAGGCGATGGCGGTAAAAGACTTGGTTAGTGAGGCGCGTAATGGGTTTGTATTTGGCTCAGAAGAGCAATTGGCTGAGACGCTAAAGGTGATTGCTCGTGAGATTTCAATGCAAGATGATTTCTTAGAGCGAATGTCTAAATATGCAATGGGTACGATCGTTGACTTTAATGCTGGTGTAGAGAGTAGATTTGAAAAGCTGCTTGCAGATTAATGATTGTTAGCTTACTTCTTCGAAACAGTGCCGTCGCTATTGGGGTGAAGTCTTTAGGCTTAGCTTTTGTCTTCTATTTGGCGCATGCCTTTCAGGATGAACAGCGTCTTGGCAGTATGCTTCTTGTTTGGGGGTATGTTGTTTTTTTCCAGGGGGCAGTATTTACGCCTTTAGCTCATTATTGCGTTACTACATCGTCTCAAATGCCTGTTAAAAGCGTTACTTCCTTAGCTCTTGTTTGTTTGCTTTTGTCGGTGTTTTTTTTAGATGGAAGGCCGTTTTATTTACTAGGAGCCTTCATGTTGCTAAATCTAGTTTCAGATTACGGCATGATAGTTGATAGGAAATATATTCAGCTTAGCTATTTGACAGGGTTGAAAAACCTATTTGGATTGATGGCGATATACCTCGGGTTGGGGATCGAGCTTGTTTTTTTAAGCTTTGCTCTAGGGGAGGCTACGAAGACACTATTTTCATTGCCTTATTTCTTTCGCCCTGCGGTAGGTGTAAAGCTGAAGTTAAGTGGGTTTGTTAGGTATAGTGCATTTCTCTTTTGTGTCGGTAGTTATTATGTTGTTATAAGGACTATGCTCGCGTGCATTGATGTTGGTTATGTAGTTCAATTTGAGTTGTTTCTTCGATTGGCGGAAGTGGTACTGGTTGGTGTTACTAGTGGGGTGATGCCAATTTTTCTGACCGCAATTCGTGAGGGGGGCAAGTCTAAGAATGTGGTAGTTTTCTTTTCTCTGGGGGGGGCTACCTTGCTTTCTTTAGTTGTGCTTTTATCGTCCTTGATATTTGGGGGAGAGAGCTTTGCTCAGGAATTCTATAACTTAAATCTAAATGGTCATTTCAACTTGGTTCTCGCAATTGTTTTGATTCTTTCTGTTTTCATGGTCTTCGCTTCATATATTCGTAAAGAGGTGGCTGCAAGTGCTCAGATCGGTTGGCAATACTTGATCCCTCCTTCACTTGTTTTTACCTTTTTTTACGTTTTGGTTTCTTATTGGCACACGCCACCACTTATCTCTGCTTTCTTGGCATTGCTCATAGTGATCAGTTGTGAGTGTGCTCTAAGTTTGAGAGCGCTTTATGCCGTGCGCAGTAAATGTCAGAGGGTGGAGTAATTGCGTTTATTTCTACTAACGATTGTGACACTAGTACTTTTCAATGATTTTATCAGTGTCGGTCCCTTGGCATCTGCTTTAACCTTATTTGATCATGTTGTTGTAAGCGGTCTCAGTTTGGTCGCAATCTTGGGAGTTAAACATGTTTGGGCTCTAGATGCTGTCGAGAGAGTAGGGGTGAGGCCGTTTATCCTATGCTTAGGATTGGTAATGTCTCTCGCTCTAATTCGTAGTGCCTTCGCTGGAAATCAGGGGGTAGTGGCTACAGCAGTTGGTTTCTTATATTTCTTTAAGTTTTTTTTGTTGTTTTTAGCGGGAATAGCTCTTGGCGGGCTAGTTAAACAGCTTATGTGCCCTGAGCCATTAATGAGAATCTATTTTACCTTTCTATGCTGGGTAATGTTGATAGCTTGCTTGGTGAATCTGGCTTTTCCAGGGATTTGGCATGAATTGGTTACTCCCCAGTCTATTGATGGGCGTTTTCGGCTGATGGGACCTTTTACTAATGCAGGCAGGACAAGTTGGTTGGCGGTGGTTTGTATTATGTTTGTACTAGTTTGTGGCAATGCTTCGGCAAAGCTTATAGCTCTTCCCTTTTTTACGGTGTTTTTGTATTTGACTTACGTGAAAAAATCTTTTTTTGCGCTGTTGCTTTGCTCGGCAATTTACCAGAGAAAGCTTCTTGCTAGTTTTGTGGAATCGTGGAGTGGACGTGCTGTAATATTTGTAATTGCACTTGTATTTTTATCAGGTTTGAGTTTTTTGTTTAAGGATCTATTTGTTCGTATGGGGGCCGAGTATAGCGGCGATTCATTGACTCTTAATAATTCAAGGTTTATGTTGGCTTTAGGGGCCGTGGCTATACTGCTTGAATCCAGCTGGAATCTAATTTTGGGAGCTGGGCTGGCGACGTGGGGCGGGTATGCCTCTAGTATATTTTACAGCGAATATTATATAGCGTTAGGTGTGTCAAACAACTGGGGGTTCATTGAAGGTGCATCTACTTATACTGGAGATTTTTATATTCCTCATGTCCTTGCCGAGGTCGGAATACTTGGGACCGTAATAATGGCCTTAGTGGCAATACTGATGATTCGTATTTTTTTGCGGATATTGGCGCGTAGCACAGGTTCTGAATATAGGATGGTGCTATTTTTTTTCTTGTTGCTAATTCATGTTCTTGTGGAAAGTGTTGGTATATGCGCTGTAGAAATTAGTCAGATCGCAATTGTTACTGCTTTTTTACCCGGGCTATATATAGGCAATTATTTACGGAGGTGTTAGATGAATTATTTATTAGGGCCTTTAACTGTTAACCAGCTAGAGCATTTCGAATTATGCTGGGATAATACTGATCTAACAACATTAACAACATTAAATGCCGAGATATTACTTACTTCATATAAAGATGAACGTTTTTGTCAGGCGGTAAGTGGAAAGGGAGCGAAAATTTCAGTTGATGGTCAGTGGATTATGTTTGCCCTCAATAGGAAATATGGGAAGCTGAATATCGCGAAAAATTCGGGAAGTGACTTGATCTACTCCGTCGCAGAGCAATGTCATAGTGACGGTAAAAAATTGTTACTGCTTGGTGGGGCGATTGATACTAATAATTCAGCCGTAAAAAAGCTTAGGGAACATGTTGGTGGTAATGAATCAATTTTTGGTTATTCCCCCCCGTTTAGTAAGTATCCTTTTTCTCTTGAGTTTAGTGGAGCGATTGAGGAAAAAGTTAGGCAGATTCGGCCTCATGTAATAATTACCGCTTTTGGTGTTCCTAAACAAGAATATTGGTCGCTAGAGAACGGTGGCCTCTTAGAGGAATGCGGTGTTAGATATGTATTATTCTTCGGCGGCGCCATAGATATGGTGGCTGGAAAGTATAAAAGGGCCCCGGGTATTTTGACGAAACTTGGTCTAGAGGGGATTTACCGTCTAATTCTTCAGCCTTCAAGGATTCGTAGATACTATAAATTATTAAAACTCATTCCAATGATCGTGTTTAATCGTTTGTAGGGAGAAAAAGTGGAAAGAAATTTATCAAAGGTTCTAGTGGTTGGGCGAAATGGTGTAGTAGCGAAACACTTACTTCGAATGAGAGATGACTTTTTGTCGACTTCAACACAAGACGGAGCTGATTATCGTTTTGAATTGGCTAATCCTCGGGACTTTGACTATTCAGAGTTTGGGGTAGGGGATACCGTGATCTTTACTGCAGCTATATCTTCCCCTGATCGCTGCTCACGAGAATATGACTTTGCATATCGAATAAATGTTGTTGGTACTAAATATGCAATCTCTCGTTTCCTTGAGAGGGGAGTTAAGGTTCTCTTTTTCTCAAGTGATGTAGTATATGGTGAATCGGAGAGTGTTGTTGACGAAGAGTCAACAACAAATCCCTTCGGAGAATATGCTGCAATGAAAGAGGAAGTGGAAAGACAGTTTGCGGGTAACCCTTTGTTTAAGATACTCCGTCTGTCCTATGTGATATCTTCTCTGGATTCGTTTGTTCAGTATGTTGTCTCATGCATTAAATCAGGTGAAGAGGCTGAAGTATTTTATCCGTTGTCACGTAAAGTGATCGATGTTGAAGATGTGGTTGAAGCTACTATACGTATAGTAGAAGACTGGGATGCTTATAAATACCCAGTTTTAAACTTATGTGGGGAGGTCGATGTGCAGCGGGAAGAAATAGCCCAGCTGATTGATTCCTCGTCTCAATCTGCTGAACGACTAAAGTATCGATGCGTTGACTTGCCCGAAGGGTTTTGGGATTCTCGGCCGAAGATAATTAATGTTGAATCTAGGCACCTCTCTAGCTTACTTGGCAGGAAGCCTAGATCAATTGAATATACATGTAAAAATATAATGTTGGAGTACTCATGACGAAGGCTTTGATAACTGGTGTTACAGGACAGGTTGGGTCCCTTCTTGCGGACTATTTAATTGAGAATACAGATTATAATATTGTTGGAATGATGCGCTGGCAGGAGCCATTAGATAATTTATATCAGTTGACTCCTCGGATTAATAAACAGGATCGAATGTCATTATATTATGCGGATTTAACTGACTTCGCGTCCTTAAATAAGATGATCTGTGATGTTCGGCCTGATTTTATTTTCCACTTGGGGGCTCAATCTTTTCCTAAGACTTCGTTTGATGTCCCGATTGAAACTCTGCAGACAAATATAATTGGTACGGGAAACCTCCTTGAGGCTGTTCGTCAAAATAGGACGGACGGTTATGAGCCTGTGGTGCATGTGTGTTCCTCAAGTGAAGTCTATGGTAAAGCTCCCGTTGGTGTAGCACTTTCAGAAGACACGAAGTTTCATGGGGCAAGCCCTTATAGTATTAGTAAGATTGGAACTGATTACTTGGGGCAATTCTACGGGGAGGCCTACGGAATAAAGACCTTTGTTACAAGAATGGGCAGCCATAGTGGCCCACGGCGCAGTGATGTATTTTTTGAAAGCACCGTGGCGAAGCAAATTGCTTTAATTGAGGCGGGGTTACAGGATCCCGTAATTAAAGTAGGGAATTTGACCAGCGTGCGCACCTATCAGGATGCGAGAGATGCTGTAAGGGCATACTATCTCTTGTCATTGAAATCTCGCTCCGGGGAGGTTCCATGCGGTGAGGCATTTAATATAGCTGGAGAGGAGGTGTATGAATTACCAAAAGTAATTGAATTGCTTCTTAGTATGAGTAATAGAGATGATATTAAGGTTGAATCAGATCAATCTCGAATGCGTCCTATTGATGCAGACTATCAAATGTTTGATAACTCCAAGATTCGATCAGTTATCGACTGGGTGCCAGAAATTTCGACAAGAAAAATGTTTGAGGACTTGCTGAATCACTGGCGCAGTTTTATCGGAGAGGGAAAGGTTCCTCTTGATCGATAACTATATTAGGGGATTTAAATGAAAGTGCGTTCTCGAGCACCACTGAGGTTGGGCCTGGCGGGTGGTGGTACAGATGTATCTCCTTATAGTGATACATTTGGTGGTTGTGTACTCAATGCAACAATAAATATGTATGCTCATTGCACAATTGAGTGTGGAGAGCATCTAGAGGGGGTTGAGTTTGAAGCTAAAGATATTAATGAGAAAGAAGCTTTTTCATTGAGTGCTCCTATGCCGCTAGATCAAGGTCTTCTACTGCATCGAGCGGTTTATACTCGAGTGGTTAACGAGTTTTTAGGGGGGCGCTCGATTCCAATTCGGGTTGTGACCTACTGTGATGCCCCTCCTGGTAGCGGGCTTGGATCCTCGTCAACCATGGTTGTTGCGATGCTAGAGGCCTTTAAAACGGCCTTTTCCCTCCCCCTTGGCGAGTACGATATAGCTCAGTTAGCATTCGATATTGAGAGGGTTGATTGCTCTTTATCCGGCGGAAAGCAAGATCAATATGCTGCAACTTTTGGGGGAGTTAATTTTATGGAGTTTTGTGAGGGGAGTCGTGTAATCGTAAACCCATTACGTATCCGTCGTTATATTATGAGTGAGATTGAAGAATCTTTAGTTTTGTTTTTTACCGGAGCCTCCCGGGATTCTGCAAATATTATTTCGGATCAAATGAAATCAATTTCGAGTAAAGAGGGGGCGTCATTAGATGCAATGCATGCGGTTAAGGCGTCAGCGATCAAAATTAAGGAGCATTTACTGAAAGGTGAGATAACTGAGCTTATCAATGCATTTAAACTGTCTTGGGAGGCGAAAAAGAGAACCTCTAAGTCAATTTCAAACAGTACTATAGATAAAGTTGAGCAAGATGTATTTCGTGTCGGAGCGCTGTCTTTAAAAGTGTCAGGTGCTGGCGGAGGAGGTTTTATGATGATTTTCTGCAACCCTGAAGACAAACCAGCGATTGAGGCTGAATTACTCAAAAGTCAGGGGCAAGTACATCGTGTTCAATTTACAAGTGAAGGGTGTACCTCATGGACAATTTAAGTTTTATTGATAACTATCTTGAAAACAGTATGTCGGTAAAGAGCAGACTGAAAAGCGATGGGTCGCTAATTTCAGTTGTTTCCGCGGTCAGCGACTTAATTGTAGATGTGTATAAAAATGGTGGGCGTGTACTAATTGCCGGAAATGGGGGTAGTGCAGCTGATGCACAGCATATCGCTGCAGAGTTTGTAAGTCGATTTTACTTTGATCGTCCTGGGTTACCTTCAATAGCGTTGAGCACAGATACGTCTATGTTGACAGCAATTGGCAATGATTATGGCTTTGACAAACTCTTTTCTCGTCAAGTTCAGGCTCAAGGAAATGAGGGTGATGTATTTATTGGGATTAGTACTTCAGGAAACTCTAAGAATATTCTCGAGGCTGTAAAGACGTGTAAAGAATTGGGAGTTACAAGTGTGGCTCTTTGTGGAGAGGGAGGTAGATTGGCTGAAATGTGTGATTATTCAATCTCTATTCCTTCAAAAGTCACTCCTCATATTCAAGAGTGTCATATATGTGTAGGTCATATCATATGCGCTATAGTGGAAGAAAAGATCTTTGGTAATGATTAAAGAAGCAATAGTTCTGGTTGGCGGTAAAGGAACGCGTCTAAAAAGCGTTTCGGGGGACACTCCTAAACCTCTGGTGGCGGTAGGGGGTACTCCTTTTTTACATTATATTCTTTCTCAGTTGTCGGGTGCCGGTTTTAATAGGATTGTCCTTGCTGCAGGTTATCGTGCAGAAGATTTCATGGGTTTTCTTGAGGATTATCAATACTTGGGGGCGGAAATCATAGTGTCTGTTGAAAAACAACCATTAGGGACTGGCGGGGCAATTCGGCTTGCTTCAGATTATTTAAGTGGAGACTCTTTTTTGGTTGTAAATGGCGATACCTATAGTGATGTAAATTTATTTGAGTTTTTGAACTATGGAGTTAGTCATTTACCTTCGTTAAGTTTGGTTGGAGTTTATGTCGATGACGCTTCTCGATATGGTTCGCTTACTCTGGGGGAGGGGGATCGAGTAATTAGTATGGGAGAAAAATCATTACGTGGTCCAGCATTTATAAATAGTGGCTTATATTATGTTTCGAAGATGTTGATTTCTGGTTGGGGAAAGGGGGAATCATTTTCTTTTGAGAAAGATGTTTTAGAGAGTTGTGATACAAAGATCTACTGTTATAAATCTAAAGGTTATTTCATCGATATCGGTGTGCCTGAAGATTATTACAAAGCAAATAATAAGTTTTCATAGAGGTTGAGTGTGAAAGTGCTGTTTCTTGATCGCGACGGTGTCGTGAATGAAGAGGTTAATTATTTATATCGAACAGAGGACTTTCGATTTGCTAGAAATGCTCTTATTGGAATAAAGGCATTTGTGGCCCTTGGTTATCAGATTGCTATAGTGACAAATCAAGCTGGGATCGCAAGAGGATATTATACTGAAGAAGACTACCGTAAATTAACAGAGTTTTATTTAAAAAAACTTGAGGCACATGGTGTTCCAATATTAACAGTTGCTCATTGTCCGCATCACCCTGAAGGGGTGGTAGAGAAATATAGCTATGAGTGTGATTGTAGGAAACCAAAGCCCGGAATGATTGATGATATTGTTAATGAATGGAACGTTAATAAGGCTGAATCTATAATGGTCGGAGATAAGCTGAGTGATATCGAAGCAGGGCTTAGAGCTGGTATTGAGAATTGTTTCTTGGTTGAAACCGGTCATGATCTTCCACATAATCTAGCCCAAGAAATACGAGTGTGTAATGACTTGATAGAAGTGTCTGAGTTATGTAGATAAAACCATGTAGAGCGAGACTTTAGGAAAACTGTGTAACTGCCTATCATACTAGCCATAACAGCTAAGGATAGGCAGCAATGAACAAGCAAGAACTAGAAGCCTTCTCACCCAAAGCAGCTAAATCCATTAAGCTAGGAAGTGACATGGCCGTTTTCTGCAGATGCTTATGAAGGTTACCATCGAGATAGCCCTGGATGATCACCTCGGCGACGACAAGCGCGATAAAGCCAACACAAATGGTAACTCTGTAAGCGTCAATCCAACCCCACCCTAGGCAACCATTAGCAATACATTTAGGCTTCAAGTTTTTAACAAGGAGCCCATCATGCCCAAAAAATCTCGCTACGATTGGCAGGCACTATTCAAAGAGTTTGAGGTCAGCGGCCTAAATCAAACTGCATTTTGCAAAGAGCACGAACTCAACCCCAAATACTTCAATCTGAAATACGGCTGTAACTCTCCCCTAAACTAGCACAGCTCAAACGTAGAATTTTCTTTAGACTACCCCAAAGAGGATTTGCCTATGAGCAAACGAATGACTGAAAGCCAAATTGTTGCGGTTTTAAAAGAAGCGGAAGCCGGCATGCCGATCAAAGAGGTGTGCCGAAAACATAACATCGGCAACTCAACGTTTTATAAATGGCGTGAAAAATATGGCGGTATGGAAGCCTCTGATGTTAGGCGACTAAAGGAACTGGAAGACGAAAATAGGCGCTTAAAACAAATGTATGCGGAGTTGAGCCTTAAATCTCAGCTGCAGGAAGAAATCATAAAAAAGCTGTAGTGCCTGTTGCTGAGCGTAAAGCCTGGGCTAAGGAGCTTCAGGCTGATCATGAGGTAAGTATCGTCATGAGTTGTGAGATAACAGGCGTTAGCCGAACTGCGTATTATTATGAGCCAAAGCTAGTTGATGATAGTGAGATCATCGACGCTTTAGATAAGCTTATTGAAAAGCATCCACGCTGGGGATTCCCCAAGTGCTTCAAGCGACTACGGGCGTTGCGTAAAGGCTGGAACCATAAGCGTGTTTATCGCGTTTATACCGAAATGAAGCTCAACATCAGGCGGAAATCTAAAAAACGCTTACCGCCTAGAAATCCAGAGCCACTGGCCGTTCCGGTAGAAAGCGGGTCATCTTGGTCAATGGATTTTATGAGCGACAGCCTGCAAAACAAAGTTCGTTTTCGCACTTTCAATGTTATTGACGATTTTAATCGAGAAATACTTGGTATCGATATTGGCACTGGTATGCCAGCAGCAAGAGTTACTCGGTATCTTGACCAGCTTGCAGCCTGGCATGGCTACCCAGAAAAGGTTCGTGTTGATAACGGGCCTGAATATACGTCAAGTGAATTCACCGAGTGGGCAGATCGGAACAATGTGAGGATCGACTACATCAAGCCCGGATGTCCTTACCAAAATGCTTACATTGAGCGCTTTAACCGAACCTATCGTGACGAGGTGTTAGACCTTTACATCTTCACCAATTTAAACGAAGTGATTGAGATGACCGACGACTGGATAAAGCTATATAACACGGAGCGACCTCACGACTCACTGAATGATATGACGCCAATTGAGTACAAATTAGCAGCCTAATTTTTTACGCGAGGGCTGTGTTAAGAAAGAGGTATTTACACAGTTGAAATATAAGCTCTTTATTGCAGGCTTGGTACAGTATGTCGATGGCTTTCGCATGCCGACTACTTTTTGGTGTTCTTTGAGTGGCTTACCTGAAATAGTCAGCCCTTGTTCCAGAATAAAGTGAGTATCGCCAAGGCTTAAGGTGTTGCCTTCAAGAGCCGTAGAGCTGTGGGTCCATAAGTCTCGCAGCTGCTTTAGTACGTGCTCTCGCTTTGCTTTATCAGCGAAAGAAAGCTCTGTTCAAGTTGAGCGATGTACTGATAACGCGTCGAGCGTGCAGCTATGCTTGTAATCAATGGTGCAAGCTTCTTTCTGAGCAGGCCACGGTACTGGCTTGTTGAATCTCTTTTAAACTCAGGGGCTGCGTTTGCGCTTTTTAAAAGTCGAGTATGAGCTGTTGTTGCAGTTTGTCGGTAATTATTGATTAAGAGTGGCCGTAAAAAAGTCTTATCGGCCATTTTGACCTTTGGTTTCGAGGCACAGCTGTAGCCACTGCTCTCCCGCAACTTTGGCTTGTGCGTAGCGGTGTTTGATGATGTTAAAGCTTCGGCTCATGCTGCGCTTGTTGGGTTTAAGTACTTTGAGCACGCCGAGCTTTATTTCATCGGCAATGGCTATTTCAGATAGGCAGCCAAGCCCAAGCCCTGACTTTACGGCGTTTTTAATGGCCTCGTTATGGGTCAGTTCGGCGCGAATAGTTAGTTTTGCTAGCAGGCCTGCCATGGCTTTGTCGAAGGTTTGTCTATGGGCTGAACCGGGCTCTCGAAGAATCCAGCTACTGTTTAAGATATCTTTGTCTTTTAAAATGCCTTTATCTGCTAAAGGGTGTTGTGGCGAGCAAAAAATCAGCATGTTATCTGGCTGCCAGTGTTGGAGTTCGAGTTCCTTGTGTTTAAATTCAGCTTCAATGAGGCCAATATCGACCTCGAAATTTAAAACTTTTTCGACAATTTCAGGTGAGCTGCCTACAACAATATCAACCTTCACCTCGGGGTAAAGCTGGCTGTATTTGGCTAAATAGTTGAAAGCAAGGTAGTTACCAATAGTCAGGCTTGCACCAACGCGCAGTTCTTGTTTGTTTTCATGTTGGCTGAGTTCGTTTTCAAATGCTTGTGCTTGCAGCAAAAGTTGTTCGGCTTTAGGGCGTAAAGTGCTGCCTAAAGTATTAAGGCGTACTCGCTTGGCACTTCTGTCAAAAAGCTGGATTTTATAACGAGCTTCAAATTCTTTAAGGGCTGTACTGCAGGCACTTTGCGAAAGGTTGAGCTCTTGCGCAGCTAAGCCAATATTTTGGTGTCTGGCAACGGCAAGAAAGACTTGTAGCTGGCGTAAGGTGTATTTCATGCGTCTATTTTATAGATGGTTTTGTTCAGTATATTCGGTTTTATAAATAAATCTATTCGGCGTATAATCGCGTCAATTTCTACTAGTAATGTCTTTTACGCATTTCCTATATAGGTCTCATCTATGGACGAAGCTCGCCGTACTCACCTCAAGCAGCTTGAGGCTGAGTCTATACACATTATCCGCGAAGTGGCTGCGGAGTTTGATAACCCCGTTATGCTCTATTCGGTGGGTAAAGATTCCGCCGTTATGCTGCATTTGGCTCGTAAAGCCTTTGCTCCTGGGGTACCTCCTTTCCCTTTGATGCACGTTGATACCACGTGGAAGTTCAAAGAGATGATCCAGTTCCGTGATGAAATGGCCAAAGAGGCTGGTATGGAATTGTTGGTGCACACGAATCAAGAGGGCAAAGCGGCCAATATCAACCCTTTTGACCACGGTTCAGCCAAATATACCGATATTATGAAGACGGTGGCCTTGAAGCAGGCGTTGGATAAATACGGTTTTGATGCCGCCTTTGGTGGCGCCCGTCGCGACGAAGAGAAAAGCCGTGCGAAAGAGCGCGTGTATAGCTTCCGTGATAAACATCACCGTTGGGACCCTAAAAATCAGCGCCCTGAGTTGTGGAATATCTATAACTCACGTGTGAACAAGGGTGAATCTATCCGTGTTTTCCCTTTGTCTAACTGGACTGAGCTGGATATCTGGCAGTACATCTATCTAGAAAGCATCAAAATTGTGCCTCTATACCTAAGTGCACCACGCCCTGTGGTTGAGCGTGACGGCATGTTGATTATGGTTGACGACGAGCGCCTGCCTTTGGAAGAGGGGGAAGTGCCTGAAGAGAAGTGGGTGCGCTTCCGTACTTTGGGCTGTTATCCGTTGACCGGTGCTGTTGAGTCTAAAGCTCAGACTTTACCCGATGTGATTCAAGAGATGCTGTTAACAACGACCTCTGAGCGTTCAGGGCGTGCGATTGATCATGATTCGGCGGGCTCCATGGAGAAGAAGAAGCGCGAAGGCTATTTCTAAAAACCGATGCTTAGCTAGTTTACTTGCCAGCGCGGTCGCTTTTGGCCGCTCAAAATGCTCATTTACTGCATGTAAACTCCGCTTTTTCGCGGCCAAAACGCGACCACGCTGGCGGCGACACTTACGCTAATCATTCGATTTTTTGTCGAGAGGTTGAAGTAAAAAGAATTGTGAGATTGGATATGAGTTTCCGGTCTCAGCACTAAACGAGAGAAACGTATGTCTCATCAAAGTGATTTGATTGCTGAAGATATTCAGCAATATTTGAAGCAGCATGAAGAAAAAGATTTGCTGCGTTTTATTACCTGTGGTTCGGTAGATGACGGTAAATCTACCTTGATTGGCCGTTTGTTACATGACACCAAAATGATCTATGAAGATCAGTTGGCAGCGATCTCTAAAGATTCTAAAGCGCATGGCACCACCGGTGAAAAAGTCGATTTGGCTTTATTGGTTGATGGTTTGCAAAGTGAGCGTGAGCAGGGCATCACCATTGATGTGGCTTACCGCTATTTTTCTACCGATAAACGTAAGTTTATTATTGCCGATACCCCAGGGCACGAGCAGTACACGCGTAACATGGCAACCGGTGGCTCAACGGCACAGTTGGCGATTTTGTTAATTGATGCCCGCTATGGTGTGCAAACTCAAACGCGTCGTCACAGCTTTATTTGTTCTTTATTGGGTATTAAGAACTTTGTGATCGCTGTGAATAAAATGGATTTGATCGACTTCGCAGAAGATAAATACGAAGCCATTAAAGCCGATTACATCGAGTTTGCTAAAAGCCTGCCTTCACAGCCTGAGTTTAAGTTTATTCCTATCTCGGCCTTGGATGGCGACAACGTGGCCGAGCTGAGTGACGAGTCTCCTTGGTATAAAGAGCAGCCACTACTGGATATTTTAGAGACGGTTGAGCTAGGTGCTGAGGCCAGTTTTGAAGCTCCGCGCTTCCCGGTTCAATATGTGAACCGCCCTAATTTGAACTTCCGTGGTTTCTGCGGAACCGTCGCTTCAGGTGTGTTTAAGCCAGGCCAAGAAGTGATGGCACTGCCTTCACATAAAAAGTCGACTGTAAAACAAGTGGTGACTTACGAAGGCGATATCGACGCCGCTTATCCTGGTGATGCGGTCACCCTAACGTTGAACGATGAGATCGACATCAGTCGTGGTGACATGATTGTTGCGGCCAATGACACGGTTAAGCCTGTTAACGCGATGATGATCGACGTTGTGTGGATGCATGAAGATGCGCTGACAGTTGGTAAGAATTATTACGTTAAGGTCGGTTCCGCAGAAGTGAACGGTACCGTGACCTCTATCGAGTATCAGGTAGATGTCAACACCTTGGAGAAAAGTCAGGTTGAGAATGTTCCATTAAATGGTATTGCGCGTTGTAAGTTAGAGCTTACCGAAGCGGTGACCGTCGATGCTTATCAAGACAATCGCCATACTGGTAATCTAATTTTTATTGATCGTCTTAGCAACGTGACCGTTGGCGCTGCTATGGTGGCCGAGCCTTTAACAGATGAAGATGTTGCTTGGCACAACATGGATGTGAATAAAGAAGCGCGTGCAAGCCGCAATGGCCAAAAGCCCGCGGTTATTTGGTTTACCGGCTTAAGTGGATCAGGTAAGTCAACTTCCGCAAGTGCTTTAGAAAAAGCCTTGTTCTCTATGGGCTTTAATACTTACCTGCTAGATGGTGACAACGTTCGCCAAGGTCTTAGTAAGGATTTGGGTTTTGATGAGGCTGGCCGCGTAGAAAATATTCGCCGTGTTGGCGAGGTCGCTAAATTAATGGTCGATGCGGGCATGCTGGTATTTACCTCCTTTATCTCGCCATTTAAAGATGATCGTCGCATTGTTCGTAACATGTTGGAGGACGGAGAGTTTATCGAGGTTCATGTAAACACGGCACTTGAAACCTGTGAGCAGCGCGACCCTAAAGGCTTGTATAAAAAGGCGCGTTCAGGGGTTATCACGAATTTCACGGGTATTGATTCACCTTATGAAGAGCCTGAGAACGCTGAAATTACTATTGATACAGACGCTATGAGTGTTGATGAGGTGGTTGCTCATCTATTGCGTAAACTACGTGAATTAAACGTTATTTCTTAGTTGCCTATTTATAAGTAGAACTGACTTATTAAAGCCCGCCCATTACGCGGGCTTTTTTGTAGCCTAAAGGAAGTAGATGAAGATGTTACAAGCTGTAATGAATGCGGTTGCTCAAGCGGGCAGTTCGATACTGGATGTATATAACAGTGACGACTTTGGCATTGAAATTAAAGAAGACAATAGCCCTTTGACTAAGGCCGATCAGCTTGCTCACGATATATTGGTGAAGGCCTTAAGTGAGCTGAAAGTCGGTCCAATATTGTCTGAAGAAGATGCCGATATAAGTTGGGCTGAGCGTCAAAGCTGGAAACAATACTGGTTGGTTGACCCGCTCGACGGTACAAAAGAATTTATTAAGCGCAGTGGTGAATTTACTGTAAATGTTGCCCTTGTTCGTGATGGTGAGCCTGTACTTGGGGTCGTCTACGCCCCAGTTATGGATCTTTGGTATGTTGGTGAACAAGGTAAAGGGGCTTGGAAGCAACAGGGCGCGGGCGAGCGTAAATGTATCAAGCCTGCGGCTATTCCCGAGCAGGGAAAAACGTGGCGTATTGTTGGTAGTCGCTCTCATAGTAGCGACGATTTTGAACGTTTTATGGCTGTTTTCCCGAATGCAGATTTATTGAGTGTTGGTTCATCATTAAAACTCTGCATGGTAGCAGACGGTAGTGCGGATCTTTATCCTCGGCTGATTCCTACCTGTGAATGGGATACAGCTGCAGCGCAAGCGATTGTGGAAGCAGCAGGTGCAAAGGTACTTAATTGGGAAACCAAAGAGCCTTTGCGTTACAACACTAAAGAGACCTTGCTAAATCCTTATTTTGTTGTTTGTTCGGAGCCGTCTAAGGTTTGGCTCAACTTGTCATTTTAAGCGTTTGTTATATTAAAAAGCCGAGCTAGGCTCGGCTTTACTAACTTAGTTGTATTGATTTTCTATCCAGTCTTGGTAGCTGCCATCCATAACTTTACTCCACCATTCTTGGTTGTCTAAGTACCATTGCAGTGTTTTTCTAATACCCGTTTCAAAACTTTCACTTGGTTTATAGCCTAATTCGTTTTCAGCTTTGGTTGGATCAATAGCGTAGCGTCTATCGTGTCCGGGGCGATCCTTTACATAGGTAATTAAACTAGCGCAGTTATTGTTTATGGCTGCCTTAGCCTCTGGGAAGCGGTGAGCCAAGTCTGTATTGTTGCTAAAAGCTTCATCCATAAGTTTGCAGACTAAATTGACGATATCAATATTAGCCCACTCGTTAATACCGCCAATGTTATAGCATTCACCTAGTCGACCTTTTTGTATGACAAGGTCGATACCTCGAGCGTGATCTTCCACATAAAGCCAGTCACGAATTTGTTGGCCATCACCATAAATAGGTAGGGCTTTATTAAATAAGATGTTGGTAATAACTAGGGGGATCAGTTTTTCAGGAAAGTGAAAAGGCCCGTAGTTATTTGAGCAGTTAGATGTTGTGACTTTTAAGCCATAGGTGTGGTGGTAGGCACGAACCAAATGATCGCTAGCGGCTTTGCTTGCAGAATAAGGTGAGTTGGGTGCATAGGCGGTGCTTTCATTAAAAGCTGGGTCATCAGTATTTAAGCTGCCGTAAACTTCATCGGTGCTAACATGGTGAAAGCGGTGTTCTGGTTTTAACCCTTCATCAAGCCATATTTTTTTAGCGACTTTAAGTAAGGCGTGAGTGCCAATGATGTTGGTTTCTAAAAAGGCATCGGGGCCTGTAATTGAGCGATCAACATGGCTTTCTGCGGCAAAGTGCACAATGGTATCAATGTCGTGTTCACGCATTAGTTTTTCAACTAACTCATCATCACAAATATTACCGTGCACGAATTTTAGATTTTTATTATCGCGAACGTGATCAAGATTGCTCATATTGCCAGCATAGGTGAGAGCATCTAGGGCGATGATGTTATCGTTGCTATATTGTTTCAGCCAATAGTGAACAAAATTAGCTCCGATAAATCCGGCAGCACCGGTAACTAGGAGTTTTTTAGGCATTTTAGGAGGCCTCTTAAGATTCTTTGTGTTGTTGCTTGCTTAGCTCTGTGAGCATGGCGTTTAGTTGGCTTTGCCAGTGTTGGTTTTCTAGCTGAGGGTGCTTTGCAAGTATTTCACTTTTATCGAGCACACTGAATGCTGGTCGCTTAGCTGGTACGGGATAATCTTTGGTTGTTATAGCTTTAATCTTACATTTTTTATCCAGTAGTTTTAGCTCTAGTGCTTTGCTTTGTATCATTTCGGCAAAATCATACCAACTAGCAACACCTGCATCACTCCAATGATAGAGGCCTTCAGTTTTATCTGCGATACAAGCCCAGCAGCTTTGTGCAAGGCCGTGAGCCCAAGTAGGGGTGCCAATTTGATCTGCGACTATATTTAGTTGCTCGCGCTCATTCATAAAACGCAGCATGCTTTTAACAAAATTATTACCATAGCTGGAATAAAGCCAGGCTGTGCGGATAATGGCCCAAGGGGCTTTGCAGTATTGCTCTAGAGCCTGCTCGCCTGCGTATTTACTGGCGCCATAAACTGATAGAGGTTTTGCAATATCTTTACTTGTTAATGGTTTGGTGCTTAGGCCATCAAAAACAAAATCGGTGCTAATGTGTAACAGATAAATGTCGGTTCCGCAGGCCTTTGCTAAATTGGCAACCCCGTCGCGGTTTACAGCATAGGCTTTATCGCGCTCTTCTTCTGCTTTATCGACAGCGGTATAGGCTGCAGTATTAATAATGGCATTAGGCTTGTGTTGTTTAAGGTAATTATTAACCGCTACCTCGTCACAAATGTTGAGCTCAGTTGATGTAGCATAAATTAAGTCAATTGAGTTGGGCGCGCTGCGGGCCAGCTCCCATGCAAGCTGGCCGCCTGCACCGGTAATAAGCACTTTCATCTTATGTCTCTATGTTGTTAGGCCTTAAGAGAAGCAGTCAGCTTCAGAAAGGGGGCGGGCCTTGGCGTCTTTGTTCGAGAGTAGTGGTGCTTTCCCGTCTACGAGGGGCCAATCAATATTTAATTGTTTATCGTTCCATAATAAAGAGCGGTCGTGCTCAGGCGCGTAATAATTAGTACATTTATAAACAAATTCCGCTTCATTGCTTATGACATAAAAACCATGAGCAAAACCTTCGGGAATCCAGAGCTGGCGCTTATTTTCGGCACTGAGTTCTACCCCTACCCACTTACCAAAAGTTGCAGAGCTGCGGCGCATATCGACGGCAACGTCAAATACATAGCCTTTTATAACCCTTACTAATTTACCTTGTGGTTGTTGAATCTGGTAGTGCAGACCCCTGAGTATGCCTTGCTTGCTCAGGCTGTGGTTTTCTTGTACAAATTCAGTATCAGAACAGTATTGTTTAAATTCGTTAGCGCGGAATGTTTCCATAAAAAAACCGCGTTCATCACCCAAGACGGTGGGCTCGAGTATTTTGACGTCTGCTATCGCTGTATCAATAAATTTCATTTAAGGTGGGTTGTATTTGTGAATTTAATAGACGGTTGTTTCAAGAAGGCGTAGCAGGTATTCACCATAGCCACTTTTCTTTAAGGGAATGGCAAGTTCACGTAATTGCTCTGCTGTGATAAATCCGGAGCGGTATGCAACTTCTTCTGGGCAATTTACTTTTAAGCCTTGGCGTTTTTCTATAGTGGCAATAAATTGTGCGGCTTCTAGTAAATGATCGTGAGTACCGGTATCTAGCCAAGCTGTACCGCGACCCATAATGTCTACATGGAGTTTTTCGTTTTGTAGATAGTGCTCGATAACATCGGTTATTTCCAACTCGCCACGCTCTGAAGGCTGCACTTGTTTGGCAACATTACAAACACTGCGATCAAAGAAGTAGATGCCTGGTACGGCATAATTGCTTTTAGGTTGTAGGGGCTTCTCTTCGATAGATAAAGCCTTACCTTCGGCGTTGAACTCAATCACGCCATAGGCCTCTGGCTCCGCTACGTGATAAGCAAAGACGGTGGCGGAATCCAGTCTTTTATTGGCTGTTTGCAGTATGTTTGCTAAGTCGTGACCGTAGAAAAGATTATCGCCCAGTACCAAGGCGGCGGGGCTGCCATGCAAAAAGGTTTCACCGATAATAAAAGCTTGGGCTAGCCCTTCAGGTTTGGCTTGCTCAGCATAGCTCAGTGTGACTCCCCATTGCTGGCCACTGCCAAGCAAGGCTTTAAAACGAGGCAGTTCAAGCGGGGTGCTGATGATAAGAATCTCAGTAATCCCAGCCTGCATCAGGGTCGCAAGAGGGTAGTAAATCATCGGTTTGTCGTAAACCGGCATAAGCTGTTTGCTTACAACTTGGGTAAGAGGGTAGAGGCGTGTGCCGCTACCTCCAGCTAAGATGATGCCTTTACGAGTCATTGTTTAGCCTTATATACCTAAGAGTACCCTTTGGGCGGGTCGGAATCCTTATTGTAACGTTATTGGTTGCAAAAGGAGATGCTGGCCTGAATATAAGAGGCGCTAAAAAGGCTAATTGTGCTTGTTGTATTAAATAATGCGTTAAATATGTGTAAAATTTCCAACTAAACCACTTTTTATGAATTATGGACATGCTATGAAGATTGCGGTCGCCGGAACCGGTTATGTAGGCCTTTCAAATGCAGTGTTGCTTGCGCAGCACAATGAAGTTGTTGCTTTAGACATTATCGAAGCTAAGGTTGCCCTGATCAATGATGGTAAATCGACTGTTGAAGACAGAGAGCTTGAAGATTATTTAGCCAATAAAAAACTTAACCTAGTGGCGACGGTAGATAAAGAGCAAGCTTATAAGGACGCTGATTATGTTGTTATTGCGACACCCACCGATTATGACCCCGAGACGGATTATTTTAATACTCGTTCGGTAGAGGCGGTGATTAAAGATGTAGTGGCTGTGAACTCAAGTGCCGTGATGGTGATTAAGTCGACTATTCCTGTGGGTTTTACTGCTCGAATTGGTGAAGACTTAGGTACTGAGAATGTCTTGTTCTCTCCTGAATTTTTGCGAGAAGGTCGAGCATTGTATGACAACCTTCACCCTTCTCGTGTGGTGGTGGGCGAGCAAAGTGAGCGTGCTAAGGTGTTCGCTTCATTATTGGTGCAGGGCGCTGAAAAACCGGCGGATGATATTCCGGTATTGTTTACTGAGTCTACTGAAGCGGAAGCAATTAAGCTGTTTTCAAATACCTACCTAGCTATGCGGGTTGCTTATTTTAATGAGCTGGATACTTACGCCGAGAGTCACGGCTTAAATACCAAGCAAATCATTGAAGGTGTTGGTTTAGACCCGCGTATTGGTGCTCATTACAATAACCCAAGTTTTGGTTATGGTGGTTATTGCTTGCCTAAGGATACACGTCAGTTATTGGCCAACTATAACGATGTACCTAATAACCTGATTCGCGCCATCGTTGATGCCAATACCACACGTAAAGATTTTGTGGCTGACTCTATCATTGCACGTGGGCCTAAGCGTGTTGGCGTGTATCGCTTAATTATGAAATCCGGTTCTGATAACTTTCGCGCCTCATCAATTCAGGGGGTTATGAAGCGAATTAAGGCCAAGGGTATCGAGGTTGTAATTTACGAGCCTGTCTTGACCGAAGAGCAATTTTTCAACTCTAAGGTGATTAATGACCTTGAAGAGTTTAAGAGCAGCTGTGATGTGATTGTAGCCAACCGCATGATGGATGATATCCGTGATGTTGCAGATAAAGTTTATACTCGTGACTTATTCGGATCTGATTAATAAGTAGCTGGCAAACTTGTTTATAGCTAAAAGCGTTACGAGCTGGTGTTCGTAGCGCTTTTTTTATATATGTCGTTTTGAGTCCTTGCAAGAGCTACAGTGGGCTATTGGCGCGTCTTTAAAGAGGGGCTTTGAGATTGTTGTGCTAAAGCGACAGGGTAAATCGAAGGCAAAGAAAAAGCCGCTTACTTGCGAAAGCGGCTTATCTTGAAAGCTTGCCTCTAGGTCCACATCCTTGTTTCTCTGTCGGCGCTTCCTTCGAGCTTCCTGCTCGACTACCCATCCTTGGGCATCCACGTTGGCTCCTTGCCTCGGTGTACTTCCTTGTTTGCATCCTTGCGAGACAAATTATGCTTAAAAACGAGTCCTGCCGCTACAAGCCTTTGTCACTATAGTTTGTAGGAAATTGACCATAGCGCTCGCGAGATTTTTACAGTATGGGGTCTTTTTTAAGCCACATTACCGGTAGTGCGGACTCGTTTAGAGCCTTTAACCACGGTGCGTTTGGCTGCTGCTCGCCTTTCAAGCTCGTTATCCACCCCGTTTTTAATGGCAATTAACAGCCCTGCTACTAAGAAGGCACCAGGTGGCAGTACGGCGACTAAAAAGCCTTTGTAGTCACTACCAAATATATTGAGCTCCCAAGAAGCGGCGCTTGCGCCAAAGAGTAGGTGCATGTCGGCAAAGAGCGTGCCTGCGCCAAGTAGCTCTCGTATTGCGCCAATAGCCAGTAATACCGCTAAAAAGCCCAAGCCCATCATTAAACCGTCAAAGGCTGACGGCAGGACGCCATTCTTACAGGCGTAGGCATCTGCGCGACCAAGAATGGCGCAGTTGGTGACGATCAGAGGAATAAATATACCCAGAATGGTATAGAGCTCGTAAGTAAAGGCCTGCATTAATAATTCTGTGCCGGTTGTGAATGATGCGATGATCATGACAAAGGCAGGTAATTTAATGGCATCTGTTACGGCGTTGCGAATGAGCGATACGGCAATGTTGGATCCCACCAATACCAGCATAGTGGCTAGACCTAAACCCAAGGCATTGACCACTGAGCCGGTAACGGCAAGTAAAGGGCACAAGCCGAGTAGCTGTACAAGGGCTGGGTTATTTTTCCACAGGCCGTTAACGCTGAGTTCTTTGTAGTCGCTCATTGGTGTTGGCCCTCGTTAGACTCTGCCTCTAGGGTATTTAGGCTGTCGAGTATTTCTTGTTTGTGTTTGTGGTAAAACTCGAGCACTTCTTTTGTTTGTTTAACGATGGCGCGTGGTGTAATAGTCGCACCTGTAAACTGATCAAAATCACCGCCGTCCTTCTTAACGAACCAGCGCTCAAGCGCAGGTTTGAACAATGACTTGCCGTTAAAGCTAAGTATCCAATCGCTCTTTTTAAGGTCGGCTTTATCACCAAGTCCAGGTGTTTCTTTATGGGAGACAACTCGCACACCGGAAATACTACCGTCGCTATTCACGCCGACTAACAACTTGATATCGCCGCTATAACCATCGGGTGCGACGGCAGGGAAGATAAAGGCAACCGCATTACCAGCTTTCGTGGCAATGTGAACTTTGCTTTCATTCTTAAGGTGAAGTTCGGCTTGTTGCGCCGCTGGGATCTGCCATGTGCTATTAAGTAAGTCGTTGTCAAAACGATCGGCACTGACTATTTCAAGTAGGGCTTTTTCGGCGGCGCGCTTTTCTTGCTCTGCAATACGATCTGCGGTGCTACTGTGTATCCACGCAAGCGTGCCTGCCGTTGCCAGGGCAAAAAGTGCCAAAATAAAACTGTTTTTACTGATTGAGCGGGCTAGCATTATTTGATTCTCCCACTGTTAGCTTTTTTGTGGCCGTAGGTGCGGGGCAGGGTGTAATAATCAATAAATGGCGCTGCAAAATTCATAAGTAAAACAGCAAACGCAACGGCATCGGGGTAAATCCCCCAGCTGCGAATAACAAAGACTAAGATGCCCACGCCGGCACCGTATATCAGGCGACCTTTGGTGCTGACTGCAGAGGTAACTGGGTCGGTGACAATAAAAAAGGCCCCGAACATGGTGGCGCCACTTAGCAGATGAAACACTGGTGAACCAAGACTGTCGCTGCTGCCACCGTCATAAAAGACAATGGATAGCGCCAGTAAGGCCAGCAGCATGGCTGTTGGTGCTTGCCAAGTGAATACACGCTTGTAGAGCAGGAATAAGCCACCTGCTAAAAACGTAATATTGATCCATTCCCAGCCGGCGCCTGCAATAACAGCGGAGCTGAATACAGCATCGCTTTGATAAAGCTGGTCAATGGTTTGACCTTGATTTTGTTTGAGTACATCTAAAGGTGTTGCGGCTGTCCAGGCATCAACCAGTGTTGAATTGTGACCGTTACCAAAGACCAAGTTTAAAGATTGACTCAAGCTCGGCAGGCTTATGCCGTCGGCGAGGGCGCTGCTTGCTAGTGTCCAGCGTGTCATCTCTACAGGGAAGCTAATCAGTAAAACAACATAAGCCACCATCGCAGGGTTAAATGGGTTAAAACCTAAACCGCCGTATAGTTGTTTGGCGACTACAATCGCAAAAAAGCAGCCAACGGCTAATAACCACCACGGTGCATAGGGTGGAAGGGCAATCGCTAATAAAAAAGCGGTGACCAGCGCACTGCAGTCGCGCAGATAAAAAACGACTTTGCGTGCGCGTAGTTTTAAAAAGGCAGCTTCAAAGCCGAGGCAAAAAGCCGCGCAGAGTATTAAGTTAATAAGACTGCCAAAACCAAAATTTAGGCTCAGTGCAATAATGCCGGGCACGCACGCAAGCAGTACCAACTGCATCACCTTATTGCTGGTGCCGGGGCGGGTGGTATGTGGGGAGCTGGCTTTAATAAAACTCATTATTGTTTCTCTGCTTGCGCAAGTTTCGCTTCAAGTTTTTCCACACCTGCGCGAAATGCATCGATATTATCGTCGTTATCGGCTTCCGCTTTTGCTAAGCGTGTACGTGCTTTTTCTAAGCGTTTTTTGAGTGAGTCGAGTTGGGCTTTAGCCTTGTCGTCGTCACTCATAGCTGCGAGCTCTTTTGCTCGAGCTTGTGCTTTTAGAATTGCGTTGTCAGCAGCACTGGCTTCAGCGTTAAGGGCTTCTTCACTGACATTGTCTTGTGCTGCGAGCGTGTTTAATTCGTTTTTGTTTGCGGCCAGTTTTTCTTCGAGCTTACTTACACCTTGTTTTAAGGCATCGGCGGTAGGACTATTTTCGGCTTCCGCCTCTGCCGCTTTTTGCTTGGCGGTGGCGATGCGCTTTTCTAAGGTTGCAATGGTTTTTTCTAATTTGTCTTTGCCGCTGAGTGCGATTTTTTCTTTAATCTTGGCTGCACCAGAATCGCTAGTCGAGCTTGTGCTGGCCTCACTGTCGTCGAGGCGTTTTTGTGCATCTTGAACTTTAGCTTCAGCTTCTTTGATACGAGCAGCTAGTGCATCAAGTCGGCTCTGCTCAAGATCTTCTTGTTTGGCATCATCGAGCGCCTTTTGTGCACGCTCTAATCTGCTTTTGGCGCTGCTCAATGCGCGTTCTAATTTTGCGCGTGCTTTAGCAGGATCGATAGCTGCTTTGTTATTAGGTGCTTTGTCACTAGATGTCGATGCGGGCACAGCAATTGGGCCTTCATCTACTCGCTTTTGCGCATCTTGAACTTTGGCTTCGGCTTCTTTAATACGTGCACTAAGAGCATCAAGTCGGCTTTGTTCTAGGCCTTCTTGTTTGGCGTCATCAAGTGCTTTTACTGAGCGTTCTAAGCGACTTTTGGCGCTGCTCAGTGCGCGTTCTAGTTTTGCTTTGGCTTTTACCGGATCAATATCCGCTTTTGCGGTGGCGCTTGCTGTCGCTTTAGCTGCCGGAGCGCTGGTTTCACCTGATGCTAATTTTGCTTTAGCCGCTTCGGCGGCTTTTTTACGAGCAAGGCGTTTGGCTTCCTTTTCGGCCTCGGCTTTTTCTAAGCGAGCTTGGCGGAATTCAAAACGCTTGCGGCTGTATTCAGCCTTTTGTTTTTCTTGTTCTATTTGGCGCATCGCGCCTTTACTGGCTCGGTAATACTGAACCAGTGGGATATTTGATGGGCAAACAAACGAGCAGGCGCCGCACTCAATACAATCAAATAAATTGTGAGATTCAAGTCGTTCAAAATCTTCGCTGCGCGAGTGCCAATAAAGCTGCTGAGGCAGCAGTGATGCGGGGCAGGCTTCGGCACACATACCACAGCGAATACACGCTTGCTGATCTTCACCCTCGGGCATCTCTTCAAGGCTTGGTACTAAGATGCAGTTGGTGGTCTTGATAAGAGGCACTGCCGCGCTCTGCATTGCAAAACCCATCATTGGGCCACCAAAGATAAGGCGCGCGCAGTTCTCTTGTTGCCACTGGTGTTGCTCAAGAATGTGCTGGGTTGGGGTGCCTATGCGCGCCCAGATATTTTGTTGCACAGCGAGGCTTTCGCCGACAACGGTGGTGACTCGTTCGATCAGGGGCTCACCGTGTTCAATCGCTCTGTAGACCGCGCGTGCCGTGCCGACGTTTTGCAGCACGATGCCAATTTCAGCGGGAATTGAGCCACTGGGTACTTCTTTACCTGTCAGAATTTGAATAAGCTGCTTTTCGCCACCTGATGGGTATTTAGTTGGAAAGCTAACAACGTCAATCGCGGTGTTTTTTGCGGCTTCATTTACTGCTTTAAACGCTTCGGGCTTATTATCTTCAATGCCGATAATCAGGTTTTGGGGTTCACCTAATATGTGCGCCAGTATGCGCATGCCGGCCACGATTTCGTCGGCCTTTTCGCGCATAAGCATGTCATCGGAGGTGATATAGGGTTCACATTCGGTGCCATTTAGGATCAGCGTATCAATGTGCTGGCCGCCACGCGGTTGCATTTTTACGGAGGTAGGAAAACCCGCGCCGCCCATGCCGGCAATACCTGCGTTGCGAATAAAATCTACAAGCTCGTTTTTATCGCGCTCTTGCCAGTTATCGAGGCCTTGTAGCTCAATACTTGTATCGTTGCCATCACAATCAATAACAATACACTCGGCTAGCAAGCCCGACGCGTGAGGAATGGGGCGTTCTTCAATAGCGCTCACGGTTCCAGAGCTGGAAGCATGCACGTTGCTGCTGACAAAGCCTTTGGCTTTGGCTATGCACTGCCCTTTTAATACTTGATCGCCTACCTCTACACAGATTTCAGCAGGGGCGCCGATGTGTTGATTGAGAGGGATGATCAATTGTTTAGGCAGGGCGATATGCGCAATGGCGCTGCCATTAGTTTGTTCTTTGTTTTCAGGTGGGTGCACGCCACCGGGAATATCCCAGATCTTTCTCATGCGGCGGCTCCTTCTTCTGACTTCACTTCACCTTGAACGTCTGTTGCAATCAGCTGTTTTTCATCGGGCAGCTGCCAGCGCCACGCGCTGAGGCCTTCGGTAACCGGAACCATGTCTATGCAATCAACTGGGCACGGTTCGACACACAAATCGCAGCCCGTGCACTCAGATGCAATGACGGTGTGCATTTGTTTTGCGGCACCGAGGATCGCGTCAACAGGGCAGGCTTGTATGCACTTGGTGCAGCCGATGCATTCGTCTTCGCGAATAACGGCAACTTTGCGCACTTCGCTTTCTTCGCCGTGCTCTTCATCGAGTTCTGGAGCTGGCACGTCCAGTAAGTTGGCAATGGCCTGAATAGTGGTGTGACCACCCGGAGGGCACTTGTTGATGTCGTCACCGTCGGCAATCGCTTGTGCATAAGGGCGACAGCCTGGGTAGCCGCACTGGCCACATTGTGTTTGAGGCAATATCTCGTCGATTTGTTCAACGATGGGGTCGCCTTCAACTTTGTATTTTACGGCGGCAAAACCCAGTACCGCACCAAAGACAGCGGCAAGTACACCTAGCGCGATTAACGCGTCAAGGATGGGAAAGTCATTTAAAAAAGTCATTACACCAGCCCCGCAAAGCCCATAAAGGCTAGAGACATTAAGCCTGCGGTAATCATGCCGATAGCGGCACCTTTAAACGCGTCGGGCACATCGGCAACGGCTAGGCGTTCGCGCATAGCTGAAAATAAGATGAGAGCGAGTGAAAAACCTAAGGCGCCGCCAAAACCGTAAAGGGCACTTTGGAAGAAGCCGTGATTTTTAGCGGTATTCTGTAGGGCGACACCAAGTACAGCGCAGTTGGTGGTTATCAGCGGAAGAAACACGCCGAGTACTCGATAGAGCAGGGGGCTGGTTTTTTCGATAAACATTTTTGCAAATTGAACCACAGCAGCAATCACCAAGATGAAGCTGATGGTTTTAAGGTAGGTGAGCTCTAATGGCTCAAGCACCCATGCGTAAATCATGTAGCTGCACACAGAGGCGAGTGTCAGTACAAAGGTGGTGGCGCTGGCCATGCCGATCGCGGTTTCCAGTTTGTTGGAGACACCCATAAATGGGCACAGTCCTAAAAACTGAACCAGTACAAAGTTGTTTACCAGCACAGTGCTAATAAGTACTACTGCAAATTCTGTCATTTCTCACCAAGTTACTTGGTCACTCAATTAATGTGTTTTTCTTTTTCGGCTGAAGCATTGGTATTCATTTTCGGACACGTCGTGTACCCATCCTTGGGGGCTAACTTCGGCACCCATGCCTCAGATTGTCCTTAAATAAACACCAATACTTCAGCCTAACACTGTGCCAGCTATAAAATTTGGCACGGAGTAAAGGCGGTAGTAGACAGCAGTGTGCTAGACAATCTGAGGCATGGATGCCGAAGTTAGCCTACATGGAGGTATGCACGGCGTGTCTGGCACACTGCTGTCTACTACTGACTGAGTTGCGAAGCGCAATCCAGTCAATGAATTACATTACCCTCATGCCCGGCTGCGCGCCGTCATGAGGTTCAAGAATATAAAGCTCGTCTTTACCTGGGCCCGCCGCTAAGACCATGCCTTCGCTCATACCAAACTTCATCTTGCGTGGTTTGAGGTTGGCAACCATAACGGTGTGCTTACCAATTAAGTCTTCAGGTTGATAAGCGCTTTTTATCCCTGCAAAAACATTGCGTGTTTCGCCACCTAGGTCGAGAGTCAGGCGCAATAACTTATTTGCGCCTTCAACGTGCTCGGCATTGGCAATAAGGGCCACGCGTAAGTCGACTTTGGCAAAATCATCAAATTCTATTTCGTCGGCGACAGGCTCTTTCTCCAGCCAGCCGTTATCAGTAGCTTGTGCTGGGTTAGCGCTTGCTTGAGCTTCAGCCGCGGCTTCTTTACTCGCCTCAACCATCGCTTCAACTTTTTTACCTTCAACACGAACCATGAGAGGTTTGAATTTATTGATGTCATGTTTTGTTAAAAACTCGAGTGTATCGCCCCAGTCGAGATTACTGTTTAAAAAGGTCTCGGCAGCTTCAGCGGTAACGGGCAGTACCGGCTTTAAATACATCATTAAAGCGCGGAAGCAGTTAATGCCCATGCTGCATACATCGAGCACTTTTTGTTCCATGCCTTCTTGCTTGGCAAGGCTCCAAGGCGCTTGTTCTGCGATATATTCATTAGCTTTATCAGCTAGGGCCATAATTTCGCGCATGGCTTTATTAAATTCGCGCTCTTCGTAAAGCTTGGCAATAAGCGTATGGCTATCAGTGAAATGTTTCCAGAGCTCTGGATCATCAATCGTTGCCGTTAGCTGACCACCTGATTTTTGTATGAACTTTGCTGTACGGCTGGCGATGTTAACGACTTTACCAACAAGATCTGAATTCACTCGTTGAACAAAATCTTCAAGGTTTAAATCGATGTCATCGACACTGTTACCTAATTTACTGGCGTAGTAATAACGCAGGTATTCAGGCTGTAAATGCTCTAGGTAGGTGCGCGCGTTAATAAACGTACCGCGCGACTTCGACATTTTTTTACCGTCAACGGTTAAGAAACCGTGCACACATACTTTTGTGGGCGTACGGAAACCTGCATTGCTTAACATCGCTGGCCAGAAGAGGGCGTGGAAGTTAACAATATCTTTGCCGATAAAATGGTAGAGCTCAGCTTCGCTGTCGGCTTTCCAGTATTGGTCGAAATCAAGACCTTCGCGTTCACAGAAGTTCTTAAAGCTGGCCATATAACCGATGGGTGCATCGAGCCAAACGTAAAAATACTTGCCGGGTTCGCCAGGGATCTCAAAACCAAAATAAGGCGCGTCGCGGCTGATGTCCCACTCTTGCAGGCCGCTATCTAACCACTCGGCTAGTTTATTGGCGACTTCATCTTGCAAGTGACCGGCGCGGGTCCACTCTTTTAAGTAGTTCTCAAAATCCGGCAGTTTGAAAAATAAGTGTTTGCTCTCTTTGGCGATTGGCGTAGCACCACTGACAACGGAGACTGGGTTGATTAAATCAAGAGGGCTGTAGGTTGCACCACAGGCTTCACAGTTATCGCCGTACTGATCTTCCGTTTTACATTTAGGGCAATTGCCTTTGATATAGCGATCAGCCAAAAACATACCTTTTTCTGGGTCAAAGGCTTGGGTGATGTTGCGTTCGGCGATATGCCCGTTGGCTTTGACTCGCTCGTAGATCAAGCTCGAAAGCTCGCGGTTTTCTTCGCTGTGAGTGCTGTGATAATTATCAAAGTCGATATGGAAGTCTTCAAAATCAGCCAAGTGTTCTTGTTTAATATTGGCGATTTGTTCTTCTGCAGTAATGCCATTTTTTTCAGCGCTGAGCATGATGGCGGTGCCATGGGCATCGTCGGCACAGACGTAATAACAGCTGTGACCGCGTTGTTTCTGGAATCGAACCCAAATATCGGTTTGGATTGTCTCGACCATGTGGCCAAGGTGAATACTTCCGTTGGCGTAAGGCAGGGCGCTGGTAACGAGAATGTTACGTTTGTTAGTCATATCTGCAGGTTTCGCTCTAGCGTTGATCTAGTTGGTAAGAACTCAATTAAGCGGCCGCTTTTTAAGCTCGCTTATAAAACGGTTACTGCTAAAAGTAACTGTTTGAATTTCAAGTGAAAAAATCGCGCGCAACTATAGCAGCTTTGCCCTTTTATTACACGGTCTGCAGGCCGCGTTTGTGCTTGCTGTAGCGGCAATTTTAAGGACTTTATTTTGCCGCTTTGCCTTGTTGAAACAAAGCGGCAAATTTTTATATGCTTAATCGGTAATTTGGGTAACGATGGGCGATATGATCGAAATACCCGTTTAGTAAGGCTTTGTGCCATTTTCGAGTCATTTGAAAGTGTGTGTGAAGGCCAAACGCTTCGGATAGCGCTTGGTAAGCCGAGGCCGGCCTTGTTATGCTTGCCGCCGATTTAGATCTCTCTAGGAACACATATGAGCTCGCTTGCCATAATTGACGCTGTTTTAGCAGACCTTGTTTTTCCAGATACTGATACGCCCTTGTTGGCCTTATTGGTCGATGCCCCAGAACTAAAAGATGATTGTTTAAGCTTAGATTTTTGCGTGCCTGTTACGGCAGTGGCGGAGCAGTTGGCGAAGGCGATACAAGCGTCTGCCTCGACAAAAGACTTGCAGCTTAGTGCGATTGAGATTGGTCACCGTATTCCTGCAGCTGCAGCGGTGATTCAAAGTGCTAGTGTCAGCGGCGTCAAAAATATTATTGCCGTGGCCTCAGGTAAGGGTGGGGTTGGTAAAAGCACCACATCGGTCAATTTGGCTCTGGCTTTGGCTGCTGAGGGTGCAAATGTGGGTCTGCTTGATGCCGATATTTACGGCCCGAGTCAACCGCAGTTGCTGGGCGTGGCGAATGCACGCCCAGAGCTTAGCGACGGTAAAAACATTGCGCCTATTAAGGCTCAGGGCCTACAAATGATCAGCATGGGCAACCTGGTAACGGAAAAAACGCCGATGATCTGGCGTGGCCCCATGGTCAGTGGTGCCTTGATGCAGCTGCTGGGGCAGAGTCGTTGGTCCGATGTGGACTACCTCATTATTGATATGCCTCCAGGTACGGGTGATATCGCCTTAACTCTTGCGCAAAAAGTGCCGGTTAGCGGCTCGGTTGTGGTGAGCACGCCGCAAGATATTGCCTTGCTGGATGCCAAAAAAGGCATTGAGATGTTCCGTAAGGTCGACATTCCTGTCTTGGGGGTGGTGGAAAATATGGCGGTGCATCAGTGTTCAAACTGTGGGCACGAAGAGCATATCTTTGGCGAGGGTGGCGCTAAGCGTTTAGCTGAGCAATACGGCGTTCAAGCTTTGGGGGCCTTGCCTTTGTCTTTGAGTATTAGGGAGCAGAGTGACAAGGGTGAGCCTATTGTCGTAAGTGCGCCACAAAGCAGTGAGACGCAAGCGTATATAAAGATTGCTCGAAAAGTGGCTGTGGCTTTAGCTGAGCAGGGTGATGACAGCGGTCCAGATATCATTGTGAGTGAGGCGTAAACGCCAACGCTTAAAAAACTGAGTGAATAATTGCGCTTTGTGAGGCTTGGCCTTAACATCGCGCCAGCAATTGAATTGAGGAAGAGCAATGAGCATTAAATCCGATAAGTGGATTCGCCGCATGGCTGAAAACGAAGGCATGATTGAGCCTTTTGCGCCGGAACAAGTGCGCTATGCCGAAGACGGTCAGCGTATCGTCAGTTATGGCACATCAAGTTACGGGTATGACGTACGCTGTTCTGATGAGTTTAAGATTTTCACCAATGTACACAGCGCTGTGGTTGATCCAAAAGCGTTTGATGATGACAGCTTTGTTGATATCAAAAGCGACGTTTGTATTATTCCTCCTAACTCGTTTGCACTGGCACGTACGGTTGAGTACTTCCGTATTCCGCGTTCAACCTTGACAGTTTGTCTGGGTAAATCGACTTACGCGCGCTGCGGTATCATTGTTAATGTCACGCCGCTTGAGCCAGAGTGGGAAGGGCACGTGACTCTAGAATTCTCAAATACAACGCCGTTACCGGCAAAAATTTATGCCAATGAAGGTGTGGCGCAGATGTTGTTCTATGAGAGTGACGAGGTCTGTGAAACGTCTTACCGAGATCGCGGCGGTAAGTATCAAGGTCAAACTGGTGTGACCTTGCCAAAAACTTAAGTTTTTGTTTTTGTAATAAAAAGCCTCTATTTGAGCACGGCTGTTCTAAGTGCGTGTTTGTATTCCTTTCGCTCACGTGCCGTTTGAGCTTGCAGGCGTTTACCTAGGCTCGCCGTAAACTCATCTATGGGGCTCATCGACTGCATCCTTGCAGTCGATGGTCTCGCTAAACGCCAGCAAGCCCATGACTCATAGCTTCGCAAGTAAGTGGATTAGCTCTTGTTCCTTCGCAAAATATGAAACTTGTTGAATTTCCATTGCAAAACTATGGGGCCGCAGTGTCTATTTGAGGGTTTTATTTTCTGTGCCTTTGCACAATGCCCATCATTTTATAAATCAGTTGCGCGGCGGCAAATTCATAAGCGTGAAAGCCTTTAATTGGTGCGAATTCCATAAGATCAAAACCAATGATCTGCCTTTGTTTTACCACACTTTTAAATAAATTTAAGGTTTGATACCAGCCAAGGCCTCCGGGGACGGGGGTACCTGTGCTAGGAAAAACACTGGGGTCCATGCCATCAATGTCGAGGGTGAAAAACACCTTTTCTGGGAAGTCCTCTGGTAGCTCTATGCTTTGAATATTGTTGGGCACGAGTTCGTTGGCGTCGTGATAGACAACATTAAAATCGTCGCGAGCCTGCATTTCTTCTTCACAGTAAGCGCGTATGCCTAATTGCACTAAGGGGATGTTGTGCTCAACCACACGTTTCATGACTGATGCGTGGCTTAATAGGTTGTCTTCGTAGGCGTGTCTTAGATCGGCGTGGGCATCGATTTGCACCACACCAAAGTCGCGGTGACCGGCATCAATATAAGCTTGAATAACAGCGCCAGTGACGCTGTGCTCTCCGCCAATGACGACGGGGAATTGGCCGCGTTTTAATATTGCGAGCGTAGCTTGGCGAATGTTCTCGAGGCTTTGTTCTTCGCTGTCTGAGCAGTCGACTACAGGTGCTGTGTAAATGCCTAAGTCGCAGGGGCGGCTGTGGTTGTCCCACATTTCTAGTTGCCAGCTGGCTTTTAAAATCTCACTTGGGCCAAAGCGGGTGCCGCCGCCATAGCTGACTGAGGCTTCGTGAGGGGCAGGAAGCACCTGAAAAAAAGCGTGTTCAGGGGCTCCTTGCTCAATCTCTGATCCAAGAAAGTGAGGGTAGGCCGTTTCAAATTCTTCGTTGCTCATCTTAGTGTTTCTCAGTAGCTGCTAGCTCAGCCTATTTTTAAAATCGTCGTAGCCGAACTCGCGCACGATCGTTAATTGATCGCTTTCGGAATTCCACAAAGCGATAGATGGAAGTTTAATGCCGTTAAAGGTTGTGGTTTTTACCATGGTGTAATGGCTTTGGTCGTCAAACATTAAGCGTTGGCCTATCTCTAAAGGCTGGTCAAAACTGTAGTCGCCAATAACATCCCCAGCTAAACATGTTGTACTACCTAATCTATAGCTAAAGGCTTTTTTACCTTGCTCCCCGGCATTTAATAGCTCTGCTCTGTAGGGCATTTCTAAGGTGTCGGGCATATGGCAAGTTGCACTGCAGTCGACGATTGCTAAGGGGCGGCCATTATGGGGTAAATCAAGCACCTCACAAACTAATACGCCGCTGTGAATGGCTACGGCCTCACCTGGTTCAAGGTAAACCTGAACTTGATATTTTTCGCTGAAGTCTTTGATGCGTTGAATCAGTTTGTCGATGTCATAATCCGGCGCGGTAATCCAGTGACCCCCACCAAAATTTACCCACTCCATCTGTGGAAGTATGTCGCTGAAGTTAAGTTCTATGCTATCTAGGGTGCGTTCAAGTGGCTCAAACAGTTGTTCACATAAACTGTGAAAATGCAGGCCGCTAATACCGCTTAAGTCTTGCTTATCAAATTGAGCGCGGGGTATGCCCAAACGAGAGCAGGCCGCGCACGGATCGTAAAGTTCTACATCGCCTTCGCTGTGTTCGGGGTTAATGCGCAGGCCGAAATTTGGCTTAAAACCTTGCTCTGCCTTTTGCTTTAATAGCGGCTGAAAACGCTGCCACTGAGCAAAACTATTAAAAATTACATGTTCGCTTAGCTCGCAGATTTGGTTGAGGTCCTCAGCTTTATATGCTGCTGAATAGGTGTGAATTTCCCCTCCGTAGTATTCCTCACCTAACAGTGCTTCATGTAAACCGCTTGCGCAAACACCGCTTAGGTATTTTTTATACAGAGGTGCAAGAGACCAACAAGAAAAAGCTTTAAGTGCAGCCAATACTTTTGCGCCGCTCTCATCTTGTACGCGCTTGAGCAGCTTTAAATTATTTTCGATAACAACTTCATCGATAACAAAGCAGGGCGAGGGTACGCGGCTTGCATCAAAGTTCTTAAAGGTAAGTGAGTTAATCATTGCTGTCTTTTACTGTGGGTCTATAAAGGGGGGCGCGAGATGGCTTGTGCCTTCTGTTCTTCGGGGCTCGCTGGCGCATGGTCGCTACACGGATGTAGCTTATTAGGACAATGCAGGGGCAATTGTCGAATGCGGCAGCGAAGCCTACATGGAGGTATCTACTGCGTGCCTCGAAAAACAGAAGGGGCTAACCAACCTTAAAGCCTCGACGAGTTTGCTTAGAGGTTAGAGCTTTAACTTAAATTAAATCAAAACCTGGGTCTTCAATCACCTTCCAAGACAGGCCATAAAGATTCATATCGTGCATAAATGGATCGGGGTCCATCTGCTCGATATTAAATACACCGGCTTCTTTCCATTTACCTTCGAGCATCATTTTGGCGCCGATCATGGCCGGTACACCTGTCGTATAGCTAATGGCCTGGCTTTGCACCTCTTTGTAACAATCTTGATGGTCACAAATATTGTAGAGGTAGGCTGTTTTTTCTTTGCCATCTTTAATGCCGCGAGCGTGTACGCCAATGCATGTTTTACCTACTGTGCGCGGGCCAAGCGTGCTTGGGTCTGGTAGTAGTTCTTTTAAAAATTGAATAGGCACAATTTTCTGGCCTTGAAACTCGATTGCTTCAATACCTGTCATGCCAACGTTGCCCAGCACCTCTAGATGCTTAAGGTAACTATCGCCAAAACTCATCCAGAATTGTGCTTTTTTAATGCTAGGCAGGTGCTTGGTCAGCGATTCAAGCTCTTCGTGATACATGCGATAAATATTGAAACTGCCGACGTCTTCAGGGCAAGTGAACTCTTGCTTGAGGCTCATAGCTGGGCTTTCAATAAATCGACCATCTTCCCAGTGGCGGCACTCGGCGGTGACTTCTCGGATATTGATTTCTGGGTTGAAGTTAGTCGCAAACGGGTAGCCGTGATCGCCGCCGTTAACATCAATGATGTCGAGGTAGTGAATCTCGTCAAAGTAGTGTTTGTTCAAATAGGCGGTAAAAACATTGGTCGCGCCGGGGTCAAAACCAGAACCCAATAAGGCCATTAAACCTGCTTTTTTGAACTTTTCTTGATAGGCCCACTGCCACTTGTATTCAAATTTTGCAGTGTCGAGCGGTTCGTAGTTGGCGGTATCAAGGTAGTTTACGCCGGCTTCAAGACAGGCATCCATAATGGTGAGGTCTTGATAGGGTAGGGCGACATTAATAACCAGTTCTGGTTTGTGTTTGTTGAATAACTCAACAAGCTCGGGAACGTTGTCGGCATCTACTTGTGCCGTTTCGATGTTGCGATTTAATTGCATCGCGATTTTTTTGCATTTGTCTTCGTTGCGACTGGCCAATACGATTTCATCAAATACGTCTATGAGTTGTGCGCATTTGTGAGTAACAACGCCGCCGACACCGCCGGCTCCAATAATGACTACTTTAGCCATGATTTGTCCTCATTAGGAAAAGGTTAACGATAACTTGTTTATTTGAATTAAAACGGTCTTTATTCTTCGCGTTCAAAATAGGTATACCCTTCAAGGCTGGTTCTAAACGCTTTAATCATTGTTTGTCGTTGCGCCACGCTAATGCGGCCATCTTTTACAGCCGCTTCTGCGTGTGAACGAAATTGCTCATAAAGCTCTTTGGGGTTGTATTCAACGTAGCTTAATACGTCACCAATGCTGTCGCCGTGAATTTCTTCAACCAGTTCATATGAGCCGTCTTGTTCTAGGCGCACGCTTACAACGTTGGTATCGCCAAATAAATTGTGCAGATCACCCAGTGTTTCTTGATAGGCGCCTACTAAGAATACCCCCATATAATATTCTTCGTTCTCGCGAATATCGTGAAGCTGTAAGGTTTTATGCTCGCCTTCGGCATTTGCGAAATGGTCTATTTTACCATCGCTATCACAGGTGATATCGGCAATGACGGCAGGGTTAAGTGGTTGTTCGTCTAGACGGTGAATGGGCATAACAGGAAATACCTGCTCAATGGCCCATGAGTCTGGTAGGCTTTGGAAGAGGCTAAAGTTGCCGTAATAAATATCGGCCAAACTTTCGTTAAGGTTTTGTAGCTCTTGCGGTACGCGCTTTAATTTTGGCAGGAGTTTTTTCGCGCGCTGCAATATTTCCAAATAAATATTTTCTACCAGTGCAAGCTCGCGAACACCGACTTGGCCTTGGCGAAACATGTGGCGCACTTCTTCGCGATAATGAACGGCATCGTTGCAGCTTTCTTGTAGGTTTTTTTCACTGAAGTTTTGCAGTGCCAGCCAAATGTTGTGGCAGATCTCAGAGCTGTCTTCAGGCAGCTGTTCTGGCAATTTTTGCGAGCGAAAATGGCTGACATCAAGCACATTAAATAAAAGCACGGATGAGTAGGCTACCGTTGCTCTGCCAGATTCAGTGATAATGCTTGGGTGTTCGATTTCAAAAGGATCGAGTGCTTCACTGACGCTTTCAATGATATCAACACAGTATTCTTCAAGGCTGTAGTTGCGGCTGTGAGTTTCGTTTGTGCACGCGCCGGTATAGTCGACGGCTAAACCGCCGCCGAGGTCTAAATAACCTAATGGTGCGCCTTCCTTGCTGAGTTCAACGTAGTAGCGACAAGCTTCTTGTACGCCTGCTCGTATGTTTCGAATGTTGGGTATTTGTGAGCCAATATGAAAGTGCATAAGCTGCAAACAATGCAGCATGTTATTGCTTTTAAGCTTGTCTATTACTTCAACTAACTGCACCGTACTCAAGCCAAATAAAGAGCGGTCACCGCTGTCTTCATACCAGTGGCCTTCGACTTTGGCAGAGAGCTTAACTCTTAGGCCTATCATCGGCTCAATATTTAAATTGCGGCTTTGTTCAATGATGGTGTCAATTTCTGAAGGGGTTTCAACGACAAAAAAGCAGCGCATACCAAGCTTTACTGCATGTAGCCCCAGCTGAACAAATTCACTGTCTTTATAGCCGTTACAGATGATGCAGGCTTCACGATCGCGTAAATGGCTCATGGCGATGATGAGTTCGGCTTTGCTTCCGGCTTCAAAGCCGTGGTGGTACTGTCGGCCAAATTTTGCGATTTCTTCAATAACGTGGCACTGCTGGTTCACCTTGATCGGGAAGACACCACGGTATTCGCCCTTATAGCTAAAGCGCTCAATAGCCTTTTTAAAGCCGTCGTTGATTTGGCTAATACGTTGATCAAGAATGTTTTCTATGCGCAGTAAAACGGGCATCGCGTGATCGCGCTGCTCAAGGCCTTGCACGATATTCAGCAGGGGGACTTGCTCGCCACTATTGCGTGCGCGTACGCAAATTTGACCTGCAGTGTTAACGGAGAAGTAATCACTGCCCCAATCTGGCACGCCATAAAGGGCGGCAGAGTCGTTTACTGACCAGCTTTGAGGGCGGGGGAGGCTGTCTGTCACTATGAGCTCCAGTCGGACTACTGTTGCGTAAAAAAGTCTAAGTTTGAGGCGCGAGCCTTAGTTTGCGCAAGCAAGATATGCGGCTTTAACAAGCCGCGCACTATTGCAGAAAGTGTCGATTTTGAAAAGTAGATTTTTAGCTGATTTATGGGCTTGGGCGCGCAAACGAAAGCTGGCTTGGCGCTACTGCTGTTTCATGGTCTTTACTGTTGATGAGACTGTTATTTTCAGTGTTGGCGTGGCTGTTTAAGTTGCCCTATTACCGGTGCCGTAGCTAAAATCGAGCTTGTACTTATGGGCTGGCTCTTAATACCGTCTTTGTGGCTTTGCTTCGGATTTATTTCCTCGGCAATCGCTTTAGTATTGGTTGTAAGTTCAAAGTCCCAGCCCCATGCAGTAATGCTGGATGGGGCTGCCCTGTAATCAGCTATGAATAGGGCTTATTTACCGTCTTCAGCGACGTGTAATTCTTCGTAGTTATGTCTGCGAACCAGTTCTAGGCAGGCTTCACTTTCATCTTTGCTGTAATTCCAAGCACACAAAACATGACCTGCAATTTGCAGGCTGCTTTCTAGGAGTTCTGGCACTACTTTTGTTGCACCGGCAGCTAGCAAGGCTGCGCTGTGTTCGTCGTTACGAGCGCGAACAATAACGGGCAGGTCTGGCCATTCGCTACGAATAGACTCGAGTGATTTAAGCACGGCTTTAGGGTTATCCATTGTCAGGATGGCGGCTCTAGCATGGCCAATCCCGGCGCGCTTTAATAATTCTTTATTGCTTGCGTCACCGTGGTAGACCGGCTCGTCAAAATATTTATGGTGGGCCGCTACGTTCTCTGGGTCCGTATCCAGTGCCACAAAGGGAATGCTTTGAGTGTTAAGAATGTTGGCAACGGCGTGGCCAACACGGCCAAAGCCGGCAATGATGACATGATCGTGCTCATCTTCTTTATGGCATTCAGTTGGGTCATTAGGGCTTGCGTGCTCAATGTGCCGGCCGAGTTTAGTCGCGATAAACGCCAATACTGGAGTCAGAGCCATGCTTAGGCCTGCGACAACAATCATAAACTGGCCGGTTTCAGGGTCGATAATATTGTAGTTTTGTGAGGCTTGGCCAATCACTAAAAAGGCAAATTCACCCGCTTCCGATAGCAGTAGGCCGGTGCGCAAGGCGGGGCCTGTTTTACAGCGAAAGAGCAAGGCGGCGACAAACCCCATCAGGGCTTTTATTGCTATTAGACCAACTACGGATAAAAAGACCCAGAAGCTTTTGTCTATCGCAAGTAGGAAGTCGATATTCATGCCGACGCCGGTAAAGAACAGCCCTAAGAACAGGCCTTTAAACGGTTCGATGTCTGTCTCGATTTGGTGCTTAAATTCTGTTTCGGCAAGCAATAAGCCTGCGAGAAAGGCTCCTAGTGCCATGGATAGGCCGCTGACACCAGTAAGAGTGGCAGTAAATAAAACAGCCAATAAGGTAGCAGCCATAAACACTTCAACGGCATGTGTTTTGGCCGCTAAGCGAAGTAGGTAGCGAAGCAAGTAGCGACCAATGACGATGATGCCGGCAATAGCGACTACCGCTTTTAGGAGAGCGCTTAAAACAATGTTGGTGACACTGCGATCACTGTCAGTGCCAAAAATAGTCACCAATATTAATAGTGGAACAACCATTAAATCTTGAAAGAGCAGAACAGAAAAAACGGTTCGGCCATGAGGGCTCGAAATTTCTCCACTTTCAGTAAGTAGCTGCATAACCACCGCGGTGGAGCTTAGCGCAAGACAGCTGCCCAGAATAATAGAGGCCTCAATGCTGTTATCCCAATACCAGGCAAAAAAGGCTATCACGGTTGCGCAGAGTAAGAAGTGGGTCGTACCTAAGCCAAAGATTTGTTTAGAGAATGCGGCTAAACGCTCGAAGCTTAACTCTAAACCTATGGTAAATAGCAGGAAGATGACACCGAGCTCAGCGACGTGTTGCACGGCTTCGACATCGTCAACTAAAGCGATAGCGTGAGGCCCAGTAACAGCACCAACGGCTAAAAAGCCAATAATCGGGCTTATTTTAAAGCGTTTACACAAAGGTACAACAATGACCACGGTTAATAAAAACGCGAGGGTTTCAAATAGGTAGGGCACGGCGACACTGTGGCCTTCGCTCATAACTATGTTTCCTTACTGTTGCTGGAGGACAGTTTAAATATTTAAGCTTATCGCTTTTATATTAGTTTTTGTTTGTTAACTTGTGTCTATTGGTTGATTGTATTACTGCTTGAGCTTGGCCGTCATCCAGCTGAATACTTATGTTTGTATCTGTTTTAAGCTGTTTGATGCTGCGGACTATCTTGTTGTCCTTGTCTCGAACAATGCTATAACCTCGACTTAGGGTTGCAAGTGGGCTGACAAGATCAAGCTCTGCGGCGAGTTTGGCTATACTTTGTTGCTTGTGCTGTAAGGCGCGTTCAGCGGCTAGGTTTAAGCGTTTGTTGAGTTGTATGAGCTTTTGTTTTTTGTAGGGCAGGCCGTGGCCAGGATTGTGACTAATAAGCAGGCGCTGGTTTTGTATTAGTTGCTGCTTTAATTTTTCTAGGCTTGAGCTTATTGCTTGCGTCAGTGAGTTTTCAGCTCTATCGCAGCGTTGCTGCCACTGCTCTATTTTCTCGCCAGGGTGTTTGAGTTGCTTACTTAGTTGCTGTAGCTGATCTTGTTGGCGAGCACAAAAGCGCAACCAGGCACTGCGCAAGCGTATGCTTAAGTGTTGTAAGCGTATTCGGTCTTGTGAGCTGTCGCGGCTAATGAGCTCGGCTGCTGCAGAAGGAGTGGGGGCGCGAACGTCAGCGACAAAATCACAAATACTAAAATCAATTTCATGCCCAACTGCGCTAACAATAGGCGTTTGGCATGCAAAGATAGCGCGCGCGAGTTGTTCGTCATTAAATGCCCATAGATCCTCTAGTGAGCCACCGCCACGGCCAATTAAAATGGTATCAATATTGTCCAGTTGTTCAGCAATTCGAAGCGCATAAAGCAAGTCACTAGGTGCCTGTGCGCCCTGAACTGAAGCGGGGATGAGGATGACTTCAAGGCCTGGGTCACGCCGTTTTAATACCGTTAATATATCCTGCAGTGCAGCTCCTGTAGCCGAGCTGATTACGGCAATGCGCTGACTGTGTTCGGGCAGCGGCTTTTTCCACTCGGGCGCGAATAGCCCTTCGTCGTGTAGACGTTGCTTTAACTGCTCAAATTGCTGTTGTAATAAGCCCTCACCTGCAAGCCGGAGGCTGTCGGCAATGAGTTGGTAGTCGCCGCGAGGTTCATAAAGGCTGATTTTTCCGCGAATAATCACTTGATCACCAGCTTTTGGCTGGTGGCGCACAAGGCCGTTGCGACCTCTAAACATAGCACAGCGTATTTGTGCTTGTTGGTCTTTTAGGGTGAAGTACCAATGCCCGGAACTTGGGCGGCTAAAGTTGCTTATTTCACCACAGACCCAGATTTGCCCAAGTTCACCTTCTAGCAGTTGTTTAGCTCGGTGATTGAGTTCTGCGACACTAATGGCTGCTTGTGCTTTGCTGCTGTACTGCATAGTTTGTTCTGTGTAATCAACGGGCTTGTTTTATAATTGGCGCAGACAGTAGCGTGAATGTTTTTCAAGAGCAATCTTAAGCCCTTATTTATTCAGCTAGAACTCTGATGTGGGGCCGTCTTGCGGCATTTACCAATACGCTTAAATTTTGTTATAATTTCCCGTTAAACTCCACTTATATATTGGTACGCGCATCTATGTTGAGAATCGCTCAAGAAGCACTCACCTTTGACGACGTTCTACTGGTACCCGGTTATTCCGAAGTTACCGCAAAAGACGTTAGCCTTAAGACCCAATTGACCCGCAAAATCAGTCTGAATATTCCTTTGCTGTCGGCGGCAATGGATACCGTGACGGAATCTCGTCTAGCTATCTCTCTAGCTCAGGAAGGTGGTATCGGTATTATTCATAAAAGTATGAGCATCGAACAGCAGGCCGAGCAAGTTCGCATGGTCAAGAAGTTTGAGGCTGGAGTAGTTCGTGACCCAATCACCATAGATCAGAGCGCTAGCATTCATGAGCTTCTCGCTTTGACTCGCAAGCACAATATCAGTGGTGTACCTGTACTTAATGGCAGCGATTTAGTAGGTATTGTTACCGGTCGTGATTTACGCTTTGAAACCAACCTGAGCGCTAGTGTTGCTAGCATCATGACTGCTAAAGACAAATTGGTGACAGTGAAAGAGGGCGCTTCTGCAGATGAAGTTCGCGCTATTTTACATAAGCACCGCATTGAAAAAGTCTTAGTGGTGAATGATGACTTTGATTTGACCGGTCTGATTACTGTTAAAGATATTGATAAAGCAGAGCGTTACCCCAATGCATGTAAAGACCCAGAAGGTCGTTTGCGTGTTGGTGCCTCCGTAGGTACAAGCCCGGATACAGATGACCGTGTAGCGGCTTTAATTGCAGCAGGTGTAGACGTCTTGGTTGTGGATACAGCCCATGGTCATAGTAAAAACGTGATTGACCGCGTGCGTTTAATTAAAGAAGCCTATCCAGATATTCAGGTCATTGGCGGCAATATTGCAACCGGTGCTGCAGCACTTGCTTTAGTTGAAGCTGGTGCCGATGGTGTCAAAGTGGGCATAGGCCCAGGCTCTATCTGTACCACTCGTATCGTAACGGGTGTTGGTGTACCACAGATTTCTGCAATTGCGAACGTGGTTGAAGCCTTAAAAGGTACCGATGTTCCTGTTATTGCTGATGGTGGCATTCGCTTCTCGGGGGATTTGAGTAAAGCGGTTGTTGCAGGAGCCAGTGCAGTAATGATGGGGTCTATGTTTGCCGGTACTGAAGAAGCACCGGGCGAGGTCGAACTTTATCAAGGCCGTACTTATAAAGCGTATCGAGGTATGGGCTCGTTAGGTGCTATGGCGCAGACACAAGGTAGCTCAGATCGCTATTTTCAAGATGCGAGTCAGGGTGCTGAAAAGTTAGTTCCTGAAGGTATTGAGGGGCGTATTCCTTATAAAGGACCACTATCTGCCATTGTTCACCAATTAATGGGGGGCTTGCGTTCCTCAATGGGCTACACCGGTTGCGTTAGCGTTGAGCAAATGCGTACCGTGCCAGAGTTTGTGCGAGTGACCTCAGCAGGTATGAGTGAAAGTCACGTACACGATGTAAGCATTACTAAAGAAGCGCCCAACTACCCAGTTAGCGGTCGCTAATTCATTTGTTAGAACTCTAAAAGCCCTTTTACTCAGTTGTGTAGAAGGGCTTTTTTATTGGAAAAAAGCCATGAGCCAAGATATTCACAGCCAGAAAGTCCTGATTCTTGATTTCGGATCTCAGTACACCCAGTTAATTGCACGCCGAGTACGTGAAGTAGGTGTCTACAGTGAGGTTCGCGCCTTTGATATGAGCGATGAAGACATTCGCGCTTTTAATCCTAAAGGTATTATTCTCGCAGGTAGCCCTGAATCAACAACCGATGAGGGCAGCCCACGTGCGCCGGAGTTGGTTTTTGACTTGGGGGTGCCGGTACTGGGTATTTGCTACGGCATGCAAACAATGACCATGCAAAAAGGCGGCTTGGTTGAAGGCTCGGATGTGCATGAGTTTGGTCATGCGCAAATTAAAATTGAGTGTGAGACGCCTTTATTTAAAGACATTCGCGATCATGTTGGCAGTGATGGTGAGTCCCTGTTAGATGTATGGATGAGCCACGGCGATAAAGTCACGCAATTACCGGAAGGTTTTGAATTGATGGCCAGCACGCAGAGCTGCCCTATTGCCGGTATTCGTCATAAAGAAAAGCCATGGTACGGCCTGCAGTTTCACCCAGAGGTGACTCATACCTTGCAAGGCACTCGTATTTTTGAGCACTTTGTGTTGGATATTTGTGCCTGTGACGCTTTATGGACGCCTGCTAATATTATTGAAGATGCTATTGCTCGTGTGCGTGCAACGGTTGGCAGCGATAAAGTATTGCTTGGCTTGAGTGGTGGGGTAGATAGCTCAGTGGTTGCTGCAATGCTGCATAAAGCTATTGGTGATCAGCTAACCTGCGTGTTTGTTGATAACGGTTTATTGCGCCTTAATGAAGGCGATCAAGTTATGGATATGTTTGCTAAGAACATGGGCGTAAAAGTCATTCGTTCTGATGCAGAAGAATTATTCCTTGGTCGCTTAAAAGGTGAGGTTGACCCTGAGAAGAAACGCAAAATTATTGGTAATACTTTTATTGAAGTATTTGATAAAGAGGCTGCTGAGTTACAAGACGTTAAATGGTTGGCCCAAGGTACGATTTATCCAGATGTGATTGAATCTGCTGCTGCTAAGACCGGTAAGGCTCACGTCATTAAATCTCACCATAATGTCGGTGGTTTACCTGATGATATGGCTTTTGAGTTAGTTGAGCCTTTGCGTGAATTGTTTAAAGATGAAGTACGTAAAATAGGTTTGGAGTTGGGTTTACCTTACGACATGGTTTACCGCCATCCGTTTCCTGGGCCTGGTTTGGGGGTGCGTATCCTTGGTGAAGTGAAAAAAGAATACGCGGACATTTTACGTGAAGCCGATGCTATTTTCTTGGAAGAGCTACATGAAGCGGGTTGGTACCACAAAACAAGCCAAGCGTTTGCCGTATTTTTGCCCGTTAAATCTGTTGGTGTGGTTGGTGATGCTCGTCGTTATGAATGGGTTATTGCTATCCGCGCTGTAGAAACAGTTGATTTCATGACTGCGCGATGGGCTCATTTACCTTATGAGTTATTAGAGAAGGTAAGTAGCCGTATCATCAATGAAATCAGTGGCGTGTCACGAGTATCTTACGATATCTCGTCTAAACCACCGGCAACCATTGAATGGGAATAAGGGCCTTTAATTAAGCTTGATTCTTTAGTTTAAAAGCACTGCATTGGCAGTGCTTTTTTTTTGCTTCTCTTGTTATTGTTAGCGTTATTATTACTTTGAAATGCAACGATACCTCAAGTGATAAGAACCTAGCTTGTGAGTCACTATGAAAAAATTAAACATTGTTTTATTGGATAGAGCTACGTTTAGCCGTAGCGTTGCTATTCCTGAGCCTTCTTTCCCTCATAACTTTACAAGTTACGATTACTGCACAATCCAAGAGCGGGTTTCACGTTTAAAAGGCGTGCAGGCTGTCCTAACAAATAAAGTGCCTATTGATGAGGCGCTGCTGAGCCAATGCCCAGAGTTAGAATATGTGGGGGTAGCGGCAACTGGCTATAACATTATCGATTTAGATGCTTGCCGAGCACACGGTGTTGCCGTTACAAATGTTAAAGCCTATAGCACTGATGGTGTGGCCGAGCATGTTTTTATGTTTATCTTAGCTCTGCGCAAGCAGCTCAAGGCCTACCAGCAAAGTTTAGTGGCGGGTACTTGGTCCAAGGCTAAGCAGTTTACTTATTTTCATGAACCGATAGAAAACCTAAAAGGTACACGTCTTGGGCTTATTGGCACAGGCGCTATTGCTCAAGCAGTGGCAAAGTTGGCAAGTGCTTTTGGAATGGATGTGTTGTGGCATAGCCCTTCTGGTCGTCAAGAGCTTAATGGACACTTGTGTTTACCTTTAGTGGAGCTATTACAGCAATCAGATATTGTTTCTTTGCACTGTCCTTTAACGGCTAAGACTGAAAACTTAATTGATCATGCGGCCTTGGCTTTGATGAAGCCTTCGGCGCTACTGATTAATACTGCACGAGGCCCAGTTGTTGATAGCCTTGCTTTGGCTGATGCGCTGCGTAACGGAACAATAGCAGGAGCGGGCATCGATGTATTACCGATAGAACCACCGGCGGAAGAGGAGCCCTTATTGGCGTGTTTGGATTTACCTAATCTGTTGATGACAGCGCATACGGCTTGGGCGAGTAAACAAAGCCAAGAAGCCTTGCTTGCGCAGTTGATGCAGAATCTTGAGTTGTATGTTGCAGGTGAGGCGCTTGATAACTTGGCCGTTTAATTACATAAATTAACGAATAAAGAATGCTAACTTAAAGCCTTGTTGAGGCTTAAGTTAGCATTGTGGGCAGGCTGTTTATTGCTTTGGTTGTCATGCTGTTTTAGAGCGAAAACTTACTAATTTGCTCGTTGAGCTCATTACTTTCTTGGCTTAGGTGCTCGGCAGAACCACTAACTAATTTGGCATTGTCGGCTACTTGTTCTGAGAGGGAATAAATAGCACTTACAATTTTGCTGACATCGGCAACCACTGCACTTTGCTCTTCTGCTGCTGTTGCGATTTGATGATTCATGTCGTTGATAGTGCTTACTGAAACCTGAATGGACTCTAGAGAATTTTTTACATGAGAGCTGGTTTCAATGGTTTCCTGCACAGAATCGATAGAGGTATTCATTGAAAGGTGGGCTTCATCAGCCGCTTTTTGTAACTGGCTAATAATGGCCTCAATTTCTTCAGTTGAGGTTTGTGTTTTTTGAGCTAGAGAGCGAACCTCATCGGCAACCACAGCAAAGCCTCGACCTTGTTCACCTGCGCGAGCGGCTTCAATAGCAGCATTTAGAGCTAGCAAGTTGGTTTGTTCGGCGATAGAGCGAATGACTTCCATAACAGAGCCAATATTTTCGCTGCTATCTTTAAGTACTTGAATTTTGGAGGCGGTTGCTTCGATTTGGCCTGTTAGTTTTTGAATTGTCTCTTGAGAGCTGTTCATTACTTTAGAGCTTTGCTCTGTTGCTGTGCTGGCTTCACGTGTTTTTTCTGCGGTTGAACTTGCAGAGCGTGCCACTTCTTCAGCTGTTGAAGACATTTCATTTAGGGCTGTTGCGACTTGTTCCGTTTCATGTAGTTGCTGGTCGGTATTATTGACTGTACTGGCACTTGCGGCACTGATTTCGGCAACATTTTCACCCACTTTACCGGTCACATGAATCACGCGGCCTATGATGCTGCCAATCTGTTGCATCACATCGTTAAAGTTAGAGGAGAGCTCACCTATTTCATCTTGGCTTTTGATCTCTAGCCTGTGGCTTAAATCTCCGCCACCTTGAGCTATTTGATATAAGGAGTTGGAGACTTGTTTTACAGGGCTAACAACAAGCTTGCGTGTCAATACGTAAGCTGCGGCGAGTATGCAAGCAGTTAATAAGCCAACCGTTAATACACTGAGTTGTATCTGGGTACTGAGTACATTTTCAAGCTGCTGCTTACTAAACGTGATGTCGTAATACCCAATCAACTTTTTATTTCTGATGATCTCAGTCCCGGTTGCGCTTACCTTATCCGAATAGTCTTTTTCATCTTGGCTGACGCTTGCGAGCTCTTTTCCTCGATGATCAGTGATGTCAATATTGATGATTAGGTCCGTATTTACTAAAGACTGGGCAATAGCTTCTACTTGCTGTGAGTCATAAGCAAAGACAGGCTCTAATAAAGAGGAGTTAATCAGCTCAATTTGTGCTTGAGTGTCTCTCTCGAACTTCACTTGTTCTTTGCTACTTATCAGCTGGTAGTTGATAAGTAGAACAATGGAGGACACCAAAGCGATTGTCGCAGTGAGTGCCGCAATGTATTTGGTAGAGAGTGATCTAGTAACCATATTTCTTCTTTTATTTGCAGATAAATAGGGTAAGCATCCGCTGCTCATATGTTGTTGCAAAAATGAGCCAGCTCTTGAGTGAGTTTAGACCGGGAAAACGAGCTTCGCACATAAAGTCAAGTTTAGTTGAATATTTACAGGCTTCCAGAATATGACCGAGGATTCTTATTTCATTTAGGTATAGGGCATGTGATCAATGCAGCTCGCTTGAGTTCATCTATAGTTTTAGCTGTAGATAAAATAGCTTAGGGATGTGCAATGAAAGCTTGGTTTCTTAATCTTTCACTTGGTAAAAAACAAGTCTTTACCCTCTTATTGACCGGCTTACTACCGATGTTGGTGGTTGGTGTTATTTCCTTGCAGTCTGCAAAGTCTGAAGTAGAGCAGCAGGCTCTTAATCAGTTAGCTGCCGTCAGGGATATTAAGTCTCAGGCTGTGCAGCGTTACTTTAAGACTGTTGAACAGCAGATATTAACGATGGCATCGGAGCGTACAACGGTTGAGGCCATGCGTGCTTTTACAGAGGCTTTTGATGAGGTCGTAAACGATGAGCCAGCTTTAGGTACTGCCCAGCTTGAAAAGCTCAACGATTATTATAAAAAACAGTTTGGAGAAAAATACAGTGAAGATAATGAGGGGCGTAAAGCGAATGTAACTAGCTTAATTGAGTCTCTTGATGAGCAAGCTTTGTTGATGCAATCTCTTTATATTAGTGATAACAACTATGAACTTGGTAGCAAGCATAAGTTGGATTTTGCCAATGGCGAGTCTTCTTATCACAGTATTCATAAGCTCTATCATCCAAGCATTCGTAATTTTTTAGAGGCCTTTGGCTATTACGATATCTTTATGGTCGATATAGAAAGTGGCGATATTGTTTATTCTGTTTTTAAAGAGCTTGATTATGCTACCTCGCTGCTTGATGGGCCTTATCGAGATACAAATTTTGCCGATGCGTTTAACAATGCAGCTAGGTTGGATAAAGGTGAATTTTCCCTTGTCGACTTTGCATCTTATACGCCTTCTTATGAAGCACCAGCGAGTTTTATCGCTACGCCTATTTTTGATAATAGTGAACGTATAGGGGTATTAGTATTCCAGATGCCGCTAGAGCCTGTAGATGCAATTATGGATCAGCGTTCAGGCATGGGGGAAAGTGGTGAAAGTTACCTTGTTGGCCCCGATTTTTTAATGCGCTCAGATTCACACATTTCTCCTGAAACCCACTCTGTTGCAGCGTCATTTAGAAAACCAGAGCTGGGCAGTGTGGATACCTTTGCAGCTCATTCTGCTCTTGATGGAAATATAGGTGCACAAATTATTACCGATTATAACGGTAATACCGTTCTGTCTGCTTATGCACCACTGGATTTACCGGGGTTTCGTTGGGCGGCTTTATCTGAGGTTGATGTCAGTGAAGCGTATGCAGGAGTGACCGCGCTAAGAAATACTGTGTTATTCATTGTGATTTTAACCTCCGTTGTTATCGTGTTCTTTGCGTTTGTTATTAGTAAAGTAATTTCTGGGCCGGTTTTAAATTTAGCTTCTGTTATTCAAAAAGTGCAAAAAGAGGGTGATTTTAGCTTGTCGGTTAATAACCCCTGGAAGGATGAGGTTGGGCAGACTAGCCGAGCCTTTAATACTTTATTGGAGAACTTGAGCTCTGCAATTAACTCAACCAACTTTGTTTTGTCAGAAATAGGAAAAGGTAATTTTGAAGAGCAGGTAGCGGGTCATTACCCAGGGCAACTTGGTTTGTTGAGCGCAGGGGTCAATAGCGCTAATACCGAAATTGCCCAGGCTAATATTGAGCAGAAAAAACAGGCTGGGTTGGCTGCAGATAAAGCAACTGAAGCGGAACAAGCTGCCGATCAGGCTGAAGAGCGTGCTAAAGAGACACTGGTTATTAAACAAGCTCTGGATGTTAGTGCGACCGCTGTGATGATTGCTGATGAAGAGTTTAATGTTATTTATTGCAATGATGCGCTTGATTCAATGATGTTCGACCTTGAGTCTACGATTCAAAAGGAGTTGCCTCATTTTAATGCCTCAAAAATCTTGGGTAATAGTATTGATCAGTTTCATAAGCAGCCAGAACATCAGCGTCGTATATTAAGTGGCTTAACCGAGACGTATAAAACAGAAGTTAAATTAAGTGGTTTAACCTTTGCTTTAGCCGCTACGCCAATTAAAGACCTAGCGGGTAGCTTCTTAGGGGCCGTGGTTGAGTGGCAGGATTTAACTGCAGCTTTACGTAAAGAGGAAATTGAAAAAGAGCTGGCGGAAGAAAATGCGCGTATACGCCAAGCCTTAGATTCCTCTTCAACTAGCACGATGATTGCTGATGATCACTTTAATATTATTTATACCAACGCATCTTTAACCAATATGATGAAGGTTGCTGAGGATGATCTAAAAGAGCACCTAGGTAAGTTTGATAGTGCTGCGCTTGTTGGGGCGAATATGGATGTGTTCCATAAAGATCCAGCTCATCAGCGGGCGATTCTAGAGCAGTTGAAGACGACTTATAGCAACCAAGTTCAGGCGGGAAAAAGGCATTTTTCTTTGACGGCTAACCCTATTGTTTCAGATGGTGAGCGCATAGGCACGGTGGTAGAGTGGGTAGATAGGACCGAAGAAGTGGCTGTTGAGAAAGAGGTTGATGAACTGATAGATGCGGCAGCAAAAGGAGATTTCTCTAGTAGTTTGGTCACGGAAAACAAGAGTGGATTTTATCTTCGGGTTAGTGAGGGGTTAAATCGCTTGTTAAGCACAACTAACGTTGCGCTTGAAGATATTATGGCTGTGTTATCGAGCTTGGCCCAAGGTGATTTGTCTAAAAAAATTGAACGAGATTATGAGGGGGAATTTGCACAGCTAAAAAGTGATGCTAATTCTACTGTGGATCGTTTGAGAGATATTATTGCTGATATCGGTGAGGGCACTTCAAATATTGCACGTTCCTCTTCAGAGATATCCAGTGGTACCAATGATTTAAGCCAGAGAACCGAAGAGCAAGCGTCTTCACTTGAGGAAACGTCTTCAACGATGGAGGAGATCACTCGAATCGTTCAGAATAGTGCTGAAAGCGCCCAAGGGGCTAATAATGCCGCTCAGAATTCCGTTGAAATAGCGCGGGAAGGTAATGAGCGTGTGCAGCATACGATTAAGGCGATGAAAGGCATTACCGAAGCCAGTGAGAAGATTGCCAATATCATTGGTGTTATTGATGAAATTGCCTTTCAAACTAATTTGCTGGCTCTTAACGCCGCCGTTGAAGCTGCGCGAGCCGGAGAGCAGGGGCGTGGTTTTGCCGTTGTCGCAACAGAGGTGCGTCAGCTTGCTCAGCGCTCGGCTTCTGCAGCCAAAGAAATTAAAGAGCTTATCAATGACTCTGTCGACAAAGTAGAGCAGGGCTCGGGCTTAGTTCATTCAAGTGGTGCTTCATTAAGTCGAATTGTTGGTGAAATTGAATCGGTGGGTTCAATGATGCAATCGATTTTAGACAGTGCTAATGAGCAGGTGACGGGTATACAGCAAGTCGGTTCTGCGATTGCTCAAATGGACCAGATTACCCAGCAAAATGCGGCTTTGGTTGAGCAGGCTAGTTCTGCTAGTGAGAATATGGCAGATGAAGCTGGGCGTTTAGATAAGCTGGTTAGTTTCTTTCGTTCAAAGTAGTATTTAAGAGGCTTGTAGAGATAAAAGGCCATGCGCTTGTTAAGTACATGGCCTTTTTGTTGTCTTAATATAAGCGGTAAAGTGGCTCAACACCGTCGAGACCAGAAATCGGCTCAACTAAGTTTTTCAAAAGTCCATCTCGCAAATCATAGATGCAACCATGAATGGTGAGTTCTTGGCCAGCTGCCCACGCTTCTTGTACGTAGATAGAATGGCTTACATTGGTAACTTGTTGTTGCACATTAAGTTCACAAAGGCGGTTTATGCGATCTTCTTCGCTTTCAATGCTTGCTAACTCATCTTGCTTTTGCGCGTAGAGCCTACGAATGTTTGCAATCCAGTGATCAGCAGGGCCGTGTCGACAGCCTTCAGTTGCTGCTTTAACGCCGCCACAGTTGTAGTGGCCGGTGACGATAATGTGTTTAACTTTTAACGCCGCAATTGCGTAATAAATAACACTTTGGCAGTTTAGGTCTGTTTGTAATACGCAGTTAGCGATATTGCGATGTACAAACACTTCTCCAGGCACAAGCCCCATTAACTGGTTGGCAGGAACACGACTGTCAGCACAGCCAATCCAAAGGTACTCTGGATTCTGTTGTTCAGCTAAGCGACTAAAAAACTCAGGGTCTTCAGCTTTAATCTTTTCTGCCCATTCTTGGTTGTTCTTAAATAATTTATCGATTTCTTGCATAAGAGCTCCCGAGATAAACGCTAATATATATGGCGAAATAAGCCTGAAAGACAAGAGTCTAAATTAAATAACCTTATTAAATACAAGGCTTTACTTGACTTTCACGGTGAGGGCGAGAGTATAGCGAAGCACGCCTGACGCGTAAAATAACTTCTGAACTAACTTCTAACCAGCCTCTGTACTAGGAGTAACTATGGCAACTTTATATTGGCATGACTATGAAAGCTGGGGGGCAAATCCGGCAATCGATAGGCCTAGCCAATTTGCCGGTGTACGCACAGATAAAGAACTCAATATTATTGGTGAGCCTTTGGTGCTTTTTTGTAAGCCACCGGAAGATATATTACCACACCCAGAGGCCTGTCTAGTTACTGGTATTAGCCCGCAAAAGGCTCAAGAGCATGGGCTTAATGAGGCAGAATTTATTTCTGCTATTCATCGAGAGTTAGCTTTGCCCGGCACGGTTGGTGTGGGCTACAACAGCTTACGCTTTGATGATGAAATGACGCGCTACACCTTGTTTCGTAACTTTTATGACCCCTATGAGCGTGAGTGGCGTAATGGCAATAGCCGTTGGGATATTATTGATATGATGCGTCTGGTCTATGCCTTGCGGCCCGAGGGTTTTGAATGGCCTAAAGTTGATGGAAAACCGAGCTTTAAACTGGAGCTACTAACAGCCGCCAACGGCATTACACACAGCGCAGCTCATGATGCCTTTTCTGATGTTGAAGCAACCATTGCCTTGGCTCGCTTAGTGAAAGACAAGCAGCCGAATTTGTATGATTATTTGTTCGAGCATCGTACTAAGCGTGCGGTTAGTAACATGATTGATATTCGTGCGCGTAAGCCGCTCTTGCATATTAGTTCTATGTTCTCGACAGAGCGAGGTTGTGCAGGATTGATTGTACCGCTAGCTGCTCACCCTAAAAACAATAACGCCGTTATATGTTATGACTTAAGCGTCGACCCAACGTCTTTAGACGTGCTTGATGCAGAAGCTATACGTGAACGTATCTTTAGTAAACAAGAGGATTTACCTGAAGGTGTTCAGCGCTTGCCGATTAAATTGGTGCATTTAAATAAGTGCCCAGTATTGCTGCCTACTCGCATGTTGAACGAGTCTCACGCCGAGCGCTTGGGTATTGATAGGCATACCTGCGAAGCACATTGGCAGCGTATATTGCCGATGGAGCTTGAGTATAAATTACGCCAAGTGTTTGCAGATTCAGATTTCGAGGGGCGAGAAGACCCTGAGCAGCAGTTATATGAGGGTTTTATAAGTGATGTGGATAAAACCCTGTCTCGTTTGTTGAGAGACAAGGGAGCAGATGCCTTTGATGGCCGCTCTTGGCACTTTGAAGATACGCGCTTGAATGGCTTCGTAAACCGCTATCAGGCAAGGAACCACCCTGAAACCTTAAGCCCTGAGCAGCGTTTAGCTTGGTTGAAATTTGTGAAGCATAGACTGCAAGAGGGGGAGCCTGGCTTACTGAGTTTAAGTGCTTTGGAATTACGTGTTTCTGAATTAATGCTTGAGCGAGAGGGGGACCCGCGTGCGCAACACATACTTTCTGAACTTAGTGCTTGGGCGGATCTTAAAAGACAAAGCTATTTTTCTTAGTCGAGTGTTTTCTTGTTCAGCCCTAGTAAAGACCTATCGGGTCAAATGATGCTTTTAGTTGACTATTAGCTATGTATAAAAATTTTGCGTGAACCTAGTAAATAGGAATACAAGTTTATGATCACTTTATACCAAATGCCGGTGTCACATTACTGTGAGAAAGTACGCTGGGCGCTGGCTTATAAGCGGCTACCCTATCGCACTAAAAATCTATTGCCGGGCTTACATGCGCGCCCGGTTAAGAAGATGACGGGGCAAACAGCGGTGCCTGTGTTAAAAGATGGCTGCCAAATCTTGGCCAACTCATCAGATATTATTAGCTTTCTTGATGATGAATACCCTCGCTTTTCATTAACCCCAGATGATTCAGACCTCGCCTTACAGGCAAAAGAGTGGGAAGCATGGGCGGATGCAGAGATAGCCGTTAATGTCCGTATTTTGGCTTATTATCATTTGTTAGATAGGCCTGATTTACTCAAGCCTATGTTTTGCGATAGAGGGCCGTGGTATGGCCGTTTTTATATCGATTTGACCTATGAGAAAGTAGCTGCCGCTTTACGTCAGGGCTTACAACTCAATGAGCAGCGAGTAGAAAAAGCAAAAGAGGCGCTTAAGCTGGCGATAATAAAGCTTAAGCCTTATGTCGAATCGAATAGCCGATTGCTTGGTTCTGACTTTAGTCGAGCGGATTTGGCTGTGGCCGCGTTGTTGGCCCCTTTGTTTCAGCCAAACAAATATGACCTTATGTGGCCTGAATCTATGCCGGTCGACTTTCAACGCGACGTGGCAGAGTTTGAGTCCGTTAAGGCTTGGGTGCTCGATACCTATCAGCGCTATCGTTAGGTATTTAGTTATGCCTTAATCATTGCAGGTTTTGGCTTGCCTGTTGAGAAATTGAGCTGTAAATAGTGCAGCGGATGAAGGCGCGCAAGGCTACAATAGCCGCCTAGTTAAGTAGAGTTAAATTGAGGAGAGTTAAGGTGAATTTTGCCGGTGCAAGTATTTTATCTGTGGATCAGTTTGAGCGCGCAGATATTGAAAAGATTTTTGCGGTTGCTGACAAAATGGAGCCTTATGCCAAGCGGCAGCTGGTTACACGCGTTCTTGAGGGCGCCATTCTTGGAAATATGTTCTTTGAACCCAGCACTCGAACGCGCGTGAGTTTTGGTTGTGCGTTTAACTTACTTGGTGGTGAAGTGCGCGAGACGACGGGCTTTAAGAGCTCAGCTATTGCCAAAGGTGAAAGCCTTTATGATACGGCTCGGGTTTTGAGTGGTTATAGTGATGTGATATGCATGCGCCACCCCGAGTCAGGCTCTGTTGGTGAATTTGCTGCGGCAAGCCGTGTTCCTGTGGTAAACGGTGGTGATGGTGCTAATGAGCATCCAAGCCAAGCGCTGCTCGATCTTTACACCATTCAAAAAGAAGTTGGCCGCAGTCTTGATGGCTTGCGAATTGCCATGATTGGCGATCTTAAATTTGGTCGCACTGTACACAGCCTCATTCGACTACTCAAACTTTATCGTAACATTCATGTTGTGTTGGTATCGCCGGCTGAGCTGAGCATGCCTGAATCCTACATTGAAGAGATGCGTTTGGCGGGCCATAGTGTGGAGGTGAGCAATGAGCTTACCGATGGTATTGGCAGCGTTGATATTGTCTATTCAACCCGTATTCAAGAAGAGCGCTTTGAGAGCCAAGAAGAGGCCGATTTGTATCGAGGGCGTTTTCGCTTAAACCAGCAGATTTATACAAAGTACTGCCAGCCTAATACCGTTATCATGCACCCACTTCCTAGAGACTCACGCTCTGGTGCTAATGAGCTAGACAACGATTTAAACCAAAACCCCAACTTAGCCATTTTCCGTCAAGCGGATAATGGTGTACTTGTCCGTATGGCCTTATTTGCTTTAATTTTAGATGTTGCAGATCAGGTTGATAAGAGTGCACGTGAGGTGAATTGGTATCATCGAAGAACCTAGTTTGAGACCAAAATTGTTGCTATCTGCCGCTAATTGTAACTATATAGCTGCTTTATTGCCTGCTTAGCGATTCTAGAGGTTTTTAGTCTAAATTAGAGTGGTTAATTGTGATTTAGCTATGTCACTTGAGTTGCTCTAGGGGGTATGATTGGAGGATACAATCTGACAATAATTAAAATGTGCTCTCAGGAGGCGCTTTATGAAGATAGCGTGTTCTATGCTCCTTGGCTGTTTTGCTCTAAGCAGTCAGATATGGGCAGAGGGATTAAGTGCTGAGGATCAGCGGTTGTTGGCTCGTTATGATGCCAATGGTGATAGAGCAATTAGTACAAGTGAAGTAGAGATGAAGCGCAAGCAAGTCTTTACTCGTCTCGATAGTAATCTCGATGGGCAAGTGAGTTTTGATGAATATGAGCTGGTAGACCAGCAAAAACGTCTGCCTTTGCTTAAAGCGCGTTTTGATACCCTAGACTCTAATCAGGATGGCCAAGTAACAGCGGAAGAATATGCCAGTTATCTTGGTAGCTTCTCTCGCTTAGATCAAAATAAAGATGGTCAAATAAGCGGCTCAGAAATTGGTGGTGTTGATGACAAAGCCGATAAGTCATCTAAAAATCAGGCCGATTTATGTTTGCTTTGGTTGTGTGTACGTAAAAGCATCAACTAGTCGTTGTTAGCTCCTATGTGTAAGCAGGCTTAAGTAGAATCTCGTCTATACGCGCGATTAATTGGTGTTGATCTAAGGGCGTACTTAAGTAGCTTTTTGCTCCGAGTGAAAGGCTAAGGCGCTTGAGTCTATCGGCTCCCAGTGGTGATAGAACTAATAGTGGAGCCTCTGCTACCATCGTACTTTCTTTAAGCTTCTTGTAGAGCACGATGCTGACATCCAGCTCGTTCTCGATAGTCAAAATAACCAGTTCCGGTTTATTATTAATTGCCTCAGCGTCTGGGCTATTGGCATGTTTTTGCTCTGTGATTTCACAGTGCCCTTGTAGCAATGGAATAATCTCATCCTTCATATCCATATCATGCTCAATCATGAGCGCGCTATGCAGGTTGTTATAATCTGTTACATGTGCGCAATTACGGCCGTTGTATTTACTCTCGCGCAGCGACTTCTGTGCCGAGTTGATCAATGTCGATACCTGACAGCCCGTGGTGTAGTGCAAGCTAGCGCCGCCAATACTGACTGTGAGGGCTCGAGTGCTTGAGATGCCGTGGCGAATATCTAAGCGTTCTACCGACTCCCTCAATGTTTCAGCAAGGTGCTCAGCGCCATCAAAGTCGGTTTCTGGTAATAAGATAATAAATTGCTCGCTACTGTAGCGTGCGCTAATGTCGTCACTGCGATTGGTGAGTTCAGACACACATTTGGCTACAGCCTTGAGGCATTCATCGCCAGCAAGGTGGCCATAGCGTTGGTTGTATTGCTTAAAGTGATCAATATCGATAAGAAGAATACTCGCCGCTTTTTTGTGTCTAGCTGCGTGACGCCACGCTTCAGCAGCTTTTTGATCGAAGCTTCGGCGGTTAAACAGGCCCGTTAAACCGTCTCTATCACCCAGTTCACGTAGCTTTTTGTTCATTTTATGCATTTGGTCGCGCATATTGACCAAACGCTGCATCGCTTTAATTTTGGCTTGTAGAATAACCGGGCTTATGGGTTTAATCAGATAATCATCACCGCCCACTTCGATGCCTTTCTTAAAGCTTTGCTCGTCGCTGTCTCCGGTAACAAAAATTATCGGAATCCAGAGTTCTGCGAATTGCTCACGAATTAAACGTGTGGTTTCAAAGCCATCTAAGCCAGGCATCTGCACATCAATAATGATCATGTCGATAAGATCGGGATCAAGTATTTGCATCGCTTGCTCACCACTTTCGACAGTTACGCATTGGTGCCCTGCAACAGTGATGTGGCTTTGCATGGCCCTACGTACCGTGGCGCTGTCTTCTACTAGTAAGATATTCATATATCTCTATATAGCTTCTCGTGATGTGCTTTCTTAGAACTTATTACGATTTCGCTTTTATTTCTTGCTGCGAACATCGCAATGTGTCGTTTTTACTGAGCCTTAGCCTTATAATGCGCGGCTTTGCTTAACTTAGGTTGATGGGTGGCTTAGCTCATTGTTTACCTTTATTGCTGTATTTTTGTGCTGAGGTCACACCGTTCATGTCCAATTTTGATGAAATTCGTCCTTACAACGATGATGAAGTTGCTGAAGTCATTGCTCGGCTATTACAGGATCGCGAATTTCTAGATGCTATTCTACGCGTCAAATTAGGCCCTGTGGCACTTAAATTTGCATCAATATTGCGCCCTTTAGTTCGTTATAAGCTAAAGCAGGCGGCAAGTAAGATTCACAGTGTGAGTGATTTACAAGCCGAAATTGAAGGTTATTTAGTTAAAGCACTCGATGAAAGCAGCAGCAGTTTGACTGTTTCAGGCTTAGAGCTACTCGATAATAAACAAAGCTATTTGTTTATTAGTAACCATCGCGATATCGCGATGGACCCAGCCGTTGTAAATCTTGCCCTATATCGCGCAGGCTTTGGCACTTTGCGTATTGCGATTGGCGATAACCTGCTAACTAAACCGTTTGCTAGTGATTTAATGCGACTTAATAAAAGTTTTATCGTTAATCGTTCAGCGACTAAGCCTCGTGAAAAACTAAAAGCGGCTAAGTTGCTCTCTGCCTATATTCAACATTCCGTTGCCAATGATGGTGAGAATGTATGGATCGCTCAACGTGAAGGTCGAGCAAAGGATGGTAAAGACAGAACCAACTCAGCCATTATTAGCATGTTGTCTTTAAGCAAAAGTAAAGGCCAAGCCTTAGCTGAGTTTATTGAGCAAAGCCGTATCGTACCGGTTACCATCAGTTATGAATACGACCCTTGTGATGCGGATAAGGCGCGTGAGCTGTATTTAAAAGATGCCCAAGGAGCTTATGAAAAAGGTGAGCAAGAAGACGTACAAAGTATTGCCCGCGGTATTACTGGTTTTAAAGGGCATATTCACGTTGCTTTTGGTCAGCCTTTAGCTGGTGATTATGAAGACTCTGAAGCGGTGACCGCCGAGCTCGATAAACAAATCCTAAGCAACTATCGTTTGCAGGCAAGCAATGCAATTGCTTACGAATTACTTGAATCTGAAGCGCCAAAGGTCAAGGTGGGTGCAGGCTCCAAGACCTTTTCGGAGCAAGACTTAAGCCGTGAAAGACAAGTATTTAATGCTCGTTTAGCAACCATTCCCACTGAACAGCAAGCTACTTTTTTGGCCAGTTATGCTAACCCTGTTCGCGATAGACTCGCGGCGGAATAGCTATGCTCGGTGATGACGTAAAGCGCACGATACAAAAAGCCTATACCCAGTTTTTAGAAGCTAAAGAACTTAAGCCCCGCTATGGGCAAAAGCTTATGGTGGCCGAGATTGCTCGCACGCTTGGCAATATCGACCTAGATGACGAAGGTCATAACATCACCGAAAAAAACATCTCGGTTGTTGAAGCTGGTACTGGTACTGGTAAAACCGTTGCGTATTTATTAGCGTCTATCCCTCTTGCTGCGCACTACGATAAAACCCTGGTACTTTCTACGGCAACGATTGCTCTGCAAGAGCAAGTTTTGCACAAAGATCTTCCCGATTTATTAAGACAAAGCGGCTTAAAGTTTAGTTTTTGCTTAGCGAAAGGCCGTGGCCGTTATTTATGTTTAAATAAATTAGAGCGAGTTGTTAGCGATATTGAAGACAGCGCAGCAGCGATGTACGAAGATGAAATCATCGCCGTCAGTTCGAGTGACAAAGTACTTTATCAAAAAATGATGGATAAATGTGCCGATGGTCACTGGGATGGTGATAGGGACAGTTGGGAAACTGAACTTGATGCCACAACATGGTCTCGTGTCACCACCGATCATCGTCAATGTCTAGGTCGTAAATGCCCCAATATCCGCGATTGTGCTTTTTATAATGCTCGGGCTGCCATGGATGAGGCCGATGTTATTGTGGCTAATCACGATCTTGTATTAGCTGATTTGGCCCTAGGCGGTGGTGCAATTTTACCAGCACCGGAAAACAGTATTTATGTGTTTGATGAAGGCCACCATTTACCCGATAAAGCCCTGAGCCATTTTGCGAGCCACAGCCGTTATCGCGGTACGATACGTTGGTTGGGGCAAAGTGAGGGGCAATGGCCAAAACAAATAAAAGCGGTAGAAGAGTTAAGCCATTTTGTTCAACTTGCTCAGCCTTTAGAATCACGTTTTAAAGAATGCCGAACTATTTTTGAAGAAGCTTTACCTTTAGTGCGTGATATTTGTGAAGATATTGATGTTGACCAATACAGCCCACGCCTGCGTTTTGAAAAAGGCGAGGTAAGAGAAGAGCTACAAGAGTTCGCTCGTAAAGCTAGCCGAGCATTAGCGGCTTTACATGAGTTGCTTGAGAAGCTGCATAAAGAAATCGATACGCTTATTAATGAAGAAAGTCGTGCGGTTCCTGCTCAAGCAATGGAGACGATGTTAAATATACTTGGCAGCTCCGTATCTAGAGCCGAAGCGAGTTTATCTTTGTGGCAAAGTTACAAAGAAACAAGCTTTGATGAAAAAGCCCCTTGGGCGCGTTGGGTAACCTTGCATACAGACAGTGAACCGCTTGATTATGAATTTGTTTCAAGCCCAGTATTGGCATCGGGCTTGTTAAATAAAGGCTTGTGGTCACGTTGCTGTGGTGCTGTAGTGACCTCGGCGACAATACGTGCACTTAATAAATTTGATCGCTTTAAACTGCGTGCGGGCTTGTTTGATAATGCCTCTTTTGAGGCCGTTCCTAGCCCGTTTGATTTTTCTCGTGGCGAATTAATTATTCCTAATGAGGCTGTTGAGGCCAATCGCAGTTTTGAACATACACAGAGTTTAGTTGAGCTATTACCCGAGATTATTGATAAGAAAGAGGGCACCTTAGTCCTGTTTTCATCACATGCTCAAATGTCACAAGTTTATGATTCTATGCCGGCTGATATAAACGAGCTTATCCATTGTCAGGGCCATGAAAGCAAGCAGCGTATGATCGAAAGCCATAAAAAGCGTATCGATCGTGGTCTGGGCAGTATTATTTGGGGGCTTTCGTCGTTTGCAGAGGGTGTTGATTTACCGGGAGATTATTGCAAGCACGTTATTATTGCCAAACTGCCTTTTTCAGTTCCGGATGAGCCTTTAGATGCTGCTTATTCTGAATGGATTGAAGCGCGTGGTGGCAATGCGTTTATGGAAGTGACGGTGCCGGATGCCTCTATACGCTTGGTGCAAGCTTGCGGTCGTTTATTGCGAACGGAAGCCGATAGCGGCCGTATTTCTATTTTAGATAAGCGCTTAATTAGTAAGCGTTATGGCTCGGCGATTACAAATTCCCTGCCGCCTTTTAGTCGCCACTTTTAATCTGGTTATTACTGGTAAGTCTTTTGAGCAACACAACATAGTGGCATGCTTGGCCCTATGTTGTGTGTTGTTTATCGCTCATCTTTTCTTGAGCTGTTAAATTAAAGCAGATTGTTACATCTGCTCCATCACTTCAATACCCAATAAATCCAAACCTTGGCTTAGGGTGCGAGCTGTGGCTTTACTTAGCATCAGGCGCGAGTTGCGCTCAGTGTCGCTGACCTCATCTTTTAGAATAGGGCAGGCTTCGTAAAAGCTTGAAAACAAGCTAGCTAATTCATATAAGTAGGTACATAAGACATGGGGGTAGGCGTCTTCTACGATCTGTTCAAGTACTTCAGAAAAGCGCATGAGTTTTAAGGCTAAGGCCTTTTCTTGCTCGGCGCCCAATACAATTTCAGATGAGAAACTATTAATGTCTAATTCTGCTTTGCGAAAAACACTGGCGATACGTGTATAAGCGTATTGTAAATAAGGCCCAGTATTGCCTTCAAAACTCAGCATACTGTCCCAGTCAAATACATAGTCATTCGTGCGTGTTTTACTTAAGTCTGCGTATTTAACCGCACCAATACCGACCTTACGACTCACCTCTGCCATTTGCTCTGCACTGAGCTTAGGGTTTTTGCTCTTTACTACTTCAGCTGCTTTTTCGATGGCCTCGTCTAGTAACTCAGCAAGTTTAACGGTGCCGCCGGTGCGTGTTTTAAAAGGCTTGCCATCTTTGCCTAGCATTTTACCAAAAGCGCGGTGCTCTAACTTGCAAGGCTCTTGGATAAACTTAGCTTTGCGAGCCAGAGTGAAAACCTGTTTTAAATGCAGGCTTTGGCGGTCGTCAGTAAAAATTTGAATACGCTCTGCTTTAAGCTTATGAGTGCGATAGCGAAGGGCGGCTAAGTCCGTGGTGGCATATAAAAAACCACCGTCTTTTTTCTGGACAATAACAGGGCTAGGGTTGCCTTCTTTATCAGCTAACTCCTCTAAGAAACACACTTGTGCGCCTTGGTCTTCAACAGCTAAACCAAGTTCTTGTAACTCTTTAACTAAGACCGCTAAATCCTCGTTAAAAGCACTTTCACCGTGAATGTCTTTATCATTTAAGGTGACGTTTAATTTTTTATAAATAGCGGCGCTGTGAGAGAGGGATACGTCGCGAAATAGTTGCCATAGCTTTAAGACACGCTCGTTGCCACTTTGTAATTGCACAACATAGTCGCGTGCACGATCGGCAAACTCGGCTTCGGCATCAAAGCGCTTTTTGGCCGCTTGGTAGAATAGTTCTAAGTCTTGTAGCGCCAAGCTCGCTTCAGCGCCTTCTTCAAGTTTGTCTTCTAATTCAGCGATAAGCATGCCGAACTGAGTGCCCCAGTCACCAACGTGATTCTGCCTAACGACATCCGCGCCTACAAACTCTAAGGTGCGGGCAATGGCATCACCAATAATGGTTGAGCGAAGGTGGCCTACGTGCATCTCTTTCGCTAGATTTGGTGAGCTGTAGTCGAGAACAACACGCTCGTTAGCAGCGATAGCGACATCAAGCTTGTTATCGTCGCCCGCTTTTTGTAAAGAATTGGCAAGCCAGCTTGCTTTTAAATGAATATTGATAAAACCTGGACCTGCGATCTCGATATGCTCGGCAATGTCATCAAGATCGAGTTGTTCACAGATCTTCTCGGCGAGCTCACGAGGCTTGCTTTTCATCGCCTTGGCAGCAGCCATGGCACCATTGGCTTGGTAGTCACCAAACTTAGCGTTCTTGCTGGGTGCTATAGGTGCACTGCATTCTTCGGGAACGCCTGCGGCGGTCATGGCGGCGCGAACACGTTGTTGCAGTAGAGTGCGAATATTCATGGCTAATCCTGTCGGTCTATCGAGCCGAGGATTGTAGCGGCACAGGCCGTCGATGCAAGGTTTGAGCGGCGAATACGCCTATTCTTTGTGATTAGCTTAGGCTTACTTCGTTATATCACATTGACGGGTGCTGTTTGAGCACGCTTTGCTCTTAACCTTGGCGCCTTCATACGGATCTCTAGGTATCTAGGTCGAGGTATCAAGGTATCAAGGTGTCGAGGGTTGTATTTTGCTTGGTGGCGTTTTTAAAACAGCTTTCGTCTAAGCTATGAACAAGGTTTTGGCTTATTTAATAGAAGGCCTGCTGAACGGGCTTGAGCCTGTGTTAAAGGGTAAAGGAACTGAAATGAAAGACAGCGCCGTCATTGAAACTAAGAGCAAACCCTTACTCATCACCCGGCAGCAAGGTGCATGTCTTGTTGTGTCTTTAAATCGTCCTGATAAGAAAAATGCCTTAAATCAAGCCATGTATGAGCAATTGATTCAGGCAATGGACAGGGCTGAAGCCGAAGTCTCTATTTGTTGCATGTTATTAACGACAAGCAGTGAACACTTTTGTTCTGGCAATGACCTTAGTGATTTTCTCGCTGTTGAATTTAAAACCGCAGATGTGCTCTTAGGGCCAAAGTCTAGTAATGCCTTAATTCGCTTCCTTTACCGCTATCGAGACTTCCCTAAAACAAAACTTGTAGCCGTGCAGGGGCTTGTTATTGGGATAGGGGCAACGTTGTTATTACACAGCGATCTTATTTTTGCTGATTATTCAGCGACCTTTTCTATGCCTTTTGTAAAGCTTGGGCTCTGCCCTGAATACGCATCCTCTTATTTATTGCCCAAATTAGTTGGCCAGCAAAGAGCCTACGCACTGTTAATACTTGGGCAGTGTTTTAGTGCCGAGCAAGCCTTAAGGTGGGGGCTGGTTAATGATCTATCCGGCAGCGCTCAGACAGCTGCTTTGAACGCAGCTAAACAGATAGAAAACCTAAGCTTCACGGCGTTATATGGCTCAAATAAATTGTTGAGAGCGGCCAATGCAAGTGCCATTGATCAAGCCATGGGCTTGGAAATAAATCAGTTTGTTGAGCTGCTAGCAAGTAAGGGCTTTAAGGATAAAGCCGCCGAGTTTTTAGCTAAACACTAAAAGTGGAACAGCAAGAGTTAATGAAATAAGAGTGGGCTATGTTTGATTTTACAGAGCAAGTGGTGGTGATTGCGGGTGGAAGGAGTGGTATCAATCGTGGTATTGCAGAGGCTTTTGCAACGGCGGGGGCAAGGGTGGCGGTTTTCAGTCGGGATCAAAGCAAGGTTGACGCTACCGTAAAAGCTTTACAAGAGCTAGGTGCAAAGGCCTGTGGTTTTAGTGCGGATGTTAGAGATAGTGAAGCGGTTCAGAGTGGCCTACAGAACATTGCCGCGCAGTGGGGCGCTTTTGATGTGCTGGTTAGTGGGGCTGCGGGTAATTTTCCAGCACTGGCTGGAGACATGTCGAGCAATGCCTTTAAGTCGGTGGTCGATATTGACTTAAACGGCAGTTTTAATGTGCTTCATCATGCCTACCCATTGCTTAACAAACCCGGTGCCAGTGTTATTAATATCAGTGCACCACAAGCGTTTGTGGCCATGCTGGGCCAAAGCCATGTGTGCGCAGCTAAAGCTGGAGTTGATATGTTAACGCGCAGCTTGGCTTTGGAGTGGGGTGGCGAAGGCATTCGCGTAAACAGCATAGTGCCTGGCCCTATTGAAAATACAGAGGGCATGAAACGCTTGGCCACCAATGAAAAAATGAAGGAGCTCACTCGACAAAGTGTGCCGCTAAAGCGTTTAGGTCGCGCCCAAGATATTGCCAATGCCTGTCTGTTTTTAAGCTCTGAATGGGCGACTTATATTAGCGGCGTTGTTTTGCCTGTTGATGGAGCTTGGTCGTTAGCTGGGGCCTCTGGTTTGAATGCTGTGATGGAGACCACCTTACGCTCGTAACAGTTTTATCCAAAGAGTGAGGCACTTTGGCAGAAAACATGTGAACAATAACACGATTCCTCTATGTGGCTTTATGTGCACCAAGCTTGATGCATCAGGTACAATGCTTGGCTTTGAGATTTTCAATCTCTATTTACTTTGAATTAAGTGTAGGAATAGTTGTGAGCGAACGCGTTGAAGAGCTGGTACTCAAGTTCAGCTGTAAGGACCAACCAGGCATTGTGGCCTCAGTAGCCAATTTGTTTACCCTGCAAGGGTTTAACATTCGCGAGGCATCTCAGTTTGAAGATGTCACCAACAAATGCTTTTTTATGCGTACCGTACTGGAATCGGTAGAGGGCCCTAAAGACCTCGCTTCTGTTGAGTCCGCCTTTCGCTCTCTTGCTGAGCGTTATGATATGTGTTGGGAGATGCATAACGGTCAAAAACGTATGAAGGTCTTATTGGCGGTCAGCCAGTGGGGGCATTGCCTAAATCATCTGCTTAATAATTGGAAAAATGGCACTTTACCGGTTGATATCGTTGGTGTGGTGAGTAATCACGATAGCCTAAGAGATATTACCGAGTGGTATGGTTTGCCTTTTCACTACTTACCTATAACAGCGGATACCAAAGCTGATCAAGAAGCTCAAATACTGGAGCTTATGCAAAATACCGATGCTGAGTTACTTGTGCTTGCGCGTTATATGCAAATTCTATCTGATGACTTATGTCGTAAATTAGAAGGTCGTGCAATTAATATTCACCACAGTTTCTTACCCGGCTTTAAAGGCGCTAAACCTTATCACCAAGCGTATGAACGCGGTGTCAAACTTATTGGCGCCACAGCTCACTATGTCACTGCCGAGCTTGATGAAGGCCCGATTATTGAGCAGAGTGTTGAGCGTGTTAATCATGCGCAAACCCCAGAAGAGCTGGTGGAAATTGGCCGTGATATTGAGGCTGTCACCTTATTGCGAGCCGTGCGCTGGCATGCCGAACAGCGTATTTTGCTTAACGGCAGTAAAACCGTGGTCTTTAATCGCGGTCAATAAATAGCCAAGATATAGGGCGAATGCTTAGCCCTATATTTTGTTCTCAGCAAATCTGTTCTTATCCAGCCCACTTTTATTTTGTGCCTTAAGGCTCTGTTCATCCTTACTGGGTCTATCTCTTGAGCGCGAGCTAATCGAGTTGCCTTGCCGACGATTTGTTGATTTTAAACATCTAAAAATGGATGCGCATCGCGCTAACAAGCAAGCCTAAATGCCTTGGTCTAGACTCAAAGAGCCCGTTGTACTTGGCTTTTTGGTGTTAGAGAGTGTGAGAGACTGATGGAATCTGTCCTTGTTATTGATGATGACCGCCTCATTCAGCGTTTGTTGGGGCGCTTGTTGGGTGAGCATTACGACTTAAGCTTTGCCAGTAGTGGTGAAGAGGGCGTTAAGATAGCCGCCTCTCTTGAGCCGAGTGTTATCTTGCTTGATATTGAAATGCCTGGTTTAAATGGTTATCAAACTTGTGCTCGCTTGCGAGATCTAGAGCACTGTATGGATACCCCCGTGGTTTTTCTCTCATCGCACTCGTCCATTAAAGAGCGTCTGCATGGATATGAAGTCGGAGGGGATGATTACATTGTTAAACCCTTTGATGCGAAAGAGCTCTTTGCCAAAATTTCTTTATTGGTTACTCAGAGTGTGCAGCGCAGACAGCTTGTTGATTCTGCCGATAGCGCGCAGGCCACTGCTGTTGAAGCAATGGCGACTAGTTTTGAGCTTGGCAAGGCGGTTCGTTTTGTCGAGTTAAGTTACTTAGCTAAAGATTACGATGAGCTGGCTTTGCAGTTATTGCGCTTTTGCAATGAACTCGATTTACACGTGGCCTTGATGTTTATCACCCGTCGGGGTTCGTTATTTTATTCATCAAGCCAAGAAACGGTGCCTCCTTTAGAGGCCGATGTGCTTACTTTATTGCATAGCCAGCAACGTTTTTCCGATTTTGGCCAGCGTACACAAGTTAACTACAAACATTCGGCTCTATTAGTAAAAAACATGCCGGCCGTAGGCAGTGCAAAATATGGCCGTGTTAAAGATGTTATTCCTTTTGTACTGGGGGCGGCAGATACAAAGGTACGAATATTAGATGCTGAGCGAGGTTTAAGTGTACAAAGGGCTGAGCTATCGGCCTCGATTGCGACGGTGAACATGAGTTTAGATACCCTCAATGAGTCGTTTAGCCGTAATTTAAATACTGTTACTTCAACCATGAGTGATTTGGTTTCAACCTTAAGCCTAGAGCTAAGAAATATGGGCATGGAACAAGATCAAGAAGATTGGGTGCTTGATAAAGTTGAAAATGCATCAGAAAAAATCGCCGCTTGTATAGAGAATAACGTTAACACTAAAAAAGTCTTAGTAGATGTTTTAGATTTATTACAAAAGATTACCAGCGAACAAGATAAGATCCTGCAAGAGAGCCTTAATGTCGAGCAGCCTTGCAGTAAATCTCAGCTTAGTGGTGATGATATTGAGCTGTTTTAACTTATGTAGCCTAGTTAAGTAGCCTTTATTTAAGTCCTCAAGGGATCCTTATCGGCTTGTTGAGCCCAGTGACTTATGCGCGTATGCTCCATGCTTGTCTTCACTAGCATGGACGTGTACATGAATACGCCAATTTCTCTTTTTTGCTCTTTTTTTAAACTCAAGTCTCTAACATTTGGCTTGTCTCTCATAAGTGTGCTTGTTGTATCTGCCTGCTCCAAAGAGCCAGAAGAAAAAACGCGCACGCATAATGAACCAATTGAGAAAGCGCAAATAATAGAAAGCCAAGAACAGCGCTTAGATCGTATTTTAAGCGAACAGAGCGATGAGCTAAAAGCACGTTATTCATGGCGCCATCCCAAAGAAACCATTGATTTTTTTGGCTTGCAGCCAGGTATGAGTGTGGTGGAAGTTTTACCCGGTGGGGGCTGGTACAGCCAAATACTTGCTCCTTATTTAGGCCAAGAAGGTCGCTTAATTGGTGCTGATTATTCGGCCGCTATTTGGCCTTTTTTTGATTGGGCCAGCGAGGAGTTTATCGCTAAGCGTAAAGAGTGGCCCCAGAAATGGTCATCTGATGTAAGCACTTGGGCTGTATCCGATGCTCCCCAAGCTATTGGCACTAACCTAGGTGCAATGGGCCCTTATTACGACGGCCAAATAGACGCTGTACTGTTTATCCGTGCTTTGCACAATATGCACAAATTAAAGCCAGAGCAGAGCTTTTATGATGATGCCTTGGCGTTGAGTTTTCGCCTGTTAAAACCAGGTGGTGTAGTGGGGGTGGTACAACACCAAGCACCGGCGGATAAAAGCTTAGCGTGGGCAAATGGTTCTCGTGGTTATATGAATAAAGAGCAGCTTATTCAAGACTTCGAAAAAGCGGGGTTTGTGAAGCTGGCTGAGAGTAAGATCAATGAAAACCCTGCAGATCAGCCTGAAGATGATGACAATGTTTGGCGCTTGCCGCCTTCCTTTTATAGCTCAGCTAACGATGAGGCCTTAAAGCAAGCTTACAGCGATATTGGCGAAAGTAATCGCATGACCTTACTTTTTAAAAAGCCTAAATAGCAACGATAGATTGTTGGCTGTATTCTTGTTCGATTTCGTTTGATGAGTTTGATTTAGGTCGCTTAGCGTTAAGCCTGCTATTGTGCCTAGATGTGAGCCTGCCTAAGCTAGGCTCTTTATTAATTTGGTAAACCTGCCCAATGGTAACGATTAAAGATGTTGCACGTGTTGCTGGTGTTTCAACAGCAACGGTTTCAAGAGTGGTTCACGACGCAGGCAAAGTGGGAGATGCTTGCCGAGCTAAAGTAAAAACAGTGATCGATGAGCTTGGTTACAGACCCAATACCAATGCTCGTGCGCTCGTCAGTAAAAAAAGCAATACCGTAGGCGTGGTTATGCCACATATGAGCCCTGCGTTCTTTGGTCGTTTAACAAGTGGTGCCGAAAAAGCAGCTCGGGCCCAAAAATTTCGTTTGTTGGTCAGTAACTCCATGGGTTTGAGTCAAGAAGAGGGTGAAGCCATTGCCTCTTTTGAAGAGCATGCCTGTACAGCGATGGTTTTGCACAGTAAAGAAAGTGATGAAAAATCCTTGTGTGAATTGGTTGCTAAACACCCCGCCTTGATTCTTATTAACCGTTTTGTGGCTGATATTGCCGAGCGTTGTGTTTGGCTAGATAGCTTGGCGGGGGCTCGCCAGATTACCGAGTTTTTACTTGAAAAAGGCCATAGAAAGTTTGCAATAGCCAGTTCTGATGCTCCAGAAGAGGATGCCGTGGCTCGCGTAACAGGTGCTAGGCAGATTCTTGCCGAAGCTGGAATTGAGCTTGATGAGAGCGATGTTGTGCGTACTGCCACCGATTTAGATGGCGGCGCAGACGCAGGGCGAGCCTTATTAAAGCGAGGCATTGATTTTACCGCGCTTATCTGTCACAACGACATGCAGGCAGTAGGGGCTATGAATGTCTTGCAAGATGCAGGAATCCGAGTACCTGAAGATGTCAGCGTTGTAGGTTTTGATAATCTCTATGTGAGTCGCGCCTGTCGGCCCAGGCTGACAACCATGACTTACCCGATTGAAGAGATGGCGGCCTATGCTATTGAATTGGCTATCAAGTTAGCCGATGGTAGTGAAGCACCACCTAGTCGCACCCATCTCTTTTTACCTAGAATTGAAGAACGTGATTCCGTTGCTGACTTAAACTAGTTCACACGTTAAGCTCGGCATCCGTATCGGTACTTTATTATCGATACCACCAATTTAACGGAGCGACTATGAACTTAATTGAGCTAGGTGAGAACACCGACAGCGAGTACGATCACGAACATCGTTGCTCTGCCAACAAGCACCCTAAGGCCGATCGCCTCGTGCACTGTGTGACAGCCCATGATGAGCCTTTTGATAGCTGGCAGTTGCATAACATCCATTATGCTGATGAAACAGAGGTCAACTTGGGAGAGGCCGACTATGTGGGTGAGATTACTTATCACAGTATGATTCTTGTAAATTATTGTCCTTTTTGTGGCGCGCAACTTAAGCAGTCTTAAAGACTGTAATCCTAATTATTGCGGTCCTGATTTTAGTTTACATGTATTGATGCATCTGCGGCGCTTACAGCAGGTGCTATTCACCCAAGTCTCGATAAAACATTAACAGAGTAAGATGGTTCATCATTATGAAATGTCTGATTATTCAAGTGCAGCCAGAGCGTCATACACTGTGTGATGTTGAGTGCATTATACGCTTGTGCAAAGGCGCTGGGCGTTATCCAGAGGTTGATAAGGAAGAGGGCAGCAGCGCTTTATACCTAAACTTCTTTACCGAAGATCTTAGCCTTTTATGGTCTGAGTTACGCAAAGCGTTATTTGAAGACGATGCTAACAGTGCTTGGATTAAAGCATCAACGGTGATTGTTTGTGATGGCGAAGAGCTAGGTAGCGAACTGTTGCTGCATCATTTCGACGCCAATGAGGCCTTAGATTCACTTTGATATAAACCGACAAGAACCGTGTGGGGCGTTTAGCTTCGGCCTTGAATCAGTGGCCGAAGCTAAGGTGTTGCATTGCGCTATAGAACAAATTCTTGACTCAAATACGCTTTAATGGCTTTGGAGTCATAGAGCCAGCGAGTGTCGCCGTGCTCATCACTAATACGCAAGCAAGGTACTTTGCGCTTGCCACCTTCTTCTTCTAACTCTTTGTGCCAAGCTTGGTTTTTTAAGACATTGCGTGTCTCAAGTTTTAAGCCTAGACGCTTGGCGTGGCGGCGAACTTTGATACAAAAAGGGCACGAGGCAAATTGGTAAAGAGTCAAAGAACCCGCTTTTTGTTCTAACGCTGTTTGATTCAGGCTATTACTAGCTAACTTCTTTGGGGGAAGAAGCTTGTCTGCCAAGAGTAATAGGGGGCCAAGAATGGCGCGAAGCGCTTTAAAAAAGAGTTTAACCATCGTATTCGCGTATTGTTGATTGAGGCTGCGCATCCTAACAGGAGCGACTCGGCTTTTCACCACCCTTTATCTGAATTCGCTACGTGGTCATCTAAAGGCTATCTAAGGCTTTAGATGGTGTCCGTCTCCCTAGGCCTGTCTAACTCTATAGGGAGGGGCTAACGTAGGACAGTGTTGGCGTAAGTACTAGCGTAAGTGGCGTATATATAGGGGATATAGCTGAAGCATAAAGCTCGCTTGTCCGGGCCTATCAGAACAGGCGCTTTGGCTGGGTTGGTCAGACTATGATGCAGGCTCATTAAGTGTATTAGAAACACAAACCTGTACTCGAAGAATCAATAGGAAGTCTGTAATCATGAATAGTCGAATATTCCAAAGTATCGCCGCTAAAGCATGTATCGCCTTAGGGCTTATTTATATCGTCGCCTTTATGTATTACGGCCTTTTTTGGTCTTTCCCTCATGAGCACAGTGCTGAGTTGGTGATGGTTTTTTATCAAGAGCAAGCCCTTAGCTTTACTTTGATTAGTTTACTTATGTATACCTTTTTTGCCTGTGTTTTGGTGCTGACGGCTTTAGGTCTATACCAGCGTTTGTATCAGGGTGCTGAAGCTTTGACCTGTGTTGCGACCGTTTTTGCATTGATATGGGCTGCGCTGTTGATAGCGACAGGTTTTATTGCTCAGATAGGATTAAGAACCGTTTTAGATATCAGTCATACCGATGCCGAGCAAGCCTTAGACCTATGGCGAATACTAAGTACCTTGATTGAAAGCCTAGGTGGTGGCAACGAATTAGTTGGTGGGCTATGGGGCGTTTTGATAAGCCTTGCGGCTCTGCGAGCTAAGCTATTCACAAAAGCCTTAAACTATTTAGGCCTGTTTGTCGGTGTAGCCGGAATAGCAACGCTTTACCCCGCCCAAGTGCTAACAGAAATTTTTGGCATATCTCAGATTATTTGGTTTATCTGGCTGGGCTTGGCGATGCATAAGCCGATGCCGACCATAGTACAAGGCGAGCGTTAGGCGGCATTGCCAATATCTTCTGTATTTGCTTGCTTACGAAACTGGCTTGGGGTCAAGCCGGTTTCTTTTTTAAATGCTGTATAAAAGGAGGATCGCGCGTTAAAGCCCACTTCCATAGCGACATCCAGTACGGATAGTTCGGCTTGAGCAATAAGAGGTTTGGCGGCACGGATACGCCACTTATTGATGTAATCAAAAAAACTTAAGCCGATTGTTTCATTCAGTGTTTGGCTGACATAGTTACTGGAACTGTTGAGGTGCTGGCAAAGCTTCTGCAAAGAAATAGAATTGTCTAAATAGAGTTTGTGCTCACTCATAGCTAGCTCAATTTTTTGAGCCAAGCGTTGAGAGTGTTCATGCCCCAGTGCTGAGCGTTCATACTTGTTTTTATGGGCCTCTTTTGGGGAGTTTGCTTTGTTTGTGTTTGGGTTTTTCTTGCTTAGCCCTTCCTGATTTGAGGCCTGAGGGCTGGAAGGCTTATCTGCCACATTGCCCCCTGACCTTCGTGCTTGTTTGCTTGTTAGCTTGCGACTATCGGCTTCTTCCTGATTGATATCCGGCGTCTGAGTTAGTTCTATTGAATCATGTTGAGTGAGCTCGTCTTCATGCAAATAGCGGCCTTCAAATCCTGGCTGTTGTCGTGATCCCCATAGTGCCAATACCCAGACCATCAGCCAAATGATGCCGTAGCTTGCGCTGTTACTTAAAGGCTTAAAGCCAAAAAAGTTACCCGCAATAATAGTGCTGATACTTAACAACCACGTCAGCGCCAATGCCAGTATCAGCACACTAAGCCAACCAAGCTCGCGTTGTTCATTACTGGAAAATAGATCTTTTAAGCGTTGTTGGTAACGTTTCAAACTTAAAAACGAGTAAGCAAGGTAGCAAGCACTTTGTAGTATCCAAAATAGAATCAGACCAAAAGCCAAAATCAATGCGGCCACTGCACTTATATGTTGAATACCAGAGCTTGTATCTAATACGTCATCTTGGCCCTTAAGAAGTAAAGGGTCTCTCAGTTCTGCTGGTAAGCTCAATAGGCTTATGGAGCATGCTAGGCCAATGAAACTCGGTACAAAATGCCAAAGATGTTTCTTTTGAAAAGACCAGCGTTGTTCACACGTTAAGCCCAATACGTATAACCAGAGCAAAGGGCCAAGTCCGATAAATAATGGTAGGGATAAACTAAGATGTGTGGATAACAAAGTAGGTAGAAACTCAGCCACGAGTGGCCCACTACACAGCCAAGCAATCGAAATTAGGAATAAAATCAGCGGTAAGTGAGCCAAGCTTTGTTGTAGCCTCAGGCTTAAGATACTGCTGGCGAGTAAAATTTTCCCCAGGCTTAAGGTGCATAAGAGGGGGATAAGGCTTTGGCTCATTTCTAGGTGTATTCCTTTTTAAAACAGTGCTTATTGTTGTTTTTTTAATATATCGCTAGTTTGTTTTAAGACTCTGGCTTGTCCTAGCCGATAGGCTCATTCTCATTACTGTCCGTACATAAGTGCACAGACGAGCTTATTTTGTAAATCCATATTATGGGGGTTTAGCCAGATAATATGGAATATTAATGTATGTACAAGTCATATGCACAAGCTCCTAAGAAAAATCAGAAGTCAAAGTCTCACTATACAAGCCATCGCTTACCCGCACGTTTTAAGGTTTTGTTAAGCATATATGTATATGGAGTCGAGCTATGAGTGAGTGGCCTTTTATTGCACAGCTTCATCTTTTTGTTGGTACTGCTTGTTTATTTGCCGGTAGCTTGGCCATGCTGAGTAAAAAAGGGCGGGCGTTGCACAGGTGTTCAGGTTTCGTGTTTGTATGTTTAATGAGCTTGTTGTGCTTAAGCTCCTTCTATTTGAGCGTCACTAGACACCTTCAGCTTACTTTTGTATTGGGGGCGTTGTCTTGGTACTTGGTATTAACTGGCTGGTTTGCTATCAAACGAAAAGATAGTCAGCAAGGTTGGTTTGAATATACGGCATTTGCTTTTATTTTTATTTTGAGTTCTTTAGTGATTATTCTGGCCGTATTGGCGATCATCTTTTCTTGGCCTCATCCAGAAACCGAGCCACCGTATTCGGTGTATTTAGGTTTTGGCTTGTTTGGACTCTTTTTTGCGTATTTAGACTTTAGGCTTTTGCGCCAAGGCGGTGCATTAAAGCATCAGCGTATTAAGCGTCATATTTGGCGTATGACATTCTCGATGTTTATTGCAACGTTTATCTTTTTTACTGGTAATACGCATGTTTTACCTGAGTTCTTACGTCTTCCATTATTGTTGGCGTTGCCCCCGCTGTTAGTGATTGCTAGTTTGTGCTGGTTCTTGTGGCGGGCGCGTAGAGTTAAAACTCATAAAGCCTAGTTTTCTTTGGATAAAAGAGTGCGTGGGCTCTGCTAATGCCGAGTTCATCACTTAGCGGCAAGGTCTGACAGGTTTATTATTGAATATATGTCACCCCTCATGCCTTTGTGTCATTTACTGTTGCCCATGTGCAATATCTCTGATTGTCAGTTTCTATTTGGCGTGCATAATTACCTTTGCTGTGGGAGTAGAAGGACAGTTACAGCAGCAAATAATTAAATTGTAAGTACATGGAATAACCAGTGAAGGTGAAGTATGAGAAAGAAGCTTTTAGGCGCATTTGTGTCTTTTTCTGTAGCGACTATTTCCACTGCTGCTTTAGCAGCTGATTGGGATAGTTTTCATGAAGTTCCTGCTGACCCCGGCGAAGGTTATAGCTGGCAGTTGCATTCAATGTCGGATGACTTTAATTATGAGGCTCCCGCTGTTGGAAAGAGTGATCTTTTCTATCAGCGCTGGGATGAAGGTTTTATTAATGGCTGGTTAGGCCCAGGCCCTACGGAATACTACGCACCAAATTCCAGTGTGACCGATGGCAAGCTTGTGATCAAAGCAACCCGTAAGCCAGGCACAACAGATAAATATAATGCGGGCATTGTCCATTCTCAGCAAAGTTTTCAGTTCCCGGTATATTTAGAAGCGCGTATCAAAGGCATGAACCTTAATTTAACCAATGGTTTTTGGTTGTTAAGTGCCGACTCCACTCAAGAAATTGATATTGCTGAACTCTATGGCAGCGATGACCCTAACGAGGTTTGGTTTGATGAGCGTGCTCATATTAGCCATCACGTTTTTATTCGTGAGCCTTTTCAAGACTATCAGCCCTTGGATCTGGGCAGTTGGTATGCTGATGAAGAAGGCACCCGCTGGCGTGAGGATTACCATACATTTGGTATTTATTGGCGCGACCCGTGGACGCTTGAATACTATATCGATGGTGAATTAGTACGCACAGTTCAAGGTGTCGATATTATTGATCCTGTTGGTTATACCGGTGGCCAAGGTTTAAATAAACCAATGGAATTGATGATCAATGTTGAGTATCAAGAGTGGCGTGAAGAGCAGGGCACTGTGCCTCCTAGCGATGAGCAGTTGCAAGATCCAAATCGCAACCTTTACCATGTTGATTGGTTCCGTGCTTATAAGCCGGTTGATGCGGATGGCTTTGGTCCTTATTACGCTGTTACAACCGAGTTTGCTGATTTTCAGCAAACGGGTAAAAACGGCGAAGCGATAGAGGGTGATAGTGTTGTCGGCTTTAATCCAGCCTATGGCAATATTAATTACAATACCTTGGGTGATTACGCTGATTATGAGCTTGTTATTGAGCGCGATGGTTTATATCGCGTTGATTTAACAACAGCAACAACCGTGACCGAGCCTATTGGAGCCGATATTAGTATTAATGGTGCTTTTGTTGGTCATGTTGAAATGGCTGAAACTGGCGGTTGGGAAACGTACAAAGTCTTTAGTTTAGATGAGACGCTAGAGTTAGCAGCAGGTACTTATACGGTTCGTATTGAAAGTGCCGGTACGGCCGCTTGGCAGTGGAACGGTAATAACTTTACCTTTGTGAAAGTGACTGGTGAAGCTTCTCCAAGCCCATCTCCGAGCCCAAGCCCGTCTCCGAGTCCAAGTCCATCACCGGTCCCAAGCCCATCTCCGAGCCCAAGCCCGTCTCCGGTCCCAAGCCCGTCTCCGGTCCCAAGCCCGTCTCCGGTCCCAAGCCCGTCTCCGAGCCCAAGCCCGTCTCCGAGCCCAAGCCCATCTCCGAGCCCAAGCCCGTCTCCGAGCCCAAGCCCATCTCCGAGCCCAAGCCCGTCTCCGAGCCCAAGCCCATCTCCGAGCCCAAGCCCATCTCCGAGCCCAAGTCCGACTCCGAGCCCATCGGCAAGCCCTGCACCTAGTGAGCCTGTGCTTATTGAGGGGGAAGACTTTATCAATACCGGCGGGACCCAAAATGGGTTTACTACTCGTTCATGGTGGGGCAATAGCATCACCTTTGCCGACCATATCCTTACTGGTGGTTGGGCAGATTACAGTGTGAGTATTCCTGCTAATGGAACCTATAGCTTAAAGTTCACTGCCTCGACTAAAGAGCAAAGTGATTCGAATGCTAAGGTGTATATCGATGGTGTTGCTGTGGCAGAAGTGCCCATCTATGCCAATAACCTAAACAACTTCATTGATTTTCCTATAGCTTCCGGTTTAAACCTGAATGCGGGCGAGCATACCGTTCGTATCGAGGCTACTGGTTCTAATTTGAAGTGGCACTTCTTTTTAGATAGCTTTACCTTCACCGCGCAATAAGCGCTGCAAGCTAGCGCCTTTAGGCGCTAGCTTGTTATTTTAAGCCTGTATTTGGGCCTTTCCTTAAGATCTATAAACGCATTTTTATTAGTATCTGTGCAAAGCCAAGCTTCACTTGGCGATAGCTAAGTGTCATTTAGGCGTGTTGCCACACTCTTATTAATAAGATCATAATTTTTATAGGGAATAAGCATGCTTAAGTTGATGTGTAGAACACCTTTTAGGGTTTTACTATCCATTGTATTTCTTCATATTTGTAGTTTAAGTTATGGGGCTGCAAAATATCAGAGCACGGAGTCAGAACTGGCTTCCACACAAGTTTCTTTAGCAGGGGACTGGCAGTTTCAAATAGACCCATATAAGCGAGCCGACACTGAAAAATGGTGGAAGCTTAAAACCGATACCAGTAATTGGGATCGTATTGCTGTGCCAGGTGTTTGGGATACTTACGATCGTTACAGTACTTATATGGGCGATGCTTGGTATCGAACAGAGTTCAAAAGTGATTCAGATTGGCGTTCGCAGCAAGTACGTTTGGTCTTTGATAGCGTCTACCACGATTCGCAAGTTTGGTTAAATGGCCAATACCTTGGAGAAAACAAACTGGGCTTTATGGCTTTTGATTTTGATGTCTCTAAGGTGCTCAAGAAAAGAGGCCTGAATACCTTAGTGGTTAAAGTAAACAACCGCTTTAGACGGGGTGCGGTATGGAACTGGGGGGGTATTCGTCGGCCCGTTTATCTTGATATACGACCTAAAACACATATTGAAAAAGTATATGTGACAGCCGAGCCGAATCTGGAAAATGGCAGTGCCAATATTAAAATGCAGGCCTTTTTATCCAACCTAGCTAAAAAAGACATCACAGTGAGTGCTGATTTTAGCTTGTTGCGTGAAGGAGAGTTGGTGGCTCAGTACCCCAGCGAACAAACGCATCAACTTAAAGCCGGTGAAAGTCTAACCCTTGTTCAATCACAAGTGCTTGCTGCCAAAGATGTTGCGCTTTGGCATTTCAACGATCCTAATCTCTACCATATTAAAACCACACTGCGTGTTAACGGTAAGCCTGTTCATACACATCAAGACCGTTTTGGTATTCGCAAAGTAGAGGTAAGAGGTCGTGAGTTTTATCTTAACGGCGAGCAAGTTCGTTTAGTCGGCTTGAATATGGTGCCCGAAGATCGCTTTGATGGAAATTCACTGCCGCTGTCTCGCATTAAAGAAGATGTCGATTTACTGAAATCACTCAATGCTAACTTTGCACGTTTGTCGGGCCCTGCATTACCCAAAGAATATTTAGATTATCTTGATGAAGCCGGTTTCTTAGTTGTTGAAGAAGTCGCCCTTTGGGGTAAGGATGCATTAGTTGACCCTGATCACCCTCTACCTAAGCAATGGTTAGAGCGCCTTGTCTCTGATAACTACAATCACCCCTCGGTGGTTGCACGCAGCGTCGGTAACGAAATTGGCGATTTAAATAAAAACCCTAAGGTGATGGAATATGTTAAGGGCGCTATCGAACATGCTAAAGCCTTAGATCCTACTCGTCTTGCTGTTTATATATCTTATTCAGCAGATTACCAAGAGAATGACCCCTCTCGTTTTTCAGACATTATTATGTTTAATAAATACGGTGATCATGAAGAACGCTTAAAAGTGGTTGATTCATACCACCCAAATAAACCTATTTTCTTTTCGGAAATAGGTACAGCGCTGGATGGCGTAGATCCTAATGAATCTGTGCTTGATGTGGAAAAATTAATGGGGCCTTTACGAAAATACCCTTATTTAATGGGCACATCTCACTTTGCCTTTAGTGACTATCGCAGTACTTGGTACGATGAAAAACCGAGTTGGACAACCGACTTCTCACAAAATCGTGCTTGGGGGGTATTAACGTCTTACCGCAATCCTAAGCGCTCTTTTAACAAGCTTCAAAATTTCTATTCGCCACTTGAAACCTTTGATTTAAATACCAAAGGCGATAAGCCTGAAATTAAGCTTAGCTCTCGCTCTTTAGATAGCTTCCCAGCTTATACAATGAAAGGTTACCGCTTGTTGTGGCAGGTGCTTGATAGCGCGGGTGAAACTAAGGCCGTTGGCCAGTTTGCATTGCCGACATTAAAACCGGGTGATAGTGCGCCTGTCTATACCGTGCCTTACGAAGGTGAGTACGCAAGTTTAAAAGCCACACTGTTGGCACCTGATGGCTATGTTGCTCAAGTTGTTAGCCATGATGCTAAAACACCGCCAGTGCCAGAAATAAGCGCTACTCATATATCACTGGATACCATTCGAGTGCACTTTAAACGTTCACCTTTGGCGACGGAGTACCAATTAATTGCTGTTGATGAACAAGGCAAGGTCTTTGAAGGAAAGCCGACTATTAACGACTTTGCAGAAGTTACAGGTTTGCAGCCTCAACAAGAATATAGCCTTCGTTTAATTGCACTGAATCAGGCGGGAAAAAGTAAAGCGGGTGACTCCCCCAAGGTGAGTACCGCCCCCAATGAACTACCTCCCATTATTTGGGCGACAGAAGGCAAGCGTGATGCTTTTCATATAGGCTTTTCTGTTGGTCGTAACGACTTTGCTTTTGAGCTTCGTTATGGCTTAGAGCCGGGTGTTTATAGCCATAGCCATATTGTGCAAACTAAGGGTGCAACACGGGCGCCAGCTATTAGCCCTGGTAAAACACATTACTTTCAATTTAGGCGCCTTATTACAGGCACCATTGATAGTGATTGGAGCCAAGAGTACAAGGTTGTATTACAGGGGCTAGAGGGGCTTGAGCCTCCTCATGATGCACAAGCGATACAGACCGAATCTGGCATGATTATTCAGCTCACACCAGTGCGCGGCTCTGTAGCTTATCGCATAGTTGCTCACGCCGCTGATGGCATTAAGCTAAGCATGGATACTCATCAGTCTTATTCTGAGTTTATTACAATCAATGATCGTGCTTGGTTAAACGCCAAAAACCTTCGTATTGCGACCTTAAACGATAAAGGTGAAGTAGGCGGCTTTGCTCCTGTAAATTTTAAATAAGCAAATATAGATGTGGCCGGTAAGTTAGTTTGTACCGGCCGCATTTACTCGCTCTCTTTAGTCGCTTTCTGCTGTTTAAGCAACGATGTAAGGAAGCCAAGCAAACAGGCTTATACCAATAACCCCACTGCCATGATGGTTGTCATTAAAAATACAATACACGCAACTGTATAGTTAAAAGAGCTAGAGTGACTTTTTTACGCCCTTAGGTAAAGCTCTAGTATGGCAAGTGGTAGAAGGTATTGTACAAAGAGCGCGATGTTAAGAAGGGGGGCAGAAAAGGTTTGCATATTCATACCCATGCTGCCGGTTACGATCATACAGCTAAAGACGATTAGCCGTAAAAACCAAACAGCACTATTGTCATAAATAACGTAATACCCTGCGTTTATGTCGGGAAAAGTCTCATCTTAGTGCGTAATATAAAGCAAGGGGCATAAATGCGAGTACCAATAGCTCTCCCACAGTAATGCCAATACCCTATACAGAAGAGCCAATTGCCCGCTCACGAGACCAAACTAGGTGGATGCCTGCAATACTCACCGCAATTGACGAGAGCATATAAAACCAATGTAGACGGGGTTATTACTGCCGAATGATAGGGGTGAGCTGAATTTGGCCGACAGCGATAATCATACTGGCTACGAGAATATGAATGGCTAGTGCTATATTGCCTAGTGCGTCACCCTCAATAAACCCGTTTGCGAGATGGGTTCCTTTAAAGCCCGCTATACTTAAAGAGCCAAATCGTAAACCGTAATAGGCAAGGATGTACAGTACAAATAACCACTGGCCAATGGCGGTTACAACAAACCAAGTGATAGGGATCGGTTTAACCAGTTTTTCTTGTTGAGTAGTGCTTGAGGAAAGCGGTGTGGATGTTCTAGTCATGTTTTTTTCCTAGTATTAACACTTGTAACGAAACTAGGTGTTATTTCTGCGTTAAAAAGTGTCTTGTTTGAGACTTAAACCGTTGTACTACTTAAGGTTTACTAAGGGCTTACTTAAGGTTTTTAGCTTTCGTTTGCTTTGCTTATTTCTATACCCCCTCAAACATGGGCGAGCTCTATCTTTAGTTTTTTAGCACTAGGGGTCGCATCGATTTCAGAATTATTGGCTATTTATCTTTAAGCTTCTGCCAAGAACCCATCACTGACGAATGAGCTGATTCATTGATTGATATACTCAATTCTCTATTATTGTTGTGAGCCTAAGTGCGTTATTGGCTCAGCTTGTCGTTAAAGAAAAGTGGACTATTCATATCCTCTTTGCTTTATTTAGTGGCTCTATAGCTATGGGGGCTGCTAAGCAGCTTACCGGTGCGAGTCTTGGCCCATTCCGCATCTAATTGGGATGGGGGCCTGTATGACCTGTAATGGCTATTGGTTACTTTCACGATCTTTGTTTCGTGGAGAGGGCCCTATAGCTTGGCCGCATGTGTTGGTCACGATTGTTGCCGCTATATCAATGGTGGGTATGGAAGGGCTCAGTTTCTATAGTCAATGGGCGCAAACTAATCCTTCCAGCCTCCAAGCCAGCAGCTACCTGTTTTTTTTATTGAAACCATTGGTTTGTTATCGCCCTGTTTTCTCTTGTTAGCATTGAGGGAAGGTTGTCGTAACTTCTCTGCAAAGCAACACAAAGATGAACGTTTACAGCGTTTCATGTTTTTAGGGGTTTTTGATTGGACTGTCTTTAGTTGCGCTAAGCTTGTGCAGGCGATAACAGGGCTCTTCATTCAGCTTTTCTTTGCTGCTCTTGCGGGTATTGAGGTATTAATCGTTACATCAGCTGCTGATGTATTGGCAGCAACGATCGTATGTTTCAAAAATGAAGCTAAAAGCGAAGTTAAAAGTACAGCTAGATGAATGTGTTGGTGGTGATAAAAGCCTAGTAGCTTGCGCTTTGGAATCTAGAGGCCTAGATGAGGTGGAGCCAAAAGAGCGCAGTATTAAGTCTCAAACTGAATACTATGTCCTAGTGCAAGTCATTCAGGCGACGAACAAGTGTTTTTACAGCCAAGCCTGAAAGTGGATAATGTTGCGCAAAAACTTAATGTACCGAATACCGCGTAAGTAGGGCAGTGTGAAAGCACATAGAATCGCCAAACTTCAACCTAAGAGTAAAGCATGCTAAGCAGATGATGGATGACCCTTCTCACTAGTACCTACCTGTTTTGACAATAGACCTGGAGTGTGGCTTTTCTTCTCCATCACCCTTCACCCGCGCATTCAAACTGTTTTATAACGTAACACCAGACGAGTATCGTCAGCGCCTAGTGAATACTTAGCTTATTTATGATTCTTTAAGAAACACAGGCTGTTAACAATGAAACCCTATGCAGGGTCTACCTAAGGCTATTGGGGGCTTGATCTGTTTGGAAAGCTTCTTGTGTGATATATATTGTTGTCTTTAAATGATTTTGTTACCTCATATATTGTAAAAAATATATTTTTATACGCTTAGGATAGGATGGCTTTCTACCATAAAACTGGGGTTGTTACCTTAATTCTAAATCCTAGTTTAATTAGCAAATTGCACTGTGTTGGGGCGAATTTAGTGCATGCATTCACATTTTTCACTTCCGATATTTGTGTTGACTATACTCATTGTTTTGTTTGTTTTTAGGTTGGGTATTTAGTCTCCTATCGCTTTGTTGCTATGTGTTTTAGTTGGCACCTTCTGTACGATTACTTATTAAAAACACGTAAAAACTTTGAGTTTTATAATTCCCTATCTTGTATTTGGGGGCGTCTAGGTGATAGGTAGGTGATTGATTAGTTTCATTAAGGCTAGATTGAGGGTTAATCATTTTTTCATCAGTTTCTGCTTTGTTGGTTTTTATTACGCAATCATAATAATCTATGACGATTGAATAATATCTAAAATGACTTTGATTATAGAATTATTGAACATTTATGGCCCTGCCTTAACGATTTATATGGGCCGTTTTTGTGGTGTCGAACTATGACAGATCAACAAGGATTGTATTTGATGGTAAATGCAGAAAGATCTATCCATATAGTAAGCAATTCTAATAAATACACTTCAGAATTGGAGTGTTTGCTTAGATCAGAAAATTATAATGTTGTATCTCATCAGTCAGCTTTCATAAATTTTAATAAGCAAAAAAAAATCATAATTGTTGATTGTATAAATGATTTTTCTAAGTTGTTTCAAGTGTGTTCAAAAGGTAGAAGTAACTTATTGGTTGTATCACTTATTGGTAGTGATGCGTCTTCAAGAAATAGGGCTTATGAGCTGGGCAGCTATGATTGCCTTACATATCCATTTATTTATCGCGAGGTGGTGAATCGCGTCAGTTTGATCTCAAATGCACTTGGTTATCAGTGTTTTCAAGAGATGGAGTCTCCTAGCTCATTATTGGTGTCAAGGGCAATGATTCACCTTATGAATAATATTGGCTCTATCCATACCTTAAATAGCCTTGCGTGTGAGTTAAGTACAAATCGAAATACTCTAGCAAAAGCATTTAAGGAAGTAACAGGCAGGGGGGTATTCTCTTGGTTGAGAGAACAAAGAATGGATAAGGCAAAGTTCTTACTTCATTACTCTAATTTATCTATACAACAGATTTCTATTGAAGTTGGTTATGAAGAAACATCTAACTTTTCTTCATTGTTTAAGAAGACATTTGGTGCTAGTCCATCAACTCATAGAAAATTGATGGTTAATACTAGTCTGTCGTCCACATCTTTGTGACATATTTTTGTCAAGGAGCGGGGTTTATGGGTGGTTATGATTTAATAAAGGAGGGTGGGGGGATTTTAAATGACAGGAAAAGATACGGGTTGGCGCTGAAAGTGGCTTTGTATGTTGAGGGAAATTTTTCAAAAAAAATAACACTAAAATCCTTGTCGATTCAGTTCTGTACTAATAGAACGACTCTATCATCTAGTTTTCGTGAAAGATATAAGGTTAGTGTATATAAATATTTAACTAAAGTTAGGATGGATTATGCTAGAGCTAAGCTGGTGTCTAATGATTTTATTGGTATGGATGAGTTGGCTGAAAGTTCTGGATACTCAGATAGGAATAATTTCTCAACGGCTTTTAAGCGGGAAAATGGGGTTTGTCCTATTTCCTATATGAAGCTTTGTAATAATATTGTTGATATTAAATAATTGATTGTTTAATTGAAATAGATGTGTTTTTTGTGTGTTGATATATTTTTTAAAGGCTTGATTCATGGGGAATCTTAATGCCTTTTTTGGGAATTTAAATAAAGGATATATCTAATGTCAGTAACTACTACATTTACAGTAAAAAATAATCTTTCTATACCAACTACAAATCATGTTTTAGTTTTTTTGAAGCCTGTAAAGGCATCTAGTAATTTTCAGTATATTGCGTGGCAGGATCTTAATCCAGCGATAGGGGGGAGTCAGGATTTTGATTATGTAATTGATTTAGGTGTTCAGGTTGGTGATGCCTCTAGTGGTAACCCACCAGGGCCGCAATCTCCTGTTTATTCTATTAATCCTGGTGAGCTTTTCTCTGCAACAAACCCAAATGGTCAGGGCCCTATTTTATCTACTAAAAACGTAAATCAAGGAAATCTTACGAGTGCTCAGGCTGGTGTGATTAATAACTGTAATTCTCCTGTTACTAGTTTATCTATGACTTGGACTAACAAAGGGCTTCCTGTTGTAAATGTTGGTGTGAACTCTAATGATGTTATTAATCAAGGAAAAACTGTTTCATTAGAGCTTGAGCCAAAAATATATTTTATGGCGGCTGATCCAACATTGGTTGGTAAGAATTTCACGTTGCAAGATTTTTCATCAATGACGGAGTTCGATTTGGTGGCGGGTACTACAGGTGTTTCTGTGGAGTGGACTCGAGGTAATAATGGTTTAGGTATTGATGAATTTAGCTTTAAGCAAAGTTGATTCTGTCGGGTGGGGTATGAAAATACTCCATCCTTTTATTATGTTTTGTTATTTAATAATATCTTTCAATTATTAATAGGTTCTGTTATGGCTAACGTTGTTGTTGTCGGTAAGATATCTAACTCTAATCCATCATTGTGGCTAGATTTGTCTACGATTGGTTCAAGACGTGTTGAGTATTTGGTGGAAACCCTTAGCCCTGGTGTCGGTTGGATTTATATAAATCAATTTTGTTCTTTGTTATCTACCGAATGGTTAAATACCAATGAGCACCCAGGTGTTTATGGTATTCAAGATTTTTCTTCTAATGAAATTATTTCAATGGGAGAGGAGTTGATTGCTCTTGAAAGTTTGGATGCCCAAGTCAATGCCGCTGTAGCTTCTCTGCCGGGTGTTCAAACTAAATTAGATACCGCAGTGGAAGGGGTTTTAACTAAATATAATGTAGGAACAAAGGTTTGGTTAGGTAATGATGTGCATGTTTATGGCTTGCTTATTTTAGATGGCGGAAAGTACAGCTTATATGACAGTAATACTGGTTTGGTTTCAACTGAATTACGTAGTGATTTTAAATCATTAGTAGTGCGTTTAAGTTTAAACACATTTGTCGTTTCTGAGGTTTAGCGACGTGGGTAGCTTCTAAAGTGGGGCCAGGTTAAAGAGTTTTTATTATAAACCTGGCCGCTTTTTTACTTGAGTCGTTCAGCAGTAATTTTTTAGTAAATATCGTTAGCACCTAATGAATACATAGTAGTGCATAGTATCTAATTAGCTTGTACAACTGATCTGACTTTCTGAACTATCAGCAGAAATGTGTGAAGTGTCTTCTGGCTCGCTATCTATTTCAAGCCCAGTATCATTGATCACAATAGGAGGCGTTTCAGCAGTCGTATTTTCTAGGTCCGATTCTAAGCTTAAGTTTCCTGAATTTAAGCTTGTTACTGTCGTTGGGTCTTCATTACTTATGGTAATACCGTCATTAACCGTCAAATCCCCGCCTATAAAACTGACAGATGCTGTTGTGAATTCAGCTGCTGATAAATCGATAGAACTTGAAGAGATAGTTGCTTCGCTAATATTGTTTGAGTTTTCGCTGCTTTCAAGTGAGTCTTCGGGAGTTAAAAGTTGAGTACTACCATCAGGATGATTGTAAGAGCCCGTCATCGTGATTCTAGTTCCGCATTTAAGTGTAAGCCCCCCTTCGAAACCGGTAAGATCGATATCTCCAAGTAGCTCGCAGCCTCCTTGAGAGTTGATTATAATTTGCTCGGTGCTTGCAAGTAAGTCGCCAGAAAGAGTTAAATGAGAGCCGGAATTTAAGATGACTCGGGTGAAATTGTAGGTAACTCTATCTAATTCATGGCTCTCATCTGCAGCTAGTAAAAACTCACCATCAGAGCCGTCGCCATAACTCACGTCTTCAGATAAAGCAAGGGTTTTAGTGCTGACACACTCAGCACTTAGCTTTACTTCTTTAGTTTCTTGTTCTGGGGCTTCTTGCGATTCACCGCCACAGGCGATGAGTGAACCACTAACAACAGCAAGTGTCAGTAGTTTTAATTCCCTAGCTAACATCTACAACGTCCTTTTTCTGAATTTTAAATACGCTTGAAATTTGATCTATTAAAAGCTGCCATAAAGGGAGCGATACACAAAATGCTCCAGGTCCTATTAGCAAGTGGGTATCTTAACACACATTGGATAATGGCAGTTTCACAATTAGATAGGATAGCCCTATACAAGCTGTGATACTCAAGCAAGAGTTAAGCAGAAATGTAAGTTTAAGACTTTGATCCCAAGCATACAGAGAGTGACTTATATAAGCCGCGATTGATGGAGATGTTGTGTATATACAATAAAACAGGAGGGCTTATTACCCCAAGAGTAGGGTTTAAGGTAGTTGATCTTGTATTAAAATATAACGTATAGGCTCAAGATGGTTTTTCAAACCACGAGAGGCTGCCACAGCGGGTAGAAAACGTATTAAATTAGTACGGTTTCAAATGGCCCTGCCGTTGTTATGGAGGAGCTTAAGCTAAAAGCTATCGAAGCGTATCTTGTTTTCTGTTGATAGGGCTTTCTTGTTTCAAGTGTTAAAAAAGATGCGTGGATTTCTCCACGCGGAATTCATAAGTTGTCCGCCGTTATTTAAATCTCACACCATTAAACCGTTTGCTCAGAACGTCGTTTTTTTAGCCGTTTAAGTAATTCAGCCTGTACGACAAGTACCAGTAATAAAAAAGCACCACGTATAACAGACTGCCAATACGTGCTGATTTCAAAGCTGCCTTTACCGTTTTCAAAGTTAAGAATATTAAAGATTAAGCCCATGAGTATCACCCCTGCGATAGACGCGGTAATGGAGCCTAAACCACCGGTTAATAAGGTGCCACCAACAACCACAGCTGCAATTGCCAGCAGCTCCCAGCCTATGCCTTCGAGTGGCTGGCCTGCACCAAAACTAGCGGCAAGGGTGACACCGGCAATACCGGCTAAAGTACCAGACATTAAGTAAACGGTTATCAAGGTGCGGTTGACTTTTAGGCCCATTAGTTTTGCCGCTTCTTCATCTTCGCCCACGGCTAACACGGAGCGGCCAAAGGGGAGTTTCTCTAGCAAAAACCAGGCACCGACGGCGATTACACAACATACCACCACGGTCCAAGGGATGAGGTCAAACATGTGTCCCATGCCATAAACGGTAAAGTTACTTTCCCATGAAATAGGTACTGAGTGGCGGTCGGAAGCGATTAAAGCGACGCCTCGTGAAGCCAGCATCATCGCTAGAGTTGCAATAAATGGGGCAATTCGTAGTTTTACCACCACAAAACCATTGATCGCTCCACAGGCAAGGCCGGTAAAGGCGCCGGCGAGCATGGCCGGTAGAATGCCATGAGGGCTAACAAAAGCTGCGGTGACACTTGCAAGGGCTGCGACCCCACCCACAGATAAATCAATACCGCCGGTCATGATCACAAAACACATGCCGATAGCGATTAAAATAAACATGGAGTTGTAAATTAAAAAGCTTTCAATGTTGTAGGCCGATAAAAAGTTGTCGTAGCGAAAACTTGCAAAAACAATCATTAATGTAAGGGCGACCCAAACGGCTTCTGTTCGCAGTAGCGGGTGTTGGCTTCGGCCAAACAGTTTATTGAGTTTCATAAAACCTAGCCTTTATTTTTAGAGTGCATTTGAAGGTAAATAGCCGCGATAATAATGACGGCCTTGGCGACCATTGCCACGGAGTCGGAAATACCATTGGCTAATAAGGTGTAAGACATCATCTGTATAACCAGAGCGCCAATAACGGCACCAATAACGGGGGCTCGCCCTCCGGCCATAATAGTGCCACCAACAACAGCGGCGGCAATGGCATCCAGCTCCATTAATAAGCCGGCGGTATTAGCATCCGATGCCGAGTTAATGGCGGTGGTAAATAAACCAGCTAAACCTGCACAAAATCCGCAAAAAGCATAAACAGCTAATTTAACTTTGTAGCTTGGTAAGCCGCATAAAGAAGCGGCTTTTTCGTTACCGCCAACGGCTAACAGGTAGCGGCCAAACATCGACTTTTTAATAAAGATGGATACCGCAAGCGCCATTAAAATGAGAATCAAGGCCTGAACGGGCAGGCCAAGTATTTTCCCTGTGCCAATATATTGAAAGGCCTTGTTATTAAAAGTTTGAATATCGCCACCGGTCAGTACTTGAGCGATGCCTCGGCCAGATATAAATAACACGAGGGTTGCGATCATCGGTTGTATTTTGTAGTGGCCAACTAAAAAGCCATTAAATAAGCCACAAAAACTCGCCACTAATAGCGGTAATGTGATCGCCAAAGCAATGCCAAGTGCGGGGTTGTTTATGCCAAAATCGGACATAAACACCAGTGGCGCCAGTGCTCCGGCTAATGCCAGTACCGAGCCAACCGAGATATCAATACCGCCACCACCTGATGCGATCACCAAGCACATACCGATCGCAACAATGGCGATGGGGGTAACTTGAGTTAGGTTGATATATAAAGTCTGCATCGCAAAGAAGTTGGGGGTAATCAGCGCGTTGGCAAGCAGAAGTAAAATAAGGGCCGTGAGTGCGCCGTTGCTTTTAATCCACGTTTTCAACTGAGTAGCAAAGCGGCTGTTGTTTTGCTCTTGGTAAGGTATCGATTCCACTATGTGCCTCCTAATTGACTGCCATGGTTTGATCTTTGCCTAAGGCATCCAAAATGGCGGCCTCGGAGACATGTTCGTAATCCAGTTGCCCGTAGGAACAACCTTCTTGCATCATTAATACACGGTGGCAGGTTGACGAAATTTCTTCGTACTCAGATGAAATAAATAACACTGCCATGCCTTGAGCAGAGAGTGATAAAATCAGATCGCGAATTTCTGATTTAGCGCCAATGTCGATACCGCGTGTAGGTTCGTCGAGAATGAGCACTTGAGGGTTGTTCGCCATCCAGCGTGCCAGCAGCACTTTTTGTTGGTTGCCTCCAGACAGTTGTGAGATGGGCTGTTCCATATCGGATACTTTGATCTTGAGTAATTTGATAAACCTATCAACCAACTCGACTTCTTTTTCTTTATCAATAAAGCCATGTTTTGACAGACTATCGAGCACAACTAAGGATAAGTTTTCTCGCACTGACATATGTGGAATAATGCCTTCATTTTTTCGATCTTCGGAACAAAAGGCGAGGCCGTTTTTTATAGCAGTTTTGGGGCCTTCGACACCAATGACCGTTTCCCCAATGCGAATCACGCCTTTAAATGACGCGTCGATATCGGCACCAAAGACTCGGCGGGCAACTTCACTGCGTCCGGCGCCTAAAAGCCCAGCTAGACCAAGAATTTCCCCTGGTTTTAGCTCAAAACTTACCTTGCGTAAAACACCGCTTCCGGAAATATCTTGCACATCTAAGATGCTTTGTTCGCTATTGGGACATGCTTCAGGGCGAGCATGTAGATCATGGCTAACCTCATCCACTGCTTTACCCAGCATTTTGGCAACCATATCCATTTTACTCAGTGCATGGATATCATGAGTCTCAAGCAGGCAGCCATCACGCATGACCGACACCGAATCACAGATTTCAAACAGCTCTTCAAGGTGATGGCTGACGTATAGAATCGCTACGCCTTTGGCTTTTAATTCGTTGACGGCTTTAAATAGAGTGAGTTTTTCGGCATCGTCGAGAGACGCTGTGGGCTCATCCATAATCAACAACTTGGCATCAAACGCGATGGAGCGGGCAATGGCAATAAGCTGCTGTATTGCCACATTGTAAGAGTCTAAGGGCTTGTTAACGTCAATATCCAAACCCAGCACCTCGAGTGCGGCTTTGGCAAAGCGGCTGCACGCTGCCCAGTCGATCATGCCAAATTTTTTAATTTCTCGGCCAATAACGATATTTTCAGTAACCGTTCTATAACCGAGTAAATTCACCTCTTGGAAAATGGTGCTCATACCATCCAACTGCGCTTGATGAGGGGAGGCGTAGTTAACCGTTTTGCCATTAAAGGAAATATGGCCGCTGTCTAGTTTATAAGCGCCGTTTAGAATTTTGATTAACGTCGATTTACCAGCACCGTTTTGGCCAATTAATGCGCGTACTTCACCGGCATGAATGCTCAGGTTTACTTTGCTTAATGCAGGGATAGCATTAAAGGCTTTATTGACGCCTTTAACCTCTAGAATAGGGGTGTCGCTACTCATGGTTGCTTCCTTGGGTAGAGAAAACACGGGCCGAAAAGAGCACGGCCCAGAGATGATATTAACTAGAATGCGTCTGCGATATGCTCTGCGGCATTAGAGGCATCAAACAAGCGATCTTCGGTTTTAATCCACGTTGGAATCTTTTCACCGTTTGCATAACGCTGCATGGTTTTACATGCGAGCGGGCCGAACTTAGGGGTCGATTCGACAATAAAGGCGAGCTTGCCATCTAAAATAGCTTGCAAGCCATCACGCGTACCGTCTTTACCGCCAATGATGATATCTTTACCAGGTACTAAACCTGCAGCTTCAATAGCCCTGATGGCACCGAGCGCCATTTCGTCATTGTGTGCCCAGACCAAACTTACATCTGGGTGGGCTTGAAGTAAGGTTTCCATCACTTTTCGACCGCGATCACGAGCGTAGTCACCAGATTGTGAAGCGACAATAGTCATCTCTGGGTAGGTATCAATAACGCGGTTAAAACCAATAATATGATCGCGAGAAGAGGTGGCTCCGGTGGTGCCTTCCAGTTGAATGACTTTACCTTTACCGCCAGAGAGCTTGGCCAGTTGCTCGGCAGCACGTTCGCCTTGTTTTACAAAATCCGAACCTAGAAAGGTAACGTAATCAACCCCAGGTTTGACAATACGTTCATCCACTTTACGGTCGACAAGAAAGACGGGGATACCGCGCATTTTTGCCTTTTTAACAGCCGGTACCAGCGGTTTTTCTTCTCGTGGAGGCAAGAAAATAACATCCACCCCTTGGGCTATCATCGAGTCGACATCTGAAACTTGCTTAGAGGCAGAGCTAGCGGCATCGGATACGATCAGCTGCCAACCACATTCTTTGGCGACATCTTTAAAGCTGTTTGTTTCGGCGATACGCCAAGGGTTGTTGTTTTCAGATTGGGCAAAACCGACTTTATAGAGCTCTTTTTTCTCTAAAGGTGGGGCTGAAAAAGCCACGCTTGAGAGTAAGCAAAGTAGGGGCAGGGCTGCTAATTTTTTCATTATTCTTATCGTCCATTCGCAAGTTATTTTAGTTATTTAGATAGTAGCGATTGTAAGTATGGGAGCCATGCAAGTGGCACCCATAGAGCTCATACATTCTAACCACATTAGGAGGATATATTTAAGTGTTTTTGAGCTAATGTTGATCAAGTTGGACTTAGAGTAACGACACAGCGCACGATTATCTGTTATGCCTCTAAAACAGTGTTCTGGCTGCTCAGGAATATCAGCGTATAGCTAGAAGTACTCGTTTCATGATCAAGGGCTGGTTTTTTAGCGCAGCGCCTCGGGCTCAGGGCTTGCCCTGTTATATTTCTCTGGTACGTATTGATAATGGCCAGTAATTTTATAGTTGAACAACATGTCTTGCAGCTCTGGGCCACGGCCAATGTTATGCACGATCATTGGGTTGCCAGTAGCTGGGTTCATTCTTTCACTAACGATACCAATGTGGGGTAGGTTGCCAGGCAGCATCCACGTTACGAGGTGACCGGGCCTATAATCTTTGGCATTAAGCGTGACGGGTAACTTTTGACCGTGACGTTCAAAAAAAGCTTGAAGATTTGGTATCCGTCGGTGATCAATGTTCTTATCGGGGCGTTTAAGACCCCATATTCGTGTTGAAGGGTACAAACTAAAATTCGCCTTCATATCTTCGTGAACTAACTGCTGAAGATCGACCCCCAAGCTGCGATAAGAACGTATAACGACATCCGTACACACTCCTATTTCTTTGGGCACGTCACCCCATGGATAGTCGATAGCCATGTACGCGCCATCATAACGCACAGCATGATTCGTTCTTTCATGTGCTGCGCTCACAATATCTTGTTCGAAACTTAACGCAGATGCGTTCGTCGAAGCACAACAAACTATAACAAAAATAATTCTACGCACACAGCCTCCACGAAATACGGCCTTGTTATCACCGAAGCCGAGCATCTTGCTTGGCTGGATAACTTTATCACTTACTTTGTAGCAGCGCTTAAAAGTAGGCTTAGACATACTTATCTTGCCGAAAATAATACGCTATTTGTTTTTATCACAGACCAAAAAACAAAGTTACTCCCTGTATTCCCTCGTGTAAAAATATGATTGCTAACGATACTAGGGCGGCTACAGAGCACTTCGGTGATTCTTATGAGTAAGCTCCCGATGTAGAAACCAAAGGTCTTTGAGGCATTACTCACTCTCTCATTCGGCGGTGCCGAAGGTATTACTTAATGTGTGGTATTTAAGCAAGCTTTTAAGATGTCCGTTAAAGTGGTGCAAGCCTATTGTTCTGTAGCACATGACGGCTAAATAAAGTAGGTTAGTGCTTTTTCACCTGAGTTTTAAGCGATTAAAATGACTTTTTGATGCTATCGAATGCGACCCCGTACTTATCTAATAACTGCTTAATTCGATGTGAATCATTGCTCGAAGTTTTCGCTTTTTCGGCTTACATTAAATAGCTTTCTACCTGCATCAGCCATTGAAGCTGATTTTTTGCAGGTTTTAACGATAATGGATAATACCTGAAGCTCGTAGAGGTCCATCGCCGCAATTTGTTCCGGCGTTAATAGCAGTTTGATGTAGTCAAAACTGTCGTGGGTATTTACGTTCCATTTTTGATATTGCTGAGCTTGCCGAGAGTTAGCCCCTTAGTTCTTCTGGACACATATAATGATCGGAGTGTCAGAATTGCGACGCTTGGCTTTCTGTTGCCTAGAAGTGATGCAGGTTCTATAGCGGCGTAGAAGCATAGTCCCGCAATATGTGTACGTGTAGTTAATCTACTTGTATCGTAACGTGCGACTTACCCGTTTCTCCGCTAGTCCAGGGGGGGCGAGCCCCTTGATTCCTTAATGACTAAGAAAAAGTATGCCCTCCCGCCAGGAGCGTGCCTTTTATCAAAGGCTCCTCAAAGTCTTTTAAAGCCGATGTTGACTTAATCTAGGTCAACTCTGCTGGATATGAAAACCATCAGTGTGTCATTGTTTAAGGTTGGCCACTGTTTTACCTGTGTGTGACGGCCGAGGCTAAGCCTTAGATGTTATTTTCAGGGAGTAAGAAAATTGTGGCGCCTAATACTTTGTAGGGCAGGGCTTTACCGGTGACGGCTAATGTCAGGAAAGGTATCCTAAATGGATTTTTTTATTCTCTAGGTTATGCAATCTGTAATATTGGTCGCAGCTGGTTTTTATATTTAGGGGTGAGCACAAAAGTAAGGGGCGAGTACAAAAGTACATGGAGCAGCGTAAGTATTTTAAGTATAAGGTTGTTGAGCTAGAGGGCGTTTTCGAGAGTTCAAAAGACGATGTTGCGGTTCTTGAAGAGTTAGAAGAAGAGCTGGATTTACACCGTAATACGCATCGTGCTAAGACCCTATTGGGGACTGTGCGCACCCACCTTGGTGCAGAAGAAAAAGATAGTGCCAATTATGTCCCCCCACCTGTGGTGCCAATAGATGAGCCTGTGCGGGATACTCGTCAAAATGAGGAAGTTGAGCTTGATTGGGAAACCGTTATTTCGGGCGCAGCTCAGCATGCCTTTGAGGGTGCTGATGGCCATATTCCCGCTGAGCTAGCAAACAGACCCGAAGATATTCTTGATGCTTGGACTGCGCTTGAGGCGCTATCACCGCAAAGCTATAAAAAGCCAAAAGACCTTGTTATTCCCGGTGGCTCTGTTGCTTACCTTCGGCACAATCAAGAACCATGGTTCAAGGGTGAAAAAGCGCGACCCAAAACCCAGCTTTTCTATGTTGTTCACCTTGGTTGCGTTGATCTTGAAAAAGCTACAGAAAAGCTCTTAGCAGTTTATAGGGATGAGCGCGTTGAGCGTCAATCGGTCACAGGTCTTGCTTCACTCGGATTGATCATTCTTGATCGACATGGTGTTCCTATTCCTGATACTGGTTTAGCGATATCGAGTTTTGGTTGGGCGTATGCCAGAGCACTTCAAGGGAGGCTACACGAGCTTAAATCGTGGGAGGCCGCCGAAGAAGCTCTAAAAGAGGGCTTAGAGAAGATCATCTATAAGCAAGATGTTAACGGAACAGTTCTTCCGTTTTCACTCGATAAGGCCGAGCAAGCATTTAAATGGCTAACCCATAATTGTGATATACCAAGTGAGGATTGCTCCGCTCCAAGCTTTGCTATTCGTCAGTACCAATCCTTTAAAAAGGGCGCACCAGACCCCGATATCCTGAACAGCTTCTTTTTGGGGGATTTACAGCGCGCAAAACATAGTGTTGAGAGCGGCGAGCCCAACAAAGCACTGAGCGAATATCTGGGGATCACCAAACCTCAGAATCAATATGACCTCCTAAAGGATAAAGTTCACATAGAGCGAGCGTTACAGCCAAAGAATATGCCGCTCGGACGTTGGCCGAGTAAAGGTCGCCATTCTCTTGTATTGCTCCAACAAACATCCGTAAATCTTGCAATGAAAGAGCTCAAAGACGGTGGGTTGTTTTCAGTTAATGGGCCACCGGGTACAGGTAAAACAACGTTGTTACGAGATGTTGTCGCCTCTGTGCTTGTGGAGCGGGCTACTGCGCTATATTCATTTAAAAATACTGATGACGCATTTGAGCATGCGGGACAAATGAAGCTCGGCAATGCTTTTGTTCACCTCTATCGTTTGGATGAAACGCTAAGGGGGCATGAAATCGTTGTGGCCTCAACCAATAACAAAGCTGTTGAGAATGTCAGTAAAGAGTTGCCTCTACGTGAACAGGTCGCGGAAGATATTGGGGACTTGAATTACTTTAAGACAATAAGCGATGCGCTTAGCGATGGTGAAGAAGAAACATGGGGCTCAATTGCTGCGGTACTCGGTAATTCAACAAATCGTAATAACTTCGCGCAGAAAGCATGGTGGGATAAAAATTGTGGTTTATGGACCTATTTTTATTCCATATCTGGCCAGCTTGATATAGAGGTCGATGAAAACGGTGAGGATATTATTCCGAAAATCGTCCAAGAGTGTGATCCACCATCCAGCCCAGAAGAAGCAAATCGTCGTTGGGAAAAAGCGCGTCAACGTTTTGCTGAGGCCCTTGCTAAATCGAAAAACATCAGAGATAGGGCGCAACGTGCATATGAGGCGAGCGGTCAAGTTGGCGCGCTAAGAACACAAATTCGTGAACTAACTGTAAAAGCTGAAGAGCAGGGGGGCTTGGTTAGCTCTGCTCAAGAGGTGAAAGAAGCGCTTGTATCTGAGATAAAGGAAATTGAATTAAGAAAGAGCAATGCATTTCATCAAAAAGAGCGTCATGAAAAAGAAAAACCGAGTTTTATCAAACGCCTTTTTGCACGCGGTACTTGGCGTGAATGGAAAGGTAAACAAAATTTATTGCTCGATGATTTGAAGTCTATTCAATCTGAACTAACGGAAGCTCAAGGTCAACTAGGAAGCGCTTATAAAGACTATGATAAAAAGTTTAAGCAGTTAAAAACCTTCAATGAAAAACTTGCGAGCGTAAAGAAATCCTATCAAAAAACACTCGATGTAATTGAAAAAGAAGGGGCGATTTGCGGAGGCAAACTGGTTACGCCGGAGCTATGGGAGCGTAGTCACGATGACCAGCAAAAGTTTACGCCCAATTATAGCGATGCGGCGCAAAGAATTCGAGATGATGTCTTTATTGCGGCAATAGAGCTTCATAAAGCGTTTATCGACGCTTCTGCCAAGCAAGTTCGTCAGAATCTAGGTGCTTATTTTTATTGTTTGGGTAATGGAAGTTTGCCCGAAGATAAGCAAGCGTTACTCCCTCATCTGTGGTCAACGGCGTTTTTATTTACACCTGTATTTTCTACAGCGTTCGCTTCCGTTGGGCGCATGCTTAAGAAGCTCCCGAAGGATAGTATTGGATGGTTGCTTATCGATGAGGCTGGGCAAGCGACGCCTCAAGCGGCTGTTGGGGCCATATGCCGTGCAAAGCGCGTAATGTCGGTTGGAGACCCTTTGCAAATTGAGCCTGTTTTTACCTTGCCGCCAACACTGGTTGAGGGTATATCAAAATATATGGGTGTTGAACCCTATCATTGGATGGCACCAAGTGCCTCCGTGCAAACTTTATCCGATCATGCCAATTCCTATGGTACAACTATTCCGCGTGATTTAAGTGAAATCAGAATTGGTAGTCCGCTTCTCGTTCATCGACGCTGTGAAGATCCGATGTTTAAGATTTCTAATCGAATGGCATATAACGGGCTAATGGTACACGCAACGCAGCCCAAACCCTCTGAAGTGACACGGTTCATCGGTGAACAAACGGCGTGGTTTGATATAGAAGGTAGTGCACAAGAGAAATGGTGTCCCGAAGAGGGAGAGCATGTTGCCAATATGCTAATACATACCATCAATGAGTTTAGAGGGGATACAGATATATTTGTGATATCCCCTTTCAGAATGGTTGCAGATCAAATGGGCGCACGTATGCGCCAAGAAAGCGAACGTTTAGCGGATTATGGTATAGATGATCCAAGTCAATGGATCCGTGACAACATTGGAACCGTACACACCTTTCAGGGTAAAGAGGCACAAACGGTAATCCTATTGTTAGGTGCTCCAAGTCCAATGCAAAATGGTGCACGGCAGTGGGCGACATCTAATGTAAATCTTCTGAATGTCGCGGTTTCTAGGGCTAAGCAGAATTTTTATGTGGTTGGTAATCGTAAACTTTGGGGTGACCTTGGGCATATGAAGATTATTTCGAGGTATGTAAAGTGACCTTTGTGGTAGATTTTTTGACTTTACTGAAGGCCTACAGCATATGTTGAACTCACAACCCATAGCGGTCATTAGAGGTTTGCAAATACTAATATGCTGGTGTGTACAAATAGATCTGGTAGCCACTAGCGTTGGAGCAACGCGCGCTCTGTAGTGCATGTTCACTCTCCTATTTGGTGGGGCCATGATGTGCATTGGCTGATTTAGAGGCTATGAAAAGGCTTTTAGACTAAAAAGTAAGTTTCTTGCGAAATAAATAATCAAGGTGGTAATTGATGTGGACAGATAATGAAACTGATCGTGATTTTCTTAATTTTTCTACCGTAGCAGCTACGGTTTCAGAGATTATCGCAAGGGCAAATGGACAGCCTGTCTCTATAGGGGTTTCTGGAAGCTGGGGCGTCGGGAAATCGTCTATGATCAAACTTGTCCAAGCCAATCTGAAAAACACCTGTGACAATCCAAACGAAAAGAAATACATATTTGTTGAGTTCAATGCTTGGCTGTATCAAGGATACGATGATGCTAAAGCTGCGTTGATGGAAGTCATTGCTAGGAAACTTTCAGAAGAAGCAGAACAACAACAAACGGCGGTTGGTAAGACTAAAGATTTACTATGCCGCATTGACTGGCTACGAGCGGCAAAAACAACCGGTGGTGTCGCAGCTTCTCTCATAACTGGCGTACCCATAGGTGGCCTTGTCGGTAAGGTTTGGGACTCGGGGGAAGCGCTACTAGACGGAGAAGTTACAGAAGAAGACCTACAGTCTGCTAGAGATTCCGGTAATGAAGCTCTTCAAGAAGGGAAAAGATTAGTAAAGCCGAAGAAAAGAAAATCTCCCCCTCAAGAAATAGAAGCGATTAGAAGAGGGTTCGAGAGTTCGCTTGAAGAGCTTGACGTTACACTGGTCGTACTGATTGACGATTTAGATCGCTGCTTACCAGAAACTGCAATATCGACATTAGAAGCACTGCGACTATTTCTATTCCTGAAAAATACCGCATTTGTTATTGCTGCCGACACGAAAATGATTCATCACTCTGTCAGAAAGCACTTCCATGATATGCCTGACGATCAGCTAGTAACCAACTATTTCGATAAGCTTATACAAATACCTATTCAAGTACCCAAACTCGGTGTACAGGATATTAAAGCTTACCTCTGCATGTTGTATATCGACCTTAGCGATATCGAACAACCCGAAAAAGACAAGCTGAGAGAGAGGATATGCAGGCAGTTGTCTGAAACCTGGAAAGGTGCTCGTGTTGATAGACAGTTTCTGGAAGGCTTGTCCCAAGAACTCAATATCGAAATACCCGTAAAACTATCCACACAAATCGACCTTGCTGACCGATTAGCACCTCTAATGTCTTCGGAAACAGCCATTGATGCAAATCCCAGGTTAATTAAGCGTTTTCTAAACGCCATATCAATTCGCCTAGCAATTGGCAGCGCCCAAGATATTGCGATTGATGAAGCCGTCCTGACAAAAATACTTTTGCTGGAGCGTTGCGGTTCAGATGATGCCTACAAAAAAATTGCGACATCTTGTGCACGTAATGATGAGGGACTCCCGTCAGTTTTGAAGGACATTGAAGCCAGCTTAGAAGAAGGTAAAGAGATTGATTGGCCACCAGAATTCGATACTGCGTTCTTTAAACAATGGGCTGCCTCAAAGCCCCAATTAGCTGATATTGATATTCGTGGTGCGTTATATGTCAGTCGAGAACATTCGCCATTACTCCTCAGTCATGAACAACTATCATCGAGTGGCCTGGAGATTTTACGTGCATTAAAAGAAACACCTGACATGGCAAATGCGCTTAAAGATTCAATTAATGAGTTGGCGACTGAAGATTTGAATCTGATAATGGATAAATTGCTGGAAATTGCCGCGCGCGAGCAATCATGGGGTGCACCGGATATATTAACTGCCTGTGTAGTTGTTGGACAGGCTCATAAATCTGTTGGTAAACGCTTTGGGGCTTTTTTGAGTGAGCGCCCCACAAATCAAATCGAGCCGAGCATTGTTCCAAAGATCGCAGAGGAAGACTGGGTCGATATTCCGTTTGATGTTTGGACAAAGTCAGACGTATCAGGACCAGTAAAAAAAGCAATTCAGAAGAGTAAGGAATAATGGGAACATCAAGTTCAAGCAATGGCCCCGGTTCAGGGATACCGATGGTACCGCCTTGGGCTGACAACCCCACGGAAGCTCCCGATGCTGGTCAGAGTAGTCAAGACGACAATCAGTCAAACCCTGAAGATAGCAACGCAGGGGACAATACAAAAGAACCTAATCCCCCCCCGCTAAACGCTCCACCAGGTAGATTTGGAGGCGCGCGCAGTAGTCTAGGTGCTTTCGCTGGTGATGGGAGCTCAAGCAGTATGCGTAATGGAATTCGTCAATACGTCTCCAGGGGTTATGGCGGGGCCAAAAGTGCGGCGCGAAGAATGGGTAGCACCGCGTCTACTGCAGGTGGTTTAGCAGGAATATTATCCCCCGACACACGCACAACCACTCAATCTAACCATTTCAATGCGTTGTCTTTTCAATCGAAAAACTCCGACGATGTAGTAAATGCAATCATTGAAGCTGTCAGACCTATTGACGGAACCCAGGATTCAGAAGCTTCAAGAGAATCTATCAAGGATGCATTAAGCGAGCTATTAGATAAGAATCCCGATGCTGATTTACTGGAGCTAAATGATAACGACAAATATTTAGTCATAGAGACTTTTCTTGCCTCCGACATTTATCAGAGAATTGCGTTAGATGTCGGGAAGCACATACAAGACAAGGCACCCAATGCAGCAGCAGGCGTAAGTCGATTAAAACAGATAAAAGAGTATGTACGCGAAACAGTTAAGTCGTCATTCAAAAAAATAGGAAACAACCTATCCTCGTTGTCACAGAACCAAGTTACTCGACTAGCCCGTAGTGTATTAGAAGACACATACGAAGTTTTTGAGGACTATACGCGATGAAAATAATATGCGGACCAAAGGGATTTAACTTCGATGATCATAAATCGAATCTTGACGTTCAGCTTTACTCCATTCCTGACAACAGGAGATTAGCGTATGCAGGTCACGGAATTGCAGAAGTAGTCAGGAAAAGAAAAATTAACCCTTCCTCAAGGTCATGGGACTTTTTATCAATCGCGCTTTCAGTGGTATGCGCTGATACTGCTGGACACAGAAAGCAGAGCCCCGACGGGTGGACTAGAGAGTTCCAACTTACAGTTGCAGTAATTGATCCAGATTTCTGGAAGTCACAAGTAGAGATCATTCAGAAAACTTTGAATTTTCTGACCACAGACCGATGGCTTATCAATTTTTGTGAAGGAGGTTTTTATCCAAAACCACCAAAGCCAGAGAAAAAATTCGACGCTGACTGCTTGACACTTTTCTCTGGAGGCATGGATAGTCTTATTGGTGCAATTAATCTTGTTAAAAATGGACGAAAGCCAGTCACTATCAGCCAAGTTGTACAAGGCGATCAAGCCAAACAAAAGTTATTTCCACAAAAAATTCATTGTGACATCGAGTCTCTCGTAATGAGTCATAAAGCCAAAGTACCAGATGGCGAAACTCCTGCGTCTCAGCGTTCACGATCTATAGCTTTCTTAGCCTATGCTGCTCTCGCAGCAGCATCCTTAAAAAATCAAGACGGTTCCAATACTGAATTAGTAGTCTCAGAAAATGGTTTTATTTCGCTGAATACACCTCTAACCCCGATGAGAGTGGGCAGTTTAAGTACAAGAACAACACATCCAACCTATCTTTCTGGTATTCAGGAAATTTTTGATTCAGCGGGTATTGGACTAAAAATCGATACTCCCTACGCATTGAAAACTAAGGGGGAAATGCTATCAGATTGCAAAAATCAATCCCTCATCAAGGAGTTGGCCCACCAATCAACGAGCTGCGGTAGATTCTTGCTTTTTAAGAAAACTCATTGTGGTCGATGCGTTCCCTGCTTAGTTAGACGAGCTGCATTTAATAAGTGGGGAGAGGTGGATAGAACCACTTATGTCTACAAAAATTTGGGTAAAAAGGACTCCGAGAATTCTGGCTTTGACGATGTTCGTGCAGTCGCAATGGCAATTATACAAGAAAAAGAAGTAGGTATTCGTCGCTGGATGGGTGCGGGGCTTTCCTCTGCGCCAATTTCAAACATCCAACCCTACTACGATATCGCCCAGCGTGGTTTAAAGGAGCTTGATGACTTTCTGAAAGCCCAGGGGGTAACTTAGTGGATTTTCATTGCCATTTAGACCTGTATCCGGATCCCTTTGATGTAGTGTCTAAGGCGAAGCGAGAAGGCACTTTTGTCTTATCTGTTACAACTACTCCGTCTGCTTATGAAAAAACTGCACATCTAGCCAAGGATTGTCCGAATATCGAAACGGGGCTTGGCCTACACCCAGAGCTAGTCCATCAAAGATTCGGTGAAATATCGTTGTTTGACAAATGGATACATTCAACGGACTTTGTTGGTGAAGTCGGCCTTGACGGTTCATCGAGATATAGAAGCTCTTGGGAGAACCAGATAAAAGTATTTACCCACGCACTGAAAATATCAGATATTCATGGGGGAAGGATTTTATCGATACACAGTCGTCAGGCAGCTACTGAGGTCATGGATTGTTTAGAGCCCTTCAAAAACAACAACACCTTTATCCTGCACTGGTTTTCCGGCTCTATTAAAGAGCTTAACCGGGCAATTGAACTTGGTTGCTGGTTTAGTGTTGGCCCAATGATGCTGAGGGGAAAGAAAGGTAAGAGCTTGGTGTCTCGAATTCCAAAAGATCGAATCTTGTTAGAGACCGACGGCCCATTCACTTCGATCAATAAACAATCACTATACCCCTGGGATGCAAATCGTATGTGTATACCCGAGCTTTCGGAGTTATGGAGTGTCGATCCCAATAAAGTCTCTTCAATACTGGGTGAGAATAAGCAAATGCTGTTGTCAAAACGCTACTCCCTAAAAAATTAAGCGCGATGAGCTTAGTCATGTCACTAATAATTTTGAGAGGTCATAGAGCATCTCTAATCTTATTGAAAGATATAGTTCCCAAATGAACTAAACGTCTGCTTCTGGCCGAAGGTCGCAAGATTCAAGGTGAATTTACATGCGGGAAAACTTCAGGAAAGAAAAACCTATGAACATCTGCAAGCGCTTCCAGTGTAATACCTGCGATACTCTAATTGATTGTCGGATAGGGATGTCAAATAGAGACCTTCAACCTTTTCAGTTTTCCTGCCCCAATTGTGAAGAAATAATTAGCTTTACAATTGGCTCCAGCAGCGGGAATCTAGAAGGTGCTATTGATGTGGTTAAATTTGATGGCCCATTTACAGGTGAAACCCCATTTGTAGACCTCCATCTAGATTTTCCCGTTTCTTTCGGTGCATATAAAAATGGAAGTTCGGCTTATATGAAAGCGGTAAGCGAGCTAGGTAGCGAGGCTTATGCACATCTCGCACAGCGACTCACCAATCTGAATATGCTACATACAAAAAACAAAGACTTAAAAAGGCTTATTACTCAGTATAAGCGTGGAGATACAAAATCTTTTGCAAAAATATGTAGTGCTATACCCGGAGTAGAACTTAAATCACAAAGGAGGCAGGATATCATTGCGGGTTTGTATGCGGCGACATCGATCATGTCCTCTCCCTTTACAATTCATGAGCTGAATAAGGAATTGTCACATGAGATGCCTCACATCCTCAGAGACGTGTTTGAAACTCACACAGAAAAAACGAATGAATATCTTGAGGCTATCGCCGACAATGGATTTCTAGAAAATTTGCACCATGACTGTATCAGTCTATATCCAAAAATTATTGAGCTGGATCTGCCGCTCAGGCCGACCTTTTATTACGATTACGTAAGTGCCGATAAATTGGGTAGTATTCCCACGCGTGTATCAGCATCCGACTTTGAGATGTGCAGCAATCTGTATAAAGACTTAGCCGAGGTCTACTCCCGCCAACTCGTATTGCTTGCAGGCTTAAATAACCTTATTAAACGTGGAGACGCTGATTTGTTTGAGAAGTCAGTTAGGCTAAATATAAAGGGGAGGCTCATTAAGGACTATTCTTCTCTCAATGATTATGCGAATGTTGATCTTGGTCGAAAGGTTGAGGCTATAGATGATTCATTTTATTTGATTTGTACGAAGGCTGTTGATAATAAGCTAAGGAATTCGATTGCACATTATAAATATGAATATAAGTCATCGTCTCAGCTTATTACTTTCTATCCGGCGAAAGAAGGTATGAGGCGGGAAAAATATTATTCACTATATTTTATTGAATTTATGCGAAAGGTACTTCTTTTGTTTAGAGAGGTGCATAGTATTAATCACATGATTAAAGCGCTCTTATTTTTTAGAATTCTAATTTTAAAGGAGGATGTTTAGTTGAAGTGTTTTGGTGGTATTTATACTGGGAGTCTGTCTTTGTTGGTGGTGTTGTTCAGGTTGTCAGTTAAGGTGTAATTGATAGCCGGGTGGGAGTTTTGAGTGGTTGATGAGTGTTGATTAGGCAGGCGGAATGTACAAAGATTACTTCACACTATCCAAAGATAAAGATACGCACTTTTTTGATCTTCAGAGCTCGAAGCTTAAAGCTGGTCTTTACAAAAGTTCTGCTGAATTTGGCGATCTTAAGCATAAAGTTTACGTTATAGATCCATTCGATGGGAAAAGACCGCTTCTTCTAAACTATGAGTTCATAGTTGAAGAGAAAGCGTTGGATATTGGCTTTTATCACACCCTCATAATGGACTCAAATGTTGTCTCGGGTCTTCATGAATATCTAGCTTATAGGCGAGGGCAAATTAGACTTAATGAAAGTATGGTTGATGCCTTGGAGTCATTTTTGGAGCACTTATGTGTTACCAATATTGACTATAGCAGCATATTCTACTTGGCGGAAAACTACTACAAGGAAGGTAAAGGCGCAGTTCTCGAACACTCATCCTTAAGAATATCATCGATACTTCAACTGTTTAGTATTAACCCTGAGATATTTGTTAATGATAAAGAGATAGTCATCGATCAAGAAAGGAAAGATTATTACTTTGATCTTCATAATGGCGGAAGTTTTGATCAATGTGGTCGGAATATCGCGAAGTGGTTTGTAGAGTCCCATGAGCCGTCTATGTATGATACTTGGAGTAATCTTACTTACGCGTGTTTACTAAAGATGGTGTTGATTAAATTTAAATACAAGAAAGAGGTTGATAGGAAAAACGAAGAAATGTACCAGTTTATGGTGACGGATATTGGTGCGGTGTTATCTTGGGAAAATGCGTTAGCATTGAGCTACTTTTCTGGTTTTGTAGATAAGTTTATTGGAGTTGATAAGAAAACGCCTCTGGAGAGAGCTAAGTACAATCTCAAAAGAACTTCTTGGGATGTGCTGCTGCTAAAAATGCCTTACTTTTTGCTTAATGTTAATCATCTGCCTGAAGTCACATTGGGGTATGTAGCCACATCTGAAAAAAAACTTTATGAATTTGGCAGGAATATCAGCTTGTCTTTACAAATGTGTAGAGTGGGCGACTCAGTACCTAAACCAGTTGTTAGTTTTGATTTGGGAGAGCATGCTGAGAAGCTTGGTGATGTTAAGGCAAGAGAGCTAGGCCTATCATCATTGGAGATCGCGCTTGATCGACTGGTGGGAGCATCAGAGAAAGCAATATCTCCGGTTGATTTAAAGTATTTGGTTAGAGACCTTGAGCATCAACTTAGCTTTCTCTGCAGAAGTTAGCGAAAGGCTATTTTGAAGTATAGCCACAAATCGAGAGTGGATTAACCCACTTTATTAAGTTAACCCACTCTTTGAAATCCTTAACCCACTTTATTCCATAACCTCAAGGCTTATTCTTCATCCACATAGTTATCAATACTAGGGCAGCTACAAACCAAATTCCTATCCCCATAAACATTATCGATACGGTTAACATAAGGCCAGTATTTGTGCTCATGTAAATAAGGCAGTGGGCGTGCGGCTTGCTCGCGTGTATAGGGTCTATCCCAATTCTCTAGCATGTCGTCGAGCGAATGCGGTGCGCGTACAAGTGGGTTGTTATCCAGTGGGAATTCGCCTTTTTCGACAGCTTCAATTTCTTTACGGATGCTTATCATGGCATCGCAGAAACGATCTAGCTCGGCTTTGCTTTCGCTTTCCGTAGGTTCGATCATTAATGTACCGGCAACAGGGAAGCTCATTGTTGGTGCGTGGAAACCAAAATCCATTAAGCGTTTGGCAATGTCTTCTTCGCTAATACCGCTGGCCGCTTTTAATGGGCGCAAGTCGAGCAAGCACTCATGAGCAACGCGGCCTTCTTTGCCTGTATAAAGAATAGGGAAGTCTTCTTTAAGTTTTTCCGCTACGTAGTTCGCATTTAAAATGGCGTAACGGGTAGCGTCGGTTAGGCCTTCTTTGCCCATCATGCGGATATACATCCAGCTAATAGGTAGTATGCTTGCCGATCCCCAAGGCGCAGCACTAATGACGCCATTTTCAATCTTGGTGCCTTTAATGTCTTGCAGTGGGTGGCTCGGTAAATAAGGTGCTAAGTGGTTTTTTACACCAATGGGGCCCATGCCTGGGCCACCACCGCCATGAGGGATGCAGAAAGTCTTATGCAGGTTAAGGTGGCTTACGTCGCCACCAAATTCACCTAGGGCAGCAAGGCCAACCATGGCGTTGAGGTTTGCGCCATCGACATAAACCTGTGCACCGATGCTATGCATTAGGGCACAAATATCACGTATATCCGCTTCAAATACGCCGTGGGTAGAAGGGTAGGTCACCATAATCGCAGCGATTTGTTCACCGTACTGTTCTACTTTGGCTTGTAGGTCGTTGATGTCGACGTTGCCTTCGGCGTTACAGGGGCTAACAACTACTTTCATGCCCGCCATATGAGCCGTAGCTGGGTTTGTACCGTGAGCAGAGCTTGGGATAATGCAAATCTTACGCTCGGTTTCGCCCTTCGCTTTAAAGTATTTGGCGATAGCAACAAGGCCTGCGTATTCACCTTGCGAGCCGGCATTGGGCTGAAGACTAATGGCGTCGTAGCCTGTGCAGGTCGCCAACATGCGTTCTAGTTGATCAAATAACTCGAGATAACCTTCGGCTTGTTCTAGTGGGGCAAAGGGGTGGATTTTGCCAAACTCGGGCCAAGTAACGGGTAGCATTTCTGCGGTGGCATTGAGCTTCATGGTGCACGAACCTAAAGGGATCATGCTTAGGTTTAGTGCTACATCTCGGCTCTCTAAACGCTTTAAGTAGCGCAGCATTTCGGTTTCGCTGTGGTAAAGCTCAAACACCTCATGCTGAAGTGCGTTGCCTTGGCGAACTAAGCCCGAAGGTATGGCTTGTTTGTTTACGGCTAGGTCTTCGAGTTTTTCAAAAACCTCAGCAAAAGCGCCACCGGAAAAAATGCTTAATAAATCTTCAATGTCGTGTTGCTGGGTGCATTCATTTAAGCTGATTGCTACCGCATTTTTTCCAACTGCGCGTAAGTTAATGCCACTATCAACAGCACGCTGCATAAGTGCTTGCTGTCTATCATCAACTTCTACGCACAGAGTATCGAAGTAGCTTCCGTTGCGAATCTTCCAGCCTTGTTTTTCTAATCCAGCAGCCAATATTTTTGTACTGAAGTGAATGCGAGTCGCAATTTTTTTAACGCCTTCGGCGCCGTGATACATAGCGTAAAAGGCACTTATGATTGCGAGTAATACCTGTGACGTACAAATGTTCGAGTTGGCTTTTTCTCGGCGAATATGTTGCTCACGTGTTTGCATGGCCATACGCAGAGCTTGTTTGCCACGTGAATCAATACTTACGCCAATGATGCGGCCTGGCGTTGTACGCTTGTGGTTCTCTTTAAATGCAAAGAAGCCTGCGTGAGGTCCACCAAAACCCATGGGTACCCCAAAGCGTTGGTTGCAGCCCACAACAATATCGGCGCCTTGTGCGCCTGGGCTTTCTAATAAAATCAAGCTCATAGGGTCTGCGCCAACAATAAGTTGCGCATCCTTATTGTGTAATTGCTCTGCGATGGGTTTTAGTTCAGGGATAGCGCCATCGGTACCAGGGTATTGAACGTAGGCTGCAAAACAATCACTGTCGGCGATCTTATTAATATTGCCAACACATAGTTCAAAGCCAAAGAACTCTGCGCGTGTACGCACAACTTCAATAGTTTGAGGGTGGGCTTGCTCGTCGATAAAAAAGACATTGCTCTTGTTTTTGCGGTTGCTGCGCTTGGCCATCGACATGGCTTCAGCGGCGGCAGTGGCTTCATCGAGTAATGAAGCGTTGGCCATGTCCATACCGGTCAGCTCAATGATAAGCTGTTGGAAATTAAGCAAGGCTTCTAGGCGACCTTGGCTTATTTCTGGTTGATAGGGGGTATATGCGGTATACCAGCCTGGGTTTTCAAGAACATTGCGCAATATAACAAGAGGTGTATGGCAGTCGTGGTAGCCTTGACCAATATAGCTTTTGAATATCTTGTTTCGGCTGGCAATGTCTTTTAATTCTGCCAGGGCATCTGTCTCGCTGACTGCATTATCTAAGTTGAGGCCTTGTTGCAGGCGAATGCTTTCGGGGACGGCTTGTTCCATTAAGCTATTGAGATCGCTTACGCCAAGCAGTTTAAGCATGGCGTCAGTATCGGACGCGTTGGGGCCAATATGCCTACTAATAAACTCCTCAGAGTTAGAAAGTGCTTGGAGCGAGGTGGAGTTAGTCGCCTTTGTCATGGAAGGTTCCGCATTGGGGCTTGAGTCAAGCCGAGGTTGCTCTTAAGGTTGTTAGCGCTTGCTGAGGCCAAATCTAAGCCTAAGCCTGCGTGGTTACGGGCGCGCGATTCTATCAGAATGCTAGTTGATGAGATAGTAAACAGTTTTTACATCAGTTTGAGCTGTCACCGTAGGGCATTTGCTTTTGTGCTTTTATTATTTCTTGTGTATGGGCACTTAATATAGGTATTTGTAATTAGCCCTTATATTTCCCCTTGTGTTAACGCTTATGAAAAGTGAGGCCTGAGTGCTAGAGCATATTTTTTTGTTGGTATTTGTCGTTTGGGTTGTCGCTCAAAGTTTTTTTGGTTGGCGTAAAGGGCTGTGGTTGTGCCTTTTAGATATAGCAGCTTTGGTTTTAGCTTATCTTGTTTCTTTTTTCTTTGGTGAGCAGCTGACTAACTATTTAAGTCAGTTTCCGAGTATCGATACGCACGCGCGTTTTATTGCTTATCCCTCGCTGTTTATTGTGGTGAATAGTGTCCTGCCTTTTGTTCTTAAGCATGTGTTTCCTGCGCTAAAGCGCCGGTCTTTATTGTTATCGCTGGCTGGTGCTGGGGTGGGGGGAGCAACGGGAGCCGTCATGGCGCTTTTGGCTGTTTGGTTTGTGGGCATTGGCATGCAAACTATGGGGATCGAACAGCCAGGTCTAGAGTTGGGGCAGCAGGCGCAGCCACTTAAAAAAGCGGCGTCTAGTTTGGTGTCTGAAGCGACCGAGTTGGGGCTACGTGCAACAGGTGCTGATCCCGCTCAAGCGCAAGTGATGGCGAGCATAGTGGCCGAACCTGAGTCTGTTATTCAGTCAGTAAAAGAACTTAGCAAGAGTGAGCCTTTAAAGCACTTGGTTAGAAATAAACGCATCCAGCGCATGATGGCGACAAACGATGCCTCTAGTTTGGCCGCGAGTGATGAGTTTCAGCAGCTTGTGCAAGACCCTGCAATGTCGGGTTTTCTCAATAAACTTGAGCAAAGTGGTAAGCACGATCAGGCTGCTCAGACTTTTTTGGCTGAACAGTTTAGTTTTGTCTGGCGGCGCATGCTTTACACTCAAAACGATCCACGAGTACAGTCTTTGTTTGATGATCAGCAGTGGCGTGAGAGCTTGGCGCAAAAAAATCCTGCTCAACTAATGGCAGATTCTAAGTTTCAGCAGTTGGTCTCTGTGATTTTAGAGAGCAGGCCAGAGCTGAAGGATGCCGATTTAAGTTATTTGTTAGATAAAGAGCTTGCTGCTGACTTGCTTGATGGGCCGGAGGTTACGGGTTTGGGGCGAGATGATAAGGCAGCTAAGCGGGCAGTTAAGCCATATCGGTCTACAGAAGTTTATAAATGGGTCGATGATCAAGGTGTGGTGCAATACAGTCAATGGAGCAGTATCCCTGAAAGCAAGCGCGCTAGTGCGCAGCGCTTAATGAGATAGTGGTTCAGTTAGGGAGCGAACATGACAGGTAAAAAAACAGATAAACAGTTAGTAGAAAAAGTAGGTGGTTGGAAGCGCCTAAGTAAAGAGCTGGTATATGAAAATCCTTGGATTGAAGTCAGCCATGAAGAGGTGCTCAGGCCTAATGGTAGTGAGGGTATTTATGGCCTGGTTCATTTTAAAGGGCGCGCTCTAGGTATTGTTGCAATTGATGAGAATGGTTGTTGCTATTTGGTAAAGCAAAGTCGTTACGCGCTAAATGAAGCCAGCATAGAGCTACCTGAAGGTGGTGGTTCTATGGAGGAGTCTCTAGAGCAAGCAGCCGCAAGAGAGTTGGAAGAAGAGTGTGGCCTTATCGCAGCTCATTGGCAGCCTTTATTAAAACTGCACATGTCTAACAGTATTACAGATGAAAGTGCTTACGTATTTGTGGCAACTGGATTAAGCCCCGGTAAGCAAGCTTTAGAAGATACCGAAGATATTGAAGTACTACACCTGCCTTTAAAAGAGGCTGTGGCCATGGCAATGGATGGTCGGATTACGGACGCTATTTCAGTCGCTGCTTTATTTAGGGTGGCTTTAGATCCTCAATTTAAGGTTTTTATGTAGCTGTTTTCTTATCGCTCTTATTCTTTTTTATCATTCTTGCCTTAACGTATTACTTATTTGGGCTCTTTGGCACTGTTAGTTTTTACTCTTGCTTCATTTATATGTCTATTGCTTTTCTGAGCTCTTTTGGGGCTTAAATTAGAGCGCTTTTTGTACAATGCTCCATAAGTGTGAAAAAAATGAAATAAAGCGTTGACCATCCGAAATATCAGTGTAATATGCGCGTCCTCGCTAAGGGGAACAGCGGTTCAGCCGGTTCAACTTAGTAGATGCCGACCAAGCGGAAACGCAGTGGCGGCGGCGCTTTTAAGCGCGATGTTCTTTAAAAATGTGGATTCTAAAGTAATCATAATATTTACAAATATTTATGAATGAGTTTCTAACTCAAGCGTAAGATTTCTGTGAAGTGATTATTCTTGGCGTAGTGAATGTGTTTAATTCGTATGAATTGGATATGTTCAACTAAAGTCGTATCAGCAAAATTCATTTGTGTTATATGGTCAAGTGAATAAGCGCACACGGTGGATGCCTTGGCAGTTGAAGGCGATGAAAGACGTAGGAGCCTGCGATAAGGTTCGGGGAGTTGGCACACAAGCATTGATCCGAACATTTCTGAATGGGGGAACCCAGTCCTTTAGGACTATCGTGCACTGAATACATAGGTGTACGAAGCGAACCCGGGGAACTGAAACATCTAAGTACCCGGAGGAAAAGAAATCAACCGAGATTCCCTTAGTAGCGGCGAGCGAAAGGGGATCAGCCGATAATTATTGAAATAGTGGAACAGTCTGGAAAGTCTGGCGATACAGGGTGATAGCCCCGTACATGAAGTTTCAATAGTTACATATTAAGTAGGACGGGACACGTGATATCTTGTCTGAAGATGGGGGGACCATCCTCCAAGGCTAAATACTCTCAACTGACCGATAGTGAACCAGTACCGTGAGGGAAAGGCGAAAAGAACCCCTGTGAGGGGAGTGAAATAGATCCTGAAACCGTGTGCGTACAAGCAGTAGGAGCTCTTCGGAGTGACTGCGTACCTTTTGTATAATGGGTCAGCGACTTATTGTCTGTAGCAAGGTTAACCGTTTAGGGGAGCCGTAGGGAAACCGAGTCTTAATAGGGCGTTTAGTTGCAGGCATTAGACCCGAAACCCGGCGATCTACCCATGGGCAGGTTGAAGGTTGAGTAACATCAACTGGAGGACCGAACCCACTAACGTTGAAAAGTTAGGGGATGACCTGTGGGTCGGAGTGAAAGGCTAATCAAGCCGGGAGATAGCTGGTTCTCCCCGAAAACTATTTAGGTAGTGCGTCATATATTACCCACGGGGGTAGAGCACTGTTAAGGCTAGGGGGTCATCCCGACTTACCAACCCTTTGCAAACTCCGAATACCGTGGAGTATGAGTATGGCAGACAGACAGCGGGTGCTAACGTCCGTTGTCAAGAGGGCAACAACCCAGACCGCCAGCTAAGGTCCCTAAACACTATTAAGTGGGAAACGATGTGGGAAGGCTTA